>DATATV010000031.1:0-45904 GCA_036268615.1 Pseudonocardiaceae bacterium
CGTGGAACAGCGGCGCCGCGGTGCCCGCGCTCTCCGCGCCGTTGGCCGGCGCGTCCAGCATGATGCCCACCACGAACTTCGGGTTCTCCGCGGACAGGATGCCGCTGAAGGTGACCGTGTCCTTGCTGTGGCTGTAGCAGCCGCAGGTCGGGTCGACCTGCTGGGCGGTGCCGGTCTTGCCGGCGATCTGGTAGCCGGGCAGTGCCGCGGACACGCCGGTGCCCTCGTTGGGCGAGGGCGCCTTCTGGGTCACCCAGCGCATCATGCCCAGCAGCGTGCTCGCCGTCTGCTGGCTGACCACCCGCACCCCGGCCGGCTGCGGGGTGGTCACCACCGTGCCGTCCGGCTGGGTCACCGACTGGATGATCCGCGGCGGTACCCGCACGCCCCCGTTGGCGATCGCCTGGTACATGCTGGCCATCTGCAACACGGTCACCGAGTAGCCCTGGCCGAACGGCAGGTTGCCGAACGTGCTGCCCGACCAGGTGTTGATCGCCGGCACGTAACCCGGACTCTCGCCGGACAGGCCGATACCGGTCCGCTGGCCCAGGCCCATCTTCATCATCATCTGGTAGAAGTTCGTCGGCCCGACCTTCTGGGCGATCTCGACCGTGCCGATGTTCGAGGACTTCGCGAACACGCCCGCGACGGTGAACCCTTCGTCGGGGTGCGACCAGTCGTCGGTGATCGTCCGGTCGGCCACCTGGAGCGAACCGGGCACGTTGATCACCGTCTGCGGGGTGACCAGCCCCGCGTCCAACGCCGCCGCCATCGTGACGATCTTGCCCACCGAACCGGGCTCGTAGGGCGTGGTCACCGCCTGGTCACCGACATCGGCGCTGGTCGCGGCGGCCAGGTTGTTCGGGTCGAACGTGTTGTCGTCGGCCAGCGCGTAGACCTGTCCGGTGTGCGCGTCCATCACCACCGCGGTGCCGTCCTTGGCGCCGGTCTTGGCCACGTACTGGGCGAGCAGCTGCTGCACCTCGAACTGCACGTCGGTGTCGATGGTCAGCTGCACGTTCGCGCCGGCCACCGCCGGATGCACGTCGCGCTCACTGCCCGGGATGATCACCTGGTCGTTGCCCTGCTGGGTGTCCACCAGCTCGGAGCCGGGGCGGCCGGCGAGCTGGGCGTTCATCGAGTTCTCCAGCCCGGTCAGGCCGCCGACCTCGCCGGGCGCGGTCGACGTGGCGTCGCGCCAGTTGGCCACGCCCACCACGTTCGCGGCCACCGAGCCGTTCGGGTACTCCCGCTGGGACCGGTCCTCGGCGCCGATCTCCGGGAACGCGGCGGTGATCTGCGCGGCGATGCCCGGATCGACCACCTTGTCCAGATAGGTGAAGGTGGCGGTGGACCGGAGCTGGTTGAGCAGGGTCTGGCCGTCGACCGCCGAGCCGAGCAGTTGGGTCATCCTGTCCACGATCTGCTGGGTGTACTGCTCGTAGCTCACCCCGGGATGCGTGGTCGCGGTGGTCGCCCAGTCCTTGCGCATCCGCGCGGGCTGCGCGTAGAGCGCCTTGGAGTCGACGCTGAAGGCGAGCTGCCCGCCGTTGCGGTCGGTGATGGTGCCCCGGCTCGCCGGCAGGAAGATCTTGGTCTGCAACTGCTGTTCGGCCTTCATGGACAGCGCGGAGGCCTGGATGCCCTGCACGTCGACCAGTCGCAGCCCGGCCACGACAAGTGCACCGACCATCACCAGCCGGCCGATCACCAACCGTGGCTTGGCGTTCACGCTGGTCCTGGAGCGCGTGGCGCGACGGCGGAGCCGCGACGCCGCTGTCCCAGGCTGAGAGCGGACCGGCCGGGCCGGGGGCGTCGGCGGCATCCTCACCTCCCGTTAGTGGTTGCTCGGGTTTGTGGTCGGGCTGACCGGCGAGGTGGCCGGGGGCGCACTGGGCGCGGTGGTCGGCGGCGGGCTGCTGTAGGTGACCAGCGGCGGCGGCGAGGTGACCGGCGTCGGCGACCCGATCACGGTGACCGCGCCGTTGCTGCCGACCACCAGGTGCGCCGGATCGCCGGCCGGCACCATGCCCAGCTGGCGCGCGCGGTTGGACAGCGAGGGCGCCGAGTCCGCGTTGGCCACCTGCTGTTGCAGTCGCTGTACCCGTTGGGACAGCGCCAGGGTCTGTGCCCTGGCCTGTTCGAGGGCGTAGGCGTCGGCAGTGGCCTGGGTGGAGAACCACAGGCTGGCCACCACGCCACCGATCAGCAGGCCCATCACCAGCACCACGAAGGTGACCCGGGACGCGGAGCCGGGCTTGCGCTCCGGCTTCGGCCCGACCGGCTGCCGGGTGCGCTGCGCGCGCCGGGCGTAGGCCCGCTCGGCCGCGGCGGACCGGCCACGGGCGGTGCCCGAGCCGTCCGGCTGCGGCGCGAGCGGCTTGGCCGCGGTCTTGGCGCCGGTCTTGGCACCGGGCTTGCCGGTGGTCCGGGTCGCGGTCTTGCCGGTCGGCTTGACCGTGCTCTTGGTTCCGCTCTTGCCGGTGGTCCGGTCGCGTTGCGGGCTCGTCTTGGCCGGGGTGGTCGGCGCGGCCTTGCGCGCGGGCGCGGTCATGCCACCGCCTCACTGGTCCGCTCGGCGGCACGCAGCCGGACGGACGCGGCCCTCGGGTTGTGTTCGGTCTCCTCGGTGTCGGCCTGCTCGGCGCCCCTGGTCAGCAGGCGCAGCCGCGGGCCGTGGCCGGGCAGTTCGACCGGCAGGCCGGCCGGGGTGCGGGAGGCCGACCAGTCGGCGAACACCCGCTTGACGATCCGGTCCTCCAACGACTGGTAGGCCTCGACGACGATCCGGCCGCCCTCGGCGAGCGCGGTCAGCGCGGCCGGGATGGCGGTGGTCAGCACGTCCAACTCGGCGTTGACCTCGATGCGCAGCGCCTGGAAGGTGCGCTTGGCCGGGTGCCCGCCGGTGCGCCGGCTGGCCGCCGGCACCGCCTGGTAGAGCAGCTCGACCAGGCGGGCGCTGGTGGTGAACGGCTCGCGGTCGCGCTCGCGGACCACCGCACTGGCGATCCGGCCGGCGAACCGCTCCTCGCCGTACTCGCGCAGGACGCGCGCCAGGTCCCCGGCCGGATAGGTGTTCAGCACGTCGGCGGCGGTGATCCCGCTGTCCTGGTTCATCCGCATGTCCAGCGGGGCGTCCTTGGCGTAGGCGAAGCCGCGGTCGGCCTCGTCCAGCTGCATCGAGGACACTCCGAGGTCGAACAGCACGCCCTGGACCGGCCCGAGGCCGAGGTCGGCGAGCACGGTGGGCAGCTCGTCGTAGACGGCGTGCACGAGGTGGACCCGGTCGCCGTGCCGGGCGAGGCGTTCGCCGGAGCGGGCCAGCGCGCGGGTGTCCCGGTCGAGACCGACCAGGGTGAGTTCCGGATGGGCGGACAGCAGTGCGTCCGCGTGACCGCCGAGGCCGAGGGTGGCGTCCACCAGGACGGCCGCGGGATCGGTCAGAGCCGGCGCGAGCAGCGCCAACACCCGGTCCAACAGCACCGGTACGTGCCGAGGATCGGGCGGGCGTGGACCAACCGCCATCGCCAACCCCCTTGATCTACCGTTGCCAGCCGTCGGACGCTCCCATGTCCTCCTCGAACGGGCCCCCTATTGCCCGAACCGGATGCCGTCAGGTCCCCGCCCGCCCGTCACACCTGGCGCCGGGGAAGGTGCGCCAGGGGCGAAAGCCGAGCGGACCGAGGCCAAACGACATCCGGCCACGTGTGATGTCACCGCGCTCGTCCGGCCTGCGACTCCCATCGGGCCGGATGACAACGGCGGGTCAGAACACGCCGGGCAGTACCTCCTCCTGTGCCTTGGCGTAGCTGTCCTCGTGTTCGTCGAGGTAGGTCTGCCACGCTTCGGAATCCCAGATCTCCAGGCGGGTGATCGCGCCGATCACCACACACTCCTTGGCCAAGCCGGCGTAGCGACGCAGTTCCGGTGCGATGGAAATACGCCCCTGGCTGTCCGGCCGCTGCTCGTCGGTGCCGGCGAACAGATACCGCTGATAGGCACGGACGGCCTCGTTGGTGAACGGTGCGTCCGCGACCTTGCGGGCCATCTGCTCGAACTCGGCTCGCGGGAACACGTACAGGCAGTGGTCCTGGCCTTTGGTGACCATCAGACCCCCCGCCAGAGCGTCCCGGAACTTCGCCGGCAGCGTGAGCCGCCCTTTGTCGTCGAGTTTTGGGGTATGGGTGCCGAGGAACACGACTCCCACCTCCCCACCGACCTTGCGAGCCGGCCATAGGGCTCCCGTCTGCCCCACTCGCCGCCACAGTACCCCACTTTTCACCACAGTCAACGCCAGAAATCGGCCCGCGCCGACAGTTGGCGCGCCGTTTACGCAGGTAGTGACCGGTGGGGCCCGGTGGGGGGATGGTGGGGCGGCCCCGGTCACCCATCCGGGGAACTGGACCACTACGAAGACGAACAGTCCTGAATCATCGGTTCCGACCCGGCGAACCGAGCCGTCGTGATAGGGATCGTGGTAGACGTGGTCCTACCGGTGGGGCACGGTGGGGCGCGAATCGGCGGTACTTTCGGCAGTACTTTGGTAACTGCGCCGTACTGGCCCGTGGATGCGGGCCGTCCACAACAGCCGGGGTTCGTGGGACGCTAGTGCTGGCAATCTCGGCAGCAGCCCACCAGGTTGCCGACGAACCATCAGGAGACCGAGTGACGTCGACGAGCCGACCAGCCGCGCTACCCGATCATGGCAACAGTTCGGGTGGCAGTGCTGGCCACAGCCAGGGCAGCAACCCCGGCGCACCGCTGGGGGGCCTTCCCGGCAGCCACCCGAACAGTCATCCCGGCGGGGTCAACAGCGTCAGTAGCGGGGTCACCAGCGGGGTCACCAACGGCCATCCGGGCACGAACGGGACGCCGGCCCCCGGCGCACGGCCGGACGCGGTGGCTCCGGTGCCGCCCGGGTCGTCCGTCGGGATGACCACCGCGCTGGCCGACCTGCACGCCATCACCGGCCGGATCGGCGCGAACGTCGAACGGGTGCTGGTCGGCAAGCCCGAGGTCGTCCGGATCGCCCTGGTGACCCTGTTGGCCGAGGGCCACCTGTTGGTCGAGGACGTGCCAGGGGTCGGCAAGACCTCGCTGGCCAAGGCGTTGGCCCGGTCCATCGACTGCTCGGTGAACCGCATCCAGTTCACTCCCGACCTGCTGCCCAGCGACATCACCGGGGTGTCCATCTACAACCGGCAGACGATGGACTTCGAGTTCCGGCCCGGCCCGGTGTTCGCCAACATCGTCGTCGGCGACGAGATCAACCGGGCCTCGCCCAAGACCCAGTCCGCGCTGCTGGAGTGCATGGAAGAACAGCAGGTGACCGTCGACGGCCGGGCCTACCCGCTGGACTCGCCGTTCATGGTGATCGCCACCCAGAACCCGGTGGAGATGGAGGGCACCTACCCGCTGCCCGAGGCCCAGCGCGACCGGTTCGCCGCCCGGGTGTCCATCGGCTACCCCGACCAGGCCGCCGAACTGGCCATGGTCGACGAGCACGCCGGCACCGACCCGATGAACCTGTTGCAGCCGGTCGCCAACGCCGACCAGGTCCGTGCGCTGGTGGCCACCGTGCGCAAGGTGCACCTGTCGCCGGACATCCGCCGCTACGCGGTCGAACTCGTGTCGGCCACCCGCAGGCTGCCCGACGTGCGGCTGGGCGCCTCCCCGCGCGCCACCCTGCACCTGGTCCGGGCCGGCCGGGCGCAGGCCGCGCTCGCCGGCCGTGATTTCGTCGTGCCCGACGACCTGCACGCGGTGGCGATTCCGGTGCTCGCCCACCGACTGGTGCTCTCCCCGGAGGCGCAGGCCGCCCGCCGGTCGGCGCCCGAACTCGTGCGCAACCTGCTCCAGCGGGTTCCGGTCCCGCACGGTGCCCTTGACCCGAGCGCGCAGTGGGTCGCCGGCCTGCGCGGAGACCGCAGGTAGACGGAGTTTCCCATGCGCGGCGCCATGTCCGGCCTGACCACCCGCGGCCGTTGTCTGCTCGCCGCGGGTTTCGCCGCGGCCCTCTGCTCAGCCGTGCTCAACGAGCGGGACCTGCTTCGGGTCTCCGCGTTCGTGATCGCGCTGCCGCTGCTGTCCGCGGCGCTCTCGTCGACCGCCCGGATCGGCCTGTCGGCCAAGCGGGTGCTGCTGCCGCCACGGGTACCGGCCGGGCAGCTCGCCGAGGTCGTCCTTGAGGTGCACGCGACCGGCCGCGTGCCGGCCGGCGGCCTGTTGCTTGAGGACGGCGTGCCCTATCTGCTCGGCGGCCGGCCCCGGTTCGTGGTGGAACGGCTGCGCTGGCGCGGCACGGTCCGGCTCGGCTATCGGATCCACCCGTCCATGCGCGGCGTGCACCAGCTCGGCCCGCTGCGGGCCAAGATCACCGACCCGTTCGGCCTGGCCGAGTTCGAACGCGAACTGGCCGGCACCAGCCGGGTCGTCGTGGTGCCCAGGACGACCGCGCTGGGTGGCCTGCCCGGTGGTTCCGGCGTCGGCTCCGGGGACGACGGGTCCATCCTGCTGCGCTCCGGCCAGGGCGAGGACGACGCCGTGGTCCGCCAGTACCGACAGGGCGACGACCTGCGCCGGGTGCACTGGAAGTCGACCGCCCGGCAGGACGAACTGATGGTCCGGGTCGAGGAACGGCCCTGGCGCGGCGGCACCACGCTGCTGCTGGACGCCCGCGCGGGCGCGCACCGGGGCACCGGGCCCAACTCCAGCCTGGAGTGGGCGGTCTCCTTCTGTGCCAGCGTCTGCCTGCACCTGCACCGCTGCGGGCAGCAGGTCCGGCTGGTCACCGAGGACGGCGCCGTGCTCACCGGCGACACCGCGGAGGCCGCGCACAGCGACGCGGCGGTGCTGGACGTGCTGGCCGCGCTGCGACCGGCGCACCGCACCGAGGTGGCCGCGGGCGTCGACCCGGCGTCCGGCCACGAACTGGTGGGCATCTTCGGCGCGCTCACCCCCACCGCCGCCGCCCAACTGGCCACCGTGCGGTCCCGGGGCGCGCGCAGCATCGCGGTCCTGCTGGACGTGGCGCAGTGGGCCGAGGCGGCCGGTGACGCGAGCGGCGACACCCCGCTGGACCAGGCCGACGCGGCCCGGGTGCTGCGGGACGCTGGTTGGTCGGTCGTGCTGGCCGGGCCGAACAGCTCGATGACCGAGGTCTGGACCGAGCTGTGCCGGATCAGCACGCGGACGAACAGGACGATGAGCGGAGGCTCCCGGTGAGCACGGTGACCGGCCGGGAACAGACGACGGGTCGGCCCGGCGGACAGCGGGGCGGCGCCCGCACCGGCGAGTCCCCGGCCACCGGGGCGGCGGCGGTCTCGTTGGCCATGCCGGCGACCGCGGCCCTCTCGGTGATCTGCGCGTCCACCGCGATCGCCGGCGTGGTCGGCGGCCTGGCCTGGCTGGCCTACGTGTTCGTGGTGACGCTCGTACTGGCCGCGGCCGGCACGGCGATGCGGGCGATGCGGGTACCGGGGCTGTTGATCTGGGTCGGCCAGCTGTTCGTGTTGCTGTGCCTGGTGGTCACGCTGTTCACCAGTACCGGCGTGTTCGCGGTGCTGCCCGGCCCGGCCGCGCTGGGCCAGCTGGGCAGTGTGCTCAGCCAGTCGGTGACCGAGGTGCAGGTCGGCGTGCCGCCGGTGCCCGGGGATGCGCCGATTCTCTGCCTGATCGTGGTGTCCATCGGGCTGGTGGCGGTCGCCGTGGACAACCTCGCGGTGACCGCGCGGGTGCCGGCCACCGCCGGGCTGATCCTGCTGTGTGTCTACGCCGTGCCCGCGTCCCTGGACGACGGCATGCTGCCCTGGTGGAGCTTCGTGCTCGGCGCGGCCGCGTTCACCCTGATGCTCGGCATCGACGGGGTCGCCCGGCACCAGGCCTGGCGGGGCAAGTTGGGCCTGCCGGCCGCCGCGTCCACCGGTGCCGCGCCGGCCGCGGTCGCCATCACCGCGGTGGCCGCGATCGTCGCGCTGTTCGTCGGTGGCACGTTCACCCTGGTCGGCACGGTCGGCCGGCTGCCCGGCGTGGACGGCAACGGCACCGGCGGCAACGGCAACCTCGGCATCAACCCGTTCACCAAGCTGTCCGGCCTCTTGCAGAACAAGGCGAACACCGAACTGTTCGACGTGACCGGCCTGAGCAGCGGCGGGCCGTACCTCCAGGCGCTCACCCTGAGCACCTACGAGCCCGGCGTCGGATTCGTGCCCAACCAGCAGATGCCGGCGGGGGTGCCGGCCGACGGCGCGCTGTCCGCCGCGCAGGAGCCGACCAGCCGCAACAACTCCGTCATCCACATCGAGCCGAAGAACTGGGAAGACGTGTGGCTGCCGATTTTCGGTGTGCCACAACAGTTGCAGGGCGTCTCCGACGACTACCACTACGACCAGGGCACCGACATCGTCTTCGCCCAGCACGCCGAACAGCCCGGCAACTACGTGGAGCGGGTCTCGCTGACCGAGCCGAGCGCGTCCGACCTCGAACAGTCCGGGGCGGGCTACGGCAACATCGGCCCGCAGTACACCGCGGCGCCCGGCGTGGACAAGCGGGTGACCACGCTGGCGCAGAACCTGACCGCGAGCGCGAGCACCGAGTTCGACAGGACGACCGCGATCTACAACTTCTTCCGCGGCCCCAACAGCGGGTTCACCTACAGCACGTCCACCGAGACCCCGCACGTCGCCGACCCGCTGGTGGACTTCCTGTTCTACGGCAAGACCGGCTTCTGTGAGCAGTACGCCACGGCGATGGCGGTGATGCTGCGCGAGGTCGGCATCCCGGTCCGAGTGGCGATCGGCTTCACCGACGGCTACACCTCCGGCGGGAAGCAGATCATCACCTCGCAGGACGCACACGCCTGGGACGAGGTCTACTTCGCCGACTACGGCTGGATCACCTTCGACCCGACCCCGCTGGGCGACGGCCGCTCGCACACGCCGACCTATCTGGACAACAACAACACCAACAGCGGCACGCCCGGTTCCACCGGCAGCGGCGGCAGCGTCGAGCAGCCGGACGGCCGCACGCCGACCAATCAGCACACCAACCCGACGCCCTCGCCGGCGAACGCCGCGCCGGTGGCGCAGTCCGGCGGCCAGAGCAGTGGTGTGCCCGGCTGGCACTGGTGGACGCTGGCCGCGCTGCTGGTGCTCTCCGCGCTGGCCACCGGCCTGACCCTGGGCGCCCGCCGACCCGGCCCGCTCGCCCGGCTGGCCGGCGGCCGGATCGGCCGCTGGCACCAGGGTTGGTTGCTGGCCGCAGTGCTGGGCTGGGCGGCGACGGTCTTCTTCCTGATCGCCCTGGTGTCCTGGTGGCTGGCCGCGCTCGCGGTGGTGCTCGGTGCGGCCGCTGCGCCCACGCTGATCCGGGAGGTCCGCCGGCGCCAGCGGCACCAGGCGGTGGTGGCCCGCGGTCCGGCGGCGCTGAGCGCGGCCTGGGCCGAAGTGCTCGCCGAGTCCTGGGACCGGGGCACCGAGATCACCGACACGGTGACCCTGCGGGTGGCCGCGCACAAGATCGTCAAGGAACACGGCCTCGACGACGAGGGCCGGGCCGGGCTGCGCACGCTCGTCGGTGCGGTCGAACGGTCCTGGTACGGCGCTCCCGTCGACGAGAGTGGTCTGGACGGAGCGGCTGACGGGGTCACCGCGGCGTTCGACGACGTCCGACGCAGCATGGACCGCAACGCACCGCTCGCGCTGCGCGCCCGGCTGCTGCCGCGCTCGGTGCTGCGCCCGTCAAAGTGGTGGCGCACCAAGTAGTCACGTCGGCGGGGTGATCACGCCGGCGGGGCGGGCCTGGCCGAACAGGTAGTCACGCCGTCGGGGTGGCCGCGCCGTCGGATGGCTCGCCGACCAAGTAGTCACCGAGTCGTCATCAGCCGTTGGTACCGCTCGGCCCGGCGCGACCGGCAGACTGGCCGCGCCGACCGGCGGCCACTGGCCACCTGTGGCCAGGCCCGAATCACGCCAGGCCGCTCCGGCGCGGGCCGGAGCCTCCTGGCGTGATTCGGGCTCGACTTTGGCGCCGCCCTGGGACTACGGACGGCGCCGAAGGAGTCGGTTGGTGGCCCGGGAGCTACTCGCCCTCGAAGCGCTTACGGAACCGCTCCTCCATCCGTTGGGTGAATCCACTACGGGCCTTCGTCTGCTCGCCCTTCGTGGCCTCCGCCGACGCGTCCCCGTGCCTCATCGAGACCCAGGTCAGCACCGCCCCGAGAAACATCGTGAAGAACCCCACGACGCTCACCACGGGAATGGCGAACACCTTCAATGGCACGAGCATCCCACACACGAGCAGCGCGATACCCAGGACGAACAGGGCGATCCCCTGAATCCGTCGCCGCCTGGACGGGCGCAGGCGCGCGCCACGCACACTGGACGCGAATTTCGGGTCCTCGGCGTAGAGCGCGCGCTCGATCTGATCGAGCAGTCGCTGCTCGTGCTCGGAGAGTGGCATGGCTCCTCCTCCGGCACAGCTCAAATAGGCACCGGGTGCTCACGGTCTGCACCGGGCCCGGCGGGCGCCCCGCCCTGGGGTCGTCACAACAAGGATACGATCCGGACGACTCGGCGACTAGCCGGCGAACCATGATGGATCCGTAACGTGGTCATCATCATTCGGACGGGCTACCTGAGAGGGCCCTGATTGGCCGCTGAGCGGGTCCGGTGGCGGCAGATCCGACCCGATCCGCCGCCGATCCGGACCGCATGTCACGCTCCGTGTTCTTGACCGACCAACACGTCATCCCGCAGGACGGGATGGATCATCAGCCCTTGGCCTTGCTGGCCGACCGCCGGGTGGCCTTCACCGGAACTGCCGCCCGCCGACCCCTGGCCGGAGCCTCGGTCGCCTTGGCAGCGGTCTTGGCGGTAGCCGTCCTGGCTGCTGTCTTCGCGGTGGCGGCCTTCGGCGCGGCCTTGGCCGGAGCCTTCGCGGTCGCCTTCGCCGGAGCCTTGGCGGTGCTCCTGGTCGTCGTCTTCGGCGCGGCCTTGGCGGCGGCCCGTGCGGCCGGCTTCGCGGCTGCTTTGGCGGCCGGCTTCGGCGCGGCCTTGGCGGTGCCGCGAGGCGCGGTCTTCGGAGCGCTCTTCGTCGTCGCCTTCGGGGCCGACTTGGCCGGCGCCGTCTTCGCGGTCGCGGTGGTGCGCGCGCCGCGGGCGGGCCGGGCGGCGGCCGCGGTCTTCACCGACTCGGCCTTCTTCGGGGCGGCGGCGCGCGAACCGCGCTGCGCGGCGTGGAACGCGTCGACGATATGTGCGGGAATACGACCGCGGTCGGAGAGTTCGTGACCCTGTTCGCGCGCCCATTCCCGAACCGCGGAGGGATTGCCGGAACCGGCCGGGCGAGCGGCGACGGCGCGCTTGATCCGGCCACCTACCCGACGACCCGCGGCGACGAAGTCGGCCAACTCATCCCGCAAACGGCCGGCGTTCGCCTGGCTCAGATCGATCTGGTACGTCACCCTATCGAGAGAAAAGGTGACTGTGGACACATCCTCGCCGGGCTGTCCGTCCAGGTCGTCCACAAGTCGGACAAGCACCTTGCGCGCCATGGTTTCTCTCTTTCTCAAACGGCCACGCCATCCACGACACCGATTAGGTGCGTCGGCCCGGCTTGCCTGCTCGTGGCGACATAATCAACGATACACGCGCATTATGCAAACCAGGGGTATTGACCGGCTTTCCAACGTGGAGCGCGCAGACATGTTGCGGTCGCGTTCCTGCCGCCGGTGGCGACGGCGCGTACGGCACCGACAACGGTTCGTCATGCGTGCATGTTGCGCCCGACAGAACACCGGTGGTTTCGGCCGGCCTTCGGATTTCGGCTTCGTGGCAACGATCCGCAAGGCCGTGAACCGCGGATTTCACATATACGAACTCCACTATTGATATGTGAACTGGCTCGGCCACTCCCGGGAGCGGCCCCGGTTGTTGTTGGATGTAACAGTAGGGGTCGGCAACTGACCAACCGACCACGCTGCCGGCCACGCCGACCTGGCCGGCGACAAAGGGAGTGGACGCTCGTGCGGATCATGCGAATTGGCGCTTTCGGCCAGGAACGTCCCGTGGGACTGGACGACGACGGTCTCGCGCACGACCTCACCCCGCTGACCGACGACGTGGACGGCGCGTTCCTGGCCGCCGACGGATTGGCCAGGGCGCGTGCGGAACTCGACCGCGGCGGCCTGCCGGTACTCGATATCAGTGGTCAGCGGATCGGCGCCCCGGTCGCCCGGCCGATGGCGGTCGTCTGCATTGGACAGAACTACGCCGCCCACGCGGCCGAGTCGGGGTCGGCCCCGCCCGCGCGGCCCATCATCTTCTTCAAGCACCCGAACACGATTGTCGGCCCGGACGACGAGGTACTGATTCCGCGCGGCTCGACCCAGACCGACTGGGAGGTGGAGCTGACCGTGGTGATCGGCCGGCGGGCCCGCTACCTCGACTCACCCGACGACGCGCTCGCCCACGTCGCCGGCTACACCATCGGCAATGACGTGTCCGAGCGCGAGTTGCAGAAGGATCTCTCCGGTGGCCAGTGGTCGAAGGGGAAATGCGCCGAGACCTTCAACCCGCTGGGCCCGTGGCTGCTGCCGGCCGACGAACTGGCCGACCCGCAGTCGGTCGGCCTGCGTTCCTGGGTCAATGGTGAGCCGCGGCAGAATTCCAACACCAAGGACATGATCTTCGGGGTTGCCCGGCTGATCCACGACCTGAGCCAGTATCTCGTGCTGGAACCGGGCGACGTGCTGAACACCGGTACTCCGGAGGGCGTTGCCATGTCCGGCCGATTCCCCTATCTGAAGGCCGGCGACGTGATGGAACTGGAAATCGACGGATTGGGCCGCCAGCGCCAGCAACTCGGCCAGGCGTGACCGACCCGCACTGACCCGCCGACCGAGACGGTCACCCGGCTGCCCCGCGCGGGCGCCGCGGTGGCCGTCTCGTTACTCTATGGGGAGGGCATCACGCAACCCTCCCAGCCGAGGGAATTCCCCCGTTATTTCCGATCGTGAACCGGTCGATGCCGTCTGATGTTCAACTCATGGACACCCGGAAGATAGTATTCTTTAAGTCATTGATGATTCACTCCCGACTATATCGTGCTCAAATTTCCGCTGGGCCGAACGGCGTATTCCGGAGACGTTCATGACAAATCCGAACACCGATGACCTGATCGCCAGTTTCACCGAAGAAATGAGCCAGCTCAAGGCCAAGGCCGAGTTGGTGCAGCAGCAGATCAGGACGGCGAACGCGACGGTCTCGGCGCCGGACGGCGCGGCGACGGTGACCGTCGGGCCGGGTGGAGCCCTGGTGAACCTGACCTTCGGCGAACGCGCCTACCAGCGTTCGCCTCAGCAACTTTCCGCCACCGTGATGGAACTGATCGGCAAGGCGCAACGTCAGGTCAGTGCCAAGGTGGTGGCCGCGTTCGGCGAGATGGTCGGCGAGAACTCGGCAGCCATGGACGTACTCACCGAGTTCCTGCCGGCCGACCCGGCCGAGGCGGAGGAGGAACAGCCGCAGGCCGAGAGCGAGTGGCCGCCCGCCCAGCAGCAGGCACCCGACCAGCCGCCGCCCCCGCGCCCCGTTCCACCTCGACCGCAGCAGCCACCGCAGTTCCTCCGCCCGCAGCAACCCCAGGCACCACAGCCGCCGGCTCCCCCGGCGGCCGAGCCTGAGCCGCAGCGCCGGCCGGACCCACATGGGCCGCTCCGCGGGCCGAGTCGACCGCAGCACGACGAAGAGGGCGACGACTTCACCAACCCCTGGTGATTGGGAGGAATGACTTCGATGGCTGGAGCTGATGGCTACCAGGTCGATCCACAGGAACTGACGACCTTCGCCAGTTATCTGACCGGCACCACCGAAACCGCGGTCACGACCGCCAGCAATGGCGTGAAATCGGCGAACGGCTTCGACAACAACGCGTTCGGCATTCTGTTGGCACAGATTCTTTCGGCCCCGGCGCGAATCGCGATGGACGAGGTCGAAAGCAATCTGGGCAATCTTTCGCAGGAGATCACCGGCGCGGCCCAGACGACCACCCAGACGGCGTCCGAGTACTCGAACACCGAGACCAGCAACGCCGCCAGCTTCACCGCCATCGATGGGGACACCACGTCATGAGCCAACTCGAACCGATCACCACCTCGAACGAGACGACCGGTGCCGGCGCCATCGACAGTTGGCACAGCTTCGCCAGTTCCATCGAGGAACTGAAGACCGCCCACGGCGGCGACAAGGCCGCGGTCGCCGTGGAGGTCGGTGTCACCGGGGTCAGCGCGGTGCTGGACACCGTCGCGTTGGTGATGGACCCGTTCGGCAAGCTCATCGCCGCCGGCCTCGGCTGGCTGATCGAGCACGTCAAGTTCCTGCAGTGGCCGCTCGACCAGGTGGCCGGCAACCCCGACGACATCAAGGCGCTGGCCGATTCGCTGCACAGCATCGGCGAGGACCTGCGCAACGCGGCCAGCGACATGGGCAGCTCGCTGAAGTCCGACATCACCTCGTGGCAGGGCACCGCGTACGACAACTTCAGCTCGCAGATGACCGCCCACCAGGGGCACATCGACGACGCGGGCCACGCGGTGGACACCGCGGGCTACGTGATGGAAACGACGATGGCGCTGGTGGCGGCCGTTCGCGGCCTGCTCCGCGACACCATCACCACGGTGCTCGGCGACATGATCGCGACCATGTTGATCGCGCTGGCCACCGCGATCATCACGTTCGGCGCATCGATCCCGATCGGCGTGACCAAGTGTGTCGTCGAGGGCACCGTCGAGGTCGCCGACATGGGCGCAAAGCTGGCCAAGGTCAGCGCGTTCGGCGCTCGGGTGGCCGGCCGGCTGAAGGAACTGTCCGGGATGACCAAGGCCGAGGACACCGCGACCGCCGCCGGGCACGATGCCGGCACCACGACCACCAGCGCCACGCACGGCGCCGGTGACGACGCGCCGACGACGAACCCGAACAGCGAGGGCCAGAGCGCGCCGACCAGCACCGGCGAGGACACCACCCCCAGCAGCGCCCCGAACGACACGAGCACCAACCCCGACAGCGAGGGCCAGAGCGCCCCGACCAACACCGGTGAGGACACCACCCCCAGCGGCAGTGGCGACGACTCGACCCCGGCTCCGCCCACCAACGAGGGCCAGAGCGCGCCCAGCAGCACCGGCGAGGACACCACTCCCTCCAGCGCGACGGACGACACGCCGACGCCCGCGCCGAACGAGGGCCAGAGCGCACCGAGCAACACCGGGGACGACGCGCCCGCGCCGACCAACACCGGCGACGAATCCGCCACACCCCTGCCCGACGAAGGCGAAACGGCACCGAGCAGCACGCCCGAGGACACCAGCACGCCGACCAACACCGCGGGCGACGACACACCGTCCAGCACGCCGAACGACGGCGAGACGGCGCCGACCAACACCGGCGAGGACGGCACCGGAAACACGGCCAGTACCGGAAACAACGCGGGCGAGGACGACCCGTACGCGGACTGGCTGGCCGCGGACAACCACTTCAACGGCCCGGCCGCCAACCCGCACACCACCGCCGGCGACGACGCCCCCACCACGACGACGAACACCGGCGACGACGCCCCCGCGCCGACCAACACCGGTGGCGACGACGCTCCCACCAACACGAACACCGGCGACGACGCCCCCGCGAACAGCAACACCGGGGACGACACGGCCACCCCGCAGCCCAACAACGGCGACACCACCGACACCAGCAGCACCGGCGACCACGGGACCGACGACGGCACCGGCACCACCGGGGACCACCCCGGCGACAACGCGGGTGACAACGCGGGTGACAACGCGGGTGACCACACCGGCGGCGACGGTGATCACACCGGAAACAACGGTGATCATTCCGGTGACAACGCCGGGAACAACGCCGGTGACGCGGGAGCGAAGCCGAAGCCGACTTCGGCGCTGGAGAGCCAGAACATCTCGTTCATGAAGAAGCACGAGGACTGGCTGAAGTCGAACTTCAGCGACGCCAACGCCAAGGCGAAGTTCGTGGACAACTACGTCAAGAAGAACTTCCCCGATCAGTACGGGCTGATCAAGGGCCTGGCCGATGCGAAGAGCAGCAAGAACTTCGTCGGCTGGGTCGACAAGGGCATCGTCAACGTGGACAAGCAGCTCACCGACATCCAGAGCAGCGCGGATGCCGCCTGGCAGCAGTCCGACCAGAACTGGCGGGCCGAGCACCCGGACCCGGCCACGCAGGGTGTCGCCCCCGACTGACGTTCCCGACCGGCGGTCGGGAAATCAGCCGACGGCACAAAATAAGCAATAACCATGAACGGCAGGCCAGGGTCAGGAGGTTCGGTAGCCCAGGTGGGCGGACAGTGCGTCCGCCTGGGCACCGACCACCGCCCTGGCCTGCTTGCGTACTTCCGGCGTGACCCGGAAAGCGGGCACCGACACGCTCATCCCGGCACACACCGCACCCGTGTGGTCACGAACCGGTACCGCCACACAGAACACACCGGTGGTGAACTCACCGTTGTCCACCGCATGGCCGCGCTGCCTGACCTCGGCGAGTTCGACCAGCAGGTGGCCCAGGTCGGTCACCGCGCCCTGGGTGTAGGACCGCAGTCGCAGGCCGGCGAACCGGTGACGCACCTCCGAGTCGTCCAAACCGGACAGCAGCACCTTGCCGACCGCGGTCGCGTAGGCCGGCCGGCGCAAGCCGATCCCGATGCCCGCGTTCAGCACGACCTGCTGCTGGGCCTCCTCGCTGGCGACGTAGACGTTGTCCAGACCGTCCAGTACCGCAAGTTGCACCGACTCGTTCAGTTCGTTGCGCACGGCCCGCAGGAACGGCCCGTGCGAGCGTTCCAGCGTGTTGCCGGCCCGGTAGGCCTGGCCGATCTCCCAGGTGCGCACACCGAGCACGTAGCGGCGGTCGTCGGCGGTCACGCCGAGGAAGCCCCGGGCGCACATCGTCGCGAGCAGGGCGTGTGCACTGCTCTTGGGCAGGTTGAGCGCTTCACAGATCTCGGTGAAGGTGAGCCCGTCGACCTGCTCGGTGAGCAGCTCCAGCACGAGGAGCGCCCGCTCGGCCGACTTCACGGACTCAGCCACTGTTTCACCTCGCCCGTCCGGCCCGTAAACCCCTGCTCACCAGCAGGAACCAGTGTAACTTCCGTTACCTGCCACACCACCGACAGGCCAATCCGAACTGGACGGTACGTTTTGGTACCCAAACGTGCACGGTCCGTGGGCAGCGTCACAGCGTGTCCGGCGGCGGACTAATGGGTCGACCGAATAGCCTGTCCCCATTCGTTGTGTCGCGCTGTTCCGACAAGTCGACATGCTAATATTCGGTTGCGGTCAGGACATCCAACCGTCATCGAAAACCGTGTTGGGGAGGATGACTCACCCGTGTCTGTCAAACGTGACATCGTGGACCACTGGATCACCCTGCCGCGGGACGAATTGGTCGAGACGGTTCGGCTGGTGGTCAAGCAGCATGACCCGGCCGCCAAGCGCACCTGGGCCGCCGTGCGGGAGAATCCGCTGCTCGCGGCCAAGGTCAGGGGCGCGCTGTCCGCGTTGCGGGCCGACCTGCTCGGCTCCCGGGACGAGGTCATGTGGCTGATGTGGATCAATGAGGCCCGTCAGGCCCTCGACCAGGAAGTCGCGGCAAACGTTGTCCAGCATACGCAGCAGAGCGTGCCGGCAACCGCCTCGACAGAACGGGACAACGGCGAGGAAATGAACTTCGAAATGCCGGCGGCTCAGCAGAATCACCGGGTTTCGGCGGCTCCGGCAGTTCCTTCCGTGTTGTTCCAGCAGCCCGGCGTCTAGTCCGGTTCACCGCGTTTACCGGCGTATCGATTCACCGGCATGCTTCGCCGGACCGAATTGTCCACTTTGGACCTTTGGCCGAAGTCGAGCACAGCCGGCCGGCTCCATCCTCGATTCTACTCTCGCTCGCGCAGTGAAGCCGGGCGTTGCGGCCGCGGCCCGAGCAGCGAAGCCGGCCCGACCGCCGCCCCGCCGAACCGGGCCCGCACCTGGTCCGCGGCCTGATCAGCCTCCCGCCAGCCGTGCTCGGGAGTGCCGAGGAAAAGTTGTTCGCCGTTGGTCGTGCCGTCGTCGAGTTGCTCCATCCGGACGCCGATCAGCCGGATCGCACCCGGTGGGGTCTGCGTGTCGAGCAGTTGACAGGCCATCGCATAGATGTCCCTGGTCACGTCGGTGGCCACCGGCAGCGTGCGCGACCTGCTGATCGTGGTGAAGTCGGTGAACCGCACCTTGATCGAGACCGTCCGGCCGCGCAGCCCCCGGCCGCGCAGGGTGACGGCGGTGCGTTCGGCCAGCCGGAGCAACTCGCGCTTGATCACCTCCCGATCGTGCTGGTCGATCTCGAAGGTCTCCTCGGCGCCGATCGACTTGTCCACCGACTCGGGCTGCACCGCGCGGTCGTCGTTGCCGTTGGCCAACGCGTAGAGATGGTCGGCCGAGGCGACGCCGATCACCTTGCGCAGCCGGGTCGGCGAGACCGCGGCCACGTCGGCCACGGTGAGCAGGCCGGCCCGTTGCAAGGACTCCGCGGTCCGTGCGCCCACTCCCCACAGCGCGGATACCGGCAGCGGGTGCAGGAAGGCCAGCGTCTGGTCCGCGGGCACCACGAGCATCCCGTCCGGCTTGGCCATGCCGGAGGCGAGCTTGGCCACGAACTTCGTCGCGGCCACCCCCACCGAGCAGTTGATGCCGTGCTCGGCGAGCACCCGGGCGCGGATCTGCTGGCCGATCTCGCCGGAGGTGACCCGCAGCCTGCGCAGCGCACCGGACACGTCCAGGAACGCCTCGTCCAGGCTGAGCGGCTCGACCAGCGGGGTGACCTCCCGGAAGATCGCCATCACGCCCCGGGACACCTCCGAGTACGCGCCCCGGGTGGGCGGCAGGAAGACCGCGTGCGGGCACAGCCTGCGGGCCCGGGCGGCCGGCATGGCCGAGCGCACACCGAACTTGCGGGCCGGATAGTTGGCCGACAGCACCACGCTCCGGTTGCCGCCGCCGGCCACCACCACCGGCCGGTCCCGAAGCTCCGGACGGGTGCGCAGCTCGACCGACGCGAAGAACGCGTCCATGTCCACGTGCAGCAGACCGCAGCCGGTGTCGTCCGGCCAGCCGTCGTCACCGGCGCGGAACCGCTCCGTCCCGCGGGGCAGGTCACCGCTGCGCCCCATCTACTACCCCTCGCACCCCGAACAGCTGTTCGACAGGCGCGAGTGTAACCAGCCGCACCGACAACCGCGCGCGGTCGGGAGCGGACCGTTCGGTGTGGTCAGCGGGTGTTCCGGGCCAGCGCGTGCAGCCGGGCGGCCACGTCCCGCAGCTGCGGCCGGCTGGCGGCGGCGAGTTCGAGTTCGACCAGCGCGTCGGCGGCGCCCTGGCTGGCGTCCAGCACGGCCCCGGGCAGCACGTCGGCGACCACTCCGTGGCCCTGCAACACCTCGATGGACAGGCCGGCGGACGTCAGCGCGTCGGTGAGCATCGGCACGTCGAACCACCGGCGCACCTGTTCGCCCTCGACCGGCTCGTCGTCGAGCAGCCTGCGGGCGTCCACCAGCTTGCCGGCCAGCGCCCGGTGCAGCACGGCGCCGTAGCGGTTGGCCACCAGTACCGACAGCGCGCCGCCGGGAGCCAGCGCGGCGGTCAACGCGCCGACCGTCGCCGGGACGTCGTCGACGACCTCCAGCAGGCCGTGCGCGAGCACCAGCTCGGCCGAGCCTGCGGCGAACACGCCCTCCAGCGCGTCCGCGTCACCCTGGACCGCACTGATCCGCTCGCCGACCCCGGCGTCCTCGGCCCGGCGGGCGAGCGTGGCCAGCGCGTTGGGACTGGGGTCGATCACGGTGACCAGGCAGCCGGCCGCGGCCAGCGGCACGGCGAACCCACCGCTGCCGCCGCCCACGTCGAGCACCCGGGGCGGCTGCCCGGCACGGCGGTCCCGTGCGGCCGTCACCTCGGCTTCGAGCACGCGCTGCACGGCGTCCGATCGCATGGCGGGCAGTCTAGGGCGAGCCCCCGGAGCCCTTATCTCAAGGAACCTTGTGCAACAAACCTTGCTAAAGGTATCGTGCGATCGTGAAGGAACGGTATGAAGCAGACCGGATCAGTGATCCCAAACGTTTGCGCGCGCTCTCCCACCCCCTGCGGCTGTCCTTGATGAATCTGCTGCTGGAGGAAGGCACCGCCACCGCGACCCGGTGCGCCGAGATGCTGAGCGAGAGCGTGGCCAGCTGTTCCTACCACCTCAACCTGCTGGCCAAGTACGACTTCATCGAACACGCGCCGGGCGGCCAGGGCCGGGAGAAGCCCTGGCGGCTGCTCATGGCGGGCCAGACGATCTCCACCGACGGGCTGGACCTGGAGGGCAAGCTGGCCGCCGAGGCCGCCATCGACACCTTTCTCGACCACGAGTTCAGGCTGATGAAACAGCGGATGCGCTCCTACGACCGGGAACCGAAGGTCTGGCACGACGCGATCGGCACCAACACCACGACGACCTTCGTCACCGCCGAGGAAGCCATCGCGATGCGGGACGAGATCTACGAGATCCTCCAGCGCTACCGCAGCCGGCGGGACCAGCCGGACACACGCCCGGCCGACACCCGGCCGGTGCGCATGATGCTGGCCATGACGGTCGCCCCGGACCGGCCGGCGACCGCCGAGCCGGACCCGGAGGCAGACGGCGAGGGCGAGGGCGAGCCGGCGTGAGGGCCACCGGCCCGCTGCGCGACGCCCGGTTCCGCCGATTACTCGCCGGCCAGACGCTGGCCAGCTTCGGCATCACCGCGCTCTATCTCGCGCTGGGCATCTGGGCGAAGGCACTGACCGGCAGCAACGCCCTGGCCGGCACGGTGTTCCTGGCGTTGGGCATTCCCACCCTGTTCGCGCCGCTGGGCGGCCAACTGGTCGACCGGGTGCGGCGCAAGCCGTTGATCGTGCTCACCAACGCCGGCCTCGCGCTGGCCGTGCTGTCCCTGCTCGCGGTGCACTCCCGCAGTCAGCTCTGGCTGATCTACCTGGTCGCCGCCGCCACCGGCCTGGCCATGGACATCTCCGGCGCCAGCCGCAACGCGCTGCTCAAGGACATGCTGCCGGCCCACCAACTGGCCCAGGCCAACGCGGCCGTGCAGACCCTCTCCCAGGGCCTGCAACTCATCTCCCCACTGGTCGGCGCCGGCCTCTACGCGTGGCTCGGCGGCGGCGGTTTCGCCCTGTTCGACGTGGTCGTGCTCAGCCTGGCGGCGCTCGCGCTGGCCACTGTGCGGGTGACCGAGTCCCAACGCGCGGTAGCCACCGGCGAGCGGTTCATGACCGAACTGCTGGCCGGCTTCCGGCACCTGCGCTCGGTGCCGATGCTGCTCCAGCTCAGCGTGTTCGCGGCCGCCGCGTTCGCCGTGCTCGGGCTGGCCGAGACGGTCGGCTTCGCCGTGGTCGATGAGGGCCTGCACCGGCCGGCGTCGTTCTACGGCGTGGTCACCGCGGTGCAGGGCGGCGGCTCGCTGATCGGCGGGCTGACCGTGACCCGGCTGATGCGCCCGCTCGGCGAGTCCCGCACGGTCGGGGTGTCGCTGGCGGTGGTCGCCGCCGGGTTCATCGGGATGATCAGTTCGTCGGTGGCGGTCGTGCTGGTCGGCTCCGCGGTGATCGGCCTCGGCGTGCCGTGGTTCATCGTCGGCTGGAACACCGCGCTCCAGCGCTACACGCCGCCACGGCTACAGGGCCGGGTGGGCGCGACCGGCAACATGATGCTGAGCGTGCCGCAGACACTGTCCATCGCGCTGGGGGCGAGTCTGATCAGCGTGGTCGACTATCGGATTCTGCTGCTGGTGATCATCGTCGGAATGACCGGCGCGGGCCTGATGTTGCTGATCAGACCCACCCCGGCCCCACTGACGGAGCCGATCATCGACGTGCCGGTCGGCAACTGACCGAAACGGACAGCGACGTGCTACTCGGCCTGGGTCGCGGGAAGCTCTAGGCTTCCGGTCGTGCATACAGTCGCGGTGCTGAGCCTCAAGGGTGGCGTCGGGAAGACGACGGTGGTCCTCGGGCTGGCTTCGGCAGCCCTCCGTCGGGGCGTGCGCACGCTGGTCGTCGATCTCGACCCGCAGTGCAACGCCACCGCGACGCTGGACCCGGAGGAGACCGAGTCGACCCTCGTCGACGTCATGGCCCGGCCGAACCTGGCCACGCTGCGCGCCTCCGTGGCGAACAGCCCGTGGGGCGAGGGCGTCCAGGTGCTCGTCGGCTCCGAGGACGTCGAGGCGCTCAACCATCCCGAGCCGGGTACCCAGAAGCTGCAGAAGCTGGGCAAGGCGCTGGAGCAGGTGAACCAGCTGGTCGCCGAGGGCGAGCCGCCCTACGAGCTGATCCTGCTGGACTGCCCGCCCTCGCTGGGCCAGCTGACCCGCTCGGCGCTGGTCGCCTCGGACCGGGCGCTGCTGGTCACCGAGCCGACGATGTTCGCGGTGTCCGGCGTGCAGCGGGCGTTCGAGGCGGTGCAGAACGAGCGCGAACTGCACAACCCGAACCTGCAACCGCTGGGCGTGGTGGTCAACCGGGTGCGACCGCGGTCACACGAGCACCAGTTCCGCATCGACGAGTTGCGTGACCTGTTCGGCCCGCTGGTGATGCCGGTCTCGCTGCCCGACCGGTTGGCCGTGCAGCAGGCGCAGGGCGCGTGCATGCCGATCCACCAGTGGAACACGCCCGGCGCCCGCGAGGTGTCGCTCGCGTTCAACCTGCTGCTGGCCCGGATGATGCGCGCCGGGCGGCGCCACGCTCGGCAGCAGGCCGATGCCGAGGAAGCTGCCGACTGATGTGCTTGCCAGCCTGCTGCCGGTCGACCCGGATGCCGTGATCCAGGCGGGTTGACTCGCGATGCCTGAGGGTGACACCGTCTTCCTCGCCGGGCGGCGGTTGGCCGACGCGCTGTCCGGCGAATTGCTGGTGCGCGGTGAGATCCGACATCCTAGTCTGTCCACTGTGGATCTATCCGGGCTGACGGTCGACGGGGTGCGGTCGGTCGGTAAGCACCTGTTTGTTCGGTTCGACGACGGGCGCAGCCTGCACAGCCATTTTCGGATGGACGGGAGTTGGCACCTCTATCGGCCGGGTGAGCGGTGGCGTGGGGCCGGCCATGACGTGCGGGCCGTGCTGACCACGGCCGAGCGGGTCGCGGTGGGCTTCCGGCTGCATGATCTGGCCCTGTTGGCCACTTCGGCCGAGGCCGAGTTGGTGGGGCATCTCGGGCCGGATCTGCTCGGTCCGGACTGGGGGCCCGGGGACGCCGCCGAGGCTGCTCTTCGGCTGGCCTCGCGGGGAGATCAGGCGATCGGGGAGGCCCTGCTCGATCAGCGGGTGATGGCTGGGGTCGGCAATCTCTACAAGTCCGAGGTCTGTTTCCTGTTGGGGGTTTCGCCGTGGGCTCCGGTGTCCTCCGTGGAGGCCGGTTCGGTGGTGGCTCTGTGCCGGGAACTGTTGCTGCGCAATGCTTGGCGGGTGGAGCAGAGTACGACCGGGGAGTTGGGGCGGAGGCGGCAGCAGTTCGTCTACCAGCGGACCGGGCGGCCCTGCCTGCGCTGTGGCACGGCGGTTCGGGTGGAGATGCAGGGTTCGGAGACCCGGGAACGGGGGACCTGGTTCTGTCCCCACTGCCAGTCGGGGCCGTTTCCGGGCTCGGGTTAGGGCCGGGCCTGTCACGACGGCGACGAGCAAGGCCCAGGAGCGAAGCGACCTCTCCCGACGTCGCACCGACTCCTGACGCTGCGCCGACGCCCTTCCGAAGTTGTCCACAGCCCCTGGCCCCTCGACCGCGGGACGGCCCTCAACGACCTAGACTTGCCCTCATGGCCGTCGTGAAGATCAACGCAATTGAGGTGCCCGAGGGTGCCGGTCCTGAGCTGGAGAAGCGGTTCGCCAACAGGCTGCACGCCGTCGACGGGCAACCGGGGTTCCTCAGCTTCGAGCTGCTGCGTCCGGTCTCCGGCGACAACCGCTACTTCGTGTACACCCGATGGGAGTCCGAGGAGGCCTTCCAGGCGTGGGCCGACGGGCCGGCCAAGGAGGCGCACGGCGGGCAGCGGGCGAACCCGGTGGCCAGCGGCTCCAGTCTGCTGGAGTTCGAGGTCATCCAGTCGGCGGGTCCGACCGCGTCCGGGAACTGACGCCGCGAACTGATAACTGCTGCCGTGTTCTACACCCGAGTAGTTCGTCCGGTGCTGTTCCGGGTGGGCTCCGGCGACCCCGAGGTGGTGCATGAGCGCACCGTCTCCACGCTGGCGCGGTTGAGCACGGTGCCTGCCGCGCTGGCACCGCTGCGGCTGCTGTACCCACCGGTGTCCGCGCCGCGCACGGCGTTCGGCCTGCGCTTCGCGAACCCGGTGGGCCTGGCCGCCGGCATGGACAAGAACGGCGTGGCGGTTCGAGGGTGGGCCGCGCTCGGCTTCGGCCACATCGAGGTCGGCACGGTCACCTGGCATCCGCAGCCGGGCAACCCCCGGCCCCGGCTCTACCGGCTGCCGGCGAGCCACGCGCTGATCAACCGGATGGGCTTCAACAACGCCGGCGCCGAAGCACTCGCCGCCCGGCTTCGCGCGCTCGGCCGGTCGCCGGTGCCGTTGGGCATCAGTATCGGCAAGTCCAAGATCACACCGGTGGCCGACGCGGTCGAGGACTACCGCGACTCGCTGCGGGCGCTTCACCCGTACGGCGACTACTTCGCGGTGAACGTCAGCTCGCCGAACACGCCCGGACTGCGTGGGCTCCAGGATCGCGCGCTGCTGGACGAGTTGGTCACCGAACTGCGGTCCGTCTCGGTGGAGTTGGCCGGTTCCGGTGCGGCAAAGCCGATTCTGGTCAAAATCGCTCCCGACCTGACCGAGCAGGCCATCGCCGAGGTGCTGGACGTCTGCGTTGCCCGCGGGGTGGCGGGGGTGATCGCCACCAACACCACACTGGCCCGGACCGGTCTGGCTCCGGCGGACGCGGCGACCGGGGACGAGTCCGGTGGTCTGTCCGGAAGTCCGCTGACCGCGCGCGCCCACGAAGTGGTTTCCTTTGTGCACAAGGAAACCAGTGGAGACCTGCCGGTCGTCGGGGTCGGTGGCATCGGCACCGCGCAGGATGCTCTGCGGCTGCTGGACGCCGGGGCCGCCCTCGTCCAGCTGTACACCGGTTTCATCTACGCCGGTCCGGGCCTCGTCCGGCAGATCGGTCGGGCCGCGCGTTCGTGACCGACGGTGGTGATGTCCACACGGTACGGTCGGGCCGGCGGTGTGACTCTGTCGGCGTCCTGGTCCTGTCACTCCCAGGATCGTCGGGGTACTAGTTGTCCCCCGGTTCGGCGTGGATCGTGGCGAGCATCATCAACAACAAGAATGGGCGCTCATGACATCGACCAACCTTCCCGGCGGATCGTTCACCCTGGCCGACGAACTCACGGTCACCCGAACCGGCTACGGCGCGATGCAACTGGCCGGCCCGCAGGTGTTCGGGCCGCCCGCCGACCGGGACACCGCTGTGGCGGTGCTGCGTGAGGTCGTGCGGCTGGGCATCACGCACATCGACACCAGCGACTTCTACGGCCCGCACGTCACCAACCAGATCATCCGGGAAGCCCTGCACCCCTACCCGGACGAGTTGCACATCGTGACCAAGGTCGGCTCACTGCGCGACGACGAGGCCAACTGGCTGCCGGCGCTCGCACCCGAGCAGCTTCGCCAGGCCGTGCACGACAACCTGACAAACCTGGGCCTCGACGCCCTCGACGTGGTGAACCTGCGGGTGGGCGGGTTCGACAGCCCGGTACCCGGCTCGATCGCCGAACAGTTCGGTGTGCTCGCGCAGCTGCGCGAGGAGGGGCTGATCAGGCATCTCGGGCTGAGCACGGTCAACGCCGAGCAGGTCGCCGAGGCACAGTCGATCGCCCCGGTGGTGTGCGTGCAGAACTTCTACAACCTCGCCCACCGGGTCGACGACGACCTCATCGACTCGCTCGCCGCCCAGGGCATCGCCTACGTGCCCTACTTCCCACTCGGCGGTTTCTCCCCGCTGCAGTCCGAAACGCTGGCCACCGTCGCGGCCCGGTTGGGTGCGACGCCGATGGCGGTGGCCCTGGCGTGGCTGCTGCACCGCTCGCCGAACATCCTGCTGATCCCGGGCACCTCGTCCGTTGCCCACCTGCAGGACAACGTCGCCGGCGCCGGACTGGCCCTCGGCGCGGACGATCTGGCCGAGTTGGCCGGTATCGCCGGCTGACGCCGATTGCTGCCGCTCGGCGCGGGCAGCCTGGCCGGACCTGGCCGGGGCAGCCGGAATGACCTGTCCAACTCGGCGCGGGTGGCCCGGTCAGTGTGGCAAGACGCGCAGTCGGTCGGCGGTGAGGTAGCCGTGCGCGCCGGCCAGGTAGTGGTCGTACCAGCCACCGGCGTCATCGGTACCGACATAGTGCTGCCAGCCCGCGCCGTCCGCCGCGACGGTGACGCCGGCCGCGCGCTGGTCGTTGGCCGTCGTGGAGACCTCGTCGGTCGAGTTGTCCAGGACGTGCGTGCCGGTTGTGTCGGTGAGCGTGTCGGTCAGCCTGCGGGTCATGTCGACGCTGCCGGACAGGGTGAAGTTGTTGTCGTCGGTCACCTGGGCGTTCTCGTCCACGGTGATCGGGTACGACCAGTCGTGCGTACTCAGCCGGGCCGCGCCCGCGCCCCGGCTGACCGACCGGTTCCAACCGCTGTCGGCCTGCACCACATGCTGGCTGAAACCACCGGCACTGACCGTGTCGGCGTTGCGGTAGCTCGACTCCTGGCTCACCGACGTGGTCACCCGCCCGGCCGAGGTGTTCACGTAGCCGCTCACCGTCCAGGCGCGGTTCGCCGTCACCGTCGCGGTGACCGCGCCGGCCGAACCGGACTGCTCGGTCGTCCTGGTCGTCGCGGTCGGGGCGATACTGTCGGTGAGCACCGCGCCGGAGGTCACGGCCGCGTGCTTGTCGGTGTACAGCAACAGGTTCGCGCTCAGGTTCCACACGTCGCCGAGGTTCGCCACGGACAGCGTCACGTCGTGACCGGCGCCGTCAACCAGGTCGCCGACGAACGGGGTCACGTCCAGGATCTCCGGGCTCATGTCGAAGGTGCCCACCGCCGGGATCGGTCGCCACAGCGTCGGCACGATGCCGCCGGTGTAGATGTAGGGGAAGTACTGGGTGACTCCGGCCGGTCGGCCGTCGATGGCCGCGTCGACCTCCCGGTACGGGCCGTTCGCGCACAGGCCGGCCGCGGGGTACAACGCCGAAACGTCGTTGGGCACGTCGGTGAACCACTGCTCGTCGCAGCCGTTGCCCTTGATGTAGACCTCAAGGTAGGCGCGGGTGATGTTGCGCGGCAGGCCGGCCGCGGCGAAGTGCACCGTCGGTGTGCCGGGCGACGCGTCCTGTGACCCGATGCCGACCACCGCGTCCGGCTCGCTCGGCGCGGGGTTGGCGCGGTCGGCCTGGTAGTAGGTCAGCGTGACCGTTTGGGTGTAGACGCCGGTGTAGATGCTGCTGGTGTAGTTGCCGATCCCACCGTTGAACGACCGGCTGCCGTGCAGCAGCGCGCTGTACTCGGTCAGGTCCTTCGCGAAGTGGTACGTGATCCCGTCCGGGTCCGGCTCATAGGTTGTGCCGAAGTAGATCTGGGTGGTGCCGATGTTCAGCGAACCGGAGCGGTCGTACTGGCGGCCCTGCACGCTCGTCGTCCAGTCGAGCACGACCTTGGCCCACGGGCCGGGACACGCCGACGGCGGCGCGAGCGTGCCGGTGAAGTTCTGCGGGGTGCCGTCGGCGGTGTTCGAGGGGAACGCGTTGGCGAGCGTCTCGGTGCAGGAGTGCGTTCTCGGTCGGGACACCGGCGGTTCGGCGGTCACCGGGTTCTGCGAGTTGAGTTCGACGGTCGGCGTGTCCGCACCGGCCGGCGCGCTCGACAGGGTGACCGTGCCGACGGCCAGCAGCGCGGCGCACACCGCGGTGATCACCGGGCGGATTCGCGACACAGTGCCCCTCCTTCAACGGAATCGGCGGGACGTGGGCAGCCCGGCACCCAGTTGACCAGACCCGGTGAGCCGAACCAAGAAGTGACCGTTGCCAGCTGAACGCGGGCCGCGACTCAGTCGCCCGTGGCCCGCAGCCTGCGCAGCAACGGGTGACCCAGCACGATCAGCAGCGAACCCCAGACGATGCCGGTGAACTGCAGCGAGCCGAAGGTGACCGTCACGTTGCTGACCGCGGCGGCCACCGCGGCGCCGCCGATCAGCAGGTTGATCGGGTCGGTCAGGTCGACGTCGTTCTCCAGCCAGGTGCGCACGCCGATCATCGCGACCGTGCCGAACAGGACCAGGCTCGCCCCGCCGACCACGCCGGCCGGCACGGTGTTGATCAGCGCGGTGAACTTCGGCGAGAACGCCAGCACGACCGCGCCCAGCGCGGCCACCACGTAGGCGGCGGTGGAGAAGACTTTCGTGACCGTCATCACGCCGACGTTCGCGCCGAACGTGGTCAGCGCGCTGCCCCCGCCGGCACCGGCGAGCGTGGTGGCCACGCCGTCGGCGATCAGCACGTCGCCGATGTTGCCGTTGAGGTCACGCCGGGTCAGCACGCCGATCGCCTTGACGTGCGCGACGTTCTGCGCGACCAGGACGAGCACCGCCGGCACCACCAGCATCATCACCGGCGGCCGCAGTTGCGGTTCCTGCAACGTCGGCATCCCGAACCAGGCCGCCTGGTGGAGCGCGAGCACGGCGTTGTGATCAAGCTGGTCGAACATGGCGGCGACCAGCCAGCCGGCGAAGATGCCCAGCAGCACACCGATCCGGGCGAGCAGGCCGCGGCCGAGCACCGCACACAGCGCGGTGACCGCGAGGGTGACCGCGGCGAACAGCGGCTGCCGGCCGACCCCGGTCGCGGCGAACGGGACGATGCCCAGCCCGACCAGCATGATCACCGCGCCGCTGACCACCGGCGGCATGACCGACTCCAACAGCCGCACGCCCAGCGCCTTCACGCCGATGCCGACCACGACCAGCAGCAGCCCGGCGAACAGCACGCCGCCGAGTTGGGCCGGCACGCCCTCGGAGCGGGCGGCGGTCAGTGGGGCGACGAAGGCGAACGAGGAGCCGAGGTAGGCGGGCACCCGGTTGCGGGTGAGCAGCAGGAACAGCAGCGTGCCCACACCGGAGAAGAGCAGGGTGGTGGTCGGTGGCAGGCCGGTCAACGCCGGCACCATGATCGTCGCGGCGAACATCGCGGCCAGGTGCTGCACGCCGAGCCCGACCGTCAGCGGCCAGCTGACCCGTTCGCCCGCGTCAACGTCCGCACCTGGGGCCGGGCGCCCGTCGCCGTGCACGGTCCACAGCGCCAACGCGTGTCCTCCCGCCGGTCCGAGCGAGTCCAAGATGGAGTCGAAGATAGCCGGACCGGATTGGGTGGCCACAACCAGGTAACGGTTCGATAATTATCTGGCTGTCAGGTTGATCAACTTGGCCGCCTCACCCGTTGCGGTGACCAGGGCATCCTCCGGCTGGGTGAGGTCCAGCACGGCCTGCGCGACCGCCACCAGTCCCAGCTGGGCGGCAATCGCCGCCGACAGCCACGCGGCGGTCCGTGGCTCCGCTGCGCCGTTGCCGGCGAACCAGCGAATCTCCGCGATCAGGTCGAGGCCGGTGCTCCGCGCCCCGCTGATGGCGGCCCTGGACAGGCCGAGGGATTGCCGGGCCAGGCCGAGTTGGTAACAGACCTCGCCGAGCGAACGCTCCGGGTCGCCGAGCACGGCCAGCTCAGCCGAGTCCGACGGCTCGACCGGTTCGGGCTCGTCGAACAAGTCGCCCGTCGGCAGGCGGTACGGCCGGGCGGTGGCGACCTTGGCCCGGCGGCCGGATGGCCGCGCGGTACCCGCCTCGGCCGGGGACGAACCCGCCGGCGGCGGTGGCATGGCCAAGTCGTTCACGGCCCAATGACGACCGCCGCCGTGGGAAAGCCCTCGACGGGGCCTGCCGCCCGAGTGTCGTCCCGCCGCCGCCGCCTCCGAACAAATCCGAACAAACCGGCCTGACCAGGCGGTACTGCCTGATCAGGCCGTGTTGGTCAAATCCCGTCGATCAGGCGGTGCCGGGCTGCGGGTCTTCCTGCGGCTGCGCGGTCTTCGCCTGCTGGACGCGCTGCTCGATCTCCTGCTGGATGTTCGCGCCCGCGCTGTTCGAGTTGCCCGCGGTGACCTGCGGCGGCGCGACCGAGCCGCCGTGCAGCGAGGCGCGGATCTGCTCCAGCCGGTTCGTGCCGGCCATGTTGGTCGTGGACGCCTGGACCTCCAGCATCCGACCCTGCACCGAGTCCTTGGCCAGTTCGGCCGAGCCGAGGGCGGTGGCGTACCGCTTCTCGATCTTGTCCCGGACCTCTTCCAGCGACGGCACGTTGCTCGGCGCGGCCAGCTCGGACATCTGGTTCAGGGACTTGGAGACCTGCTCCTGCATCTTCGCCTGCTCCAGCTGGCTGAGCAGCTTGGTACGCTCGGCGAGCTTCTGCTGGAGCATCATCGCGTTGCGCTCGACAGCCTGCTTGGCCTGTGCGGCGGCCTGCAACGACTGGTCGTGCAGGGTCTTCAGGTCCTCGATGCTCTGCTCGGCGGTGACCAGCTGGGTGGCGAAGTTCTGCGCGGCGTTCTCGAACTCCGTGGCCCGAGCGTCATCGCCCTTGCTGCGCGCCTCGTCGGCGAGCACGAGCGCCTGCCGAGCCGAGGCCTGGAGCTTCTCCACCTCGCCGAGCTGCCGGTTGAGCTTCATCTCCAGCTGGCGCTGGTTGCCGATCACCGCGGCAGCCTGCTGCGACAACGCCTGGTGCGCGCGCTGCGACTCCTCGATGGCCTGCTGGATCTGCACCTTGGGGTCGGCGTACTCGTCGACCTTCGACGAGAACGACGCCATCAGGTACTTCCAGGCCTTCACAAACGGGTTGGCCATCTTGTCCGCCTGTCTTCTCCCCATGTCGTCGGACCGCGGTGCGTATAGCTCACCTCGGCACTGACAACAACCTCGTACCGTATGAGCTACATCGTGTCAGGTACTCGTCCGCGCTTCCACCGACCCCACAAGTTCGTGACGCCGATTCCGGCCAAGGGTGCTCAGGCAGCGACGACCACCCCTCCACCAGGCTGCTTCAGCGACGTGGACAGCTTGTGCCGCAGCACCGGCTGCAGTCGCAGGTCCGCGAGATCGTTGCCGACCACTGCCGGGACCACCCGGCCGCCCTGCATGGCGGGTTCCGGCCTGGTCGGCAGTTCCTTGGTCGGCCGAGGCCCCTGCGGGCCGAGCGGTCCGACCGCCGCCACCTCAGGAGCGGTGACCTCGTCGACCACCCGAACGTCACCGGACACCAGGTGCAACAGGTCCGACAGCGGCAGTTCGAGCGCCTCGCAGATGGCGGCCAGCAGCTCGCTGGACGCCTCCTTGCGGCCGCGCTCGACCTCGGACAGGTATCCCAGGCTCACCCGAGCGGTGCGGGAGACCTCGCGCAACGTGCGACGCTGAGTGGTGCGGGCATGACGAAGCCGATCACCGATGGCTTCGCGCAACAGCACGGTCATGGCGCGCCTCCCTTCGACTGGTCCGTGCCGACCAGGTTACCGAGAGAGATGACTGGTCGGCAGCGACTTCACACCGCGTCTGCCAAGGGCGAACGCTTCAGGCAACCCCAATGTTCCCCGGCATCCTGTCACCGGGCCGCGGCACCGGCCACCGCTGACTGGCTGACCAGCGGATTCACCCGTCGGCGGGCCAACCCTCGACCCCGATCGTGTGTGCCAGCAGACCGAGGGCGGCGACGACCGCCGCGGCGCGCACCGCCTGCCGATCACCCGAAAGGTCCAGCGTCCGGACGACAAGATCGTCCGGATCGTCCGATCCGGCCAGGGCGACGTACACCCGACCGGGAGCGACCCCGTCCTGCGGGTCGGGACCGGCCACCCCGGTCAGCCCGAGGCCCCAGGTGGCCGCGCAGCCGCGCCGGGCGCCCGTCGCCAGTCGCGCGGCCACCTCCGGGTGCACCGCGCCGTGTTCGGCCAGCAGCGGCCGGGACACGCCGGCCAGAGTGGCCTTCAGGTCGGTCGCGTAGACCACCAGGCCGCCGCGGACCACGTCACTCGCGCCGGACACACACGTCAGCGCGCCGACCACCAGCCCGGCGGTCAACGACTCGGCGGTGGCCACCGTCTCGCCGCGCGCTCGCAACCCGGCGAGCAGGCCGGCCACCCGGTCCTCGGCCAGCCCGAGCGCGGCCAGCACCGGATCGGTCCGGCTCACCGCTGCTGGGCCTCGGTGGCCTTGGCCGCGGATCTGGCGGCGGCCAGGCCGGACCGGCGCAGCCGCACCGCACGGACCACGTAGTCGACGCCGGTGATCACGGTGAGCGCGACCGCGACACCCATCAGCGCCCACAGCAGCGGCCAGAGCGCGGTGGGCAGCGGCAGCACGAACAGGCCGATCGCGATCACCTGGACCAGCGTCTTGGCCTTGCCGCCGGGACTGGCCGCGATCACGCCGTAGCGGATCACCCAGAACCGCAGCAGGGTGATGCCGATCTCGCGCACCGCGATGACCACGGTGACCCACCAGGACAGGTCGCCCAGCAGGCTGAGCCCGACCAGCGCGGACCCGGTCAGCGCCTTGTCCGCGATCGGGTCGGCGATCTTGCCGAAGTCGGTGACCAGGTTGCGGCTGCGGGCCAGGTTGCCGTCCACGTGGTCGGTGATGGAGGCGATGGCGAAGATCACCCCGGCCACCAGCCGCCAGCCCAGCTGGTGGCCGTCGCCGACGAACAGCGCGACCAGGAACACCGGTACCAGCAGCAGCCGGGACACGGTGAGCACGTTGGCCACGTTGAGCACCGGCGGCGCCACGCTCAGCACCGGGGGTACCGGCGGCACGGCCGGGCCCGGCACCGCTGCCGAGGCCGCCCCGTCCACCGGTTCGCTCACCATCTCGCCATCCTGATCACCGGTTCCTCGGCAGCACCTCGATCGGGCGGACAACCAGGTCGACGCCTTCTGCGGCCTCCACCCGGCAGCGCACCAGATCACCGACAGCGAGCCCGTCGGCGTCGAGCAGCACGCACTCGCCGTCCACCTCGGGCGCCTGGTGTGCGGCCCGGCCGGTGGTGTCGGAATCGTCCGACTCCAGCCGTTCCACCAGTACGTCGACCACGGTGCCGATTCGGTCCTCGGCCCGCTGTGTGGTCAGTTCCTCGACCAGCTCGGAGATCCGGCTGACCCGTGCGGTGACGGTGTCCTCGTCCAGTTTGCCCGGCAGGTCGGCCGCCTCGGTGCCGTCCTCGTCGGAGTAGCCGAACACGCCGACCGCGTCCAACCGCGCCTCGGTGAGGAACCGGGCCAGCTCGGCCACGTCCTCCTCGGTCTCGCCGGGGAAGCCGACGATCACGTTGGTGCGGATGCCGGCCTCCGGCGCCAGCTCGCGGATGCGCTCGACCAGCGTGAGGAACGACTCGGTGGAACCGAAGCGGCGCATCCGGCGCAGCACGCTCTCGCTGGAGTGCTGGAAGGACAGGTCGAAGTAGTCGGCGACGCCGGGCGTCTTGGCGATCGTGTCCACCAGCGCCGGCCGGGTCTCGGCGGGTTGCAGGTAGGACACCCGGACCCGGTCGATGCCGGGCACCTCGGCCAGCTGCGGCAGCAGCTTGGCCAGCGCGTCCGCGCCGCCCTCGGCCCGGCCGAGGTCCTTGCCGTAGGAGGTGGAGTTCTCGCTGACCAGGTACAGCTCGCGCACGCCCTGCTCGGCCAGCCAGTGCGCCTCGGCGACGATCTCGGCCGGCAGCCGGGACACGAACGCGCCCCGGAAGGACGGGATCGCGCAGAACGAGCAGCGCCGGTCGCAGCCGGAGGCGATCTTCAGCGGGGCCATCGGGCCGGACTCCAGCCGGGTGCGCAGCACCCGGGGGCCCCAGCCGTGGCCGGGCACGGCGACCTGCTCGGCGGCGGCCGGCCGGTGCACCGGGCTGATCGGCAGCAGGGTGCGGCGGTCCACCGGCTGGTGGCTGGCGACCGATCGGCCGGCGACGATGTCGTCGAGCCGTTCGTCCAGCGCGGCGTAGTGGTCGAAGCCGAGCACCGCGTCGGCCTCGGGCAGGCTGTCGGCCAGCTCGGCGCCGTAGCGCTCGGCCAGGCAGCCGACCGCGACCACCTTGGCGCCGCTGTCCTTGGCCACGTCGGACGCGGCCAGCAGGGTGTCCACCGAGTCCTTCTTGGCCGACTCGACGAACCCGCAGGTGTTCACCAGGATGACGTCGGCCTCGCCGGACTCGCCGTCGACCGGTTGCCAACCCTTGGCCGACAGCCGACCGGCCAACTCCTCGGAGTCGACCTCGTTGCGGGCGCAGCCGAGAGTGAGCAGGGCGAACCGGTGACCGGAAGCGGGGGCAGACACCCGCCCAGGGTAACCGGGAGCCCGCTACTTTTCGGTGCCGGGCGGCGGGGCGAACGCGGCGGGCAGGTCATCGGCGACCAGCAGGGTCAGTTCGTCGGCGCTCAGTGAGTCCAGGTCGACCTCGGGTCCGGCCAGTCGGATGGACTGCCGCTCGATCATCTTCTCGATCAGGCCACGCACCGACCGGCCGTTGGCGAAGCCGTTGCCCCGGCCGATCCGGCCGACCGCGCCGGGCAGCAGCGCGGCCAGCTCCGGGCTGGTCCGGTAGCCCTGGGCGACGAGCATCACCTCGGTGATCCGCAGCAGTTCGGCGTCGGTGTAGTCGGGAAAACCGATGCTGGCGCCGAACCGCGAGCGCAGGCCGGAGTTGGCGTCCAGAAACCGGTCCATCTCGGCCGGGTAACCGGCGGCGATGACGATCAGGTCGTCCCGGTGGTTCTCCATCTGCACCAACAGCTCCGCGATCGCCTCCCGGCCGTAGTCGTTCTCCGACCGGGGTGCCAGGTCGTAGGCCTCGTCGATGAACAGCACCCCGCCACGGGCCTGCTCACACAGCGACCGGGTCTTGGGCGCGGTCTTGCCGACGAACTCGCCGACGAAGTCGGGTCGGCCGGCTTCGACCAGATGGCCGGAGGACAGCACACCCAACTCCCGGTAGATCTGCGCGACCAGCCGGGCCACCGTGGTCTTCGCGGTGCCCGGGTTGCCGGTGAAGACCAGGTGCCGGCTGCGGCCCTTGACCGCGAGCCCGGTGGCCCGCCGCCGGGCGTCCAGCCGGGTCTCCGCGGTCATCGCTCGGACCTGCTGTTTCACCGGTTCCAGCCCGACCATGCCGTCGAGTTCGGCGAGCAGTTCGGCCAGCCCGCGCCGGGGCCCGCCGTCGTCGGTGGGGCCGACCCCGTCGCCGGGCGCGGGCAGGTCGACGAGCAGCAGTTGGTTGAGCGCGTCCCGGTCCGGATTGGGCACCCCGGCCAGCCGGGTGGACTGCGCGCCGATGGTGTCCTCCAGCAGCCCGCGGGCGGACCTGCCGTTGGCGAAGCCCCGACCCCGGCCGACCCGGGCCATTCGCTCGGGCAGCGCGGTGACCAGGTCGGGGGCGAGCAGGTAGCCCTGCTGGCCGGCGAGCAGCGCGTAGATCCGGGCAAGTTCGGCGTTGGAGTAGTCGTCGAACTCGATCCGGTGCGCGAACCGGGAGCGCAGGCCCGGGTTGGCGTCCAAAAAGTCGTCCATCTGCTTGGGATAGCCGGCCGCGATGACGATCAGGTCGTCCCGGTGGTTCTCCATCTGCACCAACAGCTCGGCGATCGCCTCCTGGCCGTAGTCGTTGGTGCTGCGCGGAGTCAGCTCGTAGGCCTCGTCGACGAAGAGCACCCCGCCACGCGCCTTCTCGCACAGCGCCCGGGTTTTCGGCGCGGTCTTGCCGATGAACTCACCGACCAGGTCGGCCCGCCGGCACTCGACCACGTGTCCGGACGAGAGCAGTCCCAGCGCCCGGTAGATCTGCGCGATCAGCCGGGCCACCGTGGTCTTCGCGGTGCCCGGGTTGCCGGTGAACACCAGGTGCCGGCTGCGGGTGGCGATCTTCAGGCCGCCCGCGGTGCGCTGCCGGTCCACCGCGATCTCGTCGAGCAGCGCCCGAACGGTGCGCTTGACCGGTTCCAGGCCGATCATCGCGTCGAGCTCGGCGACCAGTTCGTGCTGGTCCTTCGCCTGCTCGCCGGCCTGCTGCGCCGGGCTGACCAGCTCACCGAGGTCGGGCAGGTCGACCAGCACCCGGCCGGCCGGGTCGCGCGAGCCGCGCACCACCCCGGCCCGGGCGGCGAGTTCCAGCGCGGAGAGCACCGGATCGCTGCCGGTCGCCACGCCCGCGTCGACGCACTCGCGCGCGTAGTCGATCAGTCGGCCGCGGGCCGGCCAGGTCAGACTGATCCCGCCCTCGTTGGCCAGCTGGTCGACCACGGCGGCGCGCACCTCGGGCTGCGCGAAGGAGGGCAACCGGTAGGTGAACGGCGCCCCGATCGCCGAGGGCGCACCCGCACGAACCGCGGCCGCGAACTTCTCGGTGCCCGACAGCACGAGCACCCCGGCGGTGTCCCGCTCCTTCGAGATGACCGTCAGCGCCCGCAGCACCGACCCGGTCGAGTCCTCAGTGAACACCAGCCGCTCGGCTTCCCTGATCAGATAGACTTTTTTCTTCTCGAAGCAGTTGTCGACGAACTCCTCGACGAGCTTCTTGCCCACCGCGTCGGTCTCCCCGGCCTTGGCCGTCTCCCCCACCTTCGCGATCCGGAAGGAGTTGTCCAGCACCAGCTTGTTGGCCGGGATCGCGTCAGCCCGGAACAGTGCCTCGCGCAGTGCCTTGGCCACCATCAGCTGACCGGAGTTGGGCTCGCCGACCAGCAGCAGAATCGGGTTGGGCTGGTTCTCCCGGTTCGGGTCGTCCCGCATGTCCGCGCTCCACTTCACCACCCGGACCGCCCGGTCGATGAAGAACCGCACCGATTCGCCCACCGAGAGGAAGACCTTGTTGGTGTCCCCGAGATCGAGCAGTTCGGGGATGGGCAGGGCAACCGGTTTGCGCACCGGGACGAGCGGCAGCAGCGGCGGGGGCTGGGCCGGCTGTGCGGCGGGTGCGGCCGGTGGGGTCTTCGGTGCGGTGGGCGTGGGAGACGGCGCGTCGATGGGCGGGACGGTGGCTGGCGGGACGGCGGCTGGTGCGGTGGCGGCTGGTGCGGTGGCGGGCGGTGCGGTGGCGGGCGGTGGGGCGACAGCTGGTGGGGCTTTCTCGGCGGCGCTCGGTTGGGCGATGGCTCCTGGGGTGAGCCGTTGGGTCGGCTCGGCGGGGTGCGGCTGGGGCTGGGGTGATGGCTGCTGCTGGGGCGCGGGCTGCGGCGGCATTGGCTGCTGGGGCGCGGGCTGCTGGGGCGTGGACTGCGGGCGGGCGAACACGTCCGGTGCCGGCATCGCGGTCAGCTGGTAGTTCGGCAGGCCGGGCGCGGGTGTCTGCGGGTAGGACGGCTGCGAGTAGGGCTGCTGGCCGGTCCCGGGCTGCGGGGTGCCCGGCTGCGGGGTGCCGGCTGGCGGGGTGCCGGCACCGGGCTGGGGCAGGCGCTGGGCGGACATCCGCTGGTAGGGGTCCATCGGCGGCATCGTCTGCTGCCAGGCGTAGCCGGTCCAGTGCAGCCAGCCGGTGCGTGGCACGAGTTGCCAGTACTGGCCGTCGGGGGTGAGCAGGGTGGTCGCCCAGCCGAGTACGGCCTGTTGTTCCGCGTCGGTGAACGCATCCCGCCCGAACCCGGTCATATCCGCCCCCTGAGCCTCGCTGGTGCACCCGGCCTGCGCCGCGCCGCAAGGATATTGACTCGGTAGGATCAGTGAATTGTGTGGTTCGGCATGGTCAGTGCGGTGCTCTGTGCCGTCTGTTACGGGGTGGCGACGCCCCTGCAGGCGGTCGCGGCCCGTGCGACCTCGGATGATCGGGCCGGTGTTGATCCCGGCCTGCTGGTCAAGCTGCTCGGACAGTGGCGCTACGTGCTCGGGCTCGGCCTGGACGTGCTCGGTTTCCTCACCCAGTTGGCCGCGCTGCGCAGCCTGCCGCTGTTCGTCGTCCAGGCGGTGATGTCGGGCAGCATCGCGGTCACCGCGGTCATCGCCGCCCGCTGGTTCCGGATGACCCTCTCGGTGGCCGAGTGGAGCGCCGTCGCGGTGATGTGCCTCGGCCTGGCGCTGCTCGGCCTGTCCGCGAAGAGCGAGGGCACCGGGCACGCGGGCTTCGCCTTCCACCTCGGCCTGCTGGTGGCGGCGGTGGTGTTCGTGCTCGCCGGACTGGCCGCCGGGCGACTCCCGACCGGTCCGCGCACGGCGCTGCTCGGCCTGGTCAGCGGCTTGGGTTTCGGCGTGGTCGGCATCGCCGGCCGGGTGATCCCGAGCCTCGCGCCGGGCGTGCTGGTGACCGACCCGGCGACCTACGCGGTGATCGTCGCCGGGGTGGTCGGGGCGCTGTTCTACGCCACCGCGATGCAGCGCGGCGGGGTGGTCGCCGCCACCGCGATGATGGTGCTGGGCGAAACTGTGTTGCCGGCGATCATCGGCGTGACCATGCTTGGTGATCAGGCACGGTCGGGCTGGCAGTCGATCGCGGTCGGCGGGTTCGTGCTCGCGGTGGCCAGCGCGGTGCTGCTGGCCAGGTTCGGTTCAGTGGAACAGTCGCCACCGCGGGACGGGGCGGCACAATCGGTGGGAGTGGGGAGTGACTGAGCCCGACCGGGTGATCGTCCGCCGGGCTCGGACCGGCGACGTACGCGCGATGAAGGCGCTGGTCGACCACTACGCCGGCCGGGTGCTGCTGTCCAAGGAACTGGTCACCCTGTACGAGGGCGTCCAGGAGTTCTGGGTGGCCGACCGCGCAGGCGAGGTGGTCGGCTGCGGTGCGCTGCACGTGCTCTGGGAGGACCTGGCCGAGATCCGCACGGTCGCGGTGTCCCCCCGGGTGCTCGGTCAGGGCGTCGGCCACGCGGTGGTCAACCAACTCGTGGAACTCGCCAACGACCTCGGCCTGGCCCGGGTGTTCGTGCTCACCTTCGAAACCGAGTTCTTCAGCCGACACGGCTTCGTCAAGATCGAGGACACCCCGGTGACCCAGGAGATCTACGACGAAATGCGCCGCTCGGTCGACCCGGGCGTCGCCGAGTTCCTGGACCTGCCTTATGTGAAGCCCAACACGTTGGGCAACACGCGCATGCTGTTGGAGCTGCGAGGGCGTCAGTCGGCCACGATGACGGCTGCCAGTTTGCCCATCGCCGTAGATGCGACGAATTCTTCTGCCATCACTTTCGGCACGGCCCCGTAACTACCACCGAGGTACCGACGTTCCGTGTTCTCACCTTTGCGCGGTTTGAAATCGCTCAACGGATAGAGCGTTGTCGCCCCGGAGCTGTCCCTGTCGGTGAACCAGACCTGACTTCGGCGCAGCACCTCCTCGCCAGGAGCCGAGCTGAGCAGCGTGGTGTCCGGAGTGGTGCAGATCAGCTGTGCGCCGTGCGGGTTTGTCGACTCGTCCTCGAACAGCGCGATCAGCCGGGCGGTCACTCGCGTCACAACGCCGACGATTCCCAGGTCCGCGAAACGAACCAGGTTCAGGAACACGTCCCGATGCTGGGGAAAACTCTCGAAGAAGCCGGCCAACGATGTCGCCGACCGAAAGCGACGGCGGAGGTCAAGGCTCTGTCGAAACCACTCATATGCCGGCAGTACCTCGGGCACGTTCAGCCGGAAGCGACGCTCACGAACAGCGCATTCGACCCCATCAACTCTTCCAGAACCCCGGTTCTGCCACGCTGGTTTGACGTCGTGCTGCCGAATTCGATCTCGCCGCCGGTGCGCTCGAAGATTACTCGTCGCCGCTTCTCGGGATAGCTGTACAGCCACTCTTCCAGGATCTTGTTGTCATTAACGGAGAACCCGTAGGTGTGCCGTATCCCGTCGAGAGTGATATCGACCACAAAACTGGGCGGCTTCTGCCGCGCACCCGGATCGAGTCGGAACGGCGTCCGGGGCACTCCCTCGTCGGGCTCCCAGCGTGAGGAGGAGTTCACGACGGCGTCCTGCACGAAGCCGAGGCCATCCAGCAGGTTCGACTTGCCCGAGGCTTCGCACCATAGACGGCTGCTACCGGTAATCCGAGTCGTACACCGGGAGCAGCAGCAACTCCTGCTCGGCACGGACGGACTTGTGATTGGCCAGACGGAAGCCACGCAGCATCTGGCCCTTACTCCTCGTCCGAAGGCTCCTCGCCACCGTCCGCGGACCCACCCCGGATGGTGAACAGCACCGACTGAAGCTCGTCAGGCTTGATCATCACCTCGCGGGCCTTGGACCCCTCCGACGGCCCGACCACGCCGCGGCTCTCCAGCAGGTCCATCAGCCGGCCGGCCTTCGCGAAGCCGACCCGCAGCTTGCGTTGCAGCATCGACGTCGAGCCGAACTGGCTGGTCACGATCAGCTCCGCCGCCTGCAACAGCAGTTCGAGGTCGTCACCGATGTCGGCGTCGACCTCCTTGGCCTCGCTGGCCTTGGCCGCGGTGACCCCGGCGGCGTACACCGGCTCGCTCTGTCCCTTGACGAAGTCGACGACCGCGGAGATCTCCTCGTCGGAGATGTAGGCACCCTGCACCCGGACCGGCTTGGACGCGCCCATCGGCAGGTACAGCGCGTCCCCCATGCCGATCAGCTTCTCCGCACCCGGCTGGTCCAGAATGACCCGCGAGTCGGTCAGCGACGACGTGGCGAACGCCAGCCGGCTGGGCACGTTGGTCTTGATCAGGCCGGTCACCACGTCCACCGACGGACGCTGGGTGGCCAGCACGAGGTGGATTCCGGCGGCCCGCGCCAACTGGGTGATCCGGACGACGGCGTCCTCGACGTCGCGCGGGGCCACCATCATCAGGTCGGCGAGTTCGTCGACGATGACGATGAGATACGGGTACGGCGTATAGACCCGCTCGCTGCCGGGCGGCGCCGTGATCTGTCCGGACCGCACCTTGCGGTTGAAATCGTCGATGTGCCGGACGCCCGAGGCGGCCAGGTCCTCGTAGCGCAGGTCCATCTCCCGGACCACCCATTGCAGGGCGTCGGCGGCCTTCTTCGGGTTGGTGATGATCGGGGTGACCAGGTGCGGGATCCCCTGGTAGCCGGTCAGCTCGACCCGCTTCGGGTCGATCAGCACCATCCGGACCTCGTCGGGGGTCGCCCGGCTGAGGATCGAGGCGATCAGCGAGTTGATGCAGCTGGACTTTCCGGCACCGGTCGCCCCGGCGATGAGGATGTGCGGCATCGTCGTCAGCTTGGTGACGACGTAACCGCCCTCGATGTCCTTGCCGAGCGCCACCAGGGTCGGGTTGTGGTCGCTGGTCGCCGCGTGCGAACGCAGGACGTCGCCGAGCATCACCCACTCGCGGTCGGCGTTGGGGATCTCCACCCCGACCGCGCTCTTGCCCGGGATCGGGCTGATGATGCGGATGTCGCCGCTGCGGACGGCGTAGGCGATGTTGCGGGACAGCGCCGTGATCCGCTCCACCTTGACCCGCGGACCCAGCTCGATCTCGTACCGCGTCACGGTCGGCCCGCGGCTGAAGCCGGTGACCGCGGCGTCGACCTCGAACTCCTCGAAGACCTGGGCGAGAGCGGCGATCACCTGGTCGTTGGCCCTGCTGCGCGCCTTGGCCGGAGCACCGGCCGACAGCAGCTGGGGCGGCGGCAGGATGTAGTCGCCTTCCGTCGCGGTCAGCGCGAGCTGCTCGGCGCGGGTGGGCGCCGGGGCGGGTGTGGGCTTGCGGGGTTTCGGCCCGGCCGGCCCGGCCGCCGGGTCGCCGGCGTGGGCCGGCATCGGCTCGGTCGCCGCCGGGTCGCCCGCGTCGGTCTCGGCGGTCATCGATCCCTGCCGGCGCCGGGAGGGCCGCCGGAGCCGCACCGGCCCGGGCTGTTCGCCGGCCGGCTCCTCGTCCGGCTCCGGGCTCCCCTGCCGGTGACGGAGGCGGTCGGCGAGGGCCCTCAGGCGGGCCGGGACCTGGTTGACCGGGGTCCCGGTCAGCACCAGCAGTCCGAAGAGCCCGAGCAGGCCGAGCAGCAGCGCCGCGACGTAGACCGTGAGCCCGCTCTCCAGCGGACCGGCGGCCAGCGCACCCACGGCTCCCCCGGCCAGCCTCCGGCCGGGCCAGGTGTACGGCGACCCGTGCGCGACGTGACACAGGCCGGTGACCGACAGGGTGAGGGCGACCCAGCCGACGAGCATCCGACCGCGGATCTCCGGCCGCGGAGCCTGCCGCATCAGCCGGACGGCGGCGACGACCAGCACCACCGGCAGCGCGGCCGCCGGCGCACCGAGAACGGTATGGGCCGCGTCGGCGATCCAGCGGCCGGCCGGACCGGCGCCGTGCCACCACACACCGATCGACAGCACCACCGCGAAACCGATGAGCCCCAGGCCGGCGCCGTCGCGCCGGTGCGCCTGGTCGAGATCGCGGGCGGTCGCGGCGTGCCGGCCGATCGCGCGGACGGTGCCCCCGACGCCACGGGCGGTCAACGTCCAGATGCCGACCACGATCCGCCACAGCGCGGTGCCGAACCGCTGAGCCACTCCGGGTCGCCGGGCCGGCCGACGCCGCCGGGCGGGCGGCCGGGCACTGCCGCGCGGACGCGGCCGGGTGCTCGTGCGGGCCGGCATGCTTTCACCGTACCTCCGCAGGCCACGCCAGCCTCACGAGTCACAGCCGCGACACGCAGCGGCCCGGGCATCGTCAGGCGGGATCCTCAGACAGGATCCTCAGACAGGATCCTCAGACAGGGATCACCGTCGGCACGATCATCGGGCGCCGCCGGTAGTTGTCGGAGACCCAGCGGCCGACCACCCGGCGTACCCGCTGGGCAAGCAGGTGTGTGTCGGTCACGCCGTCGACGGCGGCCCGGTCGAGTTCGGCTTCGATCAGCGGCAGGACCGCCTGGATGGCGTCCGGCGCGTCGCTGAAGCCGGACGCGGAGACGTGCGGGGTGCCGCTGACCTTCCCGGTGACCGAGTCCACGACGATCGTGATGGCGATGAAGCCCTCCTCGCCGAGGATCCGGCGGTCCTTGAGGGTCTCCTCGCCGACGTCGCCGACCTCGAGGCCGTCGACGTAGACGTAGCCGCAGTCCACGATCCCGCTGATCCGGGCGGCCCCGTCGACGAGGTCGACCACCATCCCGTCGTCGGCGAGCATGATCCGCTCGGTCGGTACGCCGGTGGCGTGCGCCAGGCGCGCATGCGCCCGCAGGTGCCGCCACTCGCCGTGGATCGGCATCACGTTGCTCGGCCGGGTCGCGTTGAGGACGTAGAGGAGCTCGCCGGCGGGTGCGTGTCCGGAGACATGCACCATCGCGACCTCCTTGTGTACGACGGTCGCGCCCCAGCGGGACAGGCCGTTGATCACGCTGTAGACCGCGGTCTCGTTACCCGGCACGAGGCTCGAGGCGAGGATCACCGTGTCGCCGGGGTCGACCCGGATCTGGCGGTGCTCGCGGTTGGCCATCCGCGCCAGCGCGGACAGCGGCTCGCCCTGCGAACCGGTCGAGACCAGCACGATGCGCTCGGGCGGGAGCTCGGCCGCCTCGTCCATGGTCACGACCAGGCCGGGCGGGATGACGAGTAGCCCGAGGTCGCGGGCCACCCCCATGTTGCGCACCATCGACCGGCCGACGAAGGCCACCTTCCGGCCGTGCGCGGCCGCCGTATCGAGTACCTGCTGCACGCGGTGCACGTGCGAGGAGAAGCAGGCCACGATCACCTTGCTCGGGGCGGCCCGGATGACCGTGTCGAGCACCGGCCCGATCTGGCGCTCGGGGGTGACGAAGCCCGGCACCTCGGCGTTGGTGGAGTCCGACATCAGCAGGTCGACGCCCTCCGCGCCGAGCCGGGCGAAGCCGCCGAGGTCGGTCAGCCGGCCGTCGAGCGGGAGCTGGTCCATCTTGAAGTCGCCGGTGTGCAGAACGACGCCCGCGCCGGTGCGGATCGCCACCGCGAGCGCATCCGGGATGGAGTGGTTGACCGAGAAGAACTCGCACTCGAACGGCCCGAGCCGTTCCCGGCCCCCCTCGCTGACCGCGAGCGTGTAGGGGGTGATGCGGTGCTCCCGCAGCTTGGCCTCGAGCAACGCCAGGGTGAACGTCGACCCGACGATCGGCAGGTCGGGACGCTCCCGGAGCAGGTAGGGCACCGCGCCGATGTGGTCTTCGTGGCCGTGCGTGAGCACCACCGCGACGACGTCGTCGTAACGGTCCTGCAGATAGCTGAAGTCGGGCAGGACGAGGTCGACGCCGGGCTGGTTCTCCTCCGGGAAGAGCACGCCGCAGTCGACGATCAGCAGCTTGCCGTCGTACTCGAAGACGGTCATGTTGCGGCCGACCTCGCCGAGACCGCCCAGCGCCACGATCCGCAGGCCGCCGGGCGCAAGCGCGGGGGGCGGCCCGAGTTCGCGGTGAGCATGGGTCATGAGACGGCCTTTCGGGTGTGGAGCGGGCTCACGCGGCCGGCAGTTCGACGCCGGCGGCGACCAGATCGAGGCGCAACTGGGTGACTTCGGCCTCGGTGGCATCGACCAGCGGCGGCCGGACCGGACCCGCGGGCAGGCCCACGAGCCGCAGCGCCGCCTTGGTCAGGATGACCCCCTGGGTGCGGAAGAACCCGGTGAACGCCGGGAGCAGCGACCGGTGGATGGCCAGCGCCCGCGCCACGTCGCCATTCTCGTAGGCGAGCACCATCTCCGTGGTCCGCACCCCGACCAGGTGGGTCGGGACGCCGACCACCCCGACTGCGCCGATCGACAGCAGCGGCAGGGTGACCTTGTCGTCGCCGGAGTAGTAGGCCAGGTCGGTGCCGGCCAGTACCTGGGCGCTCGCGTCGAGGTCGCCCTTGGCGTCCTTGACCGCGACGATGCGCGGGTGCTCGCCGAGGCGCTGCAGCGTCTCGGTGTTGATGGGTACGCCGGTCCGTCCGGGGATGTCGTAGAGCATGCAGGACAGGTCGGTGGCATCGGCCACGGTCTGAAAGTGCGCGAGCAGACCTGCCTGCGGGGGCTTGGAGTAGTACGGCGCGACGACCAGGGCGCCGTGCGCGCCGGCCTTCTCCGCGGCTCGGGCCAGGTGCACCGTGTGGGCGGTGTCGTTGGTGCCCACCCCGGCGATCACCGTGGCGCGCGCTCCGACGGCGTCGAGCACGGCCCGCAGCAGGCGGTCCTTCTCCTCATCGCTCGTGGTGGGCGACTCGCCGGTCGTGCCGCTGATGACGAGACCGTCATTGCCCCCTTCGTCCACCAGATGCGACGCGAGGCGCTGCGCGCCGTCGATATCGACGGAGCCGTCGTCGGCGAACGGCGTGACCATCGCGGTGAGCACACGGCCGAACGGCCGTCGAGGGTCGACTGACATGGGTTCACGCTACCGTCCGCCGACCTGAATGCGACGCGTCACCGGCCGGTCCGCGCGGCGCACATGACGAAGCCCCGCGACGCGCTAGTCGGGGGTCCAGAGCGTCGCGGGGCTTCGATCTAACATATCGACCTCAGCGCCCCTGGTGTTACGCCAATGGCCGAGATTTCTTGACTCGTGACGCGCGTCACGTAAACAACGCATGCGAGGTTGCCTCTGCGGGGTTGCCTCTGCGGGGTTGCCTCTGCGGGGTTGCCTCTGCGGGATTGTCAGCCTTCGCTGACGAACTGACTCGATGCGACATCGCTGCCGTCGGCGAGCTGGAAGATCTCGAAGTCGGCGAAGACGTTGGGTGCCACGCGTTGCAGTTCGCGCAGGCAGGCGACGGCGCAGTCACGGATCTCGACGTCGGCGTGCTCCGACGCGCGCATCGCGATGAAG
>DATATV010000032.1:0-45211 GCA_036268615.1 Pseudonocardiaceae bacterium
ACTCTCGGGGACTGACCGGATCGACCACAGTGCTGGCCGGACCGGACCGGAACGGGCAGCGATGATCAGGAGGCTTCATGAGCAGACTCCGTTTCGGCACCTTCATCGCGCCGTTCCACCGGCCCGGCCAGAACCCGACCCTGGCCATCCAGCGCGACCTCGAACTCGTCGCGCACCTGGACAACCTGGGCTACGACGAGGCGTGGATCGGCGAACACCACTCGGCCGGCAGCGAGATCATCGCCTCGCCGGAGATCTTCATCGCGGCCGCGGCCGAACGGACCCGGCACATCAGGCTGGGCACCGGCGTCACCTCGATCGCCTATCACAACCCGCTCTGGGTGGCCGACCGGATGGTGCTGCTGGACCACCTCACCCGGGGTCGCACGATGCTCGGTGTCGGTCCCGGTTCGCTGCCCACCGACTCGGCGATGATCGGCCTGAATCCGACCGACACCCGCGAACTGCTCGATGTCAACATCGACATCATCATGCGGCTGCTGCGCGGTGAATCGGTCACCCAGCAGACGCCGACGCACAACCTGGTCGACGCCCGGCTACAGCTGCGCCCTTACACCGACCCGTGTTTCGACATCGCGGTCGCCGCGGTCGCCTCCCCCACCGGGCCACGGCTGGCCGGGCAGCACGGCGTCGGGCTGCTGTCCATCGGGGCCACGCTGACCCCGGACGGTTTCGACGCCCTCGCCCACCACTGGAGCGTTGTCGAGGAACGGGCCGAGCACTACGGCCAGCCGACGCCCGACCGGTCCGGCTGGCGGTTGGTCGGCCTGATGCACGTCGCCGAGACGCGGGAACAGGCCTACCGCGATGTCGAGTACGGCATCGCGCACTGGTTCAACTACTTCCAGAAGGTGGCCGCGTTCCCGCAGATGGCGGTCGGCGACAGCAGCGACTTGCGCGGCATGATCGACTTCATCAACAACGCGGGCATCGGGGTGATCGGGACGGTCGAGGACGCCAAGGCGCAGGTACAGCGACTGGTGGACCAGAGCAAGGGCTTCGGCGCGATGCTGCTGCTCGGGCACGAGTGGGCCAACCCGGCCGCCACCCGCCGGTCCTACGAACTGGTGGCGCAGTACGTGTTCCCCGAGTTCCAGGACCAGGCGGCGGGCACGCTGGCGGCCGCGGCGCGGGCCACCGACACCCGGGAGGCACACGCGAACACCCAAATGGCCGCGGTGGAGCACATGACCGCCAAGTACCAGAAGGAACTCGCCGACAAGGGCTGAGCCCGACCGGACGTGGGTGGCGACGAACCCTCGCCACCCACGTCGGTTCACTTCACCGGTGCGGTGTTCATCCCGGGCAGGATCATGTGCCCGGCGTCCACCGGAATGGTCACCCCGGTCACCGCGGCGGCCAGGTCGGAGTTGAGATACAGCGCGGTGTCCGCGATGACCTGCGGCGGCAGGAAAGTCCGGCCCTTGAGGGCGTGGAAGTGGTAACCGCCCGCAAGCATGTCGGCCTCGGTTCCATTGGGGTGGCCGGCGAACATGTCCCAGGCACCCTGGTGGTCGGTCATCGGCGTCCTGATCGCACCGGGATTGATCGAGTTGCACCGGATGCCGTAGGGCGCCAGTTCCAGCGCGATGTTCTTCATCAGCCCGATCACGCCGTGCTTGGCCGAGACGTAGTGGGCATAGTTCACGCCGGGTTCCAGGCCGTTGACCGAGGAGGTGATGACGATGGAACCACTCCCCCGCTCGATCATGTGCGGCGCGACGGCCTTGGCCGATTTCCACACGCCGGTCAGGTTCACGTCGATCATGTCCGTCCAGGACTCTTCACTGAGTTCCCAGAACGGCGCCTGGGTCCAGATGCCGGCGTTGGCGATCAGGATGTCGATCCTGCCGAACTCGGCGATGCCGCTGGCGACGGCGGCGTCGAGCTGTTCCTGCGAGCGCACGTCGGCGGTGATCGCCAACGCCCGCCGGTCCAGCGCCTCCACCTGCCTGACAGTCTCGGCGAGATCGTCCGCGCGGGCCATCGGGTAGTCGACGCTGTCGATCTGGTCGGCAATGTCGACCAGGATCACCTCGGCACCCTCACGTGCCGAGGTGATCGCGTGCGCACGACCCTGGCCGCGCGCGCCACCGGTGATCAGGGCGACCTTGCCATCGAGCAGACCCATGGGCCTTCCCTTCCGTTACAGGACGCCGCCGGCATCGACGGACAAGGTGGTCCGGTGACGTAGCGCCCGTCGTCGGAAACGAGGTACAGCACGGCATTGGAGATGTCGACCGGCTCGACGGCGGCGACCGGCAGCGCGTTGAGCGTGCGTGCGGCGACCTCGAAGTCCGCCCGGGTGGGGTTCTCCAGATCGGGGCGGAAAAGTCGATAGGTCGCGTCGTTGAGGATCATGTCGGTGGCCACCGTGGTCGGGTGGATCGTGTTCACCCGGATGTTCTGCGGGGCGAGTTCCTTGGCCAGCACCTTCATGAACCCGACCAGGCCGGCCTTGGCCGCGCTGTAGTGTGCGGTGTTCTCGTTGGCCATCAGGGCCGCGAGCGAACTGGTGATCACCACCGAGCCGCCCCGACCGCCGGCCACGATGTGCGGCACCGCCGCCTTGATCGTCTTCCAGACCCCGGTCAGGTTGATGTCGATCATCGTCGACCAGGTCTCCTCGGACATCTCCAGCGTGGGCGCCGGAGCGGAGATGCCCGCGTTGGCCAGCACGATGTCCAGCCGCCCGAGTTCGGCGACACCCCGCTCGACGGCCTTGCCCAGCGCGGCCGCGTCCCGGACGTCGGCCTCGGTGGCGATGATCCGCCGGTCCAACGCCTCCACCTGGCGCACCGTCTCGGCGAGATCGTCGGGGGTCGAGGTCGGATAGGGCACCGTCTCGACCTGTTTGCAGATGTCGACGGCGATGATGTCGGCGCCCTCCTGGGCCAGCCGCAGCGCGTGACTGCGCCCCTGGCCCCGGGCCGCTCCGGTGATGAACGCGACTTTGCCTGCTACTCGACCCATACGATCGACCCTTCAGCAACTGTGATGAGTGGTGATGTCGACCGGTCTACCACCAAAACTGGTTTATGTCATCGGGTGTCACAAGTAGTGGCGAGTCGATGACCCGACTATTGACACTGCGTGCCAATAGTGGTCTTGTTGCTCGGGTGAGCGATGCACCTGGAGTGCGCGAGGAGGAGCATCGATGGCGAACAAGTGGTTCGAGACTGTGGCCGAGGCCCAGCGGCGCGCCAGGAAACGGCTGCCGAAGTCGGTCTACGGCGCGCTGGTGGCCGGCTCGGAAAAAGGGCTGACCGTCGAGGACAATATCCGAGCCTTCAGCGAACTCGGCTTCGCCCCACACGTGGCCGGCCTGTCCGGCAACCGCGATCTGGCCACTTCCGTTATGGGCCAACAGATCTCCCTGCCGGTGCTGATCTCCCCCACCGGCGTGCAGGCGGTGCACCCCGACGGCGAGGTCGCGGTCGCGCGGGCCGCCGCCGCCCGCGGCACCGCGATGGGGTTGAGCTCGTTCGCGAGCAAGTCCATCGAGGAAGTGGCCGCGGCCAACCCGCGGACGTTCTTCCAGATGTACTGGGTGGGCACCCGCGAAGTGCTGGTGCAGCGAATGGAACGGGCCCGCAAGGCCGGCGCGGTCGGCCTGATCATGACGCTGGACTGGTCGTTCTCCAACGGCCGGGACTGGGGCAGCCCGACCATTCCGGAGAAGATGGACCTCCGGGCGATGCTGCGGTTCGCGCCGGAGGGGCTGACCCGGCTGAGTTGGCTGTGGCAGTTCGCCCGGACCGGGCACGTGCCCGACCTGACCACGCCCAACCTGACCCCACCCGGCGGCAGCGCACCGACGTTCTTCGGCGCCTACGGCGAGTGGATGCAGACCCCGCTGCCCACCTGGGACGACGTGGCCTGGCTGCGGGAGCAGTGGGGTGGCCCGTTCATGCTCAAGGGCGTCACCCGGGTCGACGACGCGAAGCGCGCGGTGGACGCGGGCGTCAGCGCGATCTCGGTGTCCAACCACGGCGGCAACAACCTGGACGGCACCCCGGCCACGATTCGCGCCCTGCCGGCTGTGGTGGACGCCGTCGGCAAGGACATCGAAGTCGTGCTGGACGGCGGAATCCGCCGCGGCAGCGACGTGGTCAAGGCGCTCGCCCTCGGCGCCCGCGCGGTGCTGATCGGCCGCGCCTACCTGTGGGGCCTGGCCGCCAACGGCCAGGCCGGCGTCGAGAACGTGCTCGACATCCTGCGCGGCGGCATCGACTCCGCCGTACTCGGCCTCGGCCGAGCCTCCGTGCACGACCTCACCCGCGACGACGTACTGGTGCCGCCCGGGTTCACCCGGACCCTCGGCGCCTGACCCGAGTGCTGTCCCGGCGGACGGTGACACCCCGCCCTCCGCCCGGGCAAGGCTGTCCGTGAACCGAGAAAGAAGAACGTCATGACAGGACGTGTTGAGGGCAAAGTCGCCCTGATCACCGGAGCCGCCCGCGGCCAGGGACGCGCGCACGCGATCCGGCTCGCCCAGGAAGGTGCCGACATCATCGCCGTCGACATCTGCGCGCCGATCAAGAACGTGCCCTACCCGGCTGCCACCCCCGACGACCTGGCCGAGACCGTGCGCCAGGTGGAGGCGCTGGACCGGCGGATCGTCTCGCGGATCGCGGACACCCGCGACGCCGACGCGCTGGCCACCGCGGCCGGCGACGGCGTGGCCGAGCTGGGCAAGCTGGACATAGTGGTGGCCAACGCCGGCATCTGCATCATGGCGCCATGGTCGGAGGTGACCCCGGAGATCTTCAAGGACACCATCGACATCAACCTGGTCGGCACCTGGAACACGATCATGGCCACCGCGCCGCACCTGGTCGCCAACGGCGGTGGCTCGATCATTCTCACCAGCTCGGCCGCCGGACTGAAGGGCCTGCCGTTCCTCACCCCGTACGTGGCCAGCAAGCACGGCGTGACCGGGCTGGCCCGCGCGTTCGCGGCCGAACTGGCCAAGGACAACATCCGGGTGAACAGCCTGCACCCGACCGGCGTGCGCACCGCGATGGGCGAGGGCGACGGGGTGTCCGCGATCGGTCCGGCGCTGGAGAACAACCCCCGGGTCGGCGGCATGTTCGCCAACACCCTGCCGATCGAGACCACGGAGCCGGAAGACCAGGCCAACGCGGTGCTCTTCCTGGCCTCCGACGAGTCCCGCTACGTCACCGCGCTGGCGATGACCGTGGACGCCGGCAACACCCAGTACTGAGCCTTTCCCGGTACAGAATGGAAACCTCGGCGAGCACAGGAGGAACCCAGGTGACCGCAGCACTCCCGGCCGACGCCGGGCACATCGTGGCGGTCCGCGACCGGGTGCGCGCGCACCTGGTCGGCCGGGAGCGCGAGCTGGACCTGGTGCTCGCGGCCGTCGCCGCCGGGCGGGACATCGTCCTGGAGGGCCCGCCCGGCACGAGCAAGAGCACCCTGCTGCGCGCGATCACCGCCGAGTGGGGCATTCCGCTGGTGTTCGTCGAGGGCAACGCCGACCTCACCCCGGCCAAGCTGGTCGGCCACCACAACCCGGCGCGGGTGCTGCGCGAGGACTACAGCGCGGCCAACTTCGTGGACGGTCCGCTGGTGGAAGCCATGCGGGCCGGTGGTTTCCTCTACGTCGAGGAGTTCAACCGGGCGCCCGAGGACACCCTGAACACACTGCTGACCGCGATGGCCGAGCGGCAGATCGCGGTGCCCCGGGCCGGCACGGTGACCGCGAAGCCGACCTTCCGGGTGATCGCGTCGATGAACCCCTACGACAACGTCGGGACGACGCGACTGTCCACTTCGGTGCACGACCGGCTCTGCCGGCTGGCGATCAGCTACCAGGACGCCGAGGCCGAACGCGGCATCGTCACCCTGCGCGCACCGCTGCCCGGCCTGGCCCCGACCCTCTACACCCGACTGGTCGGCGACGCGGTCGGGCTGACCAGGGCGACCCGCGAGCACGAGGACATCCGCCAGGGCAGCAGCGTGCGCGGCGCGATCGACCTGACCCTGGTCGCCGGCCAACTGCTCGACCTGGCGGGCCTGGCCGACCCGACCGACGAGCGTTACCCGGAACTCGTGTTCGACGCGCTGTCGGTCGCGCTGTCCGGTCGGATCTTCCTGGACGAGACGGTCGAGGCCAGTGCGGAAGCCGTGCTCCGGCAGATCTGGGAGGACCATTTCATCCTCGCCCCGGCGGCCGCCGCCCCCGGTTGAAGGTCGGTCCCGGCCGACTCGCCGCTGCGCAGGCGCACCGAGCGCCGATCGGCCGGCCCGCGCCCGCTCCGGCGTAAACCCAAGACCCTGGACGCACCGCCGACGGTGTTCGAGCCGGCCGGCAGTGGCGGCGGCGGGCTTGTCCTGGCCGGTTCCCGGCGGCGCTCCGGCCAGGGCAGGGGACGGCCGGGCGGCTCGGTGCCGGCCGTCACCGAGGAGCAGGGCGAACTGGTCGACGCCGTCACCGACGAGATGGTGCCCGACCCGGAGACGCTGCGTCGGGCCCGGCGGATCGCCGCCCGGCTGTCGGTGCCGCGCCCACGCCGGGACGTGAGCGCGCGGCGGGGCGTCGGTGAGCTGGCGAGTGTGCGTTACCGAGGCGGCTCCGACGACATCGACCTGGACCGCACGCTGGAAGCGCTGGTCGAGCACCCGATGCCGGAGGAGGACGACATCATTGTGCGCGAGCGGGTGCGCACCCGCCGCTCGGTGGTGCTGCTGGTCGACGTGTCCGGGTCGATGCGCGGCGAACGCGTCCGCACCGCCGCGGCGACCGTCGGCGCGCTGGCCGCCGAGCTGTCCCGGGACGACCTCGCGGTGATCGGGTTCTGGTCGGACGCGGCCGTGCTGACCCACCTCGGCCACCGGATCGCACCCCAGCGCCTGCTGGACACCATGCTGCGCATCCCCGCGCGCGGCCTGACCAACATCGCCTTCCCGCTGCAACTGGCGCGGCGCGAGCTGGCCCGCGTGCCGGCCCGGGACGCCCGGGTGTTGCTGCTCTCGGACTGCGTACACAACGCCGGTCCGGACCCTCGGCCGTTCGCGGCCCGGTTGCCTCGGCTGGATGTGCTGCTGGACACCTCTGGTGAGCAGGACCCCGAGTTGGCTCGGGAGCTTGCTCGGCTGGGGCATGGGCGGCTGTTGCGGGCGGGGCACTATCACGATGTCGCGCCCGCGCTGGGTAGCGTCTTCGCCGAGTGATCACATCCACGCCGACCTCGATCCCGACCTAACTAGGAGTTGTCATGAGTGTTGTCGTCGTTGCCACCATCCATCCGTTGCCCGAGCACCGGGCCGAGGTCATCGCCGTGTTCGCGGAGACCATCGCTCGGGTGCACGCCGAGGACGCCGGGTGTGAGTTGTATGCGCTGCACGAGGGCGAGGACCGGCTGGTGATGGTGGAGAAGTGGGCCAGTGCTGAGGATTTGGCGGCGCATTCCAAGGGGAGCGCGTTGGCGGAGATGAACGGGCGGTTGGCCGGGAAGGTGGCCGGGCGACCTGATGTGCAGGTGTTGACGGCCCACCCGGCTGGGACCGATTCGCAGGGCGCGATCTAGGCGCCAGGTCCTGCCGCGCCAGCGGCGTGGGAGGACCAGGAGCGAAGCGACTTTCTTTTCGCCGCCGGCCGTGCGGGTTGTTGCGGGGTTTGTTTGGCCGGGCTCCGCAGGCGATGGTGTGGTTGTGTCGATGGGGCTGCCGGGTGATGGGGTCGGGGTCGCCGCATGATTCGGCGCCCCCACCCCGTCACCCCGATCGCGCGATCGTCTTACGTTGGTGCGCTTGGTATCGGGATGAAGGGGGTGGAGCGGTCGAAAGGCCGCCGCGCCAGCGGCGTGGGAGGACCAGGAGCGAAGCAGCGCCACTCCTCCCCGTCAGCCGTCCGTCTGTTTCCGTCTCTTCCGGCGTCCGGACCGACTCGGGTCCGCCAGCAGGTCGGGATCGGTGCTGTCGTAGTCGATGTCGAACCCGCTGCTCAACGCCCGCAGGGCCAGGTCCAGGTACACCGTCAGATCGTTGTCGGCTCTGGCGACCCACCTGTCGTAGGCGGCTCGGCAGGCAGCCAGGGTGGTGCGGCCGATCGCCAGGGGGTACAGCGAGTCGGCCGGCTGGCCCAGGCGGGTGGCCGCGAAGTCGCTCACTGCCCGTTCCCAGGCGTCGTAGTGCGGCGCGGCGCTGGCCTGTAGTGCGGCCACCGTCCCGATCAGGTTCATTCGTGCACGCAGTTCGGGTACGTCCTCGGCGTGGTACTGGTTCACCCCGACCACCACCTCCCGGATCGCGTCGAGCAGCGGCACGTCCTCGGCGACCCCGGCGAACCTGGTGCGCAGGGACTCGACCTCCACGTCGAACTCGTGCCAGAGCACCGCGGCCTTCGAGTCGAAGTAGCGGAAGAAGGTTCGGCGGCTGACGCCGGCCGCGGTGGCGATCTCCTCGACCGTGGTTTCGTCGAAACCCTGCTCGGTGAACAGGCGCAGCGCGATCAGCTCCAGCTCGCGGGCGCTGGTACCCGAGGGCCGTCCCCGGCGCGGGCGCTCGGTCGGCTGCTCTGACTGTGCCATCGGCCTGCTCATTCCGCCCCGAGCCTTGATTTCATCACACTGTGACGTTAACGTACTGGCTATTCGTCACAGTGTGACGAATTTAGGTGTCCGCGATTCTCGCTCTTCCCGAAGGAGCCAAGATGGCCGACGAACCCTCCACCGTGCTCGACCAGACCGAGCCGGCGAACCCGGAACTTGTTGAGGACGTGCTGGTCGAAGAGGTCTCGATCGACGGCATGTGCGGTGTCTACTGACCTGACCGGCGGCGTGGTCACCACCGGGTTCGACCTGGATCTCGGCTGGCGGCTGCACCCCCAGGTCTCCATCCGGCCGGAGCGCTTCGGCGCGCTGCTCTACCACTTCGGCACCCGTCGGCTGTCCTTCCTCAAGCATCCGACGTTGCTCACCGTGGTCCGATCGCTGGACTCGCAGCCCACCGCGCGCAGCGCGTGCCTGGCCGCCGGCGTGTCGGTCGAGCAACTGCCCACCTACGAGAAGGCGCTCGCCACGCTCGCCGAATCCACCATGATCAGTCCACGCTAACCGTCCACTGTGGAAGTCCGGGTACCCGGAAGTGAAGGATGGGCACGTGACATCGCTGGCCGCACCCGCCGGCCGGGTGGGCTCACTGGTCGACCAGTTCCAGCTCGGACTGGACGCACCGATCTGCCTCACCTGGGAACTGACCTACGCCTGCAACCTCTCCTGCGTGCACTGCCTGTCCAGCTCGGGCCGGCGCGACCCGGGTGAGCTGAGCACCGCGGAATGCAAGGCGGTGATCGACGAACTCGAACGCATGCAGGTCTTCTACGTCAACATCGGCGGCGGCGAACCGACCGTGCGGCCGGACTTCTGGGAGCTGGTGGACTACGCCACCGAGCACCACGTCGGGGTGAAATTCTCTACCAACGGGGTGAAGATCACCCCGGAGATCGCCCGCCGACTCGCCGCCAGCGACTACGTGGATGTGCAGATCTCACTGGACGGGGCGACTGCGGAGGTCAACGACGCGGTACGCGGCCCCGGGTCCTACGCCACCGCGCTGCGGGCGATGCGCAACCTCGCTGACGCCGGGTTCACCGGGTTCAAGATCTCCGTCGTACTGACTCGGCACAACGTCGGCCAGCTGGACGCGTTCAAGGCGATCGCCGACGAGTTCGGGGCGCAGCTGCGGATCACCCGGCTCCGGCCGTCGGGGCGGGGCGCGGATGTCTGGGACGAGTTGCATCCGACCGCGGCCCAGCAGCGCGAACTCTACGACTGGCTGCTCGCGCACGGCGAGAACGTGCTCACCGGTGACTCGTTCTTCCACCTTGCCGCGTTCGGCGAAGCCCTGCCCGGGCTCAACCTGTGCGGCGCGGGCCGGGTCGTCTGCCTGATCGACCCGGTGGGCGATGTGTACGCCTGTCCGTTCGCGATCCATCAGAACTTCCTGGCCGGCAACGTCCGCGGAACAGGCGGTTTCACCAGCGTGTGGCGTGAGTCGGAGTTGTTCACCGACCTGCGCCGGCCGCAGACCGGTGGTGCCTGCCGGTCCTGTTCGGCCTACGACTCGTGCCGGGGTGGCTGCATGGCGGCGAAGTTCTTCACCGGCCTGCCGCTGGACGGACCCGATCCTGAGTGTGTCAAGGGTTTCGGTGAGGTCGCACTGTCCGGTGTGGATAGTAGGGCCACCCCGAAGCCGTCGCTGGACCACTCGCACCGGACCCGGGCCGTGCCCGTTTCGCTGGGGTGGGGACCGCCGGCCGAGCAGACCGTGCCGGACCGGGCCTGTGACGAGAGTCCGCTGGCCGGGTTCGTTCCATCCGCGCAGGCCTGACCTGATGCGAGTGGCGGATCTGGCCTGGCCCGAGGTGGGCCGGCGCGCTCGGGCCGGTGCGATCCTGGCCGTGCCGGTGGGGTCTACCGAGCAGCACGGGCCGCATCTGCCGCTGTCCACGGACACCGACATCGCGGTCGCGCTGTGCGAACGACTCGCGCTCGCCCGCCGGGACGTGCTGATCGCGCCCCCGCTCGCCTACGGCTCCAGTGGTGAGCACGCCGGGTTCCCCGGCACACTGTCCATCGGACAGGACGCGCTGGAGCTGCTGCTCGTCGAGCTGGGACGGTCCGCCGCCGAGACGTTCGACCACCTGCTGCTCGTCTCGGCGCACGGCGGCAACACCGAGCCGGTGGTCCGCGCGGTGCGCCGGCTGCGCGCCGAGTCCCGGGATGTGTGTCTGTTCCGGCCACGGTGGGACGGCGATCCGCACGCCGGTCGGCCGGAGACGGCGATGCAACTCGCGCTGAGCCCGGAACGGGTGCGGATGTCGCTGGCGGTCCCGGGCGACCGGCGCCCGCTCACCGAGGTCTGGCCGTTGCTGCGGTCCGGCGGCACCCGCGCGGTCAGCGAGTCGGGCATTCTGGGCGACCCGACCGGCGCGACCGCCGACCAGGGCGAGTCGCTGCTGGACACGCTCACCACGGCACTACTCCAGGAGGTCGACACGTGGTGCCCGACACAACCGGCGTGACCGACGCCGACCGGGTCGCGCTGGTCACCGGCGCCGGCCGGGGCATCGGCGCGGCCACCGTGCGGGCGCTGGCCGCCACCGGCTGGTGCGTGCTCGCCGTCGACCTCGCCGCCGATGACCCGGCCCTCCCCTATTCGATGGCCGGGAGGGCGGAACTCGCCGAGGTGGTCGCGGATGCCAACCGGCTGGCCGGGGCGAGCGACCGGGTGCACCCGTGTGTCGCGGATGTGCGCGAGCTGTCCGCACTCACCTCGGCGGTGGCCGAGGCCGAGCGGCGGTGGGGCGGCCTGGACGCGGCGATCGCGTGTGCCGGGGTCATCGCCGGTGGGGTGCCGTTGTGGGAGGTGCCGATCGAGCAGGAGCAGGCGGTGCTCGACATCAACCTCGGCGGCGTGCTCTCGCTGGCCAGGGCGGCCATCCCGGCACTGCTGCGCCGGCCCGAGCCGAGGGCCGGGCGGTTTCTCGCCGTCGCCTCGGCGGCGGCCACCCGTGGGCTGCCCATGCTCGCCGCGTACTGCGCCGCGAAGGCCGGCGTCGCCGGCCTGATCCGCGCCCTGGGCACCGAACTGGCCGACACCGGGGTGACCGCGAACGCGGTCAGTCCCGGCTCGACCGACACCCCGATCCTGGCCGAGAGCGCCCGGCTCTACGACCTGCCCGACGCGAAATCCTTCGCCGCCCAGCAACCTCTGCACCGGCTGCTGGACCCGGCCGAGGTCGCGGCCGTGCTCGTTTTCCTGGCCGGCCCGGGCAGCAGCGCGATGACCGGCGCCGTCGTGCCGGTCGACGGTGGTCTGGCGCTGTGAACCGGAACGCCCCGCTGCCGGCCGGCTTCCGGCTCGCCGTCGACGCGGACACCAAGCTGCTGGACGAGTCGACGCTGTTCGGCGGTTCGCCGGCCCGGGTGATGCGGCTGTCGGCTGCCGGCCGGACCGCCTGGACCGAACTTCAGGACGGTCCGATCGCCTCGCCGGCCGCGGGTGTGTTGGGCCGCAGGCTCAGTGACGCCGGACTGGCCCATCCCGAGCCGCCGCCGCTCACCGGCACGCCGGACGTCACGGTGATCGTTCCGGTGCGCGACCGGGCCGAGATGCTGGACCGGTGTCTCACGTCGCTGGGACACGCGTATCCGGTGCTCGTGGTGGACGACGGCTCGGCCGACGCGGCGGCCACCGCCGAGATGGTCGCCGAGCACGCGGCCAGGCTGCTTCGCCGGCCGGCGAGCGGCGGACCGGCCGCCGCGCGCAACTCGGGACTGGGCGCGGTGACCAGCGAGCTGGTGGCCTTTGTGGACAGTGACTGCGTGGTCGAACCCCGGTGGGTGGAGCGGTTGGTCGCGCACTTCGCCGACCCGCTCGTCGCCGCCGTCGCCCCGCGGGTGTTCGCGGTGACGGCGCCGACGTGGGCCGGCCGGCACAGCGCCGCCGGCGGCGGTCTGGATCTCGGCGACCGCGCGGCCCGGGTGGTGCCCGGCACGCGGGTGTCCTTCGTGCCCACCGCGGCGCTTGTCGTGCGCCGAAGCGCGCTACCGGATGTGTTGCGGGACAACAATATATTTGATCCTGACCTGCGCTACGGCGAGGACGTGGACCTGGTCTGGCGGCTGCACGAAGCCGGCTGGCGGGTCCGCTACGACCCGGCCGTGCGCGTCCGTCACCACGAGCCGGCCGCCTGGCCCGACCTGCTCACCCGCCGATTCCACTACGGCACATCGGCCGGCCCACTGGCCCGCCGGCACCCCTCCTCGATGGCGCCGCTCGTCCTTCAGCCCTGGCCGACGGTGACCGTCGCCGCCCTGCTCGCCCGTCGCCCGGTCCTGGCCGGGCTGGCCTTTGCCGCCTCGGTCATCGCCCTGCGGCGCACCGTGCGCCGTGCGGGCCTGCCGCCCACCGGCATCGTCGGCGCGATGGCGACCGGGGTGCACCAGACCTGGCTGGGCCTCGGCCGGTACGGCACCCAGTTCGCCGGGCCGCTGCTGCTCGCCGCGTTGCTCGCACCCGGCGGCTCGACCCCGGTGCGCCGCTGGGGTCGGCGCGCCGCCGTCGCCTCGTTGGTGCTCGGGCGACCGCTGACCACCTGGATGGCCGGTCAACCCACGCTTGATCCGGTCCGGTTCGTGCTGGGCCAGGTCGCCGACGACGTCGCGTACGGCGCCGGGGTGTGGGCCGGCAGCCTGCGCGCCCGGACCGGGATTCCACTGCGACCCGCGGTTTCCTGGCGGCCGTTCCGGGTCAGCCGCACGCCGGTGCCGGCGGCCGAGGCCGCGGTGCGCAGCGCAGGCTGATGTCCGGGGCGTGGTTCGAGAGCGTCGCCGAGGCGCAGCGGCGGGCCAAGAAGCGGCTGCCGACGGCGGTCTACGGGGCGGTGGTCGCGGGTTCGGAGCGGGGCCGGACCGTGGCCGACAATCTGGGCGCGTTCGACGAGCTCGGCTTCGCCCCGCACATCGCCGGGCTGGCCGACACCCGGGAGTTGGCCACGTCGGTGCTGGGCCAGGAGATCGCGCTGCCGGTGGTCATCTCGCCGACGGGCGTGCAGGCCATGCACCCGGACGGTGAGGTCGCGGTCGCGCGGGCCGCCGCCGCGCGGGGCACGGTGATGGGGCTGAGTCAGTTCGCGAGCCGACCGCTGGAGGAGGTGCTCGCGGCGAATCCGAGAACCTTCTTCCAGGTCCATTGGGTGGGCGGTCGCGACCACCTGCGGTACTGGCTGGAGCGGGCCCGGGCGGCCGGGGCGGTGGGGCTGATCCTGACCCTGGACTGGTCGTTCTCCCACGGGCGGGACTGGGGCAGCCCGGTCATTCCGGAGCGGGTCGACCTCCGCACGATGATCCGGCACGGGCCCGATGTGCTTCGGCACCCGCGGTGGCTGGCCGCGTTTGTCCGGCAGCGGACGCTGCCGGATCTGACGGTGCCCAACCTGGCCCTGCCGGGTCGACCGGTGCCTACTTTCTTCGGCGCCTATCGGGACTGGCTGGCGACGCCGCCGCCCGGTTGGGCCGATATCGAATGGTTGCGGGAGCAGTGGGGTGGGCCGTTCCTGCTCAAGGGAATCGGCCGGGTCGACGATGCTCGGCAGGCGGTGGAGATCGGGGCCGACGCGATCTCTGTTTCCAACCATGGCGGCAACAATCTGGACGGGACACCGGCGAGCATTCGACTGCTGCCCAGGATTGTCGATGCGGTCGGTGATTCGGTCGAGGTTGTGTTGGACGGTGGAATTCGGCGGGGCGCGGATGTTGTCAAGGCGCTTGCCTTGGGGGCTCGGGCCGTACTGGTCGGGCGGGCCTGCCTGTGGGGGTTGGCTGCCGCGGGGCAGGGTGGGGTGGAGAATGTGCTGGATATTCTTCGTGGGGGGATCGATTCGGCATTGTTGGGGGTCGGGCGGGGATCGGTTCAGGAACTGACGCGCGACGATGTGGTGATGTCCCCGGGGTTTTCGCATTTCGGACCGCAGTGACCGGGTCGCGACGGTCCGTGATGGACATACCGCGACGGGACTCGTTGCCGCGCCGGGGTACTAGCATCCTCGCGTGCGCCCCAGGTACCTCTCCCCCGTGCTGGCGGCTGTGCTCGTCTCGGGGTTCGTCCTGTCGGCCTGTGGCAGCTCGGCTCACCCGTCCGCCGACCCGTTGTCGGCTCCGCCGGCACCCCCGCTGACCTCGACCACCCAACCGACCACGGTCCCCACGACGACCACGACCACTCCGGCGCCGACCACCACCACGGCGACCCCGACGCCTGCTGCCCTCCCGTCCGCCGGGAACCCGGCCGGACAGGCCGCCGTGCCCGCCGCGGACGCACCCGTTGACACCTCGCATCCGACCAGGGTGATCGGCACCGGGGCGCCGGCGAGCTGCACCTCGCAGGCCGTGGTCGCGGCCGTCGCCGCCGGTGGCGTGATCACCTTCTCCTGCGGACCCGACCCGGTGACGATCACCCTGGCCAGCACCGCGAAGGTGCGCAATGCCAGCTCGGTGGTCGTGCTCGACGGCGGTGGGCTGGTCACCCTGAGCGGCGGCAACGCCCACCGCATCCTCTATCAGGACACCTGCGATCAGGCGCAGGGCTGGACCACCTCGCACTGCGACAACCAGGCCGAACCCCGGCTGACCGTACAGAATCTGACCTTCGTCGAGGGCAACTCCACCGGTCAGCAGACCGACGGCGGCGGCGGGGGCGCGATCTTCGACCGGGGCGGCCGGCTGACCGTGATCAACTCCCGGTTCGAGCGCAATCGGTGCGACTCGTCCGGGCCCGACCTCGGCGGCGCGGCGATCCGGGCGCTCAGCCAGTACGACAACCAGCCCGTCTACGTCGTGGACAGCACCTTCGGCGGCGCGCCGGGCGAGGGCGGCAGTTGTTCCAACGGTGGCGCACTGAGCAGCATCGGGGTGTCCTGGGTCGTGCTCAACAGCATCCTCACCGACAACTCGGCGATCGGCAGCGGCGCCAACCCCGCCAAAGCGGGCACTCCGGGCGGGGGCAGCGGCGGCGCGATCTACACCGACGGCAACAGCTACACCGTGCGGATCGCCGGGTCGGTGATCGAGGACAACCAGGCGAACGAGGGCGGCGGGGCGATCTTCTTCGTCAGCAACGACCGCACCGGCACGATGAGCATCGACAGCTCCACGCTGCACGGCAATCCCAGCGCGGGCTTCGAAACCGCCGGTTACCCGGGCATCTACTTCCTCGGGGCGCACAACCCGACGGTGACCTCGTCGAGCCTGCACTAGGATTGTTCCGCCACGCCGAGCCGGGGACATGCCGGCCCCCGCTGGCGGTCTGCGAAAACAGTGACTAAGGAGTCCCGTGACCACGCCGGTCGAAACCCTCGAATTCCAGTCCGAGGCGCGCCAGCTCCTGCAGCTGATGATCCACTCGATCTACTCGAACAAGGACACCTTCCTGCGGGAGCTCGTGTCCAACGCCTCCGACGCGCTGGACAAGCTGCGCCTTGAGGCGTACCGCGACAAGGATCTCGCGGTCGACACGAGCGACCTGCACATCGAGATCGACATCGACCAGGAGCAGCGCACGCTCACGGTGCGCGACAACGGCATCGGCATGTCCCGCGCGGACGTGGTCAGCCTGATCGGCACGATCGCCAAGTCCGGGACCGCGGAGTTCCTGCGCAAGGTCAAGGAATCGCAGGACGCCGCCGCGTCGCAGGACCTGATCGGGCAGTTCGGCGTCGGCTTCTACTCCAGCTTCATGGTCGCCGACAAGGTCACCCTGGTCACCCGTCATGCCGGGTCCGACGAGGGCGTGCGCTGGGAGTCCGACGGCGAGGGCACCTACACGATCCAGGCCGCCGAGGACGCCCCGCAGGGCACGTCGGTCACCCTGCACCTGAAGCCCGAGGACGCCGAGGACCGGCTCTTCGACTACACGTCCCCGGCGAAGATCCGCCAGATCGTCAAGAAGTACTCGGACTTCCTCACCTGGCCGATCCGGATGGCCGTCGAGGCGCCGCCCGCCGACCCGGCGGAGACCGAGCCGACCGAGCCCCAGGTCGAGACGGTCAACTCGATGAAGGCGCTCTGGGCGCGCTCCTCCAGCGAGGTCAGCGACGAGGAGTACAACGAGTTCTACAAGCACGTCAGCCACGACTGGAACAACCCGCTGGAGACCCTGCGGCTCCAGGCCGAGGGCACGTTCGAGTACCAGGCGCTGCTGTTCATCCCGGCGCAGGCCCCGATCGACCTGTTCATGCGGGAGCGCAAGCGCGGCGTGCAGCTCTACGTCAAGCGCGTCTTCATCATGGACGATTGCGAGGAGCTCGTCCCGGAGTACCTCCGGTTCATCAAGGGTGTGGTGGACGCGCAGGACCTCTCGCTCAACGTGTCCCGGGAGATCCTCCAGCAGGACCGGCAGATCCAGCTGATCCGCCGACGGCTGGTCAAGAAGGTGCTCGCCACCGTCAGGACCATGCAGGCCGACAAGGCCGACGACTACGCGACCTTCTGGGCGCAGTTCGGCCGGGCGGTCAAGGAGGGGCTGCTGGACGACTTCGAGAACCGGGACGCCATCCTGGAGATCTGCTCGTTCGCCTCGACGCACGACCCGGAGGCGATCACGACGCTGCGCGAGTACAAGGAGCGGATGAAGGACGGCCAGCAGCACATCTACTACCTGACCGGCGACACGCGGTCCGCCATCGAGCACTCGCCGCACATGGAAGCCTTCCAGGCCAAGGGTTTTGAGGTGCTGGTGCTGACCGACCCGATCGACGAGATGTGGGTCGAGTCGGTCGGCGGGTTCGACGGCACCCAGTTCCAGTCGATCGCCAAGGGGCAGGTCGACCTGGACAGCGAGGACGAGAAGAAGACCGCCGAAGCCGAGCGCGAGCAGCAGCAACAGGACTTCGCCGAGCTGCTGTCCTGGCTGACCACGACCCTCAGCGACACGGTCAAGGAGGTGCGGCTGTCCTCCCGGCTGACCACCTCCCCGGCCTGCGTCGTCGGCGACACGCACGACCTGACGCCCACGCTGGAGCGGATGTACCGCGCGGCCGGCCAGGAACTCCCGCAGATCAAGCGAATCCTGGAACTGAACCCGACCCACCCGCTGGTCACCGGGCTGCGCACCGCCTACGGCGAGCAGGAGGACCACACCGCGCTCGGCGAGACCGCCGAGATCCTCCACGGCATGGCCCTGCTGGCCGAGGGCGGCGAACTGACCGACCCGACCAGGTTCACCCGGCTGCTCGCCGACCGCCTGCAGAAGACGCTGTGACCCCGGCCGTCCGGGTGGGACCGTCCCACCCGGACGGTCAGTCCTCGCGGTAGGACCGGGCCAGGCCGCGCAGCCCGAGAATTGCCGAGATCAGCAGCAACAGGTAGCCCAGCAGCTGGTTCAGCGACATCGACGAGGACACCGCGGGCCCGCCGGCCCGCCGGGTGCGGCCAGCAGCACCACGGCGGCGCCACCAGGCCGTGCCGGGCGAGCACCCGCACCAGGTCGGCGAGTACCGCGCCGTCCGCGGGGACTCCGGGCACGATCGCCCGGACCAGGAAACGCCCGACATCCCGCTGTAACGCCCGCTCGTTGAGGTCGGGCGGCACGTCCACCACCTCCAGCAGCACGTCGCAGACGGCCACCGGATCGTCCCGGTCGAGAGCCAGCAGCAGCCGGGTCAGCGCGTCCCGCAGGGTCGAGTCGAGCCGTCCGATGGGGCCGAAGTCGAGCAGGCGCCAGCCGCCGACGGGCGGCAGTGCCGCGATCCGGCCGCTGCCGGGTGAGGACGTAGGTGGCCAGGCCGCGGTGCAACAGGATCAGCGCGATCCGCAGGTAGCGTCGGGTGCGCCGAAACCGGCCAGGCAGCCCACGAGCGAAGCCGATCGGGCCGGGCACCGAACCGCTGGGCACAAACGCCTCACCGAGCACGAGCAACACCATCGCGAGCAGGACCGCGAGCGGCACGCCGAGCAACAGGTACCAGAGCAGCGGAAACGGCGTCGACGAGGAGACGTGCCGCAGGATCGCGTCGGGCGTGATCGCCTCGATGATCGGCCGGGCGGCGAGGAACGCGACCAGCCCGGCGACCAGCCGCCGCAGCAGGGAGAAGTTCAGCCGCGGCGGTCGGCTGATGGCCAGGCTGAGCGCCCAGACCACCGGAATCGCCACCACGTTCGCCACCAGGACATCCACGGGCACCGATCATGGTGCACGTGCACCGGCCCCACCAACCGGGCAGTCAGGTCACGCAGTCGACGAGTTGATAGAGCTTGCGCGGCCCGTCGGTGGCGACCAACTCGAAGCCCGGTCGGGTGCCCGGGTCGGCCAGCCCCGGATAGTTCCCCGCGGCCGGGTTCCGCTGCCAGAACGTGCTCTTGCCGATCAGCAGGTAGTCGACGTTGAGCTGCTCGGCGAACTGGCAGGCCTTCGGATCGGTGGCCAGGTCGATCAGGTGCGCGGCAAGGTATTTCTGCGCGGGTGACATGGCGATGCCCAGGTGCGGGAACAACGTCCGCCGGTCGGCCAGCGCCCAGAGCAGCACGCCGCCGGACCACGGGTTCGCCGCGACCACCGAGTCGGCCGGCACGTCGTCCGCGACCTGAGCGAAGAACGCCCGCTCAGCGGGGTCGACCAGCGCGGAACTCGGCTTCTTGAGCGCCGAGGTGTAGTGCTCGGACACGAGCGCGACCCGTTCCGGCAGATACAGACCCTTGCTGACCACGACGAGTACCAGTACCAGCACCACCGCGACCGGCGCGGCGGACCGCCCGAGGTCGTGGCTCCCCCTGGTGAGCAACCAACGGACCAGCCCGGCAACACCCACGATCGCGAGCACGGCCAACGGCACGGCGGTGATCGGCAACATCGCGCCGAGCCGCTGCGAGTCGTTATACCAGTAGCCGGTGATCCACCGGGTGCCGGACGTGTTCACCGCCGCGGTGAGCAGATAGAGCGCGCCGGTGAGCAGGTAGCCGCCGACCAGCCACCACGGCCGGCCACGCCAGAGCGTGCAGACGACCCCGATCAGCACCACGACGGACAAGGCCCAGAGTGCCGGATTGCCATCCGTCGCGTTGAGCAGGACGTCCCGGACCGCCTCCCCCGGTGTGTCGAACGGCCGCCACACCTGGGCCCGCACGCTCGCGAACACGGGTGTGGTGGCCGCCCACCACCAGCCAAAGCCGAAGACCGCTGCCGCAACGCCGATTTCGCCGATTCCGCGCAGCACGTGCCCCGGCCGCGCAGCTCTGCGCACCAACGCGACGCCCACCGGGAAGATCGCCAGCACAACCAGGCTGAACAGCACATTCGGATGGGCAAGCGCCAGCGCGACCACCGTCACCGGCAGCAGCAGCCCCGCCCGCCCGCGCCCGATGGCGTCGTCCTTGGCGAGTCCGCAGACCGATACGACCACCGCGAGCGCGGCCGGGGCGAGTGCCATCCCGAGCAGGTTCGGCCAGAGCACGCCGAAACTGAGCAGTCCCCACGGAAACGCGGTGAATCCCACGCTGACCGCACCCGTGACCGCGAGCGCGAGTCGGGACGGGCCGATCACCTGGCGCACCAGTAGCAGGCAGGACAGCGGCCAGCAGACGACCGCGAGTACGCCGGACATCAGGTTCGCGGCCACCGGGATCGTCGTTCCGGTGGTCATCAGGATGAGGGAGGTCAGGTCGTGCCAACCGGCTGGGTAGAAGCCGGCTGGCACTCCGGGGTTGCCGAGGCTGCTGAGGGTGAGCGAGGAGGCGTTGTGAGAGTGGAGGATGTAGGCGAGGGCGTTGTAGTGGAAGACGGCGTCATAGGTCTGGGACAGGGCGTCCGGGTGGCCGTCGGCCTGGATGATCACGACTGTTCCGAGCACGATCGCGGGGAGCAGTCCGAGTGCCGCGGTCACCCGGACCGACCGTGCATCGTGTGGCCCTGCGGGAATTCGGTGACGCAGCAGGAACGTCACCCCGGCGGTTACCGCTGCGACCGCCAGACAGACCGCGCTGACCAGCGGCACCGACCAGGCAACTCCCAGCTTGCCGGCGGCCACCGCCGTCGCGGCGACCACCGCGGTGGTGACGATCGGGGCCTGCGCCCAGGCCGCGAGGCCGCGCAGGCCCAGGCCGTAGGTGATGAGGAGGCCGGGGATCAGTAGCCAGACGATGGCGACCAGTGCTGTCGGGCCGGCCGCGATCCAGGTCATCGGTGTCTGGGCTCCATCTCGGTGCGGTCCTGTCGCGCTAGCGACACTCTAGGACCAGGAGCGAAGCGACCATCTCTATCCGCCGACCCCATGGCGAGTCGCGCCACAGGGAGGCCGGATCAACACACAGGCTGGTTCGGTCCGGTTTTCGGGGTGGTCCTTCACCCCGATCGCGCGATTTTCTGGCGTCTGGTATCGGGATGAAGGGGTTGGAGCGGTCGAAGCACGCTCTGGCGTGTGTGCCCTTAAGGCGAACTCGCCATACCCCGGCCGGTCCGGTAAGTCCTAAGGTCCGGGAAATCCCATCGAGAAACGGGAGTCGCCATGCGCTGTCCGGATCTCGCAGACACCTGGGCCGACCTCCGGCGCTGGCTGGACCAGCAACGTGTCCTGGTCCTCCCGCCACTGACCGCCAATCTCCCGCTGACCCGACTCGATGCGGACACCGCCCGCTCCGCCGACGGGAGTGACCCGGAGCGAGTTGTCAACCGCCTCCGGACCCTCATCACGCACTTCGACGTCCGCGCCATCTACGTGGCCGAGGAGCACGGCGGCCCGGAAATCGGCCGCCCCCAACAGGAACTGGCCGCCCTCACAATCCGTGTGCTCGCCGGCGGTGTCGTCCACGAACTGACGCTGCTCGCGTCCTGGTACGACGAGTTCCTGAAACTTTCAGTGGAGGCGGAGTTCGTACCAGCGCCGTGACAGTTCGGGGCACAATTTCGCACAGCATCGGTACACACCGGTCAATTCACCGATATCGTGCTCGATCACGCACCGGCACGCCAGGTCCCCGCCCACGCCGGCCCGCCACCTCCACCTCCGCCTGCCCTGGCCGGCGACTGGCCTGACCCGAACACTCTTCGCGATCGTCCGGCCGCACCTGGTCACCGACCGGCGGGGCCAGAGCCGAGGAGCTGATCCGCCATGACCACCATGTCAACCTGCTCTGCCCCGCCGCCGATCGGATGGACCGCGACCGCCGGACCGGAACTCACCGCCCGGGAGTCGGCGATCATCTTCCTGATGGCGGCCCGACACAACACGGCCGAGATCGCCGTGCTGCTCGACCTGTGCCCGCGCACCGTGCAGAACCACAAGCGGCACATCTACGAGAAGCTGGACGTCGGCAACCAGAGCGGCGCGGTCGCCCGCGCGATCTCCACCGGGCTGCTGCGCGGACCCGGCCGGGTCCGGTGGCCGGGTGAGCCGGGTCGGGCGACTGTCGTGCTGATCCGCGGGCCGGCCGGTGACTGTCGGGACCGCGTGGTGCGCACGCTGGTCGCGGCGGATATCTCGTTCTGCTGCGTGGGTACCCGGGAGTCGCCGGTGCACGACCACTGGGCCGGCTGGCACCTGGGATCGGTGCTCACCGTGTTGATCGACCCCGAACCGGAGGATTGGGCGTGGTCGGCCGCGTTGTCGGCACCGACCGTCGTGGTGCGGGGCGACGGCGGCGGTGACCGAACCGCCATCGTCGACGCGCTGGCCCACCGGGCGAGCGCGCTGCTGGTCGATGAGGACGTGCCGACCGGGCTCGGCCCGGTGCTGGCGGTGGTCGGCGCGGGGTTGTTCGTGATGAGTTCGCTCTACGCGGCCGCATTGTCTGCCTGGCGCCCGCAACTGCCCTCGACGGTCCCCGAGTTGACGCCCCGGGAGCGCGACATTCTCGGCTCGATCGCGTTGGGGCACACCATTCGGCAGACCGCCCGGACGCTGGGCATCGCGACCAAGACAGTGGAGAACACCCAGGCCCGGCTGTTCCGGAAGTTGGGTGCGCGCAACCGGTCCGAATCGCTCACCGTTGCCTGGGATGTCGGTCTGTTGACCGAATCGGCGCCGCCGGCGGGCAAGCCTCCGTTGTGTGCGGCGGGATAGGCATCTCCCCCAAGGGGGTCTCGCCATGTCCCCAAACGATCTCTCTCCGTAACGTCCGCAGCCACAGCAAGCTCCAGACATTCGGCAGAACTCAGGAGCGACCGTGGACCTCATCCCACCAGTCAGCAGACGCAACTTCCTCGTCGTGGGCTCGCTCGCCACCGCGATGACCGCGCTTGAGATGACCGGCGCCCTCAGCACGATCCCCGACCGAGCCGCCGCGGCGACGGCGCCCTCCGACATCCAGTTCGACATCGGCGCGTTCACCGCTGCCCCGCAGACCGCGCCGAACTTCGTCACCTACGCCATGCCGCCGGTGCACACCGCGCTGCTCACCGCGCAGTTGCGGCGCAAACCGACCGCCGCCGACCAGACCGAGTTCGCCCGAGCACTGACCGCGCTGGAGACCGCCTATCCCTGGGGCGCGGCCGGGCTGATCACCTTCGTGGCCTACGGGCTTCCCTATTTCAACCGGCTCAACCAGAGCGTGGTGAACGCGAACGTGCCGAAGGTGTCGGCCAACACGTCCCGGTCGGTGCTGCAGGAGGCGGTGCCCTCGCCAACGGATGTCGTGTCCGGCAACGGAGTCACCAAGTTGCGGTTCACCGTGCCGGTGCAGATCGAGCACAACGACGTGGTTTTCACCCTGCGCAGCGACAACGCCTCGTTCGTGCAGGACGCGATCAGCTATCTGGGCGGCAGCAACACCCTGCGCAACCAGGCGGTGCGCTCCCCCGCCTTCGGCGGGCTGCTCAGCTTCACCTCCAGCCGATCGATGTTCGTCCAGCAGGGCCTGCCCCGGTCGGTGGCGCAGCAGAACGGCTTGCCGTTCAGCAACTTCATCCAGCCGGACTCGCCGATGTGGATGGGTTTCCTGGACCAGCAGACCAACGCGGCCGGGCCGCCAACGATCTGTACGTTCGCCGGTAACTCCTCGTCGCACCTGACCACCGCGTCGGCCGGGCAGTACTTCGACAACGGGTCGATCCAGCATCTGTCGCACGACATCATCGACATGTTGCAGTGGTTCGACATGGACACGCCCGCCTCGCCTCCCGGGGACGACGGGATCTTCACCGAGCGGGTGCAGTACATGTTCCACTCGCCGCAGATCAACAACGGCAACACCGACCAGTTCACCAACGGCGGTGGCCCGTCGATCCTGTTCAACGAGAACCGTAATCCCGGTTACGCCGCGAAGACCGCACAGGGTATCGGGACCAACGTCGACCCGACCACCGGACTGCACGAGCACCGGATGGGCCACCTGTCGACCCTGCAACGGTCCTCCCGGGCGACCGACGGCACGCCGGTGCACATCCGGATGGACGGCCCGGGTTATGACAACCTCGACGTGCCGGGCGGGTCCAACCAGCCCAAGCTCCAGTTCACCATCTTCGTGCCCACCAGCGACTTCTTCCAGACCATGCGCACCAACCAGGCGTCGCTGGACCTGAAGAACCAGTTCGACGTGCCCGACGAGGACAACGGGCTGGAACGCTTCATCACCGCGACCCGCCGACAGAACTTCCTCATCCCACCCCGTCGGCACCGGGCCTTCCCGCTGGTGGAGATCGGCGGCTGATCAGGACCGGTAGGTCCGGAACCAGTCCAGTTCGACGCTCGCCGTGCTCGTGATCGGGCCGGTGGCGTCGATCTGGATGACCGGGTGCATCGGGCCGCTGGGAATGTGCCGGGTGTAGACGTGCCAGGGCACGTTGTCGACGTAGAGCGTCACGTAGTCGCGCTGCCAGTCGATCGCGTAGGTGTGCCACTGGGTCATGTCCACCTGGTAGACACCGGCGTAGGTCGCCATGTCCTGGCCGTTGGAGTCGGCGAAGTGGTTCCACGACTGGAGCGAGGTCCGGGTCGGGTCGTGGTCCTCGATCGCGTCGATCTCGCCGGCCCTCGGCCAGGTCGAGTCGAGTTCCGGCCAGAGCAGGAACACCGGGTTGAGGTTCGGGTCGGCCGGCGCGGAGAACTTCGCGCGCAGCTCGAACTTGCCGTAGGTGTACTGCCGCAACGCGGTGAGACCGCAGAGGCCGTTGCTGGACGCGGCGAGCGTCAGCACGCCCTCGGACAGGGTGCACTGCGCGGAGGACCAGTGCTCGCCGGAGGCCGGGTTCGTACCGTTGTAGGTGGACCAGACGGAGTTGCTCAGGCTGGTGCCGTTGAAGTTGTAGGAGGTGAGTTGGACCCAGCCCATGCAGGTGGCCGCGTCCGCGCACGGACCGAGCGGTTTCTGCAGGTTCGGGTTCGGATCGGGCAGCATGCGCGGCGGCTCCGGCACCCACTGCGCGCTGATCGGGTCCTGACCCCAGTCGATCGGCGTCCAGCCCTGTGCCGGCGCGACCTGCACCAGCAGCAACAGCCCGATCGCCAGCAACCCGACGGCAGTGACCAGCCGCCGGGAGCGTGCCATCGGTCCTCCCTCGCCCCAGCCGGTGAACGGCCACGGCAAGTGGGACGAGCGTGGGCTGCCCGCAGGCCGTCGAGACCGTCGTCCGCTGGACCGCCGGACCAGTGATCGCCAGCCTACCGCCGGGCGCGGACGGCCATCCGGGGAGCGATGGCCGGGCGCGACATGGAATCGCACCTGTCCAGGTTCATCGATCACCGGCCAATCCGCACGCCGAAGCCGACCGGATTAACCCGGTCGTAGGGCCGACCAACTCTGCGTGGGCCCAACGACCGGTCGTGGTGATGGCCTAGCTGGGACGGCGGCGGCTGAGCAGGAACCCCAGGCCCGCGCCGAGCAGGACCACGAGCACCCCGACCAGCCAGGCGTAGTCCGCACCGGACCAGGACAGCCGGTGCACGTCGGCCACCGCGGCCACCGCCGGGTTCGGCTGGTGGCCAGGCGGGTTGGCTCCCGGCCGGCCCGGCTGCCGGCCCTGGCCCGACTTCGGCGGCCCACCGGTTCCGGCGGCGGCCGGGCTGACCCGGACCGGCACGGTCGTCGCGACGCTGCCGTTCGGCGCGAGCAGCACGGCCCGCTGCTGCGGGGACCGGAAGTCGAACATGTTGTCCAGCGAACCGGCGGTCGCGTCGAACGAACCGCCGCCGACCCGGCCGGTCTGCCAGTTGTCCTCGATGAAGCGCAGGACCGAGGACTGGGTGGTCAACGTGTTGTCGACGAAGTTCTGCCGGGCATAGGGCGAGATCACCAGCAGCGGCAGCCGGGGGCCGGGGCCGCACCGGTCCAGCTGGCCGGCCAGTGCGGCCGGGCCGTTCTGGCACATCGTCGTGTCCCCGGCGCCGTCGGCGTTGGTGTCCGTGGAGCCATTGCCCACGGCAGCGGTCACCTGGTCGTACCAACCGTCGGAGTCGTCGTAGGCGAGCACGACCGCGGTGGACGACCAGTCCGGTGACTTCTGGATCTGGTTGATCTCCCGGATCAGGAAGTTCTGCTCGTCCAACGGGTCGGAGTAGCCGGCGTGCCCGTCCTGGTACTCGGCCGGCTTGAGGAACGACACGGCCGGCAGGTTGTCGGCGGCCAGCGCCGAGTCGAAGTCGGTCAGGTCGTACTGGTGGTTGGCCTGGTCGGTCTGCCCGACCATGGCCGTCGAACTGGGCGGCAGGTGGTTCGGGTTGGCCGTCGACCTGAAGAACTGGAAGGGTTCGTGGTGCGGTGAGTAGTCGATCGAGCTCTGGTCGGCGACGTTGGCGTGCGCCGCGCCGCAGACGGCCGAGCCGTTGGCCGTCGACGTGGGCCTGAAGCCGCCCTGGAACCAGCCCCAGGTGACCTTCTTGTTGTTGAGCAGGTCACCGATGTTCTGGCCGCCCATCGCCGCCAACGCCCCGGTCGCGGTGTGGTTGTTGTCCGAGCAGTCGTCGAACGCGGGGTCGTTGTCGCCGTAGAGGGTGCCCACCCCGTTGCTGCCCGGGCTGCGGACGAAGCCGGCCGGGGTCGGCGTCTGCTGGCCGGTCACCGAGTCGACCGAGGTCACGCCGTAGGTGTTGCCGGCGATCAGGTTCAGCGCGCCCGGCGTGGAGGGTCCGTAGGTCGAGCCGAAGCTGTTGTCGCTCAACGCGTAGTTCTGCGCGTAGTTCCACATCGCGGTGGTGGTGTTGCCGTCGTAGTAGTCCATCGCCAGACCGGGACTCTCGAACTCCCCGCCGCACAGGTCGCTGCTGGTGTTCTGGACGAACTTGTCCGCGGCGCCGTTGTCGTAGGCCTTCTGCTCGGGCGTGTAGCTGTGGTTCTGGTCGCAGGTCAGCGCCTGCGCCGCGCTGAGCCGCCGAGGCTGGTAGGCGTTCGGGTTGGTGGACAGCAACGCGCCGTTGTTGCTGAGCAGGTTGGTCACCTTCGGCGTGTTCGGGGCCGCGGTGAAGGCGGCCCCGTCGGTGTTGGCCGCGTCGGGATACGTGCCGAAGTAGTGGTCGAAGGAGATGTTCTCGTCGAAGATCACCACCACGTGCTTGATCGGCGTTGTTGTCGCGGCCGAGTTGTTCGCCGGGGCGGCGACCGCCGGACCGGCGAAGACCAGCGAGCTCGTCGCGGCGGTCACCGCGAGCAGGACGGCGAAGCTGCGGCGGACACGGTGACGCGGTCCGGGATGCATGGTTGCCTCTTTCATGATCGGGACACCAGCACCGTGTCGGTTACGGTCTTGGTCGTCGTGCCGTCCGACACCGCGATCGAGACGCGGTAGCGGCCGGGCCGGGCGTAGTCGTGGCTGCCGAAGGCGGAGTAGTTGCCGAGGTCGTCGAGGGCCAGCACGGTCGCGCGGGCGCTCGATCCGTCGCCCCAGCTCACCTTCGCGGTGTAGTCCGCCGGCGCCGCCCCGGCACCGCCGCTGAAGTCGGCGAGGTCGGCACCGAGCTGCGGCCCGCTCGCGCTGACGTTGCCGGGGTTGACCTGCAACGGAGTGGCCGTCGCGGGCGCGTCGCCGATCGCGAAGATGTGCATGATGCCGGCGTCGGTGACCGTCGGCAGCGTCACGCTGGCCACCTTCTTCCAGCTGTCCAACGGTTGTGGCTTCGTGCCCCAGACCATCGCGGTGGTGTTGTCCTGGCCGCCGGTGTTGTTGTTGCGGTGCGCGACGGTGACCACCGCGGTGTCGGTGCCGGCGGCCAGCTTGGGCGTCGTCCAGTCGTCCAGCGCGACCTCGATCACCTGATGTGTGCCGTCGGTGTAGTTCACCGAGGCGGCGCCGCTGGCCGGACCGTTCGTGGCCGCGCCAAGGAAGGAGATCTGGGACAGTCGCTGGTTGCCCAGGCCGATCACCTGCCCGCTGGGAATCCAGTTGTCCGGCGCGCCGACCGCGGTGTCCGGCCAGGTGTAGGTCACCGGGCTGGCCGGGAAAGGCACGGTCGCGCCCGGCGCGGGCAGCGGGGCGACCGACTGGAAGGTGTTGTTCGAGGCGTCGAAGCTGCCCAGGCCGCCCTCGCCGACCGGGGTCACACCGATGTTGTTGTAGGCGGTGGCGCCCTGGCTGAACGACGGCGGTACCTCGTTGCCGGCCGTGCCCCACGAACCTGGCTTGGCCGACATGGTGAAGTCGACCGTGCCACCGTGCTGGGCGAACGATTCGGGCAGCCAGTTGTCACCGATGGACCGGCCGTTCACCCGCATCCCGGTGACGTAGATGTTCTTCGCACTCGCGGCGGGAGCGACGAACGTGTAGCTGCGGTGGCTGGTGCCCGAACTGGTCAGCCGCACCGAGGTGAACGTCGGTCCGGACACCGCCAGCTCGGAACGCCCGTAGACGGCCGGGAACACGCCGATGCTGGACCAGACGTACCACGCGGACAGCGCGCCGAGGTCGTCGTTGCCCAGCAGGCCGTCCGGGTTGTTGTTCGTCCACAGGTCGTCGCGGATCTCCTGGTTGACCACGGCGGTGCGGTCCGGCCGGCCGATCCAGTTGTACAGCTCGGGCGCCTCGGAGTCGATCTCGTTGGTCAGATACGCGTACGGGCTGTTGTGGCCCGGATTGATGTTCGTCGAGCCGGGTGCGAAGTTGCCGAAGAACGTGTCCAGCTCCGACTCGACCTGGTCGGCGCCGCCCTTCTTGGCCACCAGCGCGGCGACGTTCTGCGGCACCAGCCAGCCGTACTGGTCACCGCTGCCCTCGGCGAACTGGCCGTCGTTGTCGTTGGCCAGGCTGTCGGTGCGGTCGAAGCCGGTCTTGGCCCGCGCGTTCAACCCGTTCTCGGCCGGGTCGAACAGGTTCTGCCAGGACTGCGCGCGCTGCATGAACGTGTTGTAGTCGGCGGCGTCACCGAGGCTCTGGGCCAGTTGGGCGATGCCGAAGTCGTCGACCGCGTACTCCAGGGTGGCCGAGGTCGGTGTGTCCGCGCCGCTGCTGCCCGAGGTGAGGAACCCCAACCCGGTGTACTGGTAGGCGGCCTGGCGGTGGTTGAGGTTCGACACGCCGTTGGTGGTGCCGGCCGTCCCGTTGGGTTGCAGGGTCTGCGCGGCCACCAACGTCCTCAGCGCGGTGGTGCGGTCGAAGTCGGTCGCGCCGAACGAGTTCAGGCTGGCCAGGATGGAGTCCAGCGAGTCGCCGTTGAGCTTGTTCTGCCCCACGTCCAGCATCGGCCAGTTGTACAGGCCCACCTGGGTGGCCAGGTCGGTGATCGACTGGGCCATGTCCGAGGCCCGGTCGGGGAACAGCAGCGCGATCAGCTGCGCCTCGTCGCGGTACACGTCCCAGCCGGAGTACGTCGAGTACTCGTGATGGCCGGGCCGGACGGTGTGGGTCTGCTTGTCGTAGCCGGGATACTGCCCGTTCACGTCGTCGATCACGTTGGGGTGCAGCATGGTGTGATAGAGCGCCGTGTAGAAACTGGTCAGCTGCGCGGACTTGCCGCCGGTCACCCGGACCTGGCCCAGCGACCCGCTCCACGCGGTGTGCGCGGCCGAGCGAAGTTGGTCGAAGCTGTGGCCGGTGGCCTCGGCGCGTAGGTTCTGCTGCGCGTCAGCGGTGCTCACGTAGGACAGGCCGATGTTCACCAGGACCGAGGAGCCGGGCTGGAAGCTCACGTAGGCGCCGGTGCCGTTGGCGGCGGTGGACGAGCCGGTCGCGTCGGTGGTCGGGCCGGGCGCCGGGATCGGCGTGACGGTCGAACCCTGCCAGGTGCCGGCGCTGGCGAACGGCGTCGCGAACTGGGCGTAGAAGTAGGCGGTGTAGCTGTCCGCGACGCCCTGCTCGCGGGTCGCCTGCACCGTGGTCGATCCCTCGATCACGTTGTCGCCCAACAGTTCCACGCTGGAGTTCTCGCTGCCGTTGAGCGAGCCGGCGACATCGAAGATGAGCGTGCCGGGCTGGGCGCCGGCCGGGAAGGTGAACCGGCCGTCGCCGGTGCGGGTGGTCGCGGTCAGCTCGCTCTTGATGCCGTTGTTCGTGGTCACCGCGTAGTAGCCGGGCGTCGCGGTCTCATTGGCGTGGCTGAAGGGCAGGTAGTACGGCGTGACGCCGGCGGCCGGCGAGGTGGGCAGCGCGCCACCGGTGAGCGGACCGGCGTAGGGCATGATCGGGAAGTCCTCGGCGCCGTTGTGGGTGACGCACCCGGTGCCGGAGATCCGGTTGAGCGAGAAGCTGCGGATCTCGTCGGCGTCGTACTCGTAACCACCCTGGTTGGCGTTGCCACCGCCGGCCGTGTTGAACGTGGTCGGGTTGAGGTTGACCATGCCGAACGGCGTGGTCGCGCCCGGCGAGGTGTCGCCATAGGCGCTCTCGGTGGTGTTCTCGGCGACGTTGTCCTGGGTGCCGATGAACTCGTTGACCAGCGCGGTGGGGTCGCTGGGCGGCGATGCGGCCCAGGTGACGGGCGTGCCGAGGACCATCGGGGTGATCACCAACCCGACCGCGGCGACGGTCAGCAGTCGGCTGACGCCGACACGGCGGGCACCGCGGGCCAAGACAGTGGCGTGCACAGGCCGCTCCAGGACAGGTGGGTGGTCACGAGGCTGGGGGCAGTCGATCCAGCGCAGGCGGCCGGCGGGTGAACCCGATCTTGCCAGCCCGTGACGCCAGTGGGAAGAATCGGCCGGACCAACGAAATCGGCCCGTTTGCGGTGTGCCGGGTCACCTTTGTGGCCGGATCAGGCCAGGTTTCCCGGAGCCTGTAGCGGCAGCGCCGCGAGTTCGGTACGGGACACCACGCCCAACTTCGGATACGCCTTGTACAGGTGGTGGCCGACCGTGCGCGGGCTGAGAAAGAGCTGGGCGGCGATGTCCCGATTGGACAGTCCCTGTGCGGCCAGTCGGACGATCTGCAGCTCCTGCGGGGTCAGCCGGGCCGACGGGCCGCTCGGCGCGGCGGCCGGGGCGCTGCCGGTCACTCCGGTCGCACCGAGTTCGCCGTCGGCGCGGTGACCTGCGCGGCCAGCGACCGGGCCCGGTCGGTCTGACCCGCCTCACCCGCGGCTTCGGCGGCGAGTACGTACCGGCGGGCCCGGTCGGCCGGATCGATGCTGAGCTGCGCGGCCCGCGCGTAGGCGGTGGCCGCCGCGGTGTGGCCGGCGCGCTGCCCGGCACCGGCGGCGGTGTGTTCCAGTTCGGCGGCGACCTGTTCGTCCGGGCCGGTGCTCGCGGCGGCCAGGTGCCAGGCCCGGCGGTCGGCGTGGTCGGGCCCGGTCAAGGCGTCGGCCAGCGCGCGGTGCAGGGCGAGCCGGTCGGTCAGTGGCGCGTCCTGGTAGACCGCCGTGCGCACGAGCGGATGCCGGAAGCCGAGGGTGCTGCTCACCGGGGTCGCCGTGCTGGTCGCCGGTCTGGTCCAGCTGCTTCCCGCGCCCGCACGACAGAACTGAGCACGAAGACCACCGGGGACAACACCGCGGTGAGCCGGATCGCCCGCACCGGCAGCCCGGCTCGCGGCTCGATCAGCGAGCCGGGCGGTGGCGTCGGTGGATTGAACCGCAACGTCCTGGTCAGATGGTGCCAGCGAAAGATCTCCAGGTAGACGATCCGCCAGCTGACAATCCAGGCGATCCCACTGATCCACCGCAACCATCGCACCAGAAGTCTGTCCTCATGATCGAGCCGGCGACCTGGTTCGCCGCACGAGGTCGGCCGCCGCGCCCGCCCGGTGCGGGAACTGGAAGTCGAAGCCGGCATCGGCGAGCCGCCCGGGGACCACCCGGCGGCTCTTGAGCAGCAGTTCGATGTCCGACCGCAGGGCGAAGGCACCGAGTTCGGCCATCCACCGGGTGGCCGGCAGCCCGACCGGAACACCCCAGGCGGACCGCAGTTCGCGCATCAGGTCGCGCTGCGGCAACGGATTCGGCGCGGCCACGTTGACCGCCCCGGTCAACTCGTCCCGGCTCAGCAGGAACCGCACCCGCGCCGATCAGGTCCTGGTCGTGAATCCACGAGACGAACTGCGCGCCCTTGGCGACCGGGTCGCCGAGGCCGAGCCGGACCAGCCGGGACAGCACCCGGAATGACGATCTTGGCCGTCACGTGATCCCCCAGCCGACTCGGAAATGCCCGGTATCTCGACCTTACGACACCAGCGTCGCGCGCCGCCCCGATCCCCGCAGAATGAGCACCAGGGTGGCCACCAGGATCGGCAACATCGTTGCGTGGTAAGCGATGTCCACCGCAGCGCCGCCGCGGATCGTGATGCTGATGCCGACCGCGAAGCCGATGAGCGCGAAGACGATGGCACCCAGGGCGAACGGCCAGGCCCGATCGGGAACCCGCCAGCTGATCGCCGCCGCGACGACGAGCACGACGCCGATCAGCGCCTCGGCCATGCCGGCCGGGGCGGGGCGCGCCGAGCCCGACCCGGCGAGCGTGCCGGTGAGGTGCAGAAACGACATCACGCCGAGACTGACGGCCTCCACCGCCAGGATCGGCGCGACGGCGGCCGGTAGGCGGTGCACGGATGGAGCCTGCGCGGTCCGGATTTCGGTCATGGCCACCATGGTCGCGGGCCGGACCGGCCGAGTCGTCCGTGCTGGGGCGGTTTTCGTCGCTAGTGCCACAGGCGTACGTGCCGGGTGAAATCAACGGGGTGTGGAGTTCGGCGGCTGCCGGCCAGGGTTCGCGACCCGGCGCCTGTCGGGGGGTGACGCCAGTTCGCGCGCGCCCTGGCCGACAGCCTGTCCTTGGGGGTGGTGCGGATCTACCAATGTGGCTGTTTGTGCAGCTTCCAGAGGTCGGGTGGGTTGTTGGTCTTCGTGGTCGGTCCGGTTGTCGGCGCGGGCGCGGACCCGATCGGTGGGGTCGCGGAGGGCGGGGTCGTGGTCGGCGGGGCCGGGTCGCAGGTGGTGGTGGTCGGGGCGACGGCGGTCGTCGTGCTTGTTGTCGGCGCGGCGCCGGTGGTCGTCGGGGTAGCGCCACCGCCCGTGGTGGTCGACGCGGCGGCTGTGGTGGTCGGCAGGGGACCGCCGGGCGCCGTGGTCGTGGTGGGTGCCACCGCTGTCGTGGTCGGGCCGGCACCGCCGGGCGCCGTCGTTGTGGTCGGGCCACCGGCGGACGTGGTGGTCGGCGTGCCCGCCGAGGTGGTGGGCGCGGTGTCGGTGCCGGAGGTGGGCGCGGTGTCGGTGGTGGTTGTGGTGGGACCGCAGGTGGAACCGGGCGGCGTCTGGCCCAGTGGGGTGTAGGTGGCGTCAGTGACAACCTGGTTGGCGTCCATCGTCAGCGTGATCGGGTTGGCGACGTTGAGCAGCTTGTCGCAGCCCAGGTTGGTGAAGGACTGGTTGGCGCGCATGGCCAGGAAGGTGAACAGGTTCGTGGCCATCGCCGGGTCGACCGAGGGCGCGTTCTGGAACGTCGCCTGATCCTTGAACACCCGCTGGATGCCCGTCGCCGCGCCGAAGATGTTGGTGCAGTAGGTGGCCCCGCTGCCGTCGTCGCCACCGGCGCCGATCGGCAACTGGTCCACGCCGACCCGGTAGAGGTTCGTCTTCGCCGTGCTCTGGTTGTTGTTGTCCAACGTCATCGGGTCGTTGAGCGGCACCAACGCAACCGGCGTCTGCTGTCCGGCCGCGGCGGACAGCTCGTCCAGCGGCAGCGAACCGCTCGCCTGATTGTCACTGGACTGGTCGGCCACGTTGAACGGGGTGCAGCCCAGCGCCGGGTCCATGAACAGGTCCAGCAGCGCGTTGTCACTGCCGTTGGCCAGGTCGGTCGCGCCGGCACCCAGGGCAGCGGTGTTCGCCGTGTTGTTCTGCGCGATCTGTCCGCCCGCGTTGGCGAGGTAGTGGGTGACCACGTTGTCGCTCTGGTCCTGGTCCACCAGGTCGAACGAGCGCGTGGTCGGGCAGGGTAAGCCGTCGTTGGCCGTGCCGATCGGCGGCACCACCAGGGTTTTCGCGGCGATCGCCTTGTTCGCGGCCTGGAAGAGCGCGTCGCCGTTGCAGTACGCGAACTGGCCGAAGATCGAGGCCTGGCTGCCGTTGACACAGGTGCCCTGGGTCAACGAATCGCCGCCGTCGGCCGACTGCAGGGTCAGGTTGTCGCCGTTGAAACCGAACCAGATGCCGACCGTCGAGCCGGCCGGCACGTTCGCGGCGACCGGAGCCGCGGCCGGCTGGGTACCTTGGTCGACCACGAGTGGGTCGTACAGGGTCAACTGGCCGGCACCGGTCAGCACGGCCGCTTCGACGAAGGCGGACTGGTCGGCGTTCGCCTCGTTGCACGGGCCGGCGGCCGGGTCGGTCGCGGTCAACTGGTACGGCGTGGCCAAACCGGCCGCACTGAGCGGATTCGCTGGCACGACCAGGGTGCAGGACGCGTTCGGGTCGGCCGCCGCGTCGGCGGCGGACTGCACCTTGTTCGAGTTCGACTTGAATCCGACGAGGGCGATGACCGCCACGGTGGCGCCGAGCAGGATGACCGGCAGCGCGATCGCCAGGCTCAGGAAGCTCGCCCTGCTCAGCGATCTGCGGGCGCCGTCGATGACGACCCGGTGCGATCCACGACGATATATCCGAGACACCACTGAACTCCTCGAATCAGGTGACAGAGACACGCATGGTCCAGATATCGGACCGATATATGTTTGATCTCTGGAATATAACGAGGAAGCTAGCACGCGAGTCAAGTCCCCTACGCCATCGGAAAACGTGTACCCATCCACTTCAAGAGCCGGGTGCCCGATTTGCCCGAGGTAACCAGAAGTAGTTATCACGACCGGATAAACCTGAGCGCCACTTGCGCGTCTTGACTGGTGAAGGACACGCGATCGGCAGCACTTCCGGTGACCGAAAGAAACCAGTGAAGGAAGGCAGCGGGACCAACCCGGAAGATTGATAACGTCTGCCCATTCCGCGGTCGGGAACAGTGGCTCAGCATCGCGCGCCAGCGATGCGGAAGCTCCACCGATGAGGAGGACAAGATGGTCCCCACTCGTACATCCGTCGTGCCGCCGCCGAGAGCCGCCGCGCCACCTCCGCCCACCTCTCGGCTGCGGATCGGGGTCGCCGACGGGGTGGTCGTGGTCGCCATCACCGGTGAGTTCGACCGCACCACCGCCGAACATCTCCGCGCCGAACTCATCGACATCGGTGCGGTCTGCGTGGGCGTCCTGGCCGTGGACCTGTCGGCCTGCACCCGGCTGGGCGAGACCGGCATCGAGGTGCTCGGTTCCGCGATCGTTCGGTCGGCGTCCGGCCGGTTCAAGGTCCAGGTCTGGGCCGACCATCCGGACGTGACGACCGCCCTGCACGCCGCCGGCATCAACCACCAGGCCGGCCCCGTCCGCCCGATCTCCTCGCCGGGCTGAGTCCGGTCGCTCTCAGGCCGGGGACACCGGCGCCGGGTCGGTCATCCGCTGGGTGCCGATCGCGGCGAGCAGGTCGAGTTTGTCCTGCGTCTCACTGCCCGGCTGAGCCGTGTAGACCACCACCCGCAGGTCGCTGCGCTGGGTGGTGAGCACATCGCAGTCCAGGTCGAGGCTGCCGACCTCGGGATGCTCGACGGTCTTGTGGTCCTGGTCGTGATCGGCGACCAGCCGGGCCGCCCACAGCGTCCGGAACCGCTCGCTGAGCTCGCTCAACTCGGTGATCAGCGCGGCCAGCTGCCGGTCCTCGGGATACCGGCCTGCGGCGGTGCGCAGGTCGGCCACCGTGGAGGACTCGAACGCCGCCAGTTCGGCCGGGCTGTGGCTGACCCGGCTCGGGCGGCCGGTGAAGTGCCGCCACAACACGTTGCGATGCCGGTCGTCCAGCGCCGACGGATCGCCGACCACCGCCGCGTACAGCCGGTTCCAGGAGATCAGCGTCCACATCGCGTCGCAGACCGCGACCGGATGGTCGTCCAGTTGGTGCAGCAACCGGCGCACGCTCGCCGGCACGAACCGGCTGATGCTCCGGCCGTCGACGGTGTGGCCGGCCAACTGGAACAGGTGTGCCTGCTCGGCGTCGGACAGTTGCAGGGCCCGCGCCAGCGCGGCACACACCTGCGCCGACGGCGTGGACGCCCGGCCCTGTTCCAGCCGGACGATGTAGTCCGCCGAGATGCCGGCGAGCACCGCCAGCTCCTCCCGACGCAGGCCACTGGCCCGCCGGGGGGCGTTCACCGCGAGGCCGGCCCGTTCCGGGGCCAGCCGGTCGCGCCACGCCCGGAGCACCGCGCCCAACTCGTGAGTAACCGCCATCCGGCCATCGTCCCAGTCGCGCCGCCGCTGTGCCTGGTACTGCCGGTACCAGGAAGAACTGTCGACTGCTCGGCCCGGATCGCGGTGTCAGGGTGGGGACATGACGACAACAGTGATCACCGGCGCGAACAAGGGCCTCGGCTTCGAGACCGCCCGCCGGCTCGTCGCAGCCGGGCACACGGTCTACGTCGGCGCTCGCAGCAAGGACAAGGCCCAGCAGGCCGCCGACCGGCTGGGCGCCCGCCCGCTGCTGATCGACATCACCGACGACGAGTCGGTGCGGGCTGCCGCGGACGAGGTGGCGCGGGCGCACGACGCGCTGGACGTGCTGGTGAACAACGCCGGCATCAGCGCCGCGACGCAGGCACCTGAGGAGGTGACCGGGCCGGACCTCGCCGCGATGCTGGACACCAACACGGTCGGCGTCGTCCGGGTGATGCACGCATTCCTGCCGCTGCTGCGACGCGCCGAGCACGGTGTCGTGGTCAACGTGGGCAGCGGTCTGGGCTCGCTGTCCCGGGCCACCGACCCGGCCGCGATGGAGTCGCGCTGGCTCGCCCTCGGTTACGCCACCACGAAGGCCGCGGTCAGCATGTTGACCGTCCAGTACGCCAAGGCGTTCCCGGAGTTGCGGATCAACGTGGTCGACCCGGGTTACACCGCGACCGACCTCAACGGCTTCCGCGGCACCCAGACCGTCGAGCAGGGCGTCGGGCCGATCGTGCGGGCGGCGACGATCACCGCGGACGGACCGACCGGCGGCTTCTTCGACGCGGCCGGTGCCGTGCCCTGGTGACCGCCACGGTCAGTCCTCCGCCGGGGCGAGAAAGCCTGTCTCCGCGGTGATCTCCGGCCAGAGCATGGTGGCCGCGCCCCAGGTCAGGCCGCCACCGAAGGCGACCAGCAGCAGTCGCTGGCCGGCCTTGAGCCGACCGTCGGCGCTCGCCTCGGCGAGCAGGATCGGGATGGACGCGGCGGCTGTGTTGCCGACCGTCTCCACATTGGACAGTACCTTGTCCTGGTCCAGCTCCAGCCGCTTGGCCACTGCCCCGGAAATACGCTGGTTTGCTTGGTGTGGAACAAAAAGGTCGATGTCCCCGTACCCGATGCCCAGCCGCCGGACGGCTTCGTCGGACGCGCTGGACATCCGCTCAACGGCGAGCCGGAACACCTCGCGACCGCGCATCCGGAAGTAGTGGTCGGCCGCGGCGGCCGGCTGGCCGGTGGACCGCTGCCGGGAACCGCCGGCCGGGATCTCGATGAGGTCGGCCTGACTGCCGTCGCTGCCCAGCACGCACGGCCCGACCTCGCCGAGGTCGCCCGGCTCCCCCGCACCCAGCACGACCGCGCCCGCGCCGTCGCCGAAGATCACCGCGGTCCCCCGGTCGGCCGGGTCGATGATGGTGGAGAACGTCTCCGCGGCGATCAGCAGCACGGTCCGGGCCGCCCGGCTGGCGATCAGGCCGACCGCGTTGGCCAGGCCGTAGAGGAAGCCGGTGCACACCGCGGCCACGTCGTGGGCCGGCACGCCGATCAGGCCGAGCCGCGCGGCCACCTCCGGCGCGGTCGCCGGGCAGAGGCGGTCGGGGGTGGTCGTCGCGACGATGACGGCATCCACCTCGGTCAGCCCGGCCGAGCGCAGCGCCCGGGCACCCGCGTCCACGGCCAGGTCGGAGGTGGCCACGCCGTGGTCGACCCATCTCCTGGTCCGGATGCCGGTCCGGGTGCGAATCCATTCGTCCGAAGTGTCCAGCGAGCTGGATAGTTCCTCGTTGCCGACCACCCTTGGCGGCAGGGACGCGCCGGCGCCCAGCACCACTGTCGCGGTCATGACAGACTCTCCGGGCAGGTTCCGCCGGCCGGCGGGACCGCAATCGTGTTGGCTCTACCGTGGACCATCGTCTTCCCCTCTGCCGAGCACACCGACCGGGGTCCAATTCAACCCGTTCCGGTCGGACACCGCCCGGTGTAACAAGGCCCAGTCGGGTGACCGTGACATCAGGGGCGACGTTGCCCTTGGTCAACTGCCGCCAGTCCGGGAAAACACGGCACCATCGCAAAGCCAACGCTAATCCGACGGCGGCGCCAGCGGCAAGGCTATCGGCAGCTCGTATCGCCGACCCGGGCAGGGTCAATCAACCCGTGTCCGAGGGCTGAACCGCCCTGACGACAAGGGTTTCCGGCAAACGGCCGACAGCAGCACGCGGTCAGGTGCTGGTTGTTCAATTCGAACCGACGGCCGATTGAATCAATCACACCGGCCAATCGCGCGATTGACGAAACGGATCCAAAGGACACCCGACCTCATCTACCGTCCAGTAGCTTGACGGCGGACCCCGTAACGGAAACATTCCCGTTACGAAAGGCACCGGAGAAGGCCGATCGCGACACCGAAAGCCAACCGCGGCACACCGGGCCGGCCAGGCCGCCCCCGGCCCGCCGGCCGCCCTGGCCGTGCCGCCGCGTTCCGACTGGTGGTGGTCCTACGGACTGCTACGGAGAGTTACTCCAGCAGCGGCGGACAGACGGCGACGCGGCAGCCGTCGGGGGCTGCGCGACCTGCCCGCACGAGGTGGCCGTGGTGTCGACGGGTGGCGATCCCCGTCCGGACCCGAACCCCTGGCACGCGTTCCGAGCACACCCGCACTGAACTGGGCGAACATTCGGGGCGGCCGAAGCCGGGTCGGCGGTACGCACTATGTCAACCGGCCGATAGGCTGACAGAATGTTGGGGTACCGACCCACCGCCGTCCACGCTTTTCGGCCGCACAGGTCAGGCGTGGTGGGGTGAGCGGGCGCACGGACGACCAGGACTCGTCCACCGAGACCTACGGCATCGTGGCGATCGCCGCGTCCGCCGGAGGGATCACCGCGCTCAGCGTGGTGCTGGGGGCACTGCCCGAACCGTTCCCGGTGCCCGTGGTGGTGGTCCAACACCTCGACCCACGACACAAGACCGTGATCGCGCATGTCCTGGAGCGGCGGACGAAGCTGCCCGTGAAGCTCGCCGAGCCGGACGAACGGGCGCTGCCGGGCACGATCTACGTGGCGCCGCCGAACTACCACCTTCTTGTCGGAGCCGGGGGAATCTTGACCCTGTCCAGCAGCGAACTCGTCCATTTCGTGCGGCCGTCGGCCGATCTGCTCTTCGAGTCCGTCGCCGGCGCCTACGGGCCGGCCGCGCTGGCGTGCGTGCTGACCGGCTCGGGCCGGGACGGCGCGATGGGGGTCGGCGCGATCAAGTCGAGAGGCGGCACGGTGCTCGCCGAGGACCCGGCGACGGCCGAGTTCAAGGGTATGCCGGAGGCCGCGGTGGCCACCCGGGACGTGGATTTCCTGTTGGAGCTTGATCAGATCGGTCCGGTGATCAGCAACCTGGTGATGGGACAGATGTCATGACCGAGCACGAGGAAACCCCCGCGCCCGCACCCGCCCCCGACAGCGATCTGGAGGACCTGCTCGGCTTCATCCGGGACTCCCGGGGTTTCGACTTCACCGGCTACAAGCGCACGTCGCTGACCCGCCGGATCCGCAAGCGGATGCAGGACATCGGCATCGCCGAGTACGTCGACTACCAGGACAGGTTGGAGAGCAGTGCCGAAGAGTTCCATTTCTTGTTCAACACGATCCTGATCAACGTGACCGGCTTCTTCCGGGACACCGAGACGTGGACCTACCTGCAACGCGAGGTGCTGCCCGACCTGCTCGCCAAACTGGGCCCGGAGGAGGACATCCGGGTGTGGAGCGCGGGGTGCTCCACCGGCGAGGAGGCATACTCGCTGGCGATCATGCTGGCCGAGGTGCTGGGCATCGAGGAGTGCGTCAGGCGGGTCAAGATCTACGGCACCGACGTCGACGAGGAGGCGCTGCGCGACGCGCGCGTCGGCCTGTACTCGGCGAAGTCGCTGGAGCCGTTGTCGGCAGACCTGCGGTCGAAGTACTTCGAGGCGCACGGCGCCCAGTTCACCCTGCGCTCGGACCTGCGTCGCCGGGTGATCTTCGGCCGGCACGACATCACCCGGGACGCGCCGATCTCCCGGCTGGACCTGCTGGTGTGCCGCAACACCCTGATGTACTTCAACGTCGAGGCGCAGGCGCAGATCATCGACCGGTTCCACTTCGCCCTGCGCGAGGGCTCGTTCCTGTTCCTCGGCAAGGCCGAGATGCTGCTGTCCGACAGCGATCGCTTCGAGGTCACCAGCATGCGTCAGCGGATCTTCCGCCGGCGCCCCGGAACCACCGGAGCGCCGCAGCAGGCCGTCCCGCCCAAGCTGCAGCCGACCGCCAACCTGGAGGTGCGTGAGGCCAGCCGCAAGCGCCAACTCCGCGATCTGGCGCTGGAAGCCGCGCCCTACGCGATCCTCGGTGTCGACGTGGACGGCACCGTGTCGGCGCTCAACTCGCAGGTCCGACTTCAGTTCGGCCTGACCGCGCAGGACATCGGCCGGCCGCTGCGAGATCTGGAGATCTCCTACCGGCCGATCGAACTGCGGTCGCTGATCGAGCAGGCGCAGGCCGAGCACCGCACGATCCGGGTGAACTCGGTCGAGCGCAGGCTGGGTGTGGAAGAGGCGCAGTACCTGGACATCATCGTTCAGCCGCTGTGGGCGGAAACCGGACTGAGCGTCGGGGTGTCGGTGGTCTTCGTCGACACCACCCTGGCCACCCGGCTCACCCACGAGGTCAAGCGCAACCGCGAGGAACTCGAAACCGCCTACGAGGAACTCCAGTCCACCAACGAAGAGTTGGAAACGACCAACGAGGAACTCCAGTCCAGCATCGAGGAACTGGAGACAACCAACGAGGAACTCCAGTCCACGAACGAGGAACTGGAAACGACGAATGAGGAACTCCAGTCCGGTAACGAGGAACTGGAGACGATGAACGAGGAGATGCGGATCAGCAGCTCCGAACTCGACGAGGCACGGACCTTCCTACAGGGAGTGTTGTCCAGCGTCGCCGCGGGTGTGGTGGTGCTCGACATCGATCTCCGGGTTCGCAGTTGGAACCGCGGGGCTGAGGAACTGTGGGGCCTGCGGGCCGACGAGGTCAATCAGCAGAGCTACTTCAGCCTGGAGTTCGGCCTACCCACGACGACGGTCCGGGAGCTCGTTCAGCAGTGCCTGGACAACGGCGGCCGGGTCGGCCCGGTGGAGATCGAGGCGGTGAACCGGATCGGCCGCACGATCTCCTGCTCGGTGGCGTGCTCACCGTTGGACGGTCACGCCAAGGGCGTCGTGCTGCTGATGGAGCAGGCGGCGGCCCGCCGGACCGACTGATCGGTGCGGTGCCGGATGGGGGTGCCGGACCAGTGGGCCGGCTGATCAATGCGGCGGCTCACGGTCGTGTCCAGCCGGTCGTGCCGCGCGGCCACCCGATGATTGGTCTGTCGGGTTCGGCCAGCTCTGCCGGCCGCAAGTCACCGCCGTCCGGCCGCAAGTCACCGCCGTCCGGCCGCAAGCCACTGCCGTCCGGCCGGCAGGCTGACCAGTCCGCCGAGGCTGATCAGCCGCTACCGCCCGGCCAGCCGCTACCGCCGATCAGCTGGTCGGCGTCCGATCAGTTGGCGGCCGTCCGATCAGTTGGCGGCGTCCGGTTCGTCGGTGATGGCGGGAGGTCCGGTCGACGGGTGTCCTCCGGCATGAACAGCTCCTGCCGGATCACCTTCGCGGCGACCTCGGCCAGCCGCTCGTTGTGCTGGCGGGAGTGGTCGCGCAGCAGTCCGAACGCCTCGCCCAGCGAGAGGCCCAGGCGCGCCGCGACCATGCCTTTGGCCTGTTCGATGACGATCCGACTGTCCAGGGCGTGTTGCAGTTGCGTGGACCGCTGGGTGCTGACCTCCAGCGCACGCTGTTGGCGCAGGCCGATGGTGGCGGCTTCGGCCAGCGTCCGGGCCAGTGCGATGTCCTGGGCGGAGACAGTGCTGCCGCGCGCGTCGAGGATGCCGACCGCGCCGACGATGTCCGCGTGCCGGCGCATCGGTAGCGCGCTGGCGAACCGGACGCCGACCGCACGGGCCTTCTCGGCGAACCGTGGCCACGGCTGTTCCGCGCCGGACACGTCCTGATTGAGCACGGTCTCGCCGTTGCGATAGGCCCGCACACACGGGCCGTCGTCGTGTTGCAGTTCGAAGGTGACCAGGTCGCGGGTGCGGTCGCTGGTCGCCGCGGCCAACCGTGGTCGGCCGCGTTCCGCGCCGATGATCAGACCGATCTCGGCGGGCGCGAGCAGGATGCGCAGCCTGCTGGCCAGCGTGCGCAGATATTCGGTGTCGACGAATTCGCTGGCCGAGGTGTCCGCCAACTCCACCAGGGTTTCCGCCAGCCAGGTCTCGCGGTTGTCCACGTCTCGCTGGCCTCCGCCTTGTCGGCTGTGGATGCTCACCATAGTCCGCCCGACCCGGGCTGTCGCGCCTCGCACTCCGTTGACGCTTCGGCCCACCTGCGAGCCAGGCGTAGGATGTCCGGGTGCCGTCGTCGAGCGACGCGAATAACGACATCGGGGCCGTGTGGCACTGGGTCGCACAGGAACGTCACCGGGCAGGCCGGGCCGCTGCCGTCGCACTACGGCATGAGACCCAGGCCGCCATGGCGCGCGAAGCCAGCCGCCCCTACCACCGCCGTTTTGCCGCGCTCTACCGGCAGATCGAGCGACGTCATCTCGCCGCGGCCCGGATGCAGGCGCTGCACGCCGTCCGCCTGCAACGATGGGCCGAAGGTGCGGACGGCCAGGGCGCGCTGCGGCCGGTGTTCATGGCAGCCGTCGCGACCACGCTGGGCATGGACAGCGTCGCGGTGACCGTCTTCGGCCAGCAGCACACCCAGGCGATGGTCGCCACGTCGAACGCGACCGCGCGGGCAGCCCACGATCTTGAGTTCGTGCTCGGCGAAGGCCCCACCACCGACGCCAGCGCGAGCGGCCGACCGCTCACCGCCACCGGGTCCGCGTTGCTCGACCGGTGGCCGCACTACGGGGTGGCGGTCGCCGAACTCGGCGTGCAGGCCGTGGTCGCCACACCGCTCACGCTGCCCAGCGTCTGCCTCGGCGTGCTGTGCGCGTTCGACAGCCACACCCTGCTGCACGACGACGTGGCCGACTCGGTCGACCGGGTCGCCGACGCGCTGACCCACTCCGTGCTGCTCACCACGGAGACGCCGACCGACGACGAGGACGGCATTCCGGACCTGCCGCTGTTCACCGAAGCCGACTATCGCGCGGTGGTCCACCAGGCCGCGGGGATGGTGTCGGTGCAGTGCGAGTGCGCCATCGACGACGCCCTGGTGATGATCCGGGCGCGGGCGTTCACCGATGGCACGCCGGTCGACACCATTGCCGGCCTGATCGTGGCCGGGTCGCTGCGACTCTGCTGACCCGGCCCGCTGCCGGGATCAGCCGCGTCGACCCGATCAGAGGCCGGCGAACAGGTCGGTCTCGGTGATGCCGGGCCCTTGTCCCGCCCGGATGAACCACTCGGTGCCGAACGTGTAGCGGAACGCGGTGTCGGGCATGGCCAGGAAGAACGACTGGTCGCTGATCTGGCTGGCATGTGCCCGCATGGCCTTGCGCTTGTAGTCCAGGTAGGCCGTCACGTCCACCGCGCCGGTGAGCTCCGCCTCGGGCTTGCCGAAGTTCTCCTCCTGGTCCGGGTCGGGCAGCTCCACGCCCAGCTCGGGGGCCTCACTGGCCAGGGCCGTCATGCCGCGGACCATGTACTCCCGGTTCATCGTGTTCTGGTAGACCCGGGGCGTGCCGGCCAACTCGGCCGCCCGCATCCCCACCCGGTGCACCTGGATGTGGTCGGGATGCCCGTAGCCACCGTTGTCGTCGTAACAGGTCAGGATGTCGGCCTGCTCCTCGCGCAGGATCACGGCGAGCCGTTCCGCGGCCTCCTCCACCGACGCCGTCCAGAAGGAGCCGGGCGCGTCGTTGGTGGGCGTACCCATCATTCCCGAGTCGACGTAGCCGAGGAATTCCACCCGAGCGGCACCCAGAATCTCCGCGGCCGCGTTGGTCTCGATTACCCGGCGCTGCCAGAGTTCCTCGCCCTCGGCCAGGAAGCCCTTGTCGACCTCGCCGTGCTCGCCCCGGGTCGCCACCACGAGCACCACCCGGTGGCCGGCCTAGAACGCCTTGCGCATCACCCCGCCACAGGCGATGCACTCGTCGTCGGGATGGGCATGAAACGTCACCATGGTCGCCACCCGGCAACCGTACCCAACGACCCCGACACCCGGCCGGTCGACGGCGGGGACGGGACTGCGTAATCAGGCCGGCAGCTTGGCGTACCGGTCGCGAACCTCCTTTCTGGTCACAGCGAGCAGCATCGCGATGAGTACCAGCCCCTGCACCACCTGCTCGACCCGCAGCCACACCGGGTACTGGCCGCCGAGGATCAGGTAGATGATGCCCAGCAGGCCCACCACGCAGATCCAGATCAGCCGGAGGTAGGCGCGCCGCGAGCCACGCCGTAGCGAGTACGCCCGCCAGACGTAGAGGGCGGACACCACGACGATCCCGGCGACCCGGCCCCACATCGCCGAGGACAACGACGTGCGCAGCACTGATATCTGCTCCGGGGTGGCGTTGGGCGGCAGGTGCGCGTGTGCCAACTCGTAGTTGAGCAGACTGGTGTGGAAGATCAGGATCAGCGCGGTGGCCACGATCGACAGCCCGAGGTTGACGAACATCAGCACGATGACCAACCGCAACGGGTTGTCCATCGGTGCCGCGCTCGGCTTCGGAGGCATGCTGACCGGTGGCGCCATTGGTAATCCCTGCCAGCCGGACTGATCGGGCTGACTGGGTCCTGGTTGTTGGTTCGGATTCATCTGGGTGATCCAATCATGAGGAGTGCGGCGGGGTGGGCGAATCAGGTCGTTCGCCGCCGGCTCCTCCGCCGGGTGTGGTGGTTCGCGGTCAGGTCCTGTTGATGACCAGTCTGGAGCACCTGTCAGGACCGTGGCTCGGCCGTGCGAACGATATTGGCGGTGATCCCCTCATTCGTTCGGCCGAGGTGATCATCGGCCGGACACAGGTGTGGCGATGCCGTCGTGA
>DATATV010000033.1:0-2397 GCA_036268615.1 Pseudonocardiaceae bacterium
CCGTGCCACGAGTGCGGCTGGTGGGCCGCTCCGCGTGTTTCTTGCCAAGTAACCGTCGGATCATCCGGGCGGCGCCTTCTCCACTCGGGTGAACGGTCGACCCACCGGACCGGGGTCATAACCCTGACCAGGCTTCGGGTACGGGTTGAACTTCGCCAACGGGCCGATGTTGGTGTTGATCGGGAAGTCCTTCGCGGACTGCTCGTTGACCAACAGCATCGTCTTGAAGTACCGGCCGTTCGCGTCGCCGTGCGCCAAGGTCTGCGCGAAGTTGGCCAGCACGGACGCCAGCTCCGGCGCGTACGGCTTGAGGTAGCCCAGCATCGGGTTCAGGTCCCGCAGGTCGGTGACCGTCTGCGGGAACAGATCGTGCGAGTCGTCGGAGAAGTCCGGCACGCGGTGCAGGGTATCCGGGGCCTTGTGCAGGGCACTGTTCAGGTCGGGCAGCAGGTCCCGGAGGTCCCTCGACACGTCCGGCAGCTCCTCCAGCGCGGCCGACAGGTCCGGGCCCGCGTCGTGCAGGTGCCGGGCCACCGGGTCCAGCGCGTTACCGATGTCGGTCACGGCGTGGCTGGCGTTGCGGGCGCTGTGCAGCACCGGCGGCAGCGTCCGCATGACCTCCTTGAGGTCATCCTGGCCGTCGGACGTCGCGGTGGTGAGCCGGTTGGCGTCCTCCACGAGCTGCGCGATCTCGCCGCGCTGGGTGTTCAGCGCGGTCATCATGGCCGCCGTGTTGCCGGTCAGCGCCTTGAGGTCGTCGGACTGGGCGGCCAACGCGTCGAGCGCGGTGTGGCCGCCCCGGCCAATGGCCCCGAGCCCCTGGACCGCCGCCGAGATGGACGACTGGGTGCCCTCGGTGGCCGCGCCCAGCGAGCGCATCTCCGAGGCCAGTGCGCCCCTGGTCTTGCCGTCCAGCGACACCAGCACGTCGTTGAGCTGTGTCGGTGGCTTGCCGGAGCCCGGCGGCATCACCCAGCCCGACGGCATGGGCGGGCCGGTGCCGTCGAGGATCTCCACGAAGCTTTCCTCGACCAGCGTCTTGGCCCTGATCTGGGCGGTCGCGCCCTGGTGCAGCGGCTTGTAGCTGTCCAGGTCCATCACCACCCTGGCGTGATCGCCTTCCGGGATCACGTCCTGGACCTTGCCGACCTTCACCCCGGACACCATGACGTCGCCGAAGTACACCAGGTTGGCGACCCTCGGGAAGTCCGCCGAGACCCGGTACGAGGTCTTGGTGATGCCCGGGATCTTGCCGCCGGAGTTGATCCAGAGGTAGGAGAACACCACCACGCACAGGATCCCGAACAGGATCAGTGTGGTCAGCTGTACGACCCTTGCGGACAGTCTCATTCCCTGACCCCTCAGTTCTTCTTGCCAGGCAGCGAGAACAGTCCGCCCGAGGACGAGCCGCCGCCAGGTGCGGGCAGCAGGCCCGAGTTGTCGTCCTCACCCGGGGTCTTGTCCGGCTTCGTGTCGACGGAGGAACCGTCCTGCCTCGGTGCCGGCTGGCCTCCCGGCCCGGTCGGTACCAGCTTCTGCAGCGTCGTCGTGCCCTCGTCCACGCCGGGCGCCGGCAGCGGCCTGAGGCCGTTGTTGACACCCAGCACCGGCGGCACGATCTGCGCGTCGACCGGGGCGTTACCCCGCAGGATGCCGCCGTTGGCGTCCTCGGTGCTCACGATCGAGCGCGTCTGGATGGTGAACGCGGCGACGTCGGGCAGGTAGGGCAGCAGTGCGTTGGTCACCGGGTCGAGGTGCCTGGTGGACGCCCTCAGCTCCGGCAGGTTGTCGCAGAGTTCGTCGGAGAACGGCCGCAGGTCCTTCACGACGTGACGCAGCTCGTGCAGGAACGGCTTGGCCGAGTCGACCACGTCGTCCAGCTTGTCCCCGGTGTTGCGCAGCTTGCGCAGCGCATCCGGGAACTCGTCCGAGGCGTCCTGCAGATCGTGCAGCGTCGGGTCGAGCTGGTCGGACAGCTCTTGCACGGCGTGCGTGGAGCGCTTGAGGTTGTGGACCAGACCCGGCAGTTCGGACAGCGTCTGGTCGAACTGCGGCTCGTGCGTGCCGAACGAGTGCAGCGTGGTCTGCAGCCCGGTGGCCAGGGTGGCCAGCCGCTTGTCGTCGCCGCCGACCGCGTTGGAGATCTGGCCGAGCGCGGTGATCAAGGTGCGGATCTTCTCCTTGCGCAGCGCGAGCTGCTGGGCGACCGGCTTGAGGTCGTTGCCCACGATCCGGGTCGCGTCCAGGCCACCGGGTAGGTCGGACTTGGCGTTGGTCAACGCCACGTCCGACTCCGCCAGCAGCGAGGTGAGCGATGCCTGGGCGTTGTCGTCGAGGTGGTCCAGCACCTCGTCGACCTGCACCGGGCGCACCGTGTTCGACTCCGGGTAGGTGTAG
>DATATV010000034.1:0-47606 GCA_036268615.1 Pseudonocardiaceae bacterium
CGTGGTGACCGCGCTCGGCTGACGCGCCTCAGCTGAGGCGCGAACCGTTGGGCCGCAACAGAATCAGGACAGCGTGGTCATCCAGTTGTGGGCGTCGTCGGCCGCGCCCTGCTGGATCGCGGTGAGCTGCTCGCGCAGCCGCATGGTGACCGGGCCGGGCTCGCCGCCGGAGATGTCGAAGTCCCCGTGGGCGTGCCGAGCACTGCCCACCGGGGTGACCACGGCGGCGGTGCCGCAGGCGAACACCTCGGTCAGTTCACCGGAGGCCGCCTTCTTCTCCCACTCCTCAGTGGACACCCGCCGCTCCTCGACCCCGAAACCGAGATCACCGGCGAGCTGGAGCAACGAGGACCTGGTGACGCCGGGCAGCAACGCCCCGGACAGCTCCGGGGTGACCAGCCGCGCGTCCGAGCCGCTGCCGAAGACGAAGAACAGGTTCATCCCGCCCATCTCCTCGACCCAGCGCCGCTCCACCGCGTCCAGCCAGACCACCTGGTCGCAGCCGTTCTCCACGGCCTGCGCCTGGGCGACGAACGCGGCCGCGTAGTTGCCGGCGCACTTGGCGAAGCCGGTGCCGCCGGGGGCCGCACGCACGTACTCGTGGCACAGCCAGACCCGGACCGGCTTGACGCCACCGGAGAAGTAGGCGCCGGCCGGTGAGGCGATCAGGATGTACCGGTAGGTGTCCGAGGGCGCGTTCACACCGAGGCCGACCCCGGTGGAGATCATGAACGGCCGCAGGTAGAGCGACGAGTCCGCGGAGGTGGGCACCCACCGCTCGTCCACCGCGATCAGTTCACGCAACGAGCCGATGAACAGTTCCTCGGGCAGTTCCGGCATGGCCAACCGGGCCGCGGAAGTACGGAACCGGGCGGCGTTGGCCTCCGGCCGGAACGTGGCGACCGACCCGTCGGGCTGGCGATAGGCCTTCAAGCCCTCGAAGATGGCCTGCCCGTAGTGCAGGACCGTGGTCGCCGGGTCGAGCTGGATGGGCTCGTACGGCCGAACGGCCGCGTCGTGCCACCCCTGCTCCGGGTTCCAGTCGATGGTCACCATGTGGTCGGTGAAGTACGTACCGAAACCCGGCGCGGCCAGTACCTCGCTTACCCGCTCCGGGGTCGCCGGCGTCGGGTTCGAGGTCACGGAAAACGGCAGCGCTTCAGTCATGTAAACACCGTAGCGCTCGCCGTGGACCGGGGGAAATCGCAATCCCGAGGATCGGACGTCCAACTAATCGCCGGCCGTGGGGCCAGCCGATCTCACGAGCGGAAGCCGGGCGGCAGGACCGGCGCGGGCCAGTCCGGGTCCGGCCGGAAGTCACAGAAGCTGCCGTCGAACGGGAAGGCCACCGACTCGACGAGGCTGATGATCCGCTCGCCCTCCGCGCGCAGCCCGGCCAATTCGGCCGCGGTGATCCGGCCGGCGGCCACCGACGCGGCCGCCTCGTCCTCGTCCTTCCACCGCCAGCGGCGATCCGCCGCGACCACCACGTCCAGCGCACCGTCCACCCGGTCGGTGGTCTGCTCGGTGCGACCGCGCGGCAGCTCCAGGTTCACGTACCAGCCGGTGAACACGCCGTCGGCGGCGAAGAACCACCACACCGAGGACCAGTGCGACTCGGTGATCAGCCGGACGTTCGAGGTGGTCCGCCAGTAGGCGAGACAACGCTGCCGGGGCAGCGTGAACCGCTCGGCCATCGGCGCGTCCCGGGGGTCCCGGCCGTCGACCAGCCGGGTGCCGATGATCTCGGTGTCCTTGGGCAGCCACCCCAGCAGCGACTCGCCGTCGTCGGCCAGCACCCGCAGCGGATGGTGCTGGCCGATGGTGCCGTCGTTGCGCACGAACCGTTGCAGCACCGTCTCCCCCGGTGTCCACACCGGACTGCTCATCTCGTGTGCAGCTCGACGAACGGCGGCTTCACCACCGCGCAGCGCAGCGATCGGCCGCGCACGTCGAGGGTGACCTCGTCGCCGAGGCTCACCCCGGCGGCGGTGTCCACCATGGCCAGCGCGATGCCGGTCTTCAGCGTCGGGGAGAAGGTGCCGGAGGTGGTCTCGCCGATCTGCTTACCGTCCGCGTCCAGCACCGGCATGCCCTGCCGGGGCACACCCCGGTCCAGCGCGCGCAGCCCGCGCAACCGGCGGCCCGGGCCGTCGGCGCGTTCGGCCAGCAGCGTGTCCCGCCCCCAGAACGCGTCCTTCTTCCAGCCGACCGCGAAGCTGACGCCGGCCTGCACCGGGCTGATCGACCGGGACAGCTCGTGGCCGTGCAGCGGGTAGCCCATCTCGGTGCGCAGCGTGTCCCGCGCGCCGAGGCCGGCCGCGCGGCCGCCGTAGGCCTGGGCCGAGGCGAGCAGCGCGTCCCACAGCAGGCTCGCGTCCGACCGCCGGGCGACCAGTTCGTAGCCGTGCTCGCCGGTGTAGCCGGTCCGGCAGACGCGCACCGCGTTGTCCTGCCAACTCGCGTCGGTGAAGGCCAGGTAGTCCAGGTCGGCGGGCAGCCCGACGGCGGCCAGCGTGTCGGCCGATCGTGGTCCCTGCACGGCGATCACCGCGAAGTCGGGGTGTTGGTCGGACACGGTCAGCCCGGCCGGTGCCGCCTCGGCGAGCCTGCGGACCACCTCGGCGTTGTTGGCCGCGTTGGGCACGAGGAACACCTCGTCCTCGCTGACCAGGTAGCAGATCAGGTCGTCGACCACGCCGCCGTCCTCGGCGCAGCACAGCGTGTACTGCGCCTCGCCCGCGCCGATCCGGCCCAGGTCGTTGGTCAGGCAGGAGTTCACGAACGCGGCCGCGCCCGGCCCGCTGACCAGTGCCTTGCCCAGGTGGGACACGTCGAACACGCCGACCGACTCGCGCACCGCGAGATGCTCGGCGACCACCCCGCCGCCGGCGTACTGGATCGGCATCTCCCAACCGCCGAACGGCGCGAACGTCGCGTCCAGAGCCTCGTGCGCCGCGTGCAGCGGACTGCGCAGGAGTGCGGGACCGGAACTGTCTGATTCAGCCACGGTGCCGAACGTACCTGCGCGCGCCCCGGATCGCCGTGGCCAGGGGCCCCAGCAGCAGCCCCGCCGCCATCCCGAACAGCGCGACCACCAGGTCGGCCGAAGGCATCACGAGCGCGACCAGAACACACAGGCCGAGCCCGAAACACGCCGACCTGGCCGGCCAGACCCGCTCGCCGCGCAACAGCAGCCGGGCCGCCGCGTTGGTGAAGGCGTAGTAAGCCAGCGCACACGTGGCGGCCAGCACGATCGCCCTGGTCGGGCTGAGCAGCACCGTGGCCACCACGCTGCCCACGCCGATCAGTACGGCCGCCGGCAGCCGCAGCCGACCGTGCCCCGGGGTCTTCGGGGTGGGCGGCAGGTCGCCCCGGCCGGCCATCACCTCGGCGGTGCGCCGAGCCCCGCCGACGACCAGCAGCAGCGCGCCGGCCGTCGCGGCAAGTGCCGCCATGCTGACCAGCGGTGCGATCGGGGTGGCGTCCGCGGCGGCCATCGCGTCGGTCAGCGGGACCGGCGAGAGCGCCAGCCGGTTGGGCCCGAGCTGGTGCAGCACGGCCGCGCTGACCGCGAGATAGCTGCCCAGGGCGAGCACGATCAGCACCGGGACCGCGATGACCAGCCGTTTCCTGGGGATCACCGCGTGGTCGGCGGCCGGCGCGGTGATCCGCTCGAAGCCGAGGAAGCAGAAGAACATCACCCCGGCGGCCGGCAGCAGCTCGCCGACGTTGTCCGAGCCTGGGAAGCCGGCCGGCAGCGGCACGCCGGTCGGCGCGGGCGGGGCGATGGCGAAGCAGCAGGCGATCACGATGGCGAGCACCACCAGCACGAAGCCGACAAGCACCCGGGTCACCGTGCGGGACAGCCGGATGCCGGCCGCGTCCGCGGCCACCGCGGCGAGCACCACGACCACCCCGGTCAGCATCGGCCGGCTGGGCGTGGCGTAGTTGCCGAAGCAGTCGGCCAGCGCCGCCGCCGCGGCCGCCCGCCCGACCAGGTAGACCCCGCCGGCCATCCGGCCGGGCAGCCGGCCCAGCTGCTCGCGGGTGTAGCGGTAGCCGCCGCCCGAACCGGGGTCGGCGCTGGCGTGGTCGGCGGTGGAGAACGCGCTGCACAGCGCGATCAACCCGGCGATCACCGCACCGAGCAGCAGCCATCGGCCGGCCAGTGCTGAGGCCGGCGCGAGCCCGGCGAAGACGCCCGCGCCGAGCATCGCGCCCAGGCCGGCGACAACCGCGTCCAGGGTGCTCGGGCCGGTGGTCACACCGGGTTTTGTTGTGCCAGCCGGCGGAACGGCATTACGCCGTTCGCGCAACATCCGCGTCACGAGGCGATACCGTGCCAGATGGTCACGGGCGGCCGGTAGCGACCGATCGGGGGAAAGTCGTTAGCATGCGTCACCATCCAGTTTCTCCCCAGTTCGCTTGTCCGTTGCCGCCGAGTTGCTCCCGAGGAGACTTGTGACCAGCCCCAAGCTCGCGCTGACCGGTGGCGACACCGCCGGCCTGATCGCGCTGCCCGCAGACACCGTCGTCATCGGGACCACCCAGGACAGCGACGGTGTCACTCTGGCACCCGGCGCCGAGGCGGTGGACGCCGCGTTCGACGGGCAGTTGCTCGACCTGCTCGGCACGCTGGGCGCGAGCGGCAAGGTCGACGAGGTGGTCAAGCTGCCGACGATGGGCAAGCTGGGCGCCGCCGTGGTGCTCGCGGTCGGCCTCGGCAAGGCGGGCGCGACCGGCATCGGCGAGGACCAGGTGCGCCGGGCCGCCGGCGTCGCGGCACGCGCGCTGGCCGGCACCAAGCGCGCGGTGAGCACGCTGTCGGCCATCGACCTGAGTGCCACGGTGGAGGGAACGGTTCTCGGCGCGTACCGGTTCACCCAGTACAAGTCCTCGCCCGGCGACGCACCGGTGGGCCGGGTGGACCTGGTCAGCCCGGCCGACGGCGTGGCCAAGGAACACAAGGCACGGCTGAAGGCCGCCACCGCGATCGCCGAGGCCGTCTGCACGGCCCGCGACCTGGTCAACACGCCGCCCAACGACCTGTACCCGGCGACCTTCGCCGAGCGCGCCGCCGAACTCGGCGCGTCGGTCGGCCTTGAGGTCGAGGTGCTGGACGAGAAGGCGCTGCGCAAGGACGGCTACGGCGGCATCCTCGGGGTCGGCGCGGGCTCGGCCCGGCCGCCCCGGCTGGTCCGGCTGCGCTACAAGGGCACCAAGCCCAAGGCGAAGGTCGCGCTGGTCGGCAAGGGCATCACGTTCGACACCGGCGGCATCTCGCTCAAGCCGCCGGCCAACATGGACGAGATGACCTCGGACATGGCCGGCGCCGCGGCGATGGTGGCCACCGTCGTGCTCGCCGCCAAGCTGCGCTACCCGCTGGAGGTCGTCGCGACCGTGCCGATGGCGGAGAACATGCCCTCGGGCACCGCCTACCGGCCCGGTGACGTGCTCACCATGTTCGGCGGCAAGACCGTCGAGGTGCTCAACACCGACGCCGAGGGCCGGCTGATCCTGGCCGACGCGATCACCCGGGCCTGCGCCGACCAGCCCGACTACCTGATCGAGGCGTCCACGCTGACCGGCGCGCAACTGGTCGCACTGGGCCGGCGCACCGCGGGCGTGATGGGCTCCGAGGAGTTCCGCGACCGGGTCGCCGCCATCGCGGCGGCCACCGGCGAGGGCGGCTGGCCGATGCCGCTGCCCGACGAGATCCGCGCCGACTACGACTCGAAGCTGGCCGACCTGACCAACCACACCAACAGCCGGTTCGGCGGGATGCTGGCCGGCGGGGTGTTCCTGCGCGAGTTCGTCGCCGAGGGCACGCCGTGGGTGCACCTCGACATCGCCGGCCCGGCGTTCAACACCGGCGCCCCGTGGGGCTACACGAGCAAGGGCGGAACCGGCGTGCCGGTGCGCACCATCGCCGCGGTGCTCGCCGACATCGCCGCCCGCGGCTAGTCGAGCCGAGCCGGCCGCCGCTGATCGAGCCGAGCCGGCCACGGCTGATCGAGCCGAGCAGCCCGCGGCTGATCGACACCAGCGGCCGGGGTTGATCGGTTCCGGGCCGACCGACCGCCACGATCGGGTGGTCCCGTCCGTCCACTGGATGGGACCACCCGTCGTGTCAGCGGGTGCGGCGGAGTTCCCGGGTGCGGCGCGCGGTGTACTCACGCATGCGCCGCGGGTAACCGACGAGCGCGACGTCATAAACCGGAATGCCCAGCCTGCGGCCCAGCGCATAGGCCGCGGCCGGGCCGGAAACGCGCCTTCGGGTCCATTCCCCGTCGAATGCGACCAACACCACGGTGCTTTCCGTCACGGTCGTTTTCGGCTCGACGAAGGCCTCCACTCCCCTGTGCCCGGCTGTCCACGATTCGAGATGCGCGATTCCGCGGGACAGGTCCCGGGCCGGTACCGGCCGAACTCCGCTGGCCCGGCGCCTGCCGCGCAGTGCGTCGAACAAGCCCATCCGCACACCTCCTCACCGGTCGCGGCCCGATGGCCGCGATGGCCGTCGTAGTGGTCAACGCGCGTCGTGCCTTCCAGGTGCCGCGAAGCGGTCCGGGAAGGCTGGCCCGCGTCGCAAGAATCCGCGAGGTAGTGACAAGATGGCTGGTGTTGCCGCGCCCGACCGGCGCGTACAGCGACCTGTGTTGACCTTGTCGACATGATCATCTATTGATCAGCCGATGTTGCCTGTCGAGGAGTTCTTGTGACCGACGCCGACCTTGTGATCCTTGGTGGTGGATCAGGCGGCTACGCAGCCGCCTTCCGCGCGGCTGAGCTTGGCCTGTCCGTAATCCTCGTCGAGAAGGACAAGCTCGGCGGGACCTGTCTGCACCGCGGCTGCATCCCGACGAAGGCGCTGCTGCACGCCGCCGAGGTCGCCGACTACGCCCGCGAGGGCGACCAGTTCGGCATCAAGTCCTCGTTGGAGGGCATCGACATCGCCGGTGTCAACACCTACAAGGACCGCGTTGTCGGCCAGATGTACAAGGGCCTCCAGGGCCTGTTCAAGCAGAACAAGGTCGAGGTCGTCGAGGGCAGCGGCACGTTCGTCGCGCCCAACGCGGTCGAGGTGAACGGGCGGAAGATCACCGGCAAGAACGTGATCCTCGGCACCGGTTCCTACTCCCGCAGCCTGCCCGGTCTGGAGATCGGCGGCCGGATCATGACCAGCGAGCAGGCACTGACCCTGGACTACGTGCCCGAGCGGGTCGTGGTGCTCGGCGGCGGCGTGATCGGCGTCGAGTTCGCCAGCGTGTGGCGCTCCTTCGGCGCCGACGTGACCATCGTCGAGGCGCTGCCCCGGCTGGTGCCGCTGGAGGACGAGTTCGCCTCCAAGCAGCTGGAGCGCGCGTTCCGCAAGCGCAAGATCGCCTTCAAGACCGGCGTCCGGTTCACCGGCGCCACCCAGACCGACTCCGGCGTGACGGTCAGCCTGGAGAGCGGCGAGCAGCTTGAGGCCGACATCCTGCTGGTCGCCGTCGGCCGTGGCCCGAACACCGCGGGCCACGGTTACGAGGAGGCCGGCATCAAGATGGAGCGCGGTTTCGTGCTCACCGACGAGCGGCTGCGCACCAACCTGCCCGGCGTGTACGCGGTCGGCGACATCGTGCCCGGCCTACAGCTGGCGCACCGCGGCTTCGCTCAGGGCATCTTCGTGGCCGAGGACATCGTCGGGCTGAACCCGCGCCCGATCGAGGAGACCGGCATCCCGAAGGTCACCTACTGCAACCCCGAGGTCGCCTCGGTCGGCCTGACCGAGGCCGCCGCCAAGGAGAAGTACGGCGCGGGCGTGACCACCTACACCTACAGCCTTGCCGGCAACGGCAAGTCCGTGATCCTGGGGACCACCGGAGCGGTCAAGCTGGTCAAGGCGCCGGAGGGCCCCGTGGTGGGGGTGCACATGGTCGGCGAGCGCGTCGGCGAACTGGTTGGCGAGGCCCAGCTGATCGTCAACTGGGAGGCGTTCCCCGAGGATGTCGCCCCGCTGATCCACGCCCACCCCACCCAGACCGAGGCTCTCGGCGAGGCCCATCTCGCCCTGGCCGGCAAGCCGCTGCACGTGCACGGCTGAACACCAGATCACAGTCACCAGCACGAGCACGAGGAGTCAGCGACCCATGGCCTTCTCAGTCCAGATGCCGGCACTCGGTGAAAGCGTCACCGAAGGCACCGTGACCCGATGGCTGAAGCAGGAGGGCGAGTCCGTCGAGGTCGACGAGCCCCTGCTGGAGGTGTCGACCGACAAGGTCGACACCGAGATCCCGTCCCCGGCGGCCGGCGTCCTGCAGCGCATCGTGGTGCGCGAGGACGAAACCGTCGAGGTCGGCGCGGAGCTCGCGGTGATCGGGGACGGCGAGGGCGGCAGCAGTAACGGCACCGCCCAGCCCGCACCCGCCGCCGAGGAGAGCGCGCCCGCCGAGGAGCCCGCACCCGAGCAGCCCGCCGAGCCCGCCCCGGCCGCCGAGCAGGCTCCCGAGCCCGCGCCGGCCAACTCCGGTGGCTCCGGTGGTGCTGCCGAGGGCACCGCGGTGACCATGCCGGCGCTCGGCGAGAGCGTCACCGAGGGCACCGTCACCCGCTGGCTCAAGCAGGTCGGCGACTCGGTCGAGGCCGACGAGCCGCTGTTGGAGGTGTCCACCGACAAGGTCGACACCGAGATCCCCTCGCCGGTCTCCGGCACCGTGCTGGAGATCAGCGCGGACGAGGACAGCACGGTCGAGGTCGGTGGCCAGCTCGCGATCATCGGCAGTGGTTCGGGCGCGCCCGCGCAGGTCGCCGCCCCGACCCCGGCGCCCGCTCCGTCGGCCCCGGCGCCGGAGCGGCCCGCCCCGCAGCAGCCCATCCCCCCGCAGCCGGCACCGCAGCAGCAGGCTCCGGCCGCCCCCGCCCCGTCGGCACCCGCGGCCGCCCCGGCCGCACCCGCCGTCGAGGAGAACGACAACAACGGCGCGGCGCCCTACGTCACCCCACTGGTGCGCAAGCTGGCCGGCGAGAACAACATCGACCTGAGCACGGTCAAGGGCACCGGTGTCGGTGGCCGCATCCGCAAGCAGGACGTGCAGGCCGCCATCGAGGACGCCAGGAAGCCGGCGCCCGCTCCGGCCGCGGCCCCCGCGGCAGCGACCGGCCCGGCACGCAGCGCGTCGGCCGCCCCGGTGCAGATCTCGGCCGACGCGGCCGCGCTGCGCGGGACGACGCAGAAGCTCAGCCGGCTGCGCCAGATCGTGGCCCAGCGGACCCGTGAGTCGTTGCAGGTCTCCGCGCAACTGACCCAGGTGGTCGAGGTCGATGTCACCCGGATCGCCAAGCTGCGGTCCCGGGCGAAGGCGGACTTCGAGCAGCGCGAGGGCGCCAAGCTGACCTTCCTGCCGTTCTTCGCCAAGGCCACCGTCGAGGCGCTCAAGCAGCACCCGAAGCTGAACGCCTCGATCAACGAGGAGGCCAAGGAGGTCACCTACCACGGCGCCGAGCACCTGGGCATCGCGGTGGACACCGAGCGCGGCCTGGCCAACGCGGTCATCCACAACGCCGGCGACCTCAACCTGGCCGGCCTGTCCCACAAGATCGCCGACCTGGCCGCCCGCACCAGGGCGAACAAGGTCACTCCGGACGAGCTGTCCGGCGGCACCTTCTCGCTGACCAACCTCGGCAGCAACGGCGCGCTGTTCGACACCCCGATCATCGTGCAGCCGCAGGTGGGCATCCTCGGAGTCGGCGTCGTGGTGAAGCGGCCGGTGGTGGTCACCGACGAGAGCGGCGACGACACCATCGCCATCCGGTCGATGGTCTACCTGGCGCTGACCTACGACCACCGGCTGGTCGACGGTGCCGACGCGGGTCGCTTCCTGACCACGGTCAAGAACCGCCTGCAGGAAGGCGCTTTCGAGGCCGACCTCGGCCTCTGAGCCCGGTTCCGACAGCGGCCCCTCCCCGGTTCCTCGGGGGAGGGGCCGCTGTGCTGTCGGTGCTCATGGTCAAGATCACCACTCGATCGGGGTGCGCGCGGCGGCGCGGTGGGCCACGATCGGTGCGTGCGCATCGTCATCGCGGGTTCGTCCGGGCTCATCGGCACCGCACTGGTGGCCGAACTGCGCAAGGCTGACCACGAGGTGACCCGGTTGGTCCGCCGGGCGCCGGCCGGGCCGGACGAGCGCGGCTGGGACCCGCCGGCCGGCCGGTTGGCCGAGGACGCGCTGGCCGGCGTGGACGCCGTGGTGAACCTGTGCGGGGTCGGCATCGCGGACAAGCGGTGGACCGAGGCGCGCAAGCAGGCCCTGCGGGACAGCCGCAACACACCGACCGAGGTGCTCGCCGCGGCCGTGGCCGAGCAGCACGTCGGCACACTGGTCAACGCGTCGGCGATCGGCTTCTACGGCGACACGGGCGACCGCACGATCACCGAGAACGATCCGAACGGCACCGGTTTTCTCGCCGAGATCTGCCGGGACTGGGAGGCGGCCACGACGGCCGCCGCCGACGCGGGCGCCCGGGTCGTCCGGCTGCGCACCGGCCTGGTGCTCTCGCCCCGCGGGGGCCTGCTGGCCAGCCTGCGGCCGCTGTTCCAGTTCTGGCTCGGCGGCCGGATGGGCCCGGGTACGCAGTACTGGCCGTGGATCTCGCTGGCCGACGAGGTGGCGGCGATCCGGTTCGTGCTGGAACACGGTGAGATCGCCGGACCGGTCAACCTGACCGGCCCCGAACCGGTCACCAACGCCGAGTTCACCTCGGCCCTCGCCGGAGTGCTCGGTCGGCCCGCGGTGCTGGCGGTGCCCGGCTTCGCGCTGCGGCTGGTGCTCGGCGAGCAACTCGTCGACGAGGGCATCCTGGGCGGCCAGCGGGCCCTGCCGGCGGTGCTGGACGAGGCCGGGTTCAGCTTCCGGCACCCCACCGTGACGGTCGCGCTGACCGCCGCCCTGCGGCCCTGAACCGCAGGCAGGAGGGCGTAAGGTCGAATCGTGGCTTCGATTTCCGCTTCCTGCCGGGCTTCCGCCGACCCGGTGCACGTACGGCACCTCGGCACCGTGGACTACTCCCCCACCTGGGAGCTGCAACGGCAACTCGCCGACGCCCGGGCCGAGCAGACCGGGCCGGACACTCTGCTGCTGCTCCAGCACAACGCGGTCTACACCGCCGGCCGGCGCACCGAACCGGCCGACCTGCCGGCGGACGGCGCCGAGGTGATCAACGTGGACCGCGGCGGCAAACTCACCTGGCACGGTCCCGGTCAGCTGGTCGGCTACCCGATCGTCGGGCTGGCCGAGCCGATCGACGTGGTGCACTACGTGCGCCGGGTGGAGCAGGCACTGATCAGCGTGTGCGACAAGCTCGGCATCCCGGTGGTCGGCCGGGTGGAGGGCCGCAGTGGCGTGTGGCTGCCGGCCGACGAGACCCGGCCGGAGCGCAAGATCGCCGCGATCGGCATCCGGGTGCAGCGCGGCGTGACCATGCACGGCTTCTCGATCAACTGCGACTGCGACCTCGGCCCGTTCCAGAACGGCGTGGCCTGCGGCATCCGCGACGCCGGCATCACCTCGCTGACCGCCGAACTCGGCCGGGACGTCTCGGTCGCCGAGGTCACCGCACTTGCCGAAACGGCGGTAATTGCCGCACTCAATGGCGAATTGCCGGTCAGCGATCGGTTCATTCCGCGCAAGGCTCCTTCGGCCCCCGGCATCACTTTCGCTCTTTCGAGCTGAGTTTTGCCAATAGGGAAAGGATTATCCTTGGCTGATGACCGAGAGAAAGAGATCCCGGTGACCGCGCTGCCCACTTGGCTGACGGAGCAGCCGGAGAACATCACTGCCAGCGAGTACGAAGCCATGTCCGAGGAAGTCTGCCACCGAATCGAGATCATTGACGGAATCGCTGTCTTGGCCCCCGCGCCACGCCGACCGCACCAGCGAATCAGTCGACGCCTCTCAAACACATTCGAAGGTGTTTGCGGCGACGATTTCGAGGTGGAGACCGACATCGATCTCCGGCTGCACGATGTGCCACTGCTCAACCGGCGACCCGATGTCGTGATCTACGACGCCGGCCTGTCCAACGATGCCGTGCTCCGTCCCGAACACTGCTTGCTGGTAATGGAAGTCATGTCACCCGGCTCGGAAACCAGCGACCAGGTGCACAAGCCGGGCGAGTACGCGGCAGCTGGCATCACGCACTTCTGGCGGGTCGAGAACCCGGATGACACCGGCAAAAATCTGTCGATCTTCTGTTACCGGCTCAACCCCACAACGCGGACGTACGTCCTGACCGGCGAACACACCGGCAAGATGACAATCACCGACCCGTTCGACATCTCCATCGATTTCGACGACCTGCTCCACTGACGAATCCGGGGCCCCGGAACGGCCCGGGGCCCCGAGCCGCACTCAGCCCAGTTGTGAGACGACCTGCGACGCGATCAGGTCGATGTGGTCCAGATCGGACAGATCCAGGATCTGGAGATAGAACCGACCGGCACCGGTCTTCTCCCGCCAACTACCCAGCCGGTCCACCACCTCGGCCGGCGAACCGGCCAACCCGTTGGTACGCAGCTCGGCCAGCTCACGCCCGGTGGCGGCGGCCCGGCGGGCCAGTTCGGCCTCGTCCCGGCCGACCACCGTGGTCAGCGCGACCGACCTGGTGATCTCGGCCGGATCGCGGTTGATCAGGCGCGCGGCCGCGTCCACCCGCTCGAACGCGGCCAGCGCGGCGTCCTGGCCGAGGAACGCGGAGTTGAACTCGGCCGCGAACTGCGCGGCCAGTTTCGGTGTGCGCTTGGCGCCGCCGCCACCGATGATCAGCGGCGGACCGGGCTGCTGGGTCGGCTTCGGCAGCGCGGGCGAGTCGGTGAGCTGGTAGTGCTTGCCGGTGAACGAGAACTTCTCGCCGACCGGTGTCGCCCACAGGCCGGTGATGATCTCCAGCTGCTCGGCGAACCGGTCGAACCGCTCCCCCAGCGACGGGAACGGCAGCCCGAGGGCGCTGTGCTCGCTCTCGAACCAGCCGGTGCCGAGGCCGAACTCGACCCGGCCGCCGGACATCTGGTCCACCTGGGCCACGCTGACGGCCAGCGGCCCGGGCTGCCGGAAGGTCGCCGCGGTGACCAGCGTGCCCAGCCGGACCCGGCTGGTCTCCCTGGCCAGGCCGGCCAGGGTGAGCCAGGCGTCGGTCGGGCCGGGCAGGCCGTCGCCGCTGCCCATCGCGAGGTAGTGGTCGGACCGGAAGAACGCGTCGAAGCCGGCGTCCTCAGTGGCCTTGGCGACCCGCAGCAGGGTGTCGTAGTCGGCGCCCTGCTGGGGCTCGGTGAAGATCCTGAACTGGAAGGAAGTCACAGGTACAGACGCTAGTCCGGCGAGTTCGCCCGGTCGGCGGCGGTCCGCCGGTGCCCCTCCAGCAGCTTCACGATGGTGGCGAACACCTCGGCGGCGGTCTTCTTCGGCTCGGCCGACTGGGCGATCATCGTCGCGCCGGCCCAGAGCGCGCCGAACAGCAGCCGCGAGGTCGTCTCGACCGGCAGGTCGTCCACCTCGCCACCGTCGATCAACGCCTGCACACCGGCCCGCACCACGCCGAAGCTGTACCGGTCCTCGACCTCGCGCCAGCGCTCCCAGCCCATCACCACCGGGCCCTCGTGGATGACGATCCGCTGGTACGACGAGTCCTGGCAGATCTTGATGTAGTGCCGCAGGCCCTCCATCACGCTGTCCCAGACATTGCCGGGCCGGACCACGATCTCCGCCAGCTGGGTCATGGTGACCGTCTCCACCGCGTCGAAGGCGGCCTCGAAGAGGGCCTGTTTGCCGCTGAAATGGTGGTAGAGCGCGCCTTTGGTCACCCGGGCCCGCTTGGCGACCTCGTCGAGCGAGGTGGCCGCGTAGCCGCGTTTGGTGAACAGCTCGACCGCACTGACCACCAGCGCGTCCCTGGTGGATTCGGAGTACTCGACTCGACGCGACCGCACTGTCACCACCCTCACAACATACTCAGGTCAACTCACATACCGAAGGTACGTACCGGTGGTATGTTCTACCCGAGGCCCATACCGAGAGTATGCCGCAAACCCGCGGTATCACGGAGGTTAACGGGGAGGAGGGCGACACCATGAGCTGGAGCGACTTCTACCAGCGCCGCGACGCCATCGACCTGGTGTTGGCGCAGGCAGGGCAACACCCCGACGCCGGTCTGCCGCAGGTCGGGACACCCACCGGCGCGACCACTGACATGACCTGTTTCACCAGCCGGGAGGACCTGGCGCTCGCCCTGCAGTACCGGTGGTCGCTCGTCCTACAGGGACAGCTCGCGGTCGCGCTGACCAACGCCGAGCGCACCCCGCACGCGGACAGCGTGGACGCGGTGACCAGCGCCTGGCGCACGGCCGCGGCCGCCCAGCCGCAACTGCGTGCCCTGTTGGACAACTACGCCGCCGAGGCCGGAACCGGCCCGGTCTTCCGGGCCCGACAGCACGCCGAGTGGCGACTGCTCGCACTCGCCGCCGGCCTGGCCGAAGTGGGCGAACCGGCCGAGGAGACGGCCCGGATCGGCGCCGCGTTCCAACGGCTGATCAACACGGCTCCCCCGGCCACCACCGGCCGCCGTCGGCATTTCCCGATGCAGCGCTTCTACCGCCGCATGGCGGCCAGTTCCTGATCGCGACCCGGACCCCGGCAGCCCGTCCGCGGCCGCCGGGGTTCGCATCGGAAAACAGTAGCCATGGAAACTGTAGCCATGTACCGTACTTCTGGTGGGGCCACAACACGAACCGACAACAGGCTTTCTGATCTGGCGCACCTCGTTGAAGCTGCGCACCGCGGTGGACCGGGTGCTCAAACCGCTCGGGCTGACCCACGCGCAGTACTCGGTGCTCGGCCCGATCTCCGCGCTCTCCCAGGACGGTCGGGGCCCGAGCCAGCGTGAGCTGGCCGACTTCACCGGCCTTGAGCCGATCTACGTGTCGAAGCTGGCCCGGGCGCTGGAGAAGGCCGGCCTGGTGGTTCGGCCGGACGATCCGGACGATCCGAGGGCGGTGCGGCTGAGCCTGACCGACCAGGGCGGGCAGGTGTTCCGGGCCGCCCGGGACCTGGTCCACCAGATGCACGCCGAGCTGACCGCCCCCATCGGCGGCCCGGCCGGCGACCGCGACCGCGACCTGCGCCAGACCCTGCTGCTGTTGCTGGGGGACGCCCCGTTCTCCGCTCGAACCAACCATCGAACCGAAGGCGAGTCCACCATGAGCACGCCGACCAACGCACCCGTCCAGGCCGGCCCGGTCGGCGGACGCGAGATCAACATCGCGGCCGCCGCAGCCAGAAGCGTGCGCGACGCCCTGTTCGCGAAGATCGACATGACGTTCGACCAGTCCGTCGTGTTACGCGCGCTGACCGGCCGGGACGGCCCGGCCGACCGGCACGAGGTCGTCCGGGGGGTGATCGGACCGGACCCGCTGCCCGGCCTGCCGACCGAGGCCGAACTCGACCAGGCCGTCGACGAGCTGATCGCCGGCGGCCGGCTGCTCACCGATGCGACCGATCCGAACCTGGTCACCCCGACGGTGGCCTGCCGTGAGCTGTACGCCGAGGTCACCGCGGCCACCCTGCGAGCAGGCGCGGAGCTGTACGCGGGCATCCCGCAGGCGGATCTGCTCGCGGCCAGGCGGGTGCTCGACGTGGTCGTCGAGCGGGCCGCCGCGGTCCGCGCCGAACTGTGATCATCGGACCGGCGAGCGCGGCCCCGAGCTGACTAGATTTACCGAATGGCGAACTGGACCGAACAGGACATCCCGGATCAGTCCGGTCGGACGATTCTGGTCACCGGAGCCAACTCCGGACTCGGTCTGCGCAGTGCCCGGGTGCTCGCCGCGGCGGGTGCCCGGGTGCTGCTGGGCTGTCGGTCGGCCGAGCGCGGCGCGGCCGCGGTGGCAATGATCACCGAGGCCGGCGGCGACGCCGAACTCGTGCTGCTGGACCTGGCCGACCTCAACGCGGTGCGCACCGCGGCCGAACAGGTCCGGGAACGCACCGGGGACCAGCTGGACGTGTTGATCAACAACGCCGGCGTGATGATGGTCCCCAACCGGCGCACCGCCGAGGGCTTCGAGTCGCAGTTCGGCACCAACCACCTCGGCCACGCCGCGCTCACCTGGCTGCTCATGCCGGCGCTGCGCGGCCGGCCCGGCGCGCGGGTGGTCGCCCTCGGCAGCCTGGTCGCGAAGTTCGGCCGGATCAACCTCGCCGACCCGAACTTCGAGCACCGCCGCTACTCGGCCGGCGCCGGTTACGCCCAGTCGAAACTGGCCGATGTGCTGTTCGCCCTGGAACTCGACCGGCACCTCCGGGCGGCCGGTCTGGACGTGCTCAGCGTCGCCGCCCATCCCGGCTACTCGGACACCAGCCTGACCGGCAACATGGCGACCGCCTACGGACCGGGTTCGCGGGCCAGGACGATCGACTTCGTCACCGGCCTCGGTGCCCGGCTGATCGCGCAACGGCCGGAGCTGGGCGCGCTGCCCCAGCTCTACGCGGCGACCGCACCGGACGTGCAGGGCGGCCGGTACTACGGACCCAACGGAATCGCCGAGATGCACGGCTACCCCCACCAGGTCACCCCGTCCCGCCGGGCCCGCGACGCCGGGACCGCCAGCCGGCTGTGGACGCTGACCGCGGAATTGACCAAGGTCAGCCCAGATCCGGCCTAGTTCCGGACCAGTCCGGGGTAGGTCCGGCGTGACCCCGGACACGAGGGGGCCGGGCGTAGGGTTGATCCGTGAGCGTAACGCCGGACGGACGGAAGCTGCTGCGGCTGGAGGTTCGCAACAGCGAGACGCCGATCGAGAAGAAGCCCGCCTGGATCAAGACCAAGGCACGGATGGGTCCCGAGTACACCGAGCTGAAGCAGCTGGTGCGCCGCGAGGGCCTGCACACGGTCTGCGAGGAAGCCGGCTGTCCCAACATCTACGAATGTTGGGAAGACCGCGAGGCGACCTTCCTGATCGGCGGGGACCAGTGCACCCGGCGGTGTGACTTCTGCCAGATCGACACCGGCCGGCCGGCCGCGCTGGACCGCGAGGAGCCGCGCAAGGTCGCCGAGTCGGTGCAGGCGATGGGCCTGCGCTACGCGACCGTCACCGGCGTGGCCCGGGACGACCTGGCCGACGGCGGCGCCTGGCTCTACGCCGAGACCGTCCGGCAGATCCACGAGATCAACCCGGGTACCGGCGTCGAGCTGTTGATCCCCGACTTCAACGCCGACCCCGAGCAGCTCGCCGAGGTGTTCGCGGCCCGGCCCGAGGTGCTCGCGCACAACCTGGAGACGGTGCCACGGATCTTCAAGCGCATCCGTCCCGGCTTCCGCTACGAGCGCTCGCTGTCGGTGCTGACCGCCGCCCGGGCGGCCGGTCTGGTCACCAAGTCCAACCTCATCCTCGGTATGGGCGAGACGCCCGACGAGGTCGTCGCGGCCATGCGGGACCTGCACGCGGCGGGCTGCGAGATCCTGACCATCACCCAGTACCTGCGGCCGAGCAAGCGGCACCACCCGGTGGACCGGTGGGTGCGGCCCGAGGAGTTCGTCGCGCACAAGGAGGCCGCCGAGCAGATCGGCTTCTCCGGCGTGATGGCCGGTCCGCTGGTGCGCTCGTCCTATCGGGCCGGTCGGCTGTACGCGCAGGCGATGAGCCACCGCGGCGAGTCCGTCCCGGCCAACCTGGCGCACCTGACCGAAGCCGGCCCGGCCGCGCAGGAAGCCAGCTCGCTGCTGGCCCGCTGAGTGACCGGAATCCAATCCAGAATTCGAATGGGTGAATTTCAGGTGGTTTCACTCGTTTGATGGGCGGGGATGTCGTCGAGTTGAACAGTGCGCCGGCCCCGGGTAGCCATATCCGTATGAGCAGAGCCGGGATCAGTCCGATCAGGTTGGCGGCCACCAGCCTGATCGGAATCGCATTCGTGTTCTTCGGCCTCTTCGGACCGGCGAACGCCAGCGGCGCCCGGCACTCCGCGCACGCACCGGGCAGCGTGCTGCCGCCGATCGGTCAGGACGTGCTCGCGCAGCTGTCCGGCCACGCGGAGGTCACCAGCGGCAGCCGGTCCTGCTCGGCCGCGCTGACCGGTTCGCTCACCGAGCAGGTGGTCGGCCAGGACCCGGCGAGTGGCACGGACACCGTGGCGGAGAACGGTTTCCGGCTCACCGGCACGGAAAGCTGCGGTGCGGCACACGCGCCGGCTGACGCCGTCACGGTCACCCAGAGCACGGGCGACCAGCGCGGCACGCTCACCGTCGTGCAGCAGTTCCCACCGCGCTACCAGCAGTCGCTGGTGCTGGACCTCACCGTCTCCCTCGCCCCGGCGGCCGGCTCGACCGCCGGTCCGACCGTGCTGACCAGCCACCGCCCGGTGACGCTGACCGGCACGCCGAACACGTTCCCGCCGCAGGGCGAGGGCTACCGGCTGGCCCAGCCGGTTGACCTGGTGGCCTCGGCGAAGCCGGACACCCCGGTCGCCACGGTGACCGCGTTCCCAGTCACCATCAGCACCGGAACCGGCAGCAGCTGATCCGGCGGCCGCTCAGCGCACCCGGATCTCGGTGACGCTCACGCCGCTGAGGTCGCGTACGAAGTCGGCGCCCAGCGCGCTGGACGGCGTGTGCGCGCCGGGCGCGATCCCGCCGGCCAGCAGCCGGGACACCGCGGCGAGCACCGACTCGGCGGTGAACTGGTAGGGCGCGGGCCCGGTCAGCGCGCCGCTGGCGGTCCGTCCGCCCTCGGCCCGGACCTTTCCCCACACCTCACACCGGCCCTTGGCCTGCTTCTCCTCGCTCGGACCGCGGACCAGCTGGTTCACCATGGACAGGCCGAACTTCTGCACCGTCGGGTTGCGCAGCAGCGGCGCGAGCAGCTCATGTCCCCGACCGACGTAGTCTGCGCCGGGCACGACGGTGTAGGTGGTGATGGTGGGGATGCCGGTCGACCGGTAGGCCGAGCTGAGGTCGCCCCACGGCACCGCGCTCACCCGGCGCGGGCCGAGCGGGAAGTCCGCGACGGTCTGCTTGTGCGCCACCGGAACCGGCCGCAGCTCACCGTCCACCCGGGCCCGGCCGCCGGCACCGAGGCTCTCGATCGCGGTCTTCAGCGTGCCCGGGCTGATCCCGCCGCCCATCGTGAACGCCAGGTCCAGTTCGACCGCGTCGGGCAGCGCGGCCGCGAGCATCGCGGCCAGGCAGTCGGTGGGCACCACGTCGAAGCCGGCGCCCGGCAGCAGCACCACCCCGGCCTGCTCGGCCTCGGCCGCCCGGGCGTAGACCGCCTCGAACACGTCGATCTCGCCGGTGATGTCCAGATAGTGTGTGCCGGTGGCCAGGCACGCGTCCACCAGCGGCGCCGCGGTCCGGGTGAACGGGCCCGCGCAGTTCGCCACCACCTGCACACCGGCCAGGCTGTCCCGCAGCCGCTTGGGGTCAAACAGGTCGACGACGGTGTGGTCGAAGCCGAGCGCCGCGGCCAGCGGGACGATCTTCGCCTCCGACCGCCCGGCAAGGATCGGCCGCTCGCCCCGCTCCTGGGCCAGCCTGGCCAGCAGCTGCCCGGTGTAACCGTTCGCGCCGTACACCATCCACGTCATGAGTCGATTATCCCGGTTGACGCCCGGCGAGCACCTGTTCGGCCAGTACCAGCTCGTGCGCGTAGGTCACCTTGAAGTTGCGCTGCTCCCCCGCGATGCAGCGCACCGGCACGTCGGAGTACCGGGCCATGCAGGCCGCGGTGTCGGTGCCGGCGAACTCCTCGGCCGCGGCGGCCTCGTACGCGGCCAGCAGCGGAGCGGCCCGGAACCCCTGCGGGGTCTGCACGGCGACCACGTCGGTGAGCGGCCCGCCGCCGGCCAGCGTGCCGTCCGCACCGGCGACAACAAGGTCGTCGCGCGGCACACCGGGAATGGCACCGCCGTACTCGCGGGCCGTGCGCAGCACGGTGTCGACCAGCTCGGTGGACACCAGCGGGCGGGCCGCGTCGTGGATCAGCACGGTGTCCACCAGGCCGGCGGTGATCCGCTCGGCGAGGTGCCGCAACGCCATGAGTTCCGACTCCTGCCGGGTGCCACCGCCGTGCACGATCTCCACGTCCACGCCGATCCCCGGCCGGTCGATCTCCTCGGCTATCACCTGATCGGCGTACTGCCGGTCCTGCGGCCGAATCACCAACACCAGCACGCCGACCTCGGCCGCGTGGCCCAGCGCGTCCAGCGACCAGGAAACCAGCCGCCGGCCGGCCAACCGTAGGTAGACCTTGTTCAGTTCGGCACCGAATCGGGACCCGTAACCGCTGGCCAGCACGACGCCGGCGGCCACGGAATGGCGCTGTCCGTTGAGTGAAGCCACCCGCCGATGATAGGCGGGGTGGCCTGCGCCGAAGCGACACCGCCGGTCCGGGCCATGTGCGAGAGTGGACGGATGGTGGGTGCTACCGAGGCGAAAACGGAGAGCGACAACTCCGGCCCGCTCCCGATCTTCACCGGTGCGGACCGGATCGCGCGGTTGATCGGCGCCCTGTACCAACGTCCCCGCTTCGGCGACCGGCCCCGTGATCTACACGAGACCGACATCGTCTGGGGCGAGCTGATCGACCGGCGGGAACGCCCTGGGCGCAAGGGACTTCCGATGGTCTGCCTGGTCCGTTCGGGTGACCAGATCGGACTGTTGCGCGGCCTCGACCACCTGCTCGACGAGGCGAAGCCCCGCGGCGTCCGGCACGCCTACCAGTCCCTGTCCGACACCAGCGGTCTGGCCGCGGGCTCGTTCGGCCCGCCCACCAACACCGATCCGCTCAGTACCGCGGATGTGCTGACCATTCGCAACATTCTGCGAACGGCCCGCAACCAGCTGATCAACAGCCCACGGGCACGCAACAGCCAACTGCGTTTCCCGCTGTTCACCCTCGCCGACTGGCTGCTGTCCACCCGCAAGAAGAAGAACGACCAGAATCCCGACGCCACGCTGCGCCGCCAGTTGCAGCGACAGGGAATTGTCGAACGCCTCATCGGCACCACCAAAACAATCTCCGACGAATTACCGGAAGGAATTCGCTGGAAGATTCCGGTGTGGCTGCTGCGCGCGCTCACCCTGCTCACCTTCCGGCTCGCGGTCACCGGCCGGGTGCCGATCCTGTCCGGCCGGTACCGCTGGTTCCTGCGCCAGCCGCACCTCGCCCCGGAGATGTCGGGCACCTTCGTCCGGTTCGCCGAGCGGCTGATCGAGGGCGAATGGCAGAAGGAGGCGCCGGAGTACGTGGCCCGGCTGCTGGTCAACTCGTTCCTGGAGGACCTGCGCCGCGGCTACCAGATCCGGCCCTGGCACGTCTTCCGCGCGCGGCGGATGACCTATCCGGTGCTGCTGCTGGACAACATCACCATGACCAACGGCGGTTACGCGCTGCTGCAACTGATCAACGACGTGCGCAACCAGGTCGGCGCGTTCGACCCGCTGCTGGTGATCAGCGGCAGCACCGAGGTACCACCCGACGCCGGCCGGCGGTACGCGGACCGGCCGCACTCGGGCGCGGCCGGCGCGGCCGACGCCTACCGGGCCTGGCAACGCGACCTGCTCACCGACCGACGCGCCCGCCGGGACACCGCGTGGTACCTGCCGATCCAGATCCCGGCCACGCCGGCCGAGCCGGAGAAGTCCGGTGCGGAACGGAAACTGCGGGCGTTCAACGGTTACACCGTCGGCTTCCGGGCCTCCCGGCCGGCGCTGCTGGGCAGTCGCTGGCTGCGGCTGGGGGTGGTGCTGATCGTGCTCGCCGGGGCCGCGGTCGGCTCGTTCACCTGGTACCAGAACCACTGCGACACCTGGCATTCGTCGCTCACCCGCAGCGGCGCGGAGTGCATCGGCGTGACCGACGGCTCGTTCGACCTGTTCCAGCCCTCCGACCCGACCATCCAGCAGGTGGTCGACACGGTCTACGCGCAGAACCAGCAGGCCGAGCGGCTGCACGCGGTCTTCCCGCAGCGCCCGTACATCACGCTGGCCGACCTGGAGGCGATCACCTCGGGCGACGGCACGGCCGACGGCCTGACCGCGGAACGCGAGTCGCTGGAGGGCATCGCCGTGGCCCAGCAGCGCCAGCTCAACAAGACCGGTTCGTCCGACCCGATCGTGCGCATCCTGCTCGCCAACGGCGGGCAGGCCATGCGCCAGGGCGTGACCGTGGCCCAGCAGCTGGGCAGCCTGGCCGCGGCTGATCCGACCCTGGTCGGCGTCGTCGGCCTGGACATGAGCAGCGGCCCGACGGTGAACACGATCACCGCCCTGGCCGACGCCGGGTTGCCGATGGTGGCCGCGACCCTGTCCGCGGACACGCTGGCCGAGACAACACCGATGTACTTCCAGGTGGCGCCGCAGAACAACATGGAGGCAGCGGTCCTGGCGTCGTTCGCCGACCAGCACGCCACCACCACCGGGACGCCGCGCACCGTCCGGATCTACTACTCCGACGACGCCACCGACATCTACAGCAGCAACCTGCGCACCGACACGGCGGCCGCGTTCACCGCCAGGGGTTTCCAGGTGCAGAGCAGGGCGTACAGCCCGAGCGGAGCGCAGGTCAGCCAGGCCGCGCACACCGAGTTCGGCGACCAACTCGTCGGCAACGCGGTGGCCGCCGGCCAGGACACGTGTGCCTACAACGGTTTCGTCGTGTTCGCCGGGCGGGGCGTGCCGGACTACGGCGACTTCCTCAGCGGGGCTTCGCAGTGTGTCAGCAAGGCGGTGATCATCGGCGACGACGACGTGACCCGCTACGTGGCCGACGCGACCGAGCGGGAGTCCAACCGCACACCGCCGTTCTACTACGCATCGTTCGCGCCCGCGCCGATCGGCGCGCCGCAGGGCCCCGAACTCGACTTCTACGCCGACCTGAACGCGCTGTTCCCGTTCGAGGTGGACAAGTCGCAGAGCCGGTCCCTGGACGGCCACGCCGCCCTGTCCTACGACGCGGCCCTGGTGCTGATCACCGCCGTGAGCTATCTGCGGGAGGGCAACGGAAGCATCCCGATCACCCCCGGCACGGTGTGGCGGGAGATCACCGACATCCACACGTCCACCACGAACCCGGACGAGGTGAACAAGTACATCGAGGGCGTCACCGGCGCGATCGACTTCGGCGGCGACATCACCCGGCACGTGCCGCTGCGCAAGCCGGTGGCCATCCTTCAGGTCAACGGCGGCGAGGTGCAGCCCAACCTGGTCACCTTCTGCGGCACCGCCAGCGGGCACACCCAGTCCTCCTGGTGCCCGCCCGGCGCCTGACCGAACAGCTCAGAACGGGTACTGCGGCGGCTCACTGCGAACGGTGACCCACCGGGTCTCGGTGAACGCGTCGACATTCGCCGCCGCCCCGCCGAACCGGGCACCGGTCCCGGACGCCCCGACCCCGCCGAAGGGAACGTTGGCCTCGTCGGACACGGTCTGGTCGTTGATGTGCACGATCCCGGTCGGAATCCGGTCGGCCAACGCGAGACCACGCATCACATCGGTGGTGACGATGCCAAGGGACAGCCCGTAGTCCCCCGCCCCGGCCAACGCGATCGCGTCCTCGACGGCGGTGAACCGGGTGACCGGCGCGACCGGGCCGAACACCTCCTCGGCGAAGGCCGGCGACCGCACCGGGACATCGGCCAACACCGTGGCCTGATAGAACAAATCCTGGTACGCCCCACCGGCGGCGACCCGCGCGCCGGCATCCCGGCTCGCGGTGACCAGCGCGTGCACCTTGTCCCGCTGGCGCGCGTCGATGATCGGCCCGAGCGCGACCTGCTCGCTGGCCGGATCGCCGACCGGCAGGTGCGCCGCCTTGGCCGCCAACCGTTCGACGAAGTCGTCGTAGAGCTTCTCGTGCACGATGTGCCGGCCGGTCGTCATGCAGATCTCGCCCTGATGGAAGAACGAACCGAACGCGGCCAGGGTGACCGCCTTGTCCACGTCGGCGTCCTCAAGCACGACCAGGGCGGAGTTGCCGCCCAGCTCAAGGTGCGCCCGCTTCAGGTGTCGCCCGGCCAGCTCACCGACCCGGCGGCCGGCCGCGGTGGAGCCGGTGAACGAGATGACCCGCACCGCGGGCTCGGTGACCAGCGCCTCGCCCACGTCCACCCCGCCGGGCAGCATCTGCAACACGCCGGCGGGCAGGCCGGCCTCCTCGAAGATCCGGGCCAGCACCACCCCGCCGGTGACCGCGGTGCGCGGGTCGGGCTTGAGGATCACCGCGTTGCCCAGCGCGAGCGCGGGCGCGACCGACCGGATGGCCAGGATGATCGGCACGTTGAACGGCGCGATCACGGCGACCACGCCGGCCGGTACCCGGCGGGCCATCGACAACCGCGGTTCCTCGCTGGGAATCAGTTCACCGTTGGCGCGACTCGGCAACCCGGCCGCCTCGTAGCATTCCTGCGCGGCCACGTGCAATGCGAAGTCGGCCATCGGCGGGATCGCGCCGACCTCGCGGATGTTCCAGCCGGCGATCTCCTCGCCGTGCTCGGCCCACAGGTCACCCGCCTTGCGCAACACCGCGGCCCGCTGTGGGTAGGGCAGTGCGGCCCACTCCCGCTGCGCGACGACCGCGGTGGCGGCAGCCCTGCTCACGTCGGCGGCGGTGGCCACGCCGATCCGGCCGAGTTCGGCGCCGGTGGCCGGCGCGACGACCGCCTGGTCACCGCCGGCGCCCTCGGTCCACTTCCCGCCAAGAAACACCTGGCCACGCCACATCGACTCGTCCAGCAGACCCACGTTGGTCACCCTTCCCGATAGCTGCGCAGAACCTAGGTCCCCGGCCGCCCACTCTCAAGACCGACTTCCGCTCAGTGAAACTGAAGAATCCCGGTTTTCGGTTCACCGGTGCCGATAGCCCAGCCGGGCGGAGATCTCCCCGGCTCGCCGCAACAGGAACGGCGCCAGCCGGTGCACGATCGAGTCCATCGACGCGTTCCACACCGACAGGTGCACCGCGACGTTGATCGCGGCAACCACCTCGCCGACCCCGTCCCGCACCGGCGCCGCCAGCGACCGCAACCCGGCCACGAGTTCCTCGTTGTTGGTGGCCAGTCCGCTCTGCCTGACCCGGTGCAGCGCGACGAGCAGCGCCTCGCGTGCGGTCAAGGTGTTCGGACCCCGGCGGGTCAGGTCGGTCCGGTCGAGCAGCACGGTCAGCGCTTCGGCCCGCTGGTAGGCCAGCAGCACCTTGCCCATCGCCGTGCAGTAGGCCGGCAACCGCGAGCCGACGTGCAGGTTCAACTCGACGCCCGACCGGCCTTTTGTCATCGTCCCGCAGCGCTGCACGTACACGATGTTCATGCCGTCCAGAACCGCCATGTTGGTGGTGTGGCCGGTTTCGTCGGAGAGCGCTTGCAGGTATGGCGCGGCCACCCTGCTGATCTCCATTGAATTGATCGCGGTGAATCCGAGATCGACCATCCGAGGCCCGAGCCGATACTTCCGGCTGGTCGAATCCTGTTGCAGGTAGCCGAGTTTCGCCAGCGTGGTCAGGTAACGATGGGTGGTGCTCCGGTTCAGGCCGACCGCCCTGGCCAGTTCCGCGCCGCCCCGCAGCGGTTCATTTTCGCTGAATGACGAAAGAATCGCCAAACCGCGCTCCAACGACTGCGAGTGTCCCGCCGGCTCCGGAATCTCGGCCACGACGACACCTCGATCCGCGCGGTTGAGCACAAATCCATGACGTGTTCCAGATAGACGAACCGAGTATCAACTCTGTCGTGCCGTCGGCGCAATGCTCTGCCGGACCGAACCTGATCAACCCCGGCTTCCGATCAACCCCGGCGCTTCTGGATCGATTCGCCACGAAGACGGCAACCCTGGCGAAAAGCGTCATGAACAGGACATCAACCACCATCCGTTGTTGACACCGCCAAGTGGTAGCGAGGATTTTCCATTCCCGGGCACCGGGATCTGGACGGATCTGGCACACTGTCGTCCAACGAACCCGCCGGTAACGGCGAGTCCGCTCAGACCCCCGGCTGATCCCCCAACAGCCGGGTGACGGAGTCCCCGGCTGACCTCCCCCCAAGCAGCCGGGGGCTCCCCCGTCCTCCCCTGTCGCGACAGCGATGATCCAGGGGAAGGAGCGAAGCGACCCAGCGCCGCTCCCGGCCCTAGAACGTCACCACACGACAACGCCCAATATCCTGGTCCAGTGAGTGCTGAGTGATCGTCCTCCACGGACTGGCCGCCGCAGACGGAGACCTTGCCCTCTGGGCCGAGGACTCCGAGCTGCCGGCCCGCTCGGCCACCCGTCCGGCCCGCGCACCATCCCCGCATCCCTTCGCGGTCCCCTCGGCGACACTCGCCGAGTTGCTGCCGGTACCAGCCGGCACCAGCAAGGCCGGCCAGCACACAATCCTGCTGCCCACCCGCGGCTGGGGCCCGAGCGCCTCCCCCGAGCTGATCCGCGCCCCGCTCACCGGGGGCCGGCCCAGCCGTGCGTTACCGCAGCTGCGGCCCTGGCTCGTGCCGACCGTCGCGCTGCCGCCGGTCGTCGCCGCCACCCTGTTGTCCACTGTGGTCGACGATCCGGCGGCGATCCCGGACTGCCGGGCCGGCGCCGCCGTGCGCTACCTGGCCGGGGTCGCCCGGCTGGCCGCCGACCTGGTGACCCGTGGCAAGGTGCTGCCCACGCTGGTGCACCGGCCCAGCTCGGCCCGGTGGGCCGCCGCGCCGCTGGGTGCGGACGCGGCCCGGTTCGCCGCGCTGCGCGAGACCATGCCGGCCGCGGTCCGGGCCGAACAGGTCGAGGCGGACAGTCTGACCGGCCGTGAGCCGGCCGAGGTGCTGCGCGGCCTGCTCGACCGGTTCGTCGACGCGGCCGTGCGCGCTGTCCTGACCGGGCAACGGCTCCGCCTGCGCCCGGCCCGACGCGGCCGGCTGCCGGCCAAGGACGCGGCGGCGGACGCGTGGCTGCGGGCCCTCGTCGGCGAACCGGACTTCACCGCCGATCCCGCGCTGCTGGCTCAACTCGGCAACCGGCTGACCGCGTGGCGGGCCAGCGGGATGTCCACCAGCCCGGTGCGCACCTGCTTCCGACTGCACTCCCCCGAACAGTTCGAACTGCCCGACCTCGACGACTTCGACCTGGACGGCGGCGGGACGGACGACGCCGGCGAGAGCACGGAGCAGCCGGAACCGCGCTGGCGGCTGGAGTTCCTGTTGCAGGCGGTGGACGAACCCAGCGTGTTGGTGCCGGCCGACCAGGTCTGGCCGGACCGCGACGGCGTGCTCTACCGCTGGGTCGACCACCCGCAGGAACTGCTGCTGCACGACCTGGGCAAGGCCAGCAGGCTGTTCCCGGACCTGGACACCGCACTGCGCGAACGCAGGCCGGCCGAGCTCCAGTTGGACACTGAGGGCGCCTACCGCTTCCTGACCAGCGCAAGCGCCCTGGACCAGGCCGGCTTCGGCGTGCTGCTGCCCTCCTGGTGGCAACAGCCAAGGGAACTCGGGCTCACCCTGACCACGGCCAGCCGCGGTACGGCCGGAGTGGTGGCCAAGCACACCGAGGCCGGTCTGCAGGCGCTGGTCGACTACCGCTGGGACCTGGCCATCGGCGACCAGCAGCTGACCGAGGCCGAACTGCTCGCGCTGGCCAAGGCGAAGGTGCCGCTGGTGCGGGTGCGCGGGCAGTGGGTGCACGTGGACCGCAAGCGGCTCGCCGCCGGGCTGGCCTTCCTGGAGCGCGCCGGCAGCGGGCAGATGCCGGCCAGCGAGATCCTGCTGCACGCCGCACATCCCGACGGCGAGCAGGTGCCGATGCCGATCATCGCGGTCAGCGACCGGGGCTGGTTGGGCGAACTGCTGTCCGGCACCGTCGACGAGCAGCTGGAACCGGTCGAGCCACCGGCCGGGTTCACCGCCACCCTGCGCCCCTACCAGCGGCGCGGGCTGGCCTGGCTGGCCTTCCTCGACCGGCTGGGCCTCGGCGCGTGCCTGGCCGACGACATGGGGCTGGGCAAGACCGTGCAACTGCTCGCGTTGGAGGCGCTGGCCCGGTCGGAGCGCACCCGGCCGCCGACGTTGTTGGTCTGTCCGATGACGCTGGTGGGCACCTGGCAGCGGGAGGCGGCCAGGTTCGCGCCCATGCTGTCGGTGCACATCCACCATGGCGCCGACCGGCTGACCGGCGACGACCTCGTCGTCGCCGCCAACGAGCACGACCTGCTGATCACCACGTACGCGTTGGCGGCCAAGGACAGCGAGCCGCTGGGCGAGGTGCGCTGGGACCGGGTGGTGCTGGATGAGGCGCAGAACATCAAGAACAGCGCGTCCCGCCAGTCCCAGGCGGTGCGGCAGTTGCCCGCCCGGCACCGGGTGGCGCTGACCGGTACGCCGGTGGAGAACCGACTGGCCGAGCTGTGGTCCATCATGGACTTCGTCAATCCGGGTGTGCTGGGCACGGTCAACTCGTTCCGGGCCCGGTTCTCCGTGCCGGTGGAACGCGACGGCGACCAGGAGGCCGCCGCCCGGCTGCGCAAGCTCACCGGTCCGTTCGTGCTGCGGCGGTTGAAAACCGACCCGCGGATCATCGACGACCTGCCGGACAAGTTCGAAATGAAACAACTCTGCACGCTCACCGCCGAACAGGCGTCGCTGTACCAGGCAGTGGTGGACGACATGCTGGCCCGGATCGAGGACAGCGACGGCATGGAACGGCGGGGCCTGGTGCTGGCCACCATGTCCAAGCTCAAGCAGGTGTGCAACCACCCCGCGCAGCTGCTCTCCGACGGTTCCCGGATCGGCGGCCGGTCGGGAAAACTGTCCCGGCTGGAGGAGATTCTGACCGGTGCGCTCGCCGACGGGGACAAGGTGCTCTGCTTCACCCAGTTCGCGTCGTTCGCCAGCATGTTGGTGCCCTATCTCAGCGCGCGGTTCGACCAGGAGGTGCTGTTCCTGCACGGCGGCACCAGCAAGGGCGCGCGGGACCAGGCGGTGCAACGGTTCCAGTCCGCCGACGGGCCGTCGATCTTCCTGTTGTCGCTCAAGGCCGGCGGCACCGGGCTGACGCTGACCGCGGCCAACCAGGTGGTACACCTGGATCGCTGGTGGAACCCGGCGGTCGAGGACCAGGCGACCGACCGGGCGTTCCGGATCGGTCAGCGGCGGGATGTGCAGGTGCGCAAGTTCGTCTGCATCGGCACCCTGGAGGAGAAGATCGACAAGATGATCGAGGAGAAGAAGGCCCTGGCCCAGTTGGTCGTCGGGGCGGGCGAGAACTGGCTGACCGAGCTGTCCACCGGCCAGCTGCGCGAGCTGGTCACGCTGTCCGCGGAGGCCGTCATTGACTAGGTGGTGGCAGGACGGTCCGCCGGCGGCCAGGCCGCTGCCGGTGGAGAGCGGGATCAAGGCGCGCAGCAAGCGCGGCGAGATCGCCCAGCAGTGGTGGTCGCGCCGGTTCATCGAGGTGCTGGAGTCCTTCGGCATGGGCGGCCGGCTGGGTCGCGGCCGGCGCTACGCGCGGGCCGGCCAGGTGCTCAGCCTGTCGGTGTCCACCAGTCTGGTGACGGCGACCGTGCAGGGCTCGCGGCCCAATCCCTACCGGGTGCGCATCGCGGTCAAGGCGTTCACCGCCGACGAGTGGGCCACCATCGAACAGGCCCTCGCCGACCAGGCGTTGTTCGCCGCGAAACTGCTCGCCGGCGAGCTGCCGACCGACATCGAGGGCGTGTTCGCCGAACTGGGCCTGCGACTGTTCCCGGACACCATGCGCGAGCTGACGATGGACTGCTCGTGCCCGGACTGGGAAGTGCCGTGCAAGCACCTGGCCGCCGTCTGCTATCTACTGGCCGAGTCGTTCGACGCGGACCCGTTCGGCATTCTCGCCTGGCGCGGCCGGGGCCGGGCCGAACTCCTGGACCACCTGCGCGCCCTGCGCAATCCGCTGCCCAGGGCACAGAGTGCCCAGACCCGGCCCGACCACTCGCCGGCCGAGTCGCTGGACTCGTTCTGGACCACACCGCACAACCCGAATCCGTTACCGGACAACCTTTCGGAGTCGACCGTGGTCACCGGCGCCCCGGACGCCGTGCTCGACCAGCTGGACCCGCTCCCGCTCACCGTCGGCGGGCAGTCCGTGCTCGACCTGCTCCGCCCCGCCTATCACGCCCTGACCGCGACCCCGGACCAGCCGGCCGAGCAGTGATCCGGCACCCACCGGTCGGCCCGACCGCGCCGCTGCCGGGCAGCGACCCGAAAAAATGACCCCGTCCCACTGATCGGTCCCCCCTGGCGGCCGGCGGCGAACCACGATCTGATGTTGGTCCGCGGACAAAGGGGGCAACGGTGCCGAACCATGCCGGACCGCAGGCGGCCGGTCCGCCCGACGAGGGACAACAGGCCATCGCGGGTGAGGAGCGGCGGCTGCGCCGTGACCTGGGTTTCTGGGGCCTGACCGCGATCGGTTTCTCCAACATCGTCGGCTCCGGCTGGCTGTTCGCGGCCAACTACGCCGCGCAGATCGCCGGCCCGGCCGCGCTGTTGTCCTGGATCGCCGCCGGACTGCTCTGCGGACTGGTCGCGCTGGTCATGGTCGAGCTGGGCGCGTCCCGGCCGGAGGGTGGCGGCACGGTGCGCTGGCCGCTGTACGCCAGCGGCCGGCTGGTCGGTTCGGTGATCGGCTGGTCGACGCTGCTCTCGGTGGGCGGCACCGCGGCCGAGATCACCGCGATCATGCAGTACGCCGACCACTACCTGCCCTGGCTCTACCACGGCAGCACGCTCACCCCGGGCGGCGCCGGGGTCGCGATCGCCTTCAGTGTGCTGCTCACCGCGCTGAACTGGTTCGCGGTGCGACTGTTCGCCCGGCTCAACAACCTGGTCACCGCCCTGAAGGTGATCATCCCGTTGTTGACCGTGGTGGCCCTGCTCGCCTCCGGCTTCCACCCGGCCCGGCTGACCGAGCACGGCGGCTTCGCCCCCTACGGCTACGCGGCCTGCCTGACCGCGCTGGCCTCCGGCGGCATCGTCTACTCGGTCAACGGTTTCCAGGCACCGGTGGACTTCTCCGGTGAGGCGCGTGATCCCCGGCGCAGCGTGCCCCGCGCCGTGCTCACCGGCATCGGTCTGGCGGTGTTGGTGTACCTGTTGCTGCAACTGGCTTTCCTGTCCTCGGTACCCGAGCACCTGCTCGGCGGCGGCTGGCACGGGGTGGACTTCGAGTCCCCGTTCGGCCAACTCGCACTGCTGCTCAACCTCGGCTGGCTGTCCACCCTGCTCTACGCCGACGCGGTGCTCTCGCCCGGCGGTTCGGCGTTCGTCGGGGTGGCCATCGACGGCCGGCACACCTACGCGCTGGGCAAGAACGGTCTGCTGCCCCGGTGGTTCATGCGGGTGCACGAGCGGTCGGGCATTCCGCGCCGGGCGCTGGCGCTCAACCTGGTGGTGATCGTGGTCTTCCTGCTGCCCTTCGGCAGCTGGCAGAACATCGTCAGCGTGATGGGTGACATGTACCTGTTGATCTACGCCGCATCCGCGGTCGCCGCCGCCGTCCTGCGGGAACCGCCGACCACCGACGGCGAGCGGCTGGCCGGCTGGATACCGGGGCTGCGCTGGATCGCGCCGGTGAGCTTCGTGGTGGCCAGCGAGTTCGTCTACTGGTCGGGCTGGCACGACCTGCGGCTGGCCCTGCCGCTGGTGCTGATCGGTGTGCCGCTGTTCCTCGTCCTGCGGCGGCCGAAGCCGGCGCCACCGCTGCACGTAGAACTGCGGACCGGTGCGTGGCTGGTGGTCTACCTGGTGCTGCTGGTGCTGTTGTCCTGGCAGGGCAGTTTCGGCGGCGCCGGACGCCTGCCCGCGCCCTACGACACGCTGGTCGTCGCGGTACTCGCGGTCGCCGTCTTCTTCTGGGCGCTTCGTGCCGGGCGGTCCCAGCTCCGGGCGGGCGGCTGAACCGTCACCGATCGGCCGCGGTGGCCACCCCGTCCACGCCCAGACCGCTGATCAGCAACCGTTCCTTGCGGTTGCCCAGCAGCGCGCGGGTCCAGTCGACGAAGCCACCGTCACCGAGTTCCACCCGCCGCTCGCCGAACCGGCCGAACAGCGTGAAACACAGCCCCTGGTAGTAACCCCGGCCGCCAGCTCGGTCCGGATCGTCCAACACCCGCACGCCCGATCCACCGTCCAGCGACTCCCGGACCGCGTCGACCACCACCGTGAATCGCGGGTCCAGCACGGTGAACGCCAGGTCCAGCTCGCTGATCTTGTTGGCGCGCAACGCCGACACCAGCAACCGGAGCTGTTCGACCGCGTGCTGCCGTTCGAAGCCCAGGTCACCGGTGTCCCGGCCGGCCGACACCAGGGCGAACAGGGTGAAGTGCGCGAACCGGCCGTCGGCGGCGAACCGCTGGGCCCGGACCACCCGCTGGATCGTGGCCAGCCGGACCGACACTGCCGACCGGGCGTCCTCGGCCAGTCGATCGGCCCGCCGGGCCGCCGCCGCCAGGGCAAGGCCGTTGGTCGGGTCGGCCGCCACCTCGCTCGCCCGGACCGTGCTGATCACGTTGTTCTGATCCACCGTGCCCAGCACCGAATGTGTGCCCAGCGGCGCGACCGGGGCGAGCGTCAGCACGTCGAACTCGGGCGGCACCGCGGACAACAGCGCGTCCTCGGTCGCCCGCAGCCGCCTGAACGGCAGGGCGGCCGGCCCGACGAACCGGTCCGTCCGATAACGACGAAGCACGTCGGCGGCCGACAGCGCCCCGGCCCGCCGGCGCGACACGGCGAGCAGCAACGTGGTCAGGTCGGCGCCCGGCAGCGCGGCCAGCCGGTCGGCCACCGCAGGCCCGCCGACCGCCCGCAGCACCCGCCGCAACGCGTCCGTCATGGCTCATCCCTACCAGGCCGTACCTCGGTGCACGACCGAGTTTCCGGGTCGTCGGCGGTGTCCTGTCGGGTGAATCTTCGACGGGCCGAACAATTCCACCGTTTTGGTTGATTGCCCGACCGACGATCACGGAGAAACCTGACCTGAGTGGCGGACGCGCGGAACCTCCAGCGTGGCGCGTCGAACATTCCGGCGAACGCCTTCTGGGCGATGCTCGACCCGGCCGAACGGGCCGAACTGAGTCAGATCGGCACCGAGCGGCGGTTCGCGCCCGGCGACCTGCTCTGCCATCAGGGTGACCCGGTGCGGCACGTGATCGTGTTGCTGACCGGTCGGGTGAGCGTGGAAATGCACGGTGGGGTCGGGCAGGAACTCATGCTGGTCATCCGGGGACCCGGGCAGATCATCGGCGAACTCGCCGCGGTGGACGGGCGGCCGCGGTCGGCCAATGTGCGGGCGATCGGTCACCTGAAAGCGATCATGGTGTCCGCGGATCGGTTCGTCGGCCTGTGCCAGCGGCGGCCGGCACTCACCTGGACGCTGTTGCGGGTCGCGGTCAACCGGATCAGAGAACTCAGTGACCAGCAGGCGAAGTCCGCCGGCGCGAGCGTCCGGGTACGGGTGATCCGGAAGCTGCTCGCGCTGGTCACCGACCAGGGTCTGGCCGACGGCGCGGCCAGTGCGGTGAGCCTCGCCTACAACCAGCGGGAAATCGGCAACATGATCGGCGCCTCCCGGGAATCGGTGGTCCGGGTGCTGCGCGAACTGCGCGACACCGGGGTCGTCGACACCGCGCGCGGCCGCATCGTCGTCCTGCGCCCGGACCTGCTCGCGGACGAAGTTTCCGACTAATCGCGATTGTGCGTCAGCTGACGCGGTGCCGGGACCGAGTCTGCCGTAGAAACGGGTAGTTACCAGAGGACTCCCGTCCTGATCAGCAGAAACTCTCGGAGGCAGTTGTGATGACCGAACAGCGATCGGCGATCTCCACCCCGGTGCCGGAGATCGACGAGTTCTCGACCCCCATCGCGCCGCCGCGGGTCGACTTGCTACGGCCGATCGAGGGCGCCCGCAGGCCGGCTCGGCCGCGCTGGCCCAACGCGGTCAGCACGATCATCTTCGGCGCGGTCGAACTCTGGGCGCTCGTCGTCGTACTCACCACGCTGCACCCCAGCGGCGTGCTCAAGGTCGCGCTGTCCTGCGTGCTCGCCGGCGCGGTCATGGCGATCTACCTGGCCGGCGCCAGTTTCCGGGGCACGCGGTCGCCGGCCCGCCACCGCGCCGATCAACGCAGAAGCCAGGACTGGCCCGGTTAGCCGGGCGCACAAACCAGGCCGGGGCAGGGCAGTTGGAAGACCACTGGGGGTGTCTTCCACCACGCTCGGCCAGCCGGCCATCCGAGGGTCGATCCCGCCGGTTCGCGCCACCGGCGGGATCGACCCGTGTCCGGAGCTGGACACGTCAACCGACAAGTAAGTGACCTCCCACGACGACCGCTACTGGTGCATCATTAATGTGATGGGCCCGTTACGGGCGGTAATTCGTGGATGGGAGCTCGCAGATGGGGCGTCCGGCATTCGAACTGCACTCGAATTTGGTGGACGTGACGGGGCTGACCGTTGACGAACTCGGCCGGTCACACGACCCGGAACTGCTCCGGCTGGTCGCCGACGTGCTCAGCCGGACCGCCGATCCCGACCACGGCGTCCAGCGGAGCCAGAGCCTCGCGGCCGGGCAGAAGGGCTGTTAGCCCGCCCGTGCTGACCGCCTACCGGCTCGCCGGCGACGATCTCGCCTCGGTGGCCGCCGACGGCGGTGCCAACGGGGCCCTCGACCGCCTGCTCGCCGCGGCGCACAGCAGCCGACTCATTCTGCTACGCGCGGTACTGGACCAGGCCTCCGCCGATCCCGACACCGCGGGCCCGCTACCCGATCCGGCGCGGGCGTGGCGGCTGCTCGCCGCCGCGGAGGCCAGAAACCGCGCCACGGTAAGGAAACTGCTCGACCACCCGGAGATCGGCATCTGGGCCGCCTACACCCTGCGCCGGCTGAACACCGGTCTGTCGCACGACGCGCCGGTCTGGGTCGACACCGGCCACCTGCACACGATCGCCGCGACGGCCGCCATCCTGACCGGCCTGCCCTGCCGCACCAGCGTGCCGCTGCGCGACGGTCAGGTTGTGCTGCCCACCCTCGGTCTGGCCACCTTCCCCACCGGCGAACGCTGGCAGGTGGCCGAACTGATCAGCGGGCCCACCGCCACCCACCTGCACGCCGGTAGCACCACCGTGCGGCTGCCGGCCGACCCGACCAGGAACGGGCCGGGCTGGCAGCCGATGCACCGGCTGCGCCTCGGCGAACTCGCCGTCTGGCTGGACGATCTCGATCCCTACCGGGGCTTCTTCCGCCCGCTGCGGCCGGAACCGCTCACCGCGACCGATCGCGCCGAGTGGACAACGCTGCTGTCCCGGTCGTGGTCGCTGCTCGTCCGGGACCATCCGATCGAGGCGGCGCGGCTGCGCGACACCATGACGGTGGTCGTGCCGGCCGGGCGGCCCCGGCAGCGCTTCCGCCCCTGGAGCTCCAGCTGTGCCGACGGGGTGGGCGCTGCCGCCGTCACCCTGCCGGACAGCCCGGCGGTGCTCGCGTCCATGCTGGTGCACGAGCACCGGCACAACCTGCTCAACGCCCTGCTCGACCTGGTCCCGCTGCACGAGGACGACTGGGCCGAGCGGTACTACGCGCCGTGGCGCGACGACCCGCGGCCGATCGGCGGCCTGCTGCACGGCTGTTACTCGTTCATGGGCGTGGCCGACTTCTGGCGAACCCACCGAACCACCGCGCCGGCCGCCGAGTCAGCCGCCGCCGAGTTCGAGTTCGCCCTGCGCCATCACCAGATCCAGGCCGCACTGCACACCCTCACCACGTCCGACCAGCTCACCGAACCGGGCCGCCGATTCGTGGCCGAACTCCGCACGGTGGTCGCCGGCTGGCAGGCCGACGCGGACACCGTGGCCGGACCGGTGGCCGCCCTGGCCCGCCGGGCCGCCGCCGACCACCGGGCGACCTGGCGACTGCGCCACCTCCGCCCCCGACAGGCCGTTGTGGACGGTCTGGCCCGATCCTGGCAGCGCGGCGACCCACCCGGCCCGTGGCGCGCCGCCGAGCCGACGGTGTATCCGGACCGCGCCGACCCCAACGAACCCCGCACCCGCACCCACCTGACCCAGCTCCGGCTCAGCACCAATCCGTCCGATGTGGACGACCAGATCCCGGCTACCTCCGCGGCGGACCTGCTGTTGGTGAACGGAAATCCGCTCGCCGCGGCACCCGCCTACCGCAGCGCCATCGCCCGCGAACCGGCCGACGTGTCCCCCTGGATCGGCCTCGGCCTGGCCCTGACCGAACTCGGCGACCCGGCCGGCGACACCCTGCTCGACCGCCCCGAAGTGGTGCACGCCCTGCACCGCCGTCTCGCCGACCCCAGCGCGACGCCACCCGACGCCGAGGCCGTCGCCCGCTGGCTCAGCTGATCCGGTCGGGACTCAGAACGGCAGCGGCTCGATGTCGCAGTCGGCGCGCACGCACTGCCGGGCCGCGAGCGTCGCCGGGTGCTCCGCACCGACCGCGTTGGTCAGCCGCGTCACCACGTCCCCGTGCACCTCGTCGGCCTCCGCCGTCCGGTCGAGGGCGCGCAGGTCGAGCGAGAGGTTGAGCCGCACCGCGAGGGTGGCCGGATGGTCGGCGCCCAGCTTGTCCCCCGAGCGCACCAGCGTGTCGGTGTCCAGCTCGTAGGCCGCCTGCGGCTCGCCGGCCGCGTACAGGTCGCTGGCCAGGTTGGTCGCGCACACCAGCGTGAACGGGTGGTCCTCGCCCAGCCGCGCGCGCAACCGTTGCAGCGCCTCGGTGTTCAGTTCACGCGCGCCGTCGAGGTCGTTGAGCAGGCGCAGGGTCACCGCGAGGTTGGTCGCGCCGATGGTGGTGTAGGGATGGTCCTGGCCGAACGCCTGCACGTGCCGTTGCAGGGTGGACGTGCCCAGTTCGCGGGCGGAGCGCAGGTCACCGGTCTGCCGCAGGTCGATGGACAGGTTCATCGCGGCGGCGAGCACCTCGGGGTGGTCGTAGCCCGACCGCCGGCGCAGGCCGTCCCGCGCCTCGATCGACAGCTCCAGCGCGCCCTGGTGGTCGCCGGCCTTGCGCCGGGCCACCGCGAGGTTCTTGATCGCCCCGTAGGTCACCGGGTGGTCGTCGCCGAACAGTTTGCGGTAGCGGACGACCGTGTCCTCCTGCATCGTCCGCGAGTCCAGGTACTGGCCGAGTTCGCGCAGGTCGACGGCGAGCCGGTCGCGGGCGGCCAGCGCGAACCGGTCGTCCGGGCCGTAGACCTCGACCAACCGGGTCGCCGAACCCTCGTCCAACTGTCTGGCCTGGGCGAAGTCGCCGAGCAGCCGCAGGCTCGCGGCGAAGTACTCGGCGGACGCCAGCGTCAGCGGGTCGTTCGGGCCCATCACCAGCAGCGAGCGCCGGTAGGTCTCCGCGTTCACCGTCCCGGCCTCGCCGAACTCGCCGACCGCGCGCAGGTCCCTGGCCAGCAGGTTGCCCAGGACCAGGGTCTCCTCGTGGTCCTGGCCGACGGTCTCGCGCAGCAGGTCGTAGGTGCGCTGGTGCACCTCCCGCGCCTCCCGGTACCGGCCCAGCGAGCGCAGCGCGACGCCGAGTTGCCGGGCGGCGGCCAGCGTGTCCGGATGGGACTCGCCGAGCTTCGCGGTCCACTTCGTCACCAGCTCGCCGGCGAGTTCGGCGGCCGTCCGGGGGTCGCCCCAGTTGATCAGGTAGACGACCAGCTGCACGACCATCATCCGGACCAGCGAGTCGTCGCAGTCCGCGGCGCGGGAGGCGCGCACGTGCGGCAGCAGTTGCGCGCAGGTCGCCCAGTTCTCCACGTCACCCGAGCGCGGCGGCAGCGCGTTGAGCAGCAGCCGGTGCGCGATGTGCGCCATCAGATCGTGCTGCCCGGGGTCCATCTGGTCGCGCACCGCGGCCTGGACCAGCCGGTGGAACTGCAGCGTGTCCCGGGTGTGGTCGAGTTTGGCCAGGCCGTAGCGGTTGATCGCCCGGATCGCCCGGCCCAGCTTCACCGGGTCGCCGAGCGCCTGTCCCAGTTCGGCCGGCACGGTCGCGTCCCGGACGTAGCCGAAGACGCTGCGGGAGATCGGCTCGGAGGACAGGAACGAGCACACCCGGACGAGTTGCAGCGCGGCCGGATGGTGCTGGGCCAACTGGTCGAGCGAGACGTTCCAGGCGGCGGCGACCGCGACCGGATAGTCGATCGGGCGGTCCAGCAGCAATTCCTGGCGTTTGTCGTCGAAAAGTCGGAGATATTCCTCGGCCGACATTCCGGTTTCCGCACACCACGCGCCCGCCTGGGACACCGCGAGCGGCAGATCGCCGAGCGCCTCGGCAATTCGCTCGGCATCATTGTCGCCCATGCCCGCACATTTCCGCTGCAACAACTGGCGGCTCTCGCCCCGGGTGAAGACGTCGACTTCCACCGAACGAGCGATGCTCGACCACTGCGAGTTGCGTGAGGTGATCAAAATATGTCCCGGCCCTGCTGGAATCAGTGGACGAATGTCCTCTGGTTGATTGGCATTGTCGAACACCAGCAGCCAGCGCAGGGCCGGCCGCCCGATGCGTAATGCCTCCAGGGCAGCGGGAACGGCTTCCAGCGCGCCGGCATTCTCCGCGGCCAGCCCGAGCCGCTTGGCCAGTGCGACGAATGACGCGTCGATCTGGGTCTTGTCCTGACCGGGAATCCACCAGACCAGGTCGTAGTCGACGGCATACCGGTAGACGTATTCCACCGCGAGCAGGGTTTTACCGACACCACCGAGACCGTGCAGCGCCTCGGGCAGCACGACGGCCGCCGAGTCGTGCACGAGTTGGTTCCGCAGGGTGCCCAACAGTTCGTCCCGCCCGGTGAAGTTGACACTGCGCGGCGGCACATGGCCCCACACCGTGGGCAGGTCCGCGTTCGGTCGGAGTGAGGTCGGCACATTCGCGACGTCAACGGTGGTCACGTCGCCTCCCCCCAGAACAGCAGGTGCGGTGTCGGGGTCGAGCTTACTTACTCTGCCAGCGTCGTCAGGATAGGGTCCCACCGGTTGGTCCGCCGGTTGACCGTTATCGGCTTCACCTGCCGAAACCGCGGAAACTTCACCCGATTGGGCTACTCTTTCCCGCAGTCGACGCGCTCGGTGTGAATACGGCCCGGCAAGTGCCGTCAGCGCCGCCTGTTGTACCCGGATAAATGGCAGGCTCTCGGCCGAGACCTCGGGATCGCCGGTCCGGTTCGGTTCACTCAACGCGGCCCGCAGATTGCGCATCGCGGCCACCCGGGAACCTAGATAATCCGAGACGAGGCGCAGCACCCGAACGGTTTCCGCGCGAATTCCGGTGGCCAGCAGTTCGGCCCGCACACCGTCCACGAATTCGAATTCCACCGCATACGGGTCCAACCCGACCGGACGGCCGTCGGTCCGGGTGAGCAGCCCGCTGAGGAAGACCTCGGCGAGATCCGACAGCCGCGACCCGGGCAGCATCGTCGACTGCACGAGCCGCATCACCGACAGGTTCAACGGCACCGCGGCGAGCAGCCCGGCCAGCCGGAAGGCGGACGAGGAGGCCACCGTCCGGAACCGGAGCACCCGGTCGGCCGGGCTGGCCGACGCGGTCTCCTCGGTCCGGTCGACCGGCTCGGCCAATCGTGGCGCCGGATCGGCCGCGACCAGCAGGGCGGGCAGTTCGACCGAGTCCGGCCCGACCGCGCTCACCAACCGGGCCCACCTGGCCAGCCAGCGGGGATGCAGCTCCAGCACCGGCACGGCCAACGCCCCGGGCCACTCGCCTCGTTCGAGCAGCCGGTAGCGCAGCTCGTGGTTCGCCGTCACCGAACCGCTCACCTGTAGTCGGACCCGCCGGGTGTCCAGCCCACCCCAGTGCCAGAGTTCCTGCGGCAGCACGTTCACCACGACGACCACGTCGGTGTGTCCCCACCGACGCAGCCATCCGTCCATCGCGCCGGTCCGCCACGCCGTGCCGACCCCGTCGGTGAGCACGAAGATCAGCCGGCGCCCGGACGGGTCGACCAACTCGGCCGGGCTGCGCCCACCGCCGACACCGCCGGACACCGCCGACTCCCCGCGCACCGACACCGAGTCGGCCTTGGCCTGGTTGGTGTCCAATCGGACGAGCCGCACGTCACGGAACGCGCCCTGCCGCTCCAGCAGCAGCCGGAACGCGGCGACCGTGTGCTGCCAGATCGCCATCGACGCGCCGTCGTCGGCGACCACCACCGCGTCGAACGAGCGCGCCTGCGCCGGTGTCCACTGGGGCAGCCACAGACCGGTTTCGGCCGCGCGGACGGCCGTCTTCTCCACGTCGAGCTTGCGGTGCCGGCGGGACGGCCGGGTCCGCGACAGCGGCCGCAGCGATCGGGCGATCAGCCGCGGATCGGGCAGCGGCGCCAACGCGTCCGGGCCGTCCAGCCAGCTGACCACCCGTCCCGGCACCAGCCGTCCCGGCCGAGCGGTCGCCGGCGGCAGCGCGAGCACCAGCCCGCCGGGCGTCGCCTCGGCGGGCGACGCGGGCCGGTCGGGCGGAGCCGGTGGCGGCCCGTCCGCGCCGACCGGCGGAGCGTGCGGCGGCGGGCCGTCGAGGGATGGCGGCCGGTCGGGCGGAGCCGGCCGAGCGGCCGGCGGGGACCGGTCCAGCACCGCCTGGTCGAGATGTTGGCTCAACCACAACGCGTTGCGCAGTTCGTGCACGAGCAGATCGTCGGTGCCCAGACTCAGCCCGGCCGCGCCGAGATCCGGTAACCGCGCGGCCAACTCGGCACCGCCGCGGTACGTCGGTGTGCTGGTCCCGTCCGGTTCGGGCTGGTGCTGGCCAGGGCTCATTCCACCCCCGCCGACAGTCTGCGCCACAGCGCATCGACAAGGCGCTGCCACGAACCGTCCGTCTCGTAGGCCCCCGAGGTGGCCAGGTGTACCGCGTTGAGCAGCTGGTCGGCGGCGAGCCCGCCCTCCTGACCACTTCGATCCACAAAGGACTTGATCAGCTCCTGGGTGTGCTCGCTCTGCTGCCCCTGGAAGTGCGCGGCGACCATTCCGGCCAGCGTGTCCAGATCCGGGTCGCGCATCCCCAGTCGCAGGCAGCGGCGCAGGAAGGCCGGCGGGAACTCGCGTTCACCGTTGCTGGTGATGACGATGACCGGGAACGCCCGGCAGCGCACCACCCCGTCGCGCACCACCGCCGAACTGCCCGGATCGTCGGTGAACACGCCGACGTCCGGCTCGGCCTTGGCCAGCCGGGCCAGTTCGCGGATCTGGTACCCACCGTCCTCCAGCACCGAGAGCAGGTCGTTGGGCAGGTCGATATCGCTCTTGTCGATCTCGTCGATGAGCAGCACCCGGGGCAGTTCGTGCGGCAACAACGCGGTGCCCAACGGGCCGAGCGTGATGAAGTTGCCGATGTCGGTGTCCACCTCGGAATTGCTGCCCGGCGCGCCGGCCTGCCGGGCGCCGGCCGCCTGCACCCGACCGATGGCGTCGTAGTCGTAGAGGCCGTTGGCCAGCGTGCTGGTGCTGCTGATCGGCCAGTGCAGCACCCGGCCGAGGCCCAGTTCCCGGGAGATCCGGTAGGCCAGCGAGGACTTACCGGTGCCCGGCCGGCCGGTGACCAGCAGCGGTCTGCGCAGGTAGAGCGCGGCGTTGACCATGTCCACTTCGTGCTCGTCGACCGCGTCCTGGGCGAGCTGGCTGGTCGCGCCGAGTCTGCGGTTCGTCTCCGCCGGGTCCTCCGGGGCGGGCGGCAGCACCGGGCCGCCGACGAACGTGCGCCACGGCGGCGGCGCCGGCAGCACGGCGGCCAGGTCGACATCGAGCGGCTGCCCGGTGCCCCGGTAGATCCACCAGCGCGGCGACTGTCCGGTCACGTCACAACCACCCCTTGGCCCGGCTGCGGCGCACTGGGCGCCACAGTGTGCTCGACAATCCGGTCCGGATCGTCCCACAGTAGCGTGATATGACTGCCGACGTGCCTTTCCGGAGCAGCCGATCGCACTGCTTCGCCACGCAACTTTCGCATATTCTCGCGGACCAGATCAAAGCCCTCGGAAAAGATCTCGTCGGCGGCCGATCCGAAATCCGCGGAATGACCATCGGCGCGGCACCAGACCATTACCGGAATGCCGGCGCGCAGGGCGACCAGCCGCGGGTCGCCGTCCTGCGGCAACACCGCCGGCAGCGGCTCGCTGAACAGCACGGAGAGCAGTTTTTCGTCCAACTCAAGGGATGCGTCCAGACCGCGGATCTCCTGCGCGTCGGCACACCTGGCCCACAGGGTCCGATCGGCCTGTGGCAACGACTGACCGAGCTGTGTCTGCAAGTCCCTCCACCTGCGGCGCCAGTCGCGATGCCAGTCCCTGGTGCGCATTCTGTCAAGGCTACGCACCACGAGCTGGTAACGCAGCCCCAAGATTTGCGGCACCGCCTCGTTCACTCCTCTGGCCCAGCGGTCCACCGGCAGCCCGAGCAAATCCTGCGGCAGCACGAACTCAAGCCGGATTACCCCGGCGTCCGCCGCCCAGCCGCTTTCCGCCTCGGCGATCAGTTTCGCGACCTGCCGTTGGATCTCGCCGAGCGTGCCGCCGAACTCGTCGCCGGGCTGCGGCTGCCAGCCGGGGCCGAGCTGCCGCCAGTGCCGCAGCAGCAACCGCTGCGGCTCGAAGTTGTCCCGCTGCAACCGGATGACCAGGTACGCGGTCGGCTCGTCCTGATCGGTCACGCCGGCCGGCCGGGCCGGCGGCGCACCCGCGACGACCCGCAACTGCTCGGCGACGCCCATCAACTCGGCCTGCTCCCAGGTCCACCGGCGCAGCGCCTCGGCCACCGGCCGCTGGGCGCGATCGGCCAGCCGCAGCACGAAGATCAGCGGCGCGGGCAGCCCGTCGGCGCGCGCGTTGAGCCGTTCCAGCTTGCTGAACAGCTCGCGCGGATCGTGGTAGCCCGGACGAATATCCGGCGTGTACGGACCGCCGGCGACCCGGTAGGCGTCGGTCGCGCTGGGCCATTCCTCGGTGCCCAACAACTGGAACAACCGCTGCCGGGCCGGCGCGGAAACCAGTTCCAGCGCGGACAGCTCGGTGACCACGGTGTACAGCCGCAGCACCGCGTCCTGGTCGGACTCCAGGTCCTCCAACACCTCGGCAAGCGCGAGCAGTCCGCTCGGGTACTCCTCGCAGATCCGGGCGATGTCGTAGAGATGATGGCGGATCGCGCTCTGGTCGGCGATCGACAGCACCGCACCCAGCCGCCGGGCGAGCAGCTCGACACACAGTCGCCGGCCACCCAGTTCACGCAGCGCCGGCATCCCCTCCAACACGTCGACCAACGGCCGCAGCGGGTGGAACCGGGGCTGTACCGTCTGTTGTGGACCGACGGGCGGTTCAGCACTCGCCGGTAGGGCGCGACCACCTCCCGCCGGTCCGGTCCGGTCGGGCAGCCGGATCCACCCGTCGAACCGGGCCCGTTTCACCGTGCAGTGCACCTGTTCGTACGCACCGGCCTCGGCGGCCGGGTCCTGCTCGACGACGTCGTGGTACCAGTCGTCGGACACGATCACCGCGAGCGCGCCGGCCGAGGCAGCCAGCGCCGCGCGCACCTCGTCCGCCTCCACCAGTCGAAAGGTCAGGTTCACCGCGATGCCGGCCGCGCCGTGCTCGTCGTGGTGTACCTCGCCGGCGTTGAGCGCCAACCGCAGCCGCATCTGCGCCTGTGGCGCCCGGGTGTCGTTGTACCGGCGCAGCCCGGCAACCAGCCGTTGCGGCAGCTGGTCCACCAGTCGGACCTTCGGCACGTGCGCCGGAACCAGGACGAGCACGCCGTCCCCGCGGTCCTCGTGAGTGCACTCGGACCACTGGACATTCGACTCGGCGAACGCATCCTCAAGAATTTCGTACAGCCCGTCACGCACGCCGAGCTGGTGGTTGTTGCGGCGGTCGCTGAATTTCTCCACGTCCACCACCAGGATCGCGTGATGCGTCGCAGGCTCGTGCTGGTTCATCGGCCTCACCCCCATTCGCGGCCGACCTGCTTGGTGCCATCCTGTTCTAATCCATGTGGCACGTACAGTCCAGCGTGACGGGGTACTGCGCGATATCGGGACACCGCGTTGGTCACCGGGGTTATGGACAAAATGTTGACAATCACCTCGCCCCGGTTGACCGCCGGCGGTAGCGGCATTTCCGGCCGGGCGATATCAGCGGGCTCAGCGGATGAGCTTGCCGCCAAAGCCGGTGAGATCGTTTTCGGGCCGGTGGCGATGCCGGAGCCAAGGTTGTCCAGGGTGCAGTAGCCGGGCTGGATACCGAAACGAAACGAGACCAGACCACCGAACGTCACTGGTGACATAGCGTCACCCCTGCAAGTTGCCGAAACAACACACCGCTCCCCCGACCGGTGCCAGGTCTGACATCACGTGTGAGATACGGTCTCCGCCATGTCAACCAGCCCGGCCCAGCTCTCCGAATACCTGCGGCAGGTCGGCCGCCTCGTCCGGGACTCGCGCAAGCACCGTGGCTGGACGCAGACCCAACTCGCCGAGGCACTGGGCACCAGCCAGAGTGCGATCAACCGGATCGAGCAGGGCAACCAGAACCTCAGCCTGGACCTGGTCACCCGGATCGGCCAGGCGCTGAACTCGGAGATCGTCTCGCTCGGCCACGCCGGCCCGATGCACCTGCGGGTCACCGGCGGGCAGACGCTGTCGGGCAGCATCAGCGTGAAGACCAGCAAGAACGCCGGTGTCGCACTGCTGTGCGCGGCGCTGCTCAACTCCGGCCGCACCGTGCTGCGCAAGGTAGCCCGGATCGAGGAGGTCAACCGCATCCTCGAAGTGCTGACCAGCATCGGCGTGCGCACCCGCTGGCTCAACGAGGACAACGACCTGGAGATCATCCCGCCGCGCGAGCTGGACCTGGGCGGAATGGACGTGACCGCCGCCCGGCGCACGCGCAGCATCATCATGTTCCTCGGCCCGCTGATGCACCGGCACGACGAGTTCGAACTGCCCTACGCCGGCGGCTGCGCGCTGGGCACCCGGACGGTCGAGCCGCACCTGAGCGCGCTGCGCCACTTCGGGCTTGAGGTCAAGGCGACCGCGGGCAGCTACCGCGTGCACGCCGACCACGACATCAGCCCGGCCCGGCCGATCGTGCTGACCGAGCGCGGCGACACCGTGACCGAGAACGCGCTGCTCGCCGCGGCCGGCCGGGACGGCGTCACGGTGATCCGCAACGCCAGCCCCAACTACATGGTGCAGGACCTCTGCTTCTACCTCACCGAACTGGGCGTGCGGATCGAGGGCATCGGCACCACCACGCTCACCGTGCACGGCGTCACCGACATCCACCGCGATGTCGACTACTCGCCCTCGGAGGACCCGATCGAGGCGATGAGCCTGCTCACCGCGGCGATCGTCACGTCCTCGGAAATCACCATCCGGCGGGTGCCGATCGAGTTCCTGGAGATCGAGCTCGCACTGCTGGAGGACATGGGCCTGGACTACGACCGAGATGCCGAGTACCCGGCGGCCAACGGTCACACCAGGCTGGTCGACCTGACCGTCCGGCCCAGCACGCTGCACGCGCCGCTGGACAAGATCCACCCGATGCCGTTCCCCGGCCTCAACATCGACAACCTGCCGTTCTTCGCGCTGATCGCGGCGACCGCGAACGGCTCGACCCTCATCCACGACTGGGTCTACGAGAACCGGGCGCTCTACCTGACCGAGCTGACCAAGCTCGGCGCCAAGGTCACCCTGCTCGATCCGCACCGGGTCTACGTCGAGGGGCCGACCCACTGGTCGGGCAGCGAGGTCATCTGCCCGCCGGCCCTGCGCCCCGCGGTCGTCGTGCTGCTGGCCATGCTCGCGGCCAAGGGCACGTCGGTGCTGCGCAACGTCTACGTGATCAACCGTGGTTACGAGCAGCTGGCCGACCGGCTCAACCTGCTCGGGGCGAAGATCGACACCTTCCGGGACCTCTGAGCCATCAGTCGAGCAGGTAGTAGACCTCGGTCTCCAACTCGGCCGGGTCCTCCTGCCAGTCCCGGTAGATCTCCCACCGCGGCCCGGCCCGCCGCCAGTCGTTCTCGTCGCACGCGCGCACCACGGCGGCGTGCGTCGTCCGAAGTTGTTCGTACGGTCCACGGTGCACGGTCGTGGCGACCTCACCGGCGGGCAGCACCGACCGGATCACCGGCTCGATGAACTCGCACGGCACGACGAGTTCGACGCCGACCTCGACGTTGGGCACGTCGTCCTTGTACAGCATCACGTTGCGGCCCTCCTGCAACGCGCCCTGGCTGCCGAGGCAGATGTAGACCTGGTCCAGCAGTGGTTTCCACAGCCCGGCGAACTCCGGCCAGGTGGTGGTCGCCGCCACCACGGCGGTCACCCGCTCGGTCACCTTCGTTCTGGTCACGACCGGCTGCACGCCGAACCCCTCTCTCCTTCGGGCGCCCAGGCTGGCACAAATTTCCGAAATCGGCACACTCGCCGACTCCGGTGCGGACAATAAGGTCATGACCGAGGATCGCACGGCACTGGCCGGCTGGTGGGTGGCCGCCGACGGCAAGGCCGTGCTGCTGGAGCAGGTGGCCGGCCGGACGGTGGTCACCGTGGCCCCCGCGCGCGACGCCGAGCCGTACGTCAGTGCGGAACTCCTCCGGGGTGGCCGCAAGCGAATCCACCGGCTCCCGGCCGCCGACGGGCGCGACCGCGATCACCACCGGTTCCTTGAGGTCGAAGCCGGCACGCCGACGGTGGGCCCGACCTACCGGCTGTTGCCCGGCGTCATGACCAGCGGCGGCTGGCAGGCATTGTCCGACGAGCGCCCGAGCTCGGAGATCGTGCTGCTGCCGGAGGTCGGTCTGGGCCTGTACGACGACTGGGACGACGACCTCGGCGTGCCCTGGGCGTTCCCGCTGATCCCACTGCGCTGGGCCGGCGCCGCGGCGCACTGACCGCTCCGAGCCGGCCGGACGTCGCTGCCCGGATTCACCGCGAACCCTTCGATTTCGATCGCCGAGCCGGTCGGCTGTCAAATTCACAGAACAGCCGAAAATGTTATCCGCGCGCCTCTCATCCGTCGGCTGGCAGGCTGATTGCAGAGAGCGCTCTCGATCGGCCCACCAGCCATGAGATTCATATACATTCCCTTGACAGGCGCGAAATCCGAGGGTTCACTGACCACCAGAGAGCGCTCTCACCCCTTCCCCGCCGCCGGCCCGCGGCTGGAGATGTCGCCGACCAGCACGCGTGTGACCGTCCATTCACCCGGTCACCTGGTCCGTCGTTCACAACGCAGTGCACGCACAACCGGGAGAGGAAACGGAGCATGATCACACCACCACGGCCCACCGGACCGGGCGGCCCGCGCCGCTTACCGAAGAGCCGAAGCCGGCGCCGCATTCTGGCTGCCGCGGTCGCGGCCTTCGGCCTGCTCATCGCGTTCTCACTGACCGCGATCTCGAATGCGACCGCCGCGCCGCAGGCCCCGCGGGCGGAGACGGCGTTACCCGAAACCGGCTGGAGCGCCACCGCCAGCACCAACTCCGCCGCCGCCGACACCCCCGCCAACGCCATCGACGGCAACCTCAACACCCGCTACAGCTCCGAC
>DATATV010000035.1:0-25396 GCA_036268615.1 Pseudonocardiaceae bacterium
CGCCTGTTGGCGATAGCACGCCCCGTTTAGCGCCTTCCGGTCGGCCGGTCGCAGGCCATAACGTGTCAATCGTGGCCACCGAACGAATTGCGCAGCTGATCGACCACCGGACGTTCGTGGCCGGCCGAGCCCTGTCCTTCCACGACCAGCCCTACCTGGGGCTGATGTTCTCCGCCGTGCGCGATTCGGATATTCCGTTGACCCTCGTTGTCGGCGCCGGTGTGTCCATGAACGCGGGTTTACGGTCGTGGCCCGAACTCGTCGACTGCATGGCCGATCAGATCGACGACGAACGCCTGCGCGACATGGCGAAGAAGGACCGCTCGGATCTGCTCCGCCGAGCCGAAATCGTGCTGCAACTGGTCAAGGCGGAGAATCACAACAAAGAGGACCACGAGATCGTCCGCGACGCGCTCTACCAGAAGGACCTGAGCGTCACCGCAGGCCAGTCGGCGATGTCCATCGCGCGACTCGTCGCGGTGAGGCGGCGCAACATCCGGCTGATCACCACCAACTTCGACACGATTCTGGAGGAGGCGCTGCGCCGGCACTTCCCGAAGGACCAGGTCCGGTCCTACGCGCTGGACGATCTGGACCGGTGGCAGGAATCGCTGGCCACCGACACGATCGGCGTGCTGCACGTACACGGCGTCGTGCCCCAGGGCGCCAAACCGAAGGAACCGCTCGTGCTCACCGAGTCGCAGTTCTTCAAACACGGCGCGGTCGTGCGCAAGGTGATTTTCGACAATCTCCATTCTTCGTGTTCGGTGTTCGTCGGTCTGAGCATGTCCGACCCGAATCTGGTCGGTCCGGTGTATGAGCTGACCAACCAGAACATCGACTCGCCCCGGTTCGCACTGTCCGTCCCGGAACTGGCGCCCGGCGCGCACAACGACGTCGAGTCTGCCCGTTATGCCGTCGAGTCGGCGAAGTTCATGGAGCGGGAACTACAGCTCAAGACGATTTTCCTGAAGTCGTATTCCCAGCTCAACCAGGTGTTGTCGGACCTGAGCCTCGCGGTCGTCGAACCCGAAAGGTACCGGGATCGGCCGGCCGACAAGGCGCCCTCACTCATCTACGGCCGACGGCTGGCCAAGGCGCTGGAGGACTGTTACGTGTCGGTCGGCTGCGAGCGCAACCAACGCGTCCCGATCGGTGAGTCCGCGACGACGCTCAACAACCGCCTGCACAACGCGCTGCACGGTTCCAGCGGGCCGGCCACGGTGCTGCGCCGGTTCGCGCGCATCGTCGAAGGCTGCCGGATCGGCGGCGAGCAGGGCGAGAACTTCGGGCTGTCGCTGTGGCTGCGGCGCAGATACCACCCGCAGGGAAAGTCGCGCTATTCACTCAACCTGATCGGCACCTCGGCCTACACCCACCGGGAACCGTGGTCGCTGCGCCGCGAGCTCGACATCACCCGCGACTCGAATGTCGCCGCCGTGCAGGCGGTCTTCCGCGGCACCCCGGTCGCGGTCAACATGGAACCCTCACCGCACTCACCGATCTGGCGCGGCATCGTGGCGCTGCCGATCGTGATGGAGTCGATCGGTTCCGACCGCTCGGTGGACGGCGTGCCGGTGGACACGCTGATGATCGGCGCGATCACCCTGAACTCGACCCGTGAGGTCAAGAAACCCCAGCAACCCAACGGTCCCGATGGTTTCGCGAACCTGTCGATCATCACCACACTCGACTCGGCGCGGATGAACGAGCTGTTCGCCAGCGTGCAACGGGCGGCAGCGATGGTGCTGCTCGAAAATCCCTGAACGGCTACTCGTCCTCGGTCTTGCGCGCGGAGATCGTCGCGACCGGCCCGGGCAGGATGACAAAGGTCTTGTCGCCGACCGTCACCGTCGGCGACTGCTCGACGATCGGTTCGCCCTGTGGCTGCCGGTCGGCGCGCTCGCGGGCGGCCGTACTTCGTGTGCTCATGACATCACCGTTTCTGACCGCGGTCGCGCCCGAGAACAACACCTCGGTCGGGTGGCTGCGTTCACAGAGGCCTCCACAGTAGCCGAGGAACACCGGACGAGCAGCAGCCGATCGGGCGGCGGCTACCCGGCGCGGTCGGCCAGCCGCCGCACCAGCTTCAGCCCCGACCAGGTCTGGTCGATCGCGGCCACCTTGACGTCCACCAGGCCGTGGTCCAGCGCGGAGGAACGCACCACCTGGTCGGACAGGTCGGTGGCCACCCCGGACGACTTCTTCGGCCAGGCCACCCAGAGCGCGCCGGCCGGCCCGATCCGCCGGTAAGCGGCCGGCCAGCCGTGCTCCAGCGCGGCCAGGTCCGGGCAGAACAACAGAACCACGTCGTAGGGTGCGCGGCCGGCCCGGGAGTGGAACGGGAAGTCCGGCACGAAGTCGGCCGGCGCGCCGGTGATCAGCACCCGCGACCCGGCGCGGACGCCGAGCTTGCGCGGCAACGGCGTGCCGGAGTGACCAGCGCTCACCGGTCCTGCCTCCCCGACCTCAGACCCAGTTGACGTCGTCGCTGCTCAGCGGGCAGCCAGGCAGGGTGGAGCCGGGCTGGGCGCGCAGGCCGTCGAGCATGATCGCCAGGGCTCGGTCGGTGACCAGTTGGGCGGCCCGCTCGTCAGGTGGGCCGCCCAGGTGTCGCAGCAGCAGGCTGACCAGCACCTTCACGTCACCGGGGCCGATGTCGGGGCGCAGCTGGCCCTCGGCCTGCGCGGCGCGGACCAGTTCGTCGAGCATCTCCACCAGCAGGTCGCGGACCTGGTAGGTCATCGGGTCGTCCTGGATGATCGCCGAGGCCAGCGGGGACAGCCAGGCCAGATAGACGGTCAGCTGCAACGGCACGGAGCGGCGCAGCATCCGGACCAGGGCCAGCCACGCGGTCGGCTCCTCGGCGACCGCGGCGCGCGCGTCGGCGAGCACCCGGGCCAGGTTGTCCCGGGCGACCGCGCGGATCAACGCACCACGGTCGGGGAAGCGGCGGTAGAGGGTGCCGACGCCGATGCCCGCGCGCCGCGCGACCTCGTCCATCGGCACGTCCGGGCCCTGCTCGACGAACAGGGCGCTCGCGGCGGCCAGGATCTGGTCACGGTTGCGGCGCGCGTCAGCCCGCAACCGCGTCTCGGGATCTGCCGTCATCACGCGCGCCCTTTCCACCATCCAAAACGGAATTATCGCACGGCACGTGGACGGAAACCTTCCGTTTCGGTAGCGTGGGCGGAGAACCGGAGGAAAATCTTCCAGATAGCACAGGGGTGCCATCGTGACCGAAGTGGTCGACCAGTCCCTTCCCGCCTTCCCGATGACGCGGCGCTGCCCGTACGCTCCGCCGGCCGAGTATCAGGAGATGCGCGAACAGGCGGCGCTGTCCCAGGTCGAACTGCCCTCGGGCGGCAAGGCATGGGTGATCACCCGGCACGAGGAGGTGCGCGCGATGCTCACCGACCCGCGCTTCAGCTCCGACCGGACCGACCCGCGCTTTCCGCAGCTCGTCGCGGGCGCGCGGAACAGGTCGGACTTCACCCCGTCGCTGATCGGGATGGACCCGCCGGAGCACACTCAGGCACGCCGCGCGGTGGTCGGCGAGTTCACGGTGAAGCGGATGCAGGCGCTCCAGCCCAAGATCCAGCAGATCGTGGACGAGCACATCGACACGATGCTCGCCGGCCCGAAGCCGGTCGACCTGGTGGCCGCGCTGGCACTGCCGGTGCCCTCGCTGGTCATCTGCGAACTGCTCGGCGTGCCCTACGGCGACCACGCCTTCTTCCAGCAGCACTCGGGCGCGCTGCTGCGCCGGTCGAGCGCGCCGGAGGAGCGGCACACCGCGATCACCGCACTGATGTCCTATTTGGACGAACTGGTCACCGCCAAGGAGCAGGACCCGGGCGACGACCTGCTCGGCCGGCAGGTGCTCAAGCAGCGCGAGACCGACACCGTCGATCACCGCGGCCTGGTCGGCCTCGCCTTCCTGCTGCTGCTGGCCGGGCACGAGACCACCTCGAACATGATCTCGCTGGGCACGATGATCCTGCTGGAGCGCCCGGAGGCGCTGGCCACGATCAACGAGCACCCGGACCGGACGCTGGGCGCGGTCGAGGAACTACTGCGCTACTTCACCATCGCCGACACCGTCACCGCCCGACTGGCGGTGGAGGACGTGGAGATCGGCGGCCAGCTGGTCCGCGCGGGCGAGGGCGTGATCGCGCTGGGCTACGCGGCCAACCGCGACCCGGCGGTGTTCGAGCAGCCCGACGAACTGGACCTCGAACGCGGCGCCCGCCACCACGTGGCGTTCGGTTTCGGGGCGCACCAGTGCCTCGGCCAGAACCTGGCCAGGCTGGAACTGGAGATCGTCTTCAACACCCTGTTCCGCCGCATCTCCGGTCTGAAGCTGGCCGCACCGGCCGCCGAACTGATGTTCAAGGACGACTCGGTCGTGTACGGCTTGGTCGAACTGCCGGTCACCTGGTAGGAGATGGTCATGCGAATCGTCGCGGACACCGATGTGTGCGTCGGTGCCGGCCAGTGCGTGCTGACCGACCCGACCCTGTTCGACCAGAACGACGCCGACGGCACCGTCGTCGTGCTCGTCCCCGAGCCGACCGGCGACCGGATCGGGGCGGCCGAACAGGCCGTCCGGCTCTGCCCGAGCGGCGCCCTGTCGCTGGCTGAGGACTGACTCTCACGCCCCACAGAGATCACCGAGTCCGACCAGGACCGCTGACCGGCCGAGGTCGGTCGCGGCCAGGTCGGCGGTGAACCCGGTGCGGGAGAACAGCTCGGGCGAATGTGCGACCAGATAAGGAAACTCGTCCGACACGAGCAGCGGCGGAAACGGCCCGTCCGACCGACCGAGGACGCCGGCCGCGGCGTTCAACGCGCCGACCCAGTCGGTGAAGGCGCCAAGCGTCGTCCCGGTGGCCGACTCGACGGACCGGACGAACCGCTCAATGGCCAGCGCCCGGCTCTGTTCCAGGGCGAGCGTGTACCCGCCACCAACCGCCCGGCAGAGGTGCCGCAGCAGGAAGGACTTACCGGCCCGCCGCCGCCCACGGACGATCGCCGGCCGCAGGCCGGGCACGTCCGACGTGGCGAACTGCGCCAGATCACGCCATTCGTGCGCACGGTCGAACAAGCCAGCCGGGCGATCCAGTGCCAGTTCGTGCGCCATCCAGCCTGACTCCAGTCAGCCTGAATCCGGTCAGGCTAACTGCAACAGAAATCGGACCTCAGCCCGACCAGGCAGTGGCCGGTACACCGGTGGCCAGGTCCGCGACGGTGAGCACAGTGCCGTCCAGTTCGCCGCGCCGCTCACCGAGACCGGTGTAGGCACTGGTGATGTAGAGGGTGCGCAGGTCGTGGCCGCCGAACGCGCAGCTGGTCGGCTGGCGCACCGGCAGTCGCAGGGTTTCCAGCAGGTCGCCGGTCGGGCTGAAGCAGCGCACTGCAGAGCCGCCCCAGAAGGCGACCCACAGGTTGCCCTCGGCGTCCAGCGTCATCCCGTCCGGGGAGCCGGCGAAGTCGGACACGTCGATGGAGCGCACCCGGCGGCCGAACGGGGTCTCCGGGTGGTACTCGAACTCGTCGATCCGGCGGGTGGGGGTGTCGATGTAGAACACCCGGTCCGAGGTCGGCCAGACGATGCCGTTGGGAATGGTCAGCGCGGTGAGCACCGGGTGCACGGCGCGCTCGGCGTCCAGCCGGTAGAGCACACCCTGGCCGGCGTCCTCGGTCCGGCTCATCGTGCCGGCCAGCACCCGACCGGTCGGGTCGATGCCGCCGTCGTTCATCCGGCGCGCGGTCAGGTCGGACTCGACCGCGGCCACCGTGGTCGACTCACCGGTGGCCGTGTCCAGCACCTCGAACCCGAAGTCGGTGGCCAGCAGGACACGACCCGGCTGATAGGGAGCGATCATGCCGGGCATGTGCGGCAACGTGATCGAGTGCACGGTCCCCGCCTCATCCCGCCAGAACACCGTGCTGCCGAGGATGTCGAGCCAGTAGAGGCGGCGGTCGACGCTGTCCCAGAGCACCCCTTCGCCCAACTCGGCCGGGCCGGACTCATCCAACGGCTGCGAACCACTCGACCGGGGCTGCGCCACGGCGGCCTCCCTCACCTCGACAGCTGACGCCGGCGCCGCTGAACCGAACTGGCTGGTTGTGAAGCTACCGCCCGCCACCGACTGCGGATTCAGCTGCCCGGGGTGGTGTGCCGAACCGCGTCCACGGTCACCTGCAACAGGCGGTGCATGGCCCGCTCGGCCGCGGCCGGCTTGCGTCCCTTGACCGCCTGCAACACCGCCTTGTGCAACGGCAGGGTGGCCATCACCCCGCCGGGCAGGTGCGCGGTCGCCTCCAGCGCGTGGTGCAGACCGGTCTCCAGCAGCCGGCCCAGCTGTTCGATCAACTGGTTGCCACTGCCCCGCAGCACGACCAGATGGAACCGCAGGTCCGCGTCGACAAACGCGGCCTCCTGCACCGGCAGGTCGGTCGCGTGCTCGGCCATGCTCGCGTAGGCCGCGGCCAGCTCGGTGATCTGGTCGTCGGTGGCCCGCTCGGCGGTCAGCCGGGCGGCCGAAGGTTCGACCATCTGGCGCAGGTCGAGCAGGTCACCCAGGAACGTGACGTCGGCGGCGCGGCCGTGCCAGTCGATGACCTCACGGTCCATCAGGTTCCACTCGCGCCGGGGCAGTACCCGGGTGCCCAGCCGCGGTCGTGGCTCGACGAGTCCCTTGGCCGCCAACGCCTTCACCGCCTCGCGCACGCCGCCGCGACTGACGGCGAGCCGCGCGGCCAGCTCGGCCTCGTTGGGCAGTTGGCTGCCCGAGGCGAACTCACCGGACACGATGCGCAGCCCGATCCACTCGACGACCCGGCCGTGCATCGTCCGGTGCTGCCCCAACGGGCCTGCGGCCGAGCGTTCCACCGGCTAATCATCGAATGATTGATCGATACTGTCAAATCCCGTACGCTCCCCCGGGGGACAGAGCGTAAACCTCGGTTGCCGACCCAGCCATGTGGCGGACGGCGGAATGGCCAGGAGTGAAATGAAAATCACCGGGCTGAAGACCCATGTGCTGGGCACGGCGTGGCGCAACCTCACCATCGTCGAGCTACAGACCGACGAGGGCCTGACCGGGCTGGGCGAGGTCAGAATGCTCAACCACACCGACGCGCTGCTGGGCTACTTCGCCGAGGCGCTACCCAACCACATCCTCGGCTCCGACCCGTTCGACGTGGAGAGCCTGGTCCACCGGATGATGCGGTTGGACTACGCGCGGGCAGGTGAAATCGCCATGTCCGCGCTGGCCACGGTGGAGATCGCCTGCTGGGACATCAAGGGCAAGGCGTTGGGTCTGCCGGTGTACAAACTGCTCGGTGGGGCGGTCCGGGAACGGATCAAGGCCTACGCCAACGGCTGGTACAAGGTGGAGCGCACGCCGGAGGAGTTCGCCGCGGCCGCGGGCAAGGTGGTCGAGCGCGGTTACCAGGCGCTCAAACTGGACCCGTTCGGCGCCGGCATGTTCGAACTGGACGCCAACGAGACCGCCCGCTCCATGTCGCTGGTCGAGGCGGTGCGCGACACGGTCGGTCCGGAGGTGGAGATCCTGATCGAGATGCACGGCCGGTTCAGCGCGTCCACCGCGATCCGGGTGGCCCGCCTGCTGGAGCCGTTCCGTCCATCATGGATCGAGGAGCCGGTGCCGCCGGAGAACCTCAAGGCGCTGGCGAAGGTCGCCGCGGCCACCGAGATCCCGATCGCCACCGGTGAGCGGATGCACACCCGCTACGACTACCGGGAACTGTTCGAACTACAGGCGGCCGACATCCTGCAGACCGACATCACCCACTCCGGCGGCCTGCTGGAGGCGAAGAAACTGGCCGGTACCGCCGAAACGCACTACCTGCTGATGGCCCCGCACAACGTCGGCGGCCCGATCTCCACCGCCGCCAACCTGCACCTGGCAGCGAGCACCGTCAACTTCAAGATCCAGGAACACTTCAACGACTTCTCCGACCCCTACGTCAAGGACTGCGAGCCCGGTCTGCCAGAAGTGGTCGACGGCCACTTCCCGCTACCCGACGCACCGGGCCTCGGGGTGACCCTGGACCTCGCGAAGCTGGCCGAACACCCCCGCCAGGAAGTCAACTTCAACCTTTTCCAGGAAGGCTGGGAGCGCCGCCAGGCGGAGCGAGCGTAAGCGAAGCGGCAGCACGGCGATGCCAGCCGACCCGAGACCGCTGTACCCCCTTCCCCCCGATACAAAGCGCACTGACGTTTGTGGGGTCTGTCAAGGTTTGGCCCGCCAGGGCCAACCGCCGAAGGCGGCGCGAAGCGACCTTGATGGACCCCCACAAACGTAGGACAATCGCGCATCGGGGCGAAGAACCACCTCGAAACCGCAGCACCCAGGCCCGTACGCCACTCCCGAAACAAGCCCCACCCAAAGTGTCAGGGCGTCACTCCACCCCGGACTCACCGTCGAACTGAGCCACCAACCCGGCGGGCGCCCGACACCGCCAGGCCTCGACCACCAACTCCCCCAACTCATCCACCCCGATCTGAGGCAACCGCAGCAAAACAGCCGGATACCCGTTGTAGTGCGGCTCGCTGAAGAACTTCCCCGGATCAGCCGCGAGCAACGTCTCCTTCTCGGCCAACCCGGCCACCCGGACGGCGAACACATCAGACCGAGGCACCCGAGCCGGCTCCCCATCGATCCGCTCGTGGTAACACCAGGCAAACGCCTTGTCCAGCACCAGGAACCGAGGCCGATCCGGATCCTCGCTGGTCTCCGGCAGAGACAGCGCGATTCGTCGGACGTCCTGCTCGTCAACCATCACGACGCTCCCCATTCAGGTCACGCACAGGGTAGCGGCGCACCCGGGTTTGCCGCACCTGCTGGCGGGACAAGCCTCCCCCGGGCGCTCTCCCAACCGGTTGAGCAGGGGGTCGCTTCGTTTTTGGTTCAGGAGCGTCGCCGGGCAGGACAAGCCTCGCGGTGGCGCCCTCTCAATCCAGCCGCACAAGAGGGTCGCTTCGCTCCTGGCCCTCCCTCGTCGCTGGCGCGACAGGGCCCACAACAGGGCCCACGACCGGGCCGACAGGGCCGCCCAACGAATCGTCTCGGTGGCCCAGCCGGGCCGACAGCCAAGTGGCGCCGTCGGCGACCAGTACCCCGAGGTCCTTGGCCACCTGGTCGTTCCAGCGCGGTGTGGGCACCGAAATGCTCATCGCCGCAACCACCGCACCGGACCGGTCGCGCACCGGAGCGGCCACGCAGGCCGCCGCGTCATTGGACTCGCACACCTCGTAGGCCAGCCCCCGATCGGCCACCTCGCGCAGGTTCTCGCGCAGCCGCAGCACCGAGGTGACGCTGTGCGGGGTCATCGCCGCCAACGGTTTGCCCTGCGGGTATCGGCTCTCGAACGCCGGTTCGGGCAATTCCGCCAACAGCATTTTGCCGACCGCGGTGCAGTGCGCGGGCAGCCTGCGGCCGACCGCGGACACCAGTCGCACCGCGTGGGTGCTGTCCGCCTTGGCCACATACACCACGTCGGTGCCGTCCAGTACCGCCACATGCACGGTTTCGTCGCACGCTTCGGCAACCCGTTCGCTCGCCGCCCTGGCCTCCCGGGCCAGGTCGATCTGGTCGGCGAACATGCTGCCCAGTTCGAATAACGGCAGGCCCAGCCGGTAGCGGTGCGGTCGCTCGGCGGCCGGCGCGAGATAGGATCGGACGACGAGCGTGTTCACCAACTCGTGCACGGTGGTCTTCGGCAGGCCGAGTGCGGCGGTGATCTCCGGAATCGAATAGTCCTTGCCGGACAAGAAAAGTTCCAGGATATCCAGTGCCCGCATCACTGCCGGTACCGTCCGCGCCATGGCCATGGCCGTGCCCATCCCGTCAGTTCGCGGTCGTCGTGTTCGGAATTTCGAATCAGTGACCAATATTCCGGACACACCGTAGGGCGCCCCAACCAGCACGTCAAGGACACTCCGACGCAGAACCAACACAAAACAACAAGATCCGGCAGCAAAGGTTGACGGACTGCTCAAACATCCCTACCTTCGGTCGATATCCCGGGTGGTGTGCGACTGACCGACCGGTACTCCCGCACGGAGGTCGTCATGCAGCACTCCACCCTTCCGGCGACGGCGAGCGCGGTGCTGGTCACCGAACCCGGCAGCTATCAGCTGACCGAGGTGCCGGTGCGCGCGCCCGAAGCCGACGAGGTTCTGGTCGAGGTGGTCGCGGCCGGGATCTGCGGCAGCGACGTGGAGTTGTTCGCCGGTACCCGGCCGGCCGAAATCGTGAGTTACCCAATTGTGCCCGGCCATGAGTGGGCCGGTCTGATCGCTGCCACCGGCACCGCCGTCACCACCCTCACGGCAGGTGAACCCGTTGTGGTGGAAGGCTTTCGCTGGTGCGGCAAGTGCGCGCGCTGCCTGGAGGGCGCGACCAACCTGTGTCTTTCCGGATATCACGAAACAGGATTCACCGAGCCCGGCGCGTTCAGCCGGTTCGTCACCGTGCCGGCCCGACTTGTGCACCCGCTGCCGGCTGACGCCGATGTCGAAGCGGCCGCGCTGATCGAACCGGCCGCCTGCATCGCCGCGGCCGTGCTGACCGGCCGGCCCCGCGACGGCGACCGGTTCGTCGTGGTCGGCAGTGGCACGCTCGGGCTGATCGCGGTGCAGATGCTCGCCGCGCACCGGCCGGCCGAGTTGATTCTGGTGGGCAATCGCCCCAACCGGCACGAACTGGCCGAACGTTTCCACGCCGGTGAAGCACTGACCTCCGCCGAATTCGCCAGTCGGATCGAGTCCGGCGGGGTCGCCGCGGACCTGGTCATCGAGGCCGCCGGATCGCCTGGCGCCGCCGCTTCGGCGGTGCGCGCGGCACGCAAGGGTGGGACCGTGGTGCTCACCGGAATTCCCGGGGTGCCGGCCGATCCGCTCGACCCCACCGACATCACCGTGCGCGAACTGCACGTCCACGGGGTGTTCGGCGCGCACACCGGCGCGTGGTCGGAGGCGGTCAGCCGGTTCGCCGCCGGGCAGCTGGACCTCAACGCGCTGGTAAGTCACCGATTCCCGCTCACGGAATTCGGCCAGGCCATGGAGACGGTGCGGGCGCACGCTCCGGGTACCGGCAAAGTGCTTGTTCTGCCAGAGCGGGAGGCCTGAACCAGTAGAGACACGCGGGGTGCTGTGCGGGTCTGACGTGGCCGTCCCGCACAGCAAACGTCCAGCAGGAGCACGAGGTCGGGCCGCGGGTACCGGCGCGGACCGGGACGCTCACAACAACTCCGCCACAACCTGAAAACGGGGCTGCGGACGACTTGACTGTATCAACGAATCATCTGATGATTCACCACGCATACTGCGGCGACCGGACGGCCGTCCCACTTACGCCCGAGATGGGAACGTTTCAACGATGAGCGATTACCAATCCGACAAGTCAGAGCAGGACAGCGGCCGCGGTGTGTCGAGGCGGGACACGTTCCGCTGGCTCGGTACGGGCGGCAGTGTGGTCGCCGCGAGCGCGATCCTCGCCGCTTGCAGCAGCGCGGCCACCAGCTCGGCGGCCGGTGGGGTCGGCACCTTCCCGACCACCCCGAAGTGGAAGTTCGTCTTCGTCAACCACGTCACCACGAACTCGTTCTTCGTGCCGACGAAGAACGGCCTCGCCGACGCCTCGGCGATGCTCGGCCTGCCCACCCCGCAGTGGACCGGCTCGGAGACCGGCTCGGTCTCGGAGATGGTCAGTGCGTTCGACGCGGCGATCGACGGCAACGCGGCCGGGATCGCCATCCCGCTGACCGACAACGCCGCCTTCGTCGACCCGACGAAGCGCGCGTTCTCCAAGGGAATCCCGGTGATCGCCTACAACGCGACCGCGCCGAACAACTACCCGCTCACCTACGTCGGCCAGGACCTCTACCAGTCCGGTGTGCTGATGGGCCAGAAGATCGCCACCAGCGTCACCTCGGGCACGATCCTGGTCGGCATCTCGCAGCCCGGTGGCAACAATGTGCAGCCCCGGCTGGACGGCCTGACCGCCGCGCTCAAGACCGCCGCCCCCGGCGTCACCGTGCAGTCGGTGAACACCGGCGCCGCGCAGGCCGACGAGCTCAACGCCATCACCGCCGCCTTCTCCGGCAAGCCCGACGCCAAGGGCCTGTACGCGGTGGACGCGGGCAGCACCGCCTCGATCGCCCAGCTGATCACCAGCAAGGGCATCGCCGGCCAGATCCACGCCGGCGGCTTCGACACGCTGACCGACACGATCAACGGCGTCAAGTCCGGCGCGCTGGACTTCACCATCGACCAGTCGGCCTACCTGCAGGGCTTCCTGCCGGTGCTCTACCTGTACATGTACAAGCTGTCCGGCAGCCTGGTCTCGCCGCCGTCCACCGACACCGGTCTGACCTTCGTCACCAAGTCCAACGTCAGCCTGTACGCCTCGGCGAACAGCCGGTTCGAGGGCGGCACCAGCAACGCGCTGCTCAACACCCCGAACCCGATCGCGCTGCCGCCGGCCTCGACGGTGACCCTGTAGCCACTTCGTGGCACCGCTCAACTCACGAACAGGAAGTTGTTCAGGATGACTGAATCGGCTACCGCACGCCGATCCGGACCGCCGCGTGACGGGCAACCGGCACGCGGCCCCCGGCTGCAAGGACCCGGTGGAACGCTGCTGCGTGGGGTGATTCAGCTCAAGGAGCTGAGCATCCTGGTGGTCACCATCGCCGCGGCGATCTATTTCAGCGTGACCACCACGACGTTCAATTCGGCGGACAATTACCACACGATCGCCCAGTACTTCATTCCGTGGGCGATCGTCGCTGCCGGCGAGGTGTTCCTGCTGATCTGCGGCGAGATCGACCTGTCGGCGGGGTTCACCTACACCTTGGCGCCGTTCATCCTGAACTCCTTCTACAACGGGGGGGTGCCGTTGTTCCTCGCGCTGATCCTGGCGGTGCTGTGCTGCACCCTGATCGGCGTGTTCAACGGCATCATCCACACCCGGTTCAAACTGCCCTCGTTCATCGTCACGCTGGGCATGTTGTTCCTGCTGGAAGGCATCTCGCTGTTGATGTCGGGTGGCTCCCCGCAGACCGCACCGGCCACCGGCTGGGTGGTCACGGTGTTCGGCAAGGCGCACTGGGCCGAGCTGATCTGGGCGCTGATCATCGTCGCCCTGATGCAAATCGTCCTGTCCACCACCAAGTTCGGCATCTACACCCAGGCCACCGGTGGCAACTCGATCGGTGCCTCCGAGGCCGGTATCAAGGTCAACCGGGTGAAGATCATCTGCTTCGCCCTGTGCAGCACCCTGGCCGGCTTCGGCGGCATCATCGACGGTCTGCGGCTGGGCTCGTTCGACCCGACCAACGGCGGTCCCAACACGATGTTCCTGGCGGTCGCGGCCGCGGTCATCGGCGGTACCGCGCTACTGGGCGGTTCGGGCACGGTGGTCGGCGCGCTGATCGGCGCGGTTCTGCTGGGCATCGTCTACGACGGCTTCAACCTCGCCGGGATCAGCGCGAACGCGTTCGACCTGACGCTGGGCATCGCGATTCTGGTGGCCATGCTGCTCAACTTCGGACTGACCAACCTCCGACGATGGGCGAGTAGATGACCAGCCCCGAGGCCATCCCATCGCCCCTACCGTCGGAGACGAACACCGTGGCAGCAAACGAAAGTCCGGAGGTCATCCGGGTCGAGCACGTGAGCAAGCGGTTCGGCCCGGTGCAGGCACTCACCGATATCAACCTGCACGTCCGCAAGGGCGAGATCCTCGGCCTGATCGGCGACAACGGCGCCGGCAAGTCGACCCTGATCAAGATCCTCACCGGGTACCACCGGCCGGACACCGGCACGATCACCTTCGAGGGTCAGGAGACCCAGCTCAAGTCGGTCGTGCACGCCCGCTCGCTGGGCATTGAAACGGTCTTCCAGGATCTCGCGCTCATCAACGACCTGCCGGTCTACCTGAACCTGCACCTGAACAAGGAGGCCGTGGTCAGCCCGGCGTTCCCGTTCCTGCGCAGGCGGGTGATGAAGAAGCAGGCCCGCGAGGCGCTGGACACCATCGGGATCAACATCCCGTCGATCACCGCGCAGGTCGGCGCGCTGTCGGGTGGCCAGCGGCAGGCCATCGCGGTGGCCCGCTCGGTGCACTCCGACGCCAAGCTGCTGCTGCTGGACGAGCCGCTGGCGGCGATGGGTGCCAAGGAGGGCGGTCTGATCCTGCGGCTGCTCGACCAGCTCAAGCAGCGCGGCGACCTGGCCATCATCCTGATCGCGCACAACTACAGCCAGGTGGTGGACGTCTGTGACCGGGTGAACCTGTTGCAGCACGGCGAGATCACCTTCGACAAGCGGTCCAAGGAGACCTCGGTGGCCGAGTTGCTCGAACTCGTGCACGCCGAGTACCGGGTGAACCAGAACGGCGACAGCTGAACCGAACGACGTGATTCCTGATTCCTGATTCCCGATCGCAGAACGCGTAGAACGCAGAACGCGAAGAACCTCGTATCACGCCGGTCACCCGACCGGTGCGGCGGCGCCATGCCGTGACGAGTGGAGAAGGAGGATCCGTGCACTACAAAGATGTAGCGGAACGGCTGACGAGGAACCTCGGACGTACCCGGAGAACAAGGGCAGCACTGCGGCTCGGTGTGGTTGCGGCGTCGGCCGCTGTTGCGGTCGGCGCGCTGACCGGGGCGGCCGCGTCGGCCGGCCCGGACGCCAACTCCAACCACGGGGGGCAGCCCACGATCAGCAAGGCGCTGTTCGGTCAGGTGGACGGCCAGAACGTCTACCGGTACACGTTAGCCAACGACCACGGCATGAAGGTGCAGATCCTCACCTACGGCGGCATCATCCAGACGCTGTCGGCACCGGACCGTGCCGGTCACTCGCAGGACATCGTGCTCGGCTTCCCGACCCTGGCCGACTACGTCAATCTCAACAGCCCGGCGGCCGGTGGCGGCGTGTACTTCGGTTCACTGGTCGGCCGGTACGCCAACCGGATCGCCAAGGGCACTTTCACCCTGGACGGCACCACGTACCACGTGCCGATCAACAACAACGGCAACAGCCTGCACGGCGGCATCGTCGGGTTCAACCAGCACATCTGGACCGCGACCGAGCAGTCCGGACCGGGCACGGTCGGGCTGAAGCTGGAAACCATCAGCCCCAACGGTGACCAGGGCTACCCGGGCACGCTGACCACGTTCGCGACCTACACGCTCAACGAGCAGAACCAGCTCAGCCTGACGTTCAACGCGACGACCGACGCGCCGACGGTGGTCAACCTGACCAACCACACGTACTGGAACCTGGCCGGCGAGAGCGCGGTCGATGTCTACGACCAGAAGCTCTACATCAACGCGAACAACTACACGCCGACCGACAGCACCCAGATTCCCACCGGTGTGATCGCGCCGGTGAAGGGCACCCCGGTGGACTTCACCAAGCCCACGCCGATCGGGCAGAACATCACCGCCAACGACCCACAGTTGTTGACCGGTCAGGGTTACGACCTGAACTGGGTGTTGAACAAGGCTCCCGGCAACCCGCTGCAACTGGCCGCGACCGCGAGTGACCCGGCCAGCGGCCGCAAGCTCAGCGTCTACACCACCCAGCCGGGCCTCCAGTTCTACTCCGGGAACTTCCTCACCGGCACGCTCGTGGGCACCAGCGGGCACGCCTACCGGCAGGGCGCCGGGTTCGCGTTGGAGACCCAGCACTTCCCGGACTCCCCCAACCAGCCCAGCTTCCCGACGACCACGCTGAACCCCGGCCAGACCTACAGCCAGACCACGATCTGGCAGCTGGGTACCAACTGAAACACCACGTGACGGGCTGTTCGTGACGGTCCACACCGGCCCGCACAGCCACCGACCGGATGCCCGGCCGCTTGAAACCACGCACCAAGCGGCCGGGCGTCCGCCGGTCAGACGTCCTATGATCTGCATTCGTGGAGCAACGAACACTGGGTAGAACCGGGCACTCCGTGTCCGTCATCAGTCTGGGTACCTGGCAGTTGGGCGCCGACTGGGGTTCGATCGAGGAGCCCGCGGCGCTCGACATCCTGCATGCGGCGGTGGATGCCGGGGTGAACCTGCTGGACACCGCCGACGTCTACGGCGACGGACGCAGCGAGCAGCTGATCGGCCAGTTCCTGCGCAGTCGGCCGGAGCCGATCGTCGTGGCCACCAAGATGGGCCGCCGGGCACCGCTGGATCCGGCCGAGTACACGCTCGAACACTTTCGCGAGTGGACCGACCGGTCCCGGACCAATCTCGGAGTGGACACCCTGGACCTGGTCCAGCTGCACTGTCCGCCGACCGCGGTGTACTCGACCGACGCGGTGTTCGACGCGTTGGACACCCTCGTGCAGGAGAAGCGCATCGCCGCCTACGGGGTGAGCGTGGAGACCTGCGCGGAGGCGCTGACCGCGATCGCCCGACCGGGCGTGGCCACCGTGCAGATCATCCTGAACGCCTTCCGCCGCAAGCCGTTGGCCGAGGTGCTGCCGGCGGCGGCCGAGGCCGGCGTCGGCATCATCGCGCGGGTTCCGCTGGCTTCCGGGTTGCTGTCCGGGAAGTACCGCAAGGACACCGTGTTCGGCGCGGACGACCACCGCAACTTCAACCGGGCGGGCGAGGCGTTCGACGTCGGCGAGACGTTCTCCGGAGTGGACTACGAGACCGGCATCGAGGCCGCGGTGGAGTTCGCCGGACTCACCGCGGAGGACGCCACACCGGCCCAGACCGCACTGCGCTGGATCGTCCAGCAGCCCGGGGTGAGCACGGTGATCCCGGGTGCGCGCACGGTGCAACAGGTGCGCGCCAACACTGCCGCGGCGGATCTGCCCGAACTCTCGGCGGACACGCTCGACAAGATCAAGGCCATCTACGACCGGCGGATCAAGGAACTGGTCGAAGACCGCTGGTGAGGCCGGGTCCGGCTGGTGGTGCGGTCGATCCGCCGAACCACCAGTCCCCCCGGCCGCCCCGGTCCGGTGTGGACGAACGCGTCAGCCTCGCGCGGTGGCCGGTGGTGCGGTCGACTCACGCACCACCAGGGTGGGCAGCACGGTCACCGTGGGTGCCGGCCTCGTCTCCTGTTCGAACAGCAGCCGCCACGCGGTGCGACCGAGTTCCTGGGCGTCCACCGCGACCGTGGTGAGCGCCGGATTCACCAGGCGGGTCAACGAGATGTTGTCGAACCCGGTCAGCGACACGTCCCCGGGCACGGCTACGCCCAGTTCGCGTAATCGGACCAACACGCCCAGTGCCACGTAGTCGCTGAACGCGATGATCGCGGTACCGCCGGTGGCCAACGCCCGCTCGGCGCTGCGATAGCCGGCCCGGTCGTCGGAACCGCACGGCAGTGCGACAACGTCCAGTCCGGCCGCCCGGGCCGGGCCCAGCGCACGGTCCCGCTCCGCGTCCGACCAGGCCGACTCCGGACCACGCAGATAGACCACCCGGCGGTGGCCAAGTTCGTACAAATGCGCGCAGATCAACGTGATGCCGGCGGCGAAGTCGACCACGACGGACGGTCCGGCGTGCCCGGGCACGACCCGGTTCACGCAGACCAGCCGCGGCACGCTGGTGGCCAGTTGGGTCAGCTGCGCGTCGGGCATCCGGGACGCGCACAGCACGATGCCGTCGGCCCACCTGGCGAGTTCGCGGGCCGCCTCGAACTCCGCGTCGGGCTGCTCGTCGGTGTCGGTCACCAGGGTGCGGAAGTCCGCGGCAGCGGCAGCCGCGGTGACCCCCTTGAGCACCTGGGCCACGTACGGGTTGCCCAGGTCGGGCACGACCACGCCGACCGCCCGGGTGGTGCCGCGCAGCAGCCCCTGAGCGGCCGGGTTGGGCCGATAACCCAGCCGGGCCACCACCTCCCGCACCCGCCGTTCCAGGTCCGGGGACACCGCCTTGGCGCCGGTCAGCACGCGCGACACCGTTGCCGGCGACACACCGGCTTCCCGTGCCACATCGATGATGGTCGCTCGCGCGCCGGACGACTCCATCCGACGACCTGCCCGTTCCACTTCAGAATCTGAACATATGACAGGCAAAATCCACGTATTCGCAGTGACCGGGACGGCGCAGCGGCCTCGTACCGACCTCAGTCCGTCCTGAGCTCACGCAGTTCCGCCTCGATGTCCTCCAGGCTGGCTCCGCCCGAGGGCCGGTGATCGAGGGCTTCGGCCCGGGTGGACCGGCGTGCCAACTCGATCAGGTGTCCACGCAGGTAGATCTGCAGGGACACATCAGCGACCTCCGCGCGGCGCCGAAAAATCTCGACAACCTCGTCGGGAATGTCCCTGACTCGAATGGTCGCCATCGATAGAGCCTTCCTTCGCTTCCGGGGACAGGCACAGCAGTCGGTGAGACGGAGTGACAAGTGCCGTTCTAACGGATCACTCCACGCGCCTGCTGAGGGGGGTGCGCGCTGCGGCTTCAGCACCCGAGCGGCGTACGTCCAATTGGTACAACCGGCCTACTGTGCCGGGTCAGCCACCTCGCCGTGGGCCTGACCTTGGAACTGGGTCCGATAGAGCTCAGCGTAGAGGCCCCCGGCGGCGAGCAGTTCGTCGTGGGTGCCCCGTTCCACCACCCGGCCGTGGTCGAGCACCAGGATCTGGTCGGCGGCCCGCACGGTGGACAGCCGGTGGGCGATCACCAGTGACGTCCGGCCACGCAACGCGACGGCCAACGCCTGCTGCACGGCGACCTCGGACTCCGAGTCCAGGTGCGCGGTCGCCTCGTCCAGCACGACGACGGTCGGCGCCTTGAGCATCAGCCGGGCGATCGCCAGTCGCTGCTTCTCGCCGCCGGAGAGCCGGTAGCCGCGGTCGCCCACCACGGTGTCCAGGCCCTGCGGCAGCGAGTCGACCAGGGCGGCGATCTGCGCGCCGCGCAGCGCATCGTGCAGTTCCTCCTCGGTCGCCCCGGGCCGCGCGTAGAGCAGGTTCTCCCGGATCGTGTCGTGGAACAGGTGCGCGTCCTGGGTGACCATGCCGACCGTGTCGGTCAACGAGGCGAAGGTGGCCGCCTTGAGGTCCACGCCGTTGATCCGGACCGCGCCGGCCCGGGTGTCGTAGATGCGCGCCACCAGGTAGCTGATGGTCGTCTTGCCCGCGCCGGACGGACCGACCAGCGCGACCAGCTCACCGGGCCGCGCGGTGAACGTGACGTCGTGCAACACCTGCGTGCGGGGCGTCCTGTCCAGCACCGCGACCGACTCCAGCGACGCCAGGGACACCTCTTCCGCAGTGGGATAACCGAAGTCGACGTGGTCGAACTCGACGGTGGCCGGTCCGGTCGGCAACTCCCGGGCGTCCGGCCGCTCGTCGATCATCGGCTTGAGGTCGAGCACCTCGAAGACCCGGTCGAAGGACACCAACGCGGTCATCACGTCCAACTGCACGTTGGACAGCCCGATCAGCGGTCCGTAGAGCCGGTTGAGGTAGGAGGTGAGCGCGACGACCGTGCCGACGTTGAGCACGCCGTGGATGGCCAGCACGCCGCCCCAGCCGTAGACCAGCGCGGTGGCCAGGGACGCGGTGAGCATCAGCGCGACGAAGAACAACCGGCCGTAGAGCGCCTGGGTGACGCCGATGTCGCGGACCCGGCCGGCTCGCCGCGCGAAGGTGGCCTGCTCCTCCCCCGGCCGACCGAACAGCTTCACCAGCAGCGCGCCGGCCACGTTGAACCGTTCGCTCATGGTGGTGTTCATCTGCGCGTTGAGGTCGTAGGACTCCCGGGTGATCTTGGCCAGCCGGTTGCCCATCCGCTTGGCCGGGATGATGAACACCGGCAGGATCAGCAGCGCCACCAGGGTGATCTGCCAGGACAGGATGAGCATGGTGACCAGCACCAGGCTGACCGTCACCAGGTTGGACACCACCGAGGACAGCGTGTCGGTGAAGGCTTGTTGCGCGCCGAGCACGTCGTTGTTCAGCCTGCTGATCAGCGCGCCGGTCTGGGTGCGGGTGAAGAAGGCCAACGGCATCCGCTGGATGTGGCCGAACACGCCGGTGCGCAGGTCGAAGATGAGACTCTCGCCGACCTTCGCCGACACGTAGCGCTGCCCGATGGACAACACCGCGTCGAACACCGACAGCCCGGCCAGCAGCAGCGCGAGGTCGACCACCAGCGACACGTCCCGGCCGAGGATGCCGCCGTTGATGATTTCCCGGTAGATCAACGGGTTCACCACGCTGATCGCGGCGTCCACCACCACCAGCACGAGAAACCCGGTGAGGATCTTGCGATAGGGCTTGATGAACCGGAACATCCGCCGCAGGGTGCCGGCCCGGACGGACTGTTTGAGGACCGACCGGTCCCGGCGGAGGGAGCGGCCGGCCGCCATGGCCGGCCCGCCCCCGCCCATCGCACGGGTCAACGGCGTGACCCGGCGGTGTTACGACATTCGTTCACTCAGATCAGGCCGAGCTCGCGGACCGCGTCGCGCTCCTCGGTCAGCTCGCGCACGGAGGCGTCGATCCGCTCGCGGGAGAACTGGTTGATGTCCAGGCCCGGCACGATCTCGAACTTGCCGCCCTTGGCGACCACCGGGAAGGAGGAGATCAGGCCCTCCGGCACACCGTAGGAGCCGTCGGAGACGACACCGGCCGAGGTCCAGTTGCCCTCCGGGGTGCCGTTCACCCAGTCGTAGACGTGGTCAATGGCCGCGTTGGCCGCCGACGCGACCGAGGAACCGCCGCGCACGTCGATGATCTGCGCGCCGCGCTTGGCCACGGTCGGGATGAACTCGTCCTTGATCCAGGCCTCGTCGTTGACCAGCTCGACGGCGTTCTTGCCGCCCACCTCGGCGTGGTAGAGGTCGGGGTACTGGCTGGCCGAATGGTTGCCCCAGATGCCGACCTTGCTGATCTCACCGGCCTGCACACCCAGCTTGAGCCCGAGCTGGCCGACGGCGCGGTTGTGGTCCAGCCGGGTCATCGCGGTGAACCGGTCGGCCGGCACGTCCGGCGCGTGGGTGTGCGCGATCAGCGCGTTGGTGTTGGCCGGGTTGCCGACCACCAGAATCCGGACGTCGTCGGCGGCACCGGCGTTGATAGCCTCGCCCTGCGGCTTGAAGATGCCACCGTTGGCCGACAGCAGGTCGGCGCGCTCCATGCCCTTGCCACGCGGGCGGGCACCGACCAGCAGCGCGACGTTCACGCCGGCGAACGCGGCCGTCGGGTCGTCGTAGATGTCCACACCGTGCAGCAGCGGGAAGGCACCGTCGGTCAGTTCCAGCGCGACGCCCTCCGCGGCCCGAACGGCCTGCGGGATCTCCAGCAGCCGAAGCCTGACCGGAGTGTCCTTGCCGAGCAGTTGGCCAGAGGCGATCCGGAACAGCAGCGCATAGCCGATCTGACCGGCAGCACCGGTCACGGCTACATTGACGGGCACTCCAGCCACGACATTCTCCTCGTTGATTAGGTCTTGACGTGCGGTGGATTGATGCTATCCGCAGGTCCGTGCCCGGGATCGGGCCGGGTGTTCAGCCTCACGGGTGAGCGGGAACTTGATCGATCATCCCGCGTCCGGCTGGGGCACCGCGGACATGCTGCAGGTGAGCACGCGGCCGAGGCCGGCGCGAGTGGCCAGCACGATCAGCCGGTCCTGCGGCCGGAGCAGATAGGTCTGCCCCGGCGACCAGTCCAGCCGGCCGGCGCCCTGCCCGGTGTGCCGCTCCAGCGCGATCACCCGCGCCTGCCCCTGGTCGTGCGCGGCGCTGATCGGTTGGCCGGCGAGCTGCGAGCCGACCGCGATCGGGATGTCGGCGATCATCAGGATCGACCGGCCGATCGGGATGGTCCCGATCACCTGGCGCTCCATCATCGCCGCCGCGAACGACGAAGCCGCCAACCGGGACACGCTGCTGGAGATGGCGAAGCCGAAGTTGCGCTCGACCCGCTCGGCCAGGTCGTCGTCGAACAGCCGGAGCACCACCCGCAGGTCCTCGCGCAGCGCCCGACCCAGCAGCGCCGCCTCCAGGTTGACCACGTCGCTGTTGGTCAGCACCACCAGCGCCCGGGCGGTGCCGACCGACGCGGCGCGCAGCACGTCGTCCCGGGACGCGTCGCCGAACACGACGGGCAGACTGTGCCGGCGGGCGAAGCCGACGCCCCGCGCGCTCTCCTGCGAGTCGACGCAGACGGTCGGCACGCCGAGGTCGTTGAGCTGGCGGATCACTCGGGAGCCCACGTTGCCCAGCCCCACCACGACGACGTGCCCGCTGATCGACGCGGGCACGTCCGTGCCGCCGGACAACCGTGCCTGCACCAGCCAGTCCACCGCGGCCGCGGTGACCACCGGGATGATCGAGATGCCGGTCACCGTGACGATCACCTGGATCACCTTGATCGGCGTGCTCAGCGCGGAGTCCGGCTGCACGGCGCCGGAGGCGTCCAGCAGGGTCAGATAGGCGGCGTCGCCGAAGCCGTAGTGGCCGAGGAACTGGATCAGCGCGCCGCCGACGACCAGCACGCCGACCATCGCCAGGGCCACCTGCACGAGCCGGTTGACCAGCAGCGCCCGCACCCAGATCAGCCTGCGGGTGTGCCGGCTCGGGTGCTGTGGCGGCAGTTCCTCCCGGGCGGTGCCGTCGGCGATGGCCAGCACGAGGTCGGCGCTGTCCTGGTCGGCCGGCAGCAGCTCGGTGTTCGGCCCGCTCGTGTCGGCGAGGCCGACCACCACCCGCGCCGGCGGGACCTCCTCGCGCCGGGCCATGTAGAGGGTGCGGCCGGGCAGCCGGATGTGGCTCGGCGCGACCTCGCCGAGCGCCGCGGCGACCAGCGAGGGCGCGGCCATCGCCGAGTCGGAGAGCACCGCGCAGTCGTTGAACAACGTGCGGATGCGGTGACCCAGGGACATGTTGAACATCCGGACCACCATGCGCAGGTCCGGATTGAGTTCGTGGGCGCGCAGCGCGGTGTGGATGTTGCCCACGTCGTCCTGCTCGACCAGGGCCAGCGCGCGGGCCTCGGCGACCCGGGCGGTGTGCAGCGTGGCGTCGTCGAGTTGCGGCGCCTCGACGAGCCGTACCCCGGGCAGCTTGGCGATCTGCGGCCCGCGCTCCAGATCCCGGGACTTGAGGATCACCGTCACTTCCGCGTCGAAGCGGGAGATCAACTCGTTCACCAGGCGGTAGGCCAACGGGTTGCTGCCGCAGACCACGAAGTGCGAACCATGGTTGCGGCGTAACGACACTGGTGACACACCATGATCCTAAAAGGGCAGGTCAGTGGATTGGGTCGAATGACCGAACTCGTCACAGCTCGTCGCCGAGACCGACGTCCTCCAGGTCGAGCAGCCGTTGCAGGCCCCGACGGGTCGCGTCGGTGACTTCGCCCTGGTCAAACAGCCGGGCGAGTTCGGCCTGCTGCACCGCGACCAGATCCCGGCGCAGCCGCCGATAGGCCGATGGGGTGATTTCGGCGGGCTGTTCGGGCGGGTCGTCCGGAGCGTCGTCGGTCAGCGCCTCCGAGCGCAGCCGCAGCACCCGCGCGCGGAGTCGGTCGCGCAGTGGATCGAGCACGCTGTCCGGCAGCTGCCGCTGGTCGGCCAGTTCGTCGAGGTGGGCCAGCCCGGTGTTCACCAGCCGCAGCCGGGTGCTGGTGTACTCCCGGCGCAGGTCGTCCCGCGGGATGGCGATGCCGGCCCGGCGGACCAGTGGCGCGAGGGTGAAACCCTGCACCACCAAGGTGATCACGATCACCGCCGAGGACAGCAGCAGCGCCAGGTCCCGGCCGGCCAGCGGGCCGCCGTCGGCCGTGGTGAGCGGGATGGACAACGCGGCGGCCAACGGCACCACCCCACGCGCACCGGCCCAGGAGACCACCGCCGGCACCTGCCAGGACGGGCGCGCGCCGCCGCGCCGCTGGGCCAGTGCGGCCAGCGGGAACACCCAGAGCACCCGGATCACGACCAGCGTGGCGGTGATGGCCAGGGCCTCCAACGGCCACTTGGCCGACACCCCGGACACGTCCCGGATCAGGTTGGGCAGTTCGAGCCCGATCAGTCCGAACACGACGCTCTCCAGCAGGAACACCACGGTCTGCGAGACCGCGCCGACCTGAAGCCTGATCCGCGCGCTGCTCAGGTCCGTCGACCGGGCACCGATCACCACCGACGCGACCACCACCGCGGTCACCCCGGAGGCGTGCACGGACTCGGCGAGCACGTAGGCGGCGTAGGGGGTGACCAGCGCGATCACCGTCTCCAGCACCGGGTCCTCGGTGCGCCTTCGGATCAGCAGCACGCCCGCGGCGACCAGCCCGCCGACCGCCGCTCCCCCGCCGGCCAGCAGCACGAACTCGCCGGCGGTGTGCCCGACCGACAGCGCGCCGGTGGTGACCGCGAAGGTCACCGCGACGCGGAAGAGCAGCAGGCTGGTGGCGTCGTTGAACAAGCTCTCCGCCTGGACCAACACCTGCACCCTGGTGGGCAGCGACAGCCGGCGGCCCAGCGCGGTGACCGCGACCGGGTCGGTGCTGGCCAGCACGGTGCCCAGCACGAGCGCCATGCCCAGCGGCAGGCCGGTGATCGCGACCACGACCGCGGCGACGGCGGCGGCCGTGGCGAGCACCAGGCCCACGGCCAGCGCGGTCACCGGCTTCCAGACCGCACGCAACTCCCGCCAGGGTAGTTCCTCGCCGGCCGCGTACAGCAGTGGAGGCAGCACCACGAGGCTGACGATGTCCGGGGTGATCTGCACGGTCGGCACGCCCGGCAGCAGTCCGACGACAACCCCGGCGACCACGAGCAGCGACGGCGCCGGAACCCGGATGCGGCGAGCGAAGGTGGCCACCACGGTCGCCACGACGACCAGGAAAAGCACGGTTTCCACACTGCGCATGCGCGTCGCCCCTCGATCTGCCCGCTGTTGTTCCCACCTCTGCCGACCAGACTTCCCGGCGCGCCGAGATCACCTTATGGCGGCTTCAACCAAACCTCGAATCGAACCCAGGACTGCCCGAAGTGTCTTGACGGTCCGAAATCACCCGAGTACGTTCCGCATCCGTAAGGAACCTTTATTAACTAATACCCGCAGAGGTGTTGATGAACCTCGACAGCGGAAAACCCGGCTCACCACGAGCGGCCGGCCGGTTGGCGCTGCTCGCGATCGCGCTGCTCGGCGTGAGCGCCTGCGCCTTGGTGGTCTCGGCCACTCCCCCGGTCGCACCGGCCGCGTCCCGGATCGCCGACCCGCTGGCGAACGCGCGGTTCAGCCCGCAGGCCGGACCGGCCGGTGCGGTCCTCACCCAACGCGGCGACGACAGCAGAACCGGTTGGGAGACAAGCGAAACGACGCTGACCACGGCGACCGTCGGCGGCGGCGGCTTCGGTCGGCGGGTCAGTTACCCGGTGGACG
>DATATV010000036.1:0-5792 GCA_036268615.1 Pseudonocardiaceae bacterium
GCATGCCGAGCACAAGGGTACGTATCTGCTGGTGACGCACGATATTCGTACGGCTCGTAAGGTCAGTGACTATGTGGGGCTGATCTGGAAGGGCAAGGTCGTGCACTTCGGCGAGGCGGAGGAAGCGTTCGCCAACGAGGATCCGTTCGTGAAGCAGTTCCTCGCCGGCGAGTCGGCCGGCCCACTGGGAATGGACTAGGGACAATGCGCCGGTTCGTCATCGTCGGAGGAGCTATCGCACTGGTCGTTGCGGCCGGGCTTTGGCTCCTCCTGGGGAACAGCTACACCGTCCAGGTGGTTCTTCCCTCGGCCACCAACATCGTTTCTGGCGGAACCGTGCAGCTGAACGGGAACGACGTCGGGTCGGTCTCAAAAATTGAAGCTCGCGACAACCAGGCTATTGTCACGCTCAACATCGGGCGCAGTTTTGCCCCGCTCCATGAAGGAGCGGTCGTACTCGTGCCCTTCAAAGCCCTGCTCGGTGAGCGCCTCGTCGACATCACGGACGGGCCGTCGAGCAACGCGCCAATTCCGAATCACGGGCTGATTCCGGGACAAATGCCGAAACCAACCGAAGTTGACCAGGTCCTTAACACTCTCGACCCCCCGACCCTAGAACACGTCAAGTCACTGGTCAACCAGTTGGATAACACGACAAAGGGTCACGAGGCCGATTTCAACGCCACCATGCAGGCCGCCGGGCCGGCGGTGAAAGCGGTCGGCGGCGTGCTCGACGCGATCGGCACCGACGGGCCGGCCATCCGGGAGCTCGCCTCCCAGCTGAACGCGCTCACCGGCACCTTCGCCCAGCACCAGACCCAGGTAAGCACGATCGTCGACCAGCTCACCCAGTTGACCACGCTCGCCGCGAGCCGCCAACAGCAGCTCAGAGACTCCCTGAGTCAGCTTCCTCCCACGCTGAGGACGGCCAAGGGCACGCTGGACCGGGTTCCGCCGGTGGCCGAGAAGACGGTGCCGCTGCTGAACGACCTGCAGCCGGGTACCGCGAAGCTGCGCTCGGTGGCGGGCAACCTCCGTCCGCTGCTGCGTGACCTGCGCCCGGCGATCGGCGACCTGCGCCCGACGGTCAACTCGCTGAACGAGTTGCTCGACTACACGCCTGGCCTGTTGGACACCGCGCACGGCACGCTGCCGGACCTGACCCAGACGCTGCAGAACCTGTCCGGCCCGCTGAACTTCCTGCGGCCGTACACGCCGGAGCTGATGGGCTGGCTCAGCAACTGGGGCTCGGCGTTCTCGGCGTTCGACTCCGACGGCCACTTCGCGCGAATCTACCTGCAGGCCGGCGCGTCGATCATTACGCCGAACCCCGGCGTGGTGCCACCGGGTGTCCGGTTGAACCCGTACCCGCAGCCCGGGCAGAACGGCGGCACGCCGTGGAAGGACGCATTCGGAAGTGGTGTCCGATGAAAACACAGCGTAGTCAGCGCACAACGCCGTTCCCCGCCAGCTTCTCCAAGGGCAAGGTCATCGCGGTCGCGCTGGTCGCCCTGGTGAGCTGCACCGCGGCCGGCGGCAGCTACGCGCTGCAGGCGACCCAGCAGGAGCAGATCGTCGTGGCGGAGTTCCGCGACGTGTCCCCGATGCTGCCAGGCAACGACGTCAAGGTGCACGGCGTCAAGGTCGGCGAGGTGGAGAGCATGGTCGAGGTCAACGGCATCGCCAAGGTGGCGCTGAAGGTTGGCCCGGAAGCCATGCCGCTGCACACCGACGCCCGGGCCACGGTGCGGCCGGTGTCCCTGCTCGGTGAGCGGTTCATGGAGCTGGACCCCGGTACGCCGAAGGCCCCGATCATGCCGCCCGGCGGAATGATCCCGCTGTCGCAGACCGGCCAGAACACCGACCTCGACGAGGTGCTCAACACTTTCGACGACAAGACCGGCCAGTCGCTGGCCGCGTTCGTCGCGGTGCTCGGTGAGGGCGTGCAGGGCAACGGCGCCTCGCTGGACGCCTCGATCAAGGCGCTGAGCCCGGCACTGGGCCAGACCGACAAGCTGGTCAAGGTGCTGCAGGACCAGAACGCCACGCTGAACAGCCTGGTGGAGAACGTCGAACCGGTGGCCCGCTCGCTGGCCCAGGACAACGGCCGGACGCTGGACGGGTTGGTCAACTCGACCACCTCGCTGCTGAACACCACCACCACCAACGTGGCGGCGCTCAACGCCACGCTCGACGAGCTGCCCAGCACGCTGGTCGCCGCCAGGGGCACGCTGGGCAACCTGGCCGACACCGCCGAGCCGACGGCCGAGCTGCTGCGCTCCATCAGGCCGACCACGGACAACCTGAAGGACATCAGCGACGAGCTGCAGGACTTCTCCGACTCGGCCGACCCGGCACTGGACAAGCTGGTGCCGGTGCTGGAGAAGGGCACCGACACGCTGGAGAAGGCCCAGCCGGTTGCCGAGGATCTGCGGGCGCTGGGGCCGGACCTGACCAAGACCTCCGAGGGCCTCAAACCGATGCTGCAGTCCCTCACCGGCAACGTGAACAACGTGCTGAACTTCATCCGGTTCTGGGCGTTGACCACGAACGGCAAGGACGGGCTCTCGCACTACTTCCGGGCGCACGTCGTGGTGCAGCCCACCCAGGTCACCGGGAACATCCCCGGCGGCCCCGGCACGTTCAACCTCGGCGGCCGGGACCCGGCGGTGGACTCCGGCCAGCCGAAGAAGAGCCTCGGCGTGCCCGCCGGTCTGTTGCAACCTGATACGACCAAGGACGGTGGCGTGACCGGCATGAGCCCGAAGCAAGAGAGCAGCGCGCTCGGCTTCCTGCTGGGTGGTGGCAACTGATGGCATCCAGGTCCGCGGCGCGCAGGCGCAGGGCAGTCCTATACGGCGGCCTCACCTTCGTCTTCTTCATCGCCCTCGTCGGCCTCTCGCTGGTCTCCCAGCACGGGTTGCCGTTCGCGCCGAGGACTGAGGTCAAGGCGGCGTTCTCCGACATCGGGTCGCTGCGCGTCGGCGACGACGTGCGGATCGCCAACGTCCGGGTCGGTTACGTGTCCTCGGTCGACCTGAGCCAACTGCCGAACGTGAACGGTCAGGACAAGCTGGCGGTGGCCACGCTGGCCCTGGACAACCAGCGGCCGGTCTACAAGAGCTCCTCGGTGGTCGCCGCCGAGGTCGGTGCCCGGTCCGGTCTGGGCCAGAAGTACGTCGAGCTGGACCCGGGGGTGCCGTCGTCGGGCCGGTTGGGGCCGAACGACGTGATCTCCGCGGCCCGCACCGAGGGCGCCCAGGAGCCCTCCGACCTGCTCATGGTGCTGGATCTGCCGACCCGCCAGGCGCTCGGCTCCATGGTGCGCAACGTGGGCGGCGGCCTCGCCGGGCACGGCGAGGACCTGCACGCGGCCTTCACCGCGCTGCCCGACATCCTGCCCGACCTCTCCACCGTCTCGACGGCCCTGAGCACCAACAACGGCCAGGACCTCGCCTCGCTGCTGCGCAGCGGCAACGAGCTCTCGGTGTCCTTCCGGGGCCGCCAGGAGCAGATCGGGCAGCTGCTCGGCAAGCTGGACAAGACGTTCGCCGGCCTGAACGCGGACAACGGCCAGGCGCTCGCCGCGACCCTGGACACCGCGCCGGACGCACTGCGCAAGACCAGGGCCGCGCTGCAGTCGCTGGACGGGCCGTTGGCCGACACCGCCACCGCGACGCGCGTGCTGCTGCCCGGCGGCGTGACACTCGGCCAGGCGACCCCGGACGTGCGGGGGGTGCTGGTGGACAGCAAGCCGCCGCTGGACAAGGTGCCGGGGGTCTCCGACGACGCACAGCCGGCGTTGGTGGACCTGCGGGACACCTTCGACGACGCGCAGCCGCTGACCCCGATGCTGGGCAAGACGTTCGGCCGGGGCGGGGCGATCACCCAGATCCTCAGCCCGTACTCGCCCGAGGCGTCGCTGTTCTTCACCAACGCCACCCGGGCGCTGCAGAACGGCAACGACCGCTACCACTGGTTGAACGTCATCGCGAAGGTCAACCTCGGCGAGGACGGCACGGACGCGATCAGTGCGCCGATCCGGAACCCGCTGCAGCAGCGTGATCCGCGGCCGCCGCCAGGTCAGTCCCCGAAGCAGGTCCAGGGCTTGCCCGGTCCGCTCAACCGCAACGGAGTGACTGGACGATGAAGCGCTTCTTCATGAAGATCTTCGGTGGCGACTACGTGCACGGCCACCAGACGCTCTCCGCGTGGAAGTTGGGTGCGGGCTTCCTGGTCGCAGTGGCGGTCATCGGCTGGGCAGTGTTCAACAAGACCCAGCTGCAGACCTGGTTCACCCCGGGGGAGAACCTGAAGGTGCACTTCGCCAGCGACTACCGGCTGCGGCCGTACTTCAGCAAGGCGAAGATCTCCTTCGTGCCGGTCGGCATCGTGACGGGCGTGGACCAACAGGAAGACAACAGCGTGGTCGTCACCGTGAAGATCTTCGGTGACGACATCTCGCAGCTGGGTACCGAGCCGAACGCGGTCATCCGCCCGACCACGCTGCTGGGTGGTAACTACTTCATCGACCTCGCACCCGGTGGGGCGAAGGGCCGCCCGGTCGGCGAGATCCCGGTGCAACGCGCTCATCTGCCGGTCGAGCTGGACAAGGTCCTCCGTGCCCTGCAGCCGAACGCGCTGGCCGGGTTGCAGGGCACGGTGTCCAAGCTGGACCAGACGCTGCAGGGCGGCACGAACGACGCCCTGCATCGGTTGGCAGCGGATGCGCCCGGCTCGCTCAAGCCCACCGGCCAGGTGGTGGACGCGCTGCGGGGCACCAACCCGGACACCGACCTGACGGACTTCGTCAGCGGCATCGAGCAGGCTTCCCAGGAGCTGGCGACGCCGAAGGGCCGGCTGGACTCGATCATCAACGACCTGGCAACCACCAGCGCGGTGTTCGGTCGGCGCAGCGCCGACTTCTCCAGCACGCTGGACGAGCTGCCGGCCACGCTGCGCAGCGCGGACAGGGGCCTCAACCGGTTGAACACCACGCTGGACGTGCTGGACGACACGGTGGACGACATCCGGCCGACCGCTCGCCAGCTGGACGACACGCTGGGGCACGTCGACCCGGTGCTGCGGCGGGCCCGCCCGGTGGTGCGCGACCTGCGCGACCTGCTGCAGGACGCGCGGCCGCTGGTCAAGCGCCTGGTGCCGAACGTCCAGGACCTGAACGATGTGCTCGACGACCTGCGCGGGCCGGTCCTGCAGCGGGTGAACGGCCCGGTCTCGGACCTGCTGCTGCACAGCTTCCACGGCACCGGTCCCTACGCGCAGACCGAGACCGACCGGCCCGTCTACCAGGAGGTCGTGTACGGCTTTGCCACCCTGGACCGGGCGAACACCCAGAACAAGAACGGGTCCGGCATCGCGTTCCAGCCGCTGCCGCAGCCGGAACCGGCCGAAGGTGTCATCCAGAACGACGGCCAGCCGAGGGTGGAGACGCTGGAGCGCAGCGCCACCGACCCGCTGCGGCTGAGCCCGCCGGTCCAGGCACCGCCGGAGGCGCCGAACGCGGCGCCACACAACCCGCTGCTGCCGATGCTGGGTAACGCCGGCCCTTCACGCAATGAAGGTGGACGATGAGTAGCCCGAACCCGTCGCGCCGGGAGCGTGCCTCGAAGGCCTACGAGCGGGTCAAGACTGAGCCGGGGCTGGCTCGTAACACCGTCATGGTGGGTGCGCTGATCGTGATTGCGGCTGTGGTGGGTGCGATCATCTTGGCGAATCAGCGGTTCATTCCGCCGTGGCAGTCTCGGTTGGAGTTCTATGCGGCGTTCCCGGCG
>DATATV010000037.1:0-8911 GCA_036268615.1 Pseudonocardiaceae bacterium
GTCGTCACGGCGTCCGCGGCCGCGTTCACGCCATGGCCGGTGTTGTCGGCCTACGCGGTCAGCAAGGCCGCGGTGCTCTCGCTGGCGCAGAGCCTGCGGACCGAACTTCACCGGGAAGGGATCGGCGTGAGCGCGATCTGCCCGGGGCTCGTCTCCACCAACATCACCTCGGTCGCCCGGTTCGCCGGTCAGGACCCGGAGACCGAGCGGCTCAGTCAGCAGCGCGCCACCAAGGGGCTGCACGGCCGGCATTTTCCGCCCGAACGGGTGGCGGCTGCGATTCTGGACGCCGTTCGGCGCAATCGGGCGGTTGTGCCGGTCACGCCGGAGGGCTGGCTCGCCGCCATCGGGTCGCGGATATCGCCGAATGCCGTTCGGCTGGCGGGCCGCTGGTCGCTCGGGGCCAGCCCGTGGAACCAGCGGGGATGACGCTCGGTGGCGTGACACTGCACACTTGGCGTTACCAAAGCTGAGTCGAACTCGCAAAACATCGAGGTTATGTCACTCCAATGGGGGACAGTAACTTGCCCAATGGTGGCATAGCGTTACCACAACCTTCCTGGTGGAGGCGTCAAACGCACGGGACAGGCACCGCGCCCGCTCCATCGCCTGTCCCGTGCGTGACGTCTCGGGCTCGCGCTGTTCCAGCTGTTGGGAGCCGATATCCAATGTCGACCTGCCCGACTGCCCTTCTAAACTTCCTGGGGTGACCCCCGCCGCGCTCGCCGATCTCGTCCGCTCGACAGCACTCGATGTGCTGCGAAGCCGCGGACTCGACCCCTCCGTCCTACCTGAGTCGGTGACGGTCGAGCGCCCGCGCAATCCCGAGCACGGCGACTATGCGACCAACCTCTCGCTGCAACTGGCCAAGAAGCTCGGCGTGCCCTCCCGCGAACTGGCCGGCTGGCTGGCCGAGGCCCTCGCCGGCACCGACGGCATCGCCTCGGCCGACATCGCCGGGCCCGGGTTCGTGAACCTCCGCCTCGGCGCCGATGCCCAGGGTGAGATCGTCCGCGCGGTACTCGCCGCGGGCGCCGCCTACGGTGCCGGCCGGACCCTCACCGGACGGAAGATCAACCTGGAGTTCGTCTCCGCCAACCCGACCGGGCCGCTACACATCGGTGGCACCCGGTGGGCCGCGGTCGGCGACTCACTTGGTCGAATCCTTGCCGCGCAGGGCGCCGACGTGGTGCGCGAGTACTACTTCAACGACGCCGGCGCGCAGATCGACCGGTTCGTGAACTCGCTGATCGCCAACGCCAAGGGCGAACCGGTGCCCGAGGACGGTTACGCCGGCGGCTACATCGGCGAGATCGCCGCCGAAGTACTGCGTGCCGAACCCAGCGCGCTCTCGCTGCCCGAGGCCGAGCGGCACGAGACGTTCCGGCGGATCGGTGTCGGCCTGATGTTCGACCAGATCAAGCAGAGCCTGCACGAGTTCGGCACCGACTTCGACGTGTTCACCCACGAGGACTCGCTGCACGAGTCCGGTGCGGTGGATCGCGCGGTGGCCAAGCTCAAGGAGTCCGGGCACCTCTACTTCAAGGATGCGGCGTGGTGGCTGCGGTCCACCGAGTTCGGTGACGACCGGGACCGCGTCGTGATCAAGAACGACGGCCAGCCCGCCTACATCGCCGGCGACATCGCCTACTTCGCCGACAAGCGGGCCCGCGGTTTCGACCTGTGCATCTACATGCTCGGTGCCGACCACCACGGCTACATCGGCCGGCTGAAGGCCGCGGCCGCCGCGCTCGGTGACGACCCGGACACCATCGAGGTGCTGATCGGCCAGCTGGTCAACCTGGTCAGCGACGGCAAACCGGTGCGGATGAGCAAGCGCGCCGGCACGGTGATCACCATCGAGGACCTGGTCGAGGCGGTCGGCGTGGACGCGGCGCGGTACGCGCTGGTGCGCTCGTCGACCGACTCCGCCCTGGACATCGATCTGGACCTGTGGGGCAAGCGCACCAGCGAGAACCCGGTCTTCTACGTGCAGTACGCGCACTCCCGGATCTCCTCGGTGGTGCGCAACGCCACCGAGCTGGGCATCCGGGCCGATGTGGACGGTGTCGACCTCGGCCTGCTCGTCCACCCCCGCGAGGGCGACCTGATCCGCACTCTCGGGGAGTACGCGCGGGTGCTCGAATCGGCGGCCGAACTGCGTGAGCCGCACCGGATCGCGCGCTACCTTGAGGAGCTGGCCGGCACCTTCCACAAGTACTACGACACCCGCGAGTGCCGGGTGCTGCCGCAGGGCGACGACCAGGTCACCGCGGTGCACGCCGCGCGGCTGGTGCTCTACCTGGCCACCCGCCAGGTGCTCGCCAACGGTCTGGCCCTGGTCGGGGTCTCCGCGCCGGAGCAGATGTGATGCGCGCGCATCCGGCCGGTCCCCGGCACGCCGACGTCCTGCTGCCCTCGAACACCGCCGGCCCGGTGCCGGTGGGTTCGGCCGCGCTCAACGAACTGCATCCGGACGTGTGGCCGCGCAACGCCGAGCGCGGCGCCGACGGCACGCTGCGACTGGCCGGAGTGGACGTTCGCGATCTTGCCGAGCGCCACGGCACTCCGCTGTTCGTGCTGGACGAGGACGACTTCCGGGCCCGCTGCCGGGAACACGCGCGGGCCTTCGGCGACCCGGCCGCGGTGCACTACGCGTGCAAGGCGTTCCTGTCCGTGCAGATCGCCCGCTGGGTCGCCGAGGAGGGCCTCGGGCTGGACGTGTGCAGCGGCGGCGAGCTTGCCATCGCGCTGCGTGCCGGTTTCCCGGTGGAGCGGATCGCCTTGCACGGCAACAACAAGTCCACCGCCGAACTGGTCGCCGCGGTGGAGGCCGGGGTCGGCGTGATCGTGGTCGACTCGTTCTTCGAGATCGCCCGGCTGGAGGCGGTCACCCGGGAGCGGGGGGTGCGGCAGCGGGTGATGGTGCGGGTCACCGTCGGCGTCGAGGCGCACACCCACGAGTTCATCGCGACCGCGCACGAGGACCAGAAGTTCGGCTTCTCCATCTCCTCCGGGGACGCCGCCGAGGCGGTCCGCCGGGTGCTCAAGTGCGAGGGCCTCGACCTGGTCGGCCTGCACAGCCACATCGGCTCGCAGATCTATGACGCGGACGGGTTCGAGGTCGCCGCGCACCGGGTGATCTCGTTGCTCGGCGAGCTGCGCGACGAGCACGGAGCGTCCGTTGTGGAGTCTGTGGGTACCATCGATCTCGGTGGTGGGCTGGGCATCGCCTACACCCCCGACGACGACCCGCCGCCGCCCGCCCAGCTCGCCGCGCAGCTGCGGGACATCGTGGCGCACGAGGCGAAGGCGGCCGACCTGCCGCTGCCGAGGATCGCGGTCGAACCGGGCCGGGCGATCGTCGGGCCGGGCACGGTCACTCTCTACGAAGTGGGCACTATCAAGGATGTTCAGCTCGGGCACGGCACCAGCCGGCGATATGTCAGCGTGGACGGCGGGATGAGCGACAACGTGCGCACCGCGCTCTACGACGCGGTGTACGACGCCCGGCTGGTGTCGCGCGCCGCCGACGAGAACGTGCCGCCGGTGCTCGCCCGGATCGTCGGCAAGCACTGCGAGAGCGGGGACGTGGTCGTCCGGGACTGCTGGCTGCCGGCCGATCTCGCCCCCGGCGACCTGATCGCGGTCGCCGCGACCGGCGCCTACTGCTACTCGATGGCCAGCGGCTACAACCGGCTGCCGCGGCCGGCCGTGGTCGCCGTGCGCGAGGGTGCCGATCGGGTGCTGCTGCGCCGGGAGACCGAGGACGACCTGTTCCGCCTTGAGGTCGCGGAGCCGGCCGACCTGCGCGAGCCCGCGGGGGTGCGGCGGTGAGTGAACCCGCGAAGCCGATCAGGGTCGCGCTGCTGGGCTGCGGCACGGTCGGCACCGAGGTCGTCCGGCTGCTCCGTGAGCAGGCCGGCGACCTGACCGCCCGGGTCGGCGGACGGATCGAGCTGGCCGGCATCGCCGTCCGCCGGCCCAACCGGCACCCCGACGTGCCGGCCGAACTGCTCACCACCGACGCGGCCACGCTGGTCGCCGCCGACGACGTGGACGTGGTGGTCGAGGTGATCGGCGGGATCGAGCCGGCCCGCACGCTGCTGCTGACCGCACTGGCCGGTGGGAAGTCGGTGGTCACCGCGAACAAGGCGCTGCTGGCCGAGCACGGCAGCCAACTGTTCGCCGCCGCCGAGGCATCGCACGCCGACCTGTACTACGAGGCGGCCGTCGCCGGGGCCATCCCGCTGCTCCGCCCGTTGCGTGAATCCCTTGCCGGGGACCGGATCACCCGGGTCACCGGGATCGTCAACGGCACCACCAACTACATCCTCTCGGCGATGGACTCCACCGGCGCCGGCTACGGCGAGGCGCTGGACGAGGCGAGTCGGCTGGGCTACGCCGAGGCCGACCCGAGCGCGGACGTGGACGGATTCGACGCGGCGGCCAAGGCCGCGATTCTCGCCTCGCTCGCCTTCCACACCAGGGTCACCGCCGCCGATGTCTACCGGGAGGGCATCGCCGCGGTCACCGCCGCCGATGTCGCCGCGGCGAAACTCCTTGGCCGCACGGTGAAACTGCTCGCGCTGTGCGAGCGGGTGAGCGCTGCGGACGGGTCGGAGTCGGTGTCGGTGCGGGTGCATCCGGCGATGATTCCGCGGGCGCATCCGCTGGCCGGCGTGTCCGGCGCGTTCAACGCCGTGTTCGTCGAGGCGGACGCGGCCGGACAGTTGATGTTCTACGGCCAGGGCGCCGGTGGGGCGCCGACCGCGAGCGCGGTGCTCGGCGACCTGGTCGCGGTGGCCCGCAACCGGATGGCCGGCGGGCGCGGCTCACGTGAGTCGGCGTACGCCGCGCTGCCGGTGCGCACGATGGGCCAGGTGCCCACGCGCTACCACGTCAGCCTGGACGTCGCCGACCGGGCCGGGGTGCTGGCCCAGGTCGCCGCGGTGTTCGCCGAGCACGATGTGAGCATCGCCTCGGTTCGGCAGGAAGGCCGGTCGGTGGATGCCAGTCTGGTCGTCGTCACGCACGCGGCCCCCGACTCGGCGCTGCGTTCGACGGTGGACAAGATCGCCGGCCTGCCGGTCGTGCGCGAAGTGGTCAGTGTGATGCGCGTGGAGGGTGAACAGCCATGACAGCCGACGTGGAACCGGTCGGGGCGGGGCCCCGCCAGGGGGTCGGCGGGCCGGGCTGGCCCGGGATCATCACCGCCTATTCCGACCGGCTGGCGGTGCCGGCCGGCGCCGAGATCATCACCCTGTACGAGGGCGGCACGCCGCTGCTCGCCGCGCCGCACCTGTCCGAACTGACCGGCTGCCGGGTGTTGCTCAAGGTCGAGGGCGCCAATCCGACCGGGTCGTTCAAGGACCGCGGCATGACCATGGCGATGACGCACGCGGCCGCCGCCGGGGCGCGCGCGGTGATCTGCGCCTCCACCGGCAACACCTCGGCCTCGGCCGCCGCGTATGCCGCGCGGGCCGGGATGACCTGTGCGGTGCTCGTGCCCAGCGGCAAGATCGCGCTGGGCAAGCTGGCCCAGGCCGTCGTCTACGGCGCGCGCATCCTGCAGGTCGACGGCAACTTCGACGACTGCCTCGAACTGGCCCGCAAAACCTCGTCGCAGTACCCGATCGAGCTGGTCAACTCGGTTAATCCGGTGCGCATCGAGGGCCAGAAGACGGCTGCCTTCGAGATCTGCGACGTGCTCGGGCACGCCCCGGACGTGCACATCCTGCCGGTGGGCAACGCCGGCAACATCACCGCGTACTGGAAGGGCTACCGCGAGTACGCGGCGGCCGGGGTGACTGACGTCACGCCGAAGATGTTCGGCATCCAGGCCGCGGGCGCGGCGCCGCTGGTGCACGGCCGGCCGGTGCGTGAGCCGGAGACGATCGCCACCGCGATCCGGATTGGCAGCCCGGCCTCCTGGAACGGCGCGGTCGCAGCCCGGGACGAGTCCGGCGGCCTGTTCGACGCGGTCACCGACGAGCAGATCCTGCACGCCTACCGACTGCTGGCCAGCCGGGAGGGCGTCTTCGTCGAGCCCGCGTCCGCGGCCAGTGTGGCCGGACTGCTGCTGACCAGCTCCGACGGCCGGCTGCCGGCCGGTTCGCTGGTGGTCTGCACGGTCACCGGGCACGGGCTGAAGGACCCGGCAACGGCGTTGCAGGGAGCGGTCGAGATCGAGCCGCTGCGGGTGGACCCCGAGGCGGTCGCGGCGGCGCTGGAGCTGCGGTGAGCCCGACCATCCGGGTGACGGTGCCGGCGTCCAGCGCGAATCTCGGGCCCGGTTTCGACGCGCTCGGCCTCGCGCTCGCGCTGTATGACGTCGTGGAGGTACGGGCCACCGGTGGCGGACTGACCGTGCGGGCCGCGGGCGAGGGCTGCGACACGGTGCCCTGTGACGAAACCCACCTGGTGGTGCGCGCGCTGCGGGCCGCCTGCGCGCATCTCGGGCACCCGGCCACCGGCCTGGATCTGGCCTGCCGCAACGCCATCCCGCACGCCCGGGGGCTCGGCTCGTCGGCCGCCGCGGTGGTGGCGGGAATCGCGGCTGGATACGCACTTGCCGGCCGGGAACTGGACGCGGGCGCACTGCAACTCGCCGGTGCTTTCGAGGGACACGCCGACAATGCGGCGGCCAGCCTCTACGGCGGTCTCGTCGTCGCCTGGTCGGAGGGCGTGCTCTACCGGGCCGCCCAACTGGTGCCGCACGCCGACATCCATCCGGTCGCGCTCGTCCCGGCCGAGGAGTCGGCCACGAAGGTGACCAGGGGATTGTTGCCCGATCGGGTGTCCCACGCGGATGCCGCGTTCACCGCGGGGCGCTCCGCGCTGGCCGTGCACGCGTTCACCGCGGCACCGGAATTCCTGTTCGAGGCGACCGAGGACCGGCTGCAGCAGGACTACCGAAAGTCGGCGTGGCCGGCGACCGCCACCCTGGTCGGCTCGCTGCGGGCCGCGGGGGTGCCGGCCGTGGTGTCCGGCGCGGGACCGACCGTGCTCGCCCTGCCGGGCCGGGCCGGACTGCCCGAAGATCTCGATCTGACCGGGTTCTCCTTGTTGCCGTTGGACATCGACCGCGTCGGCGTGCGCGTCGAACGGGTCGACTGAAGCCCGGCCGAGCTGGGAATACGTCGGGCGCGCCGGGCGTTGGAAAACTTGTGCCTCGTCATCCGGCACGCCGGTGCGGTTGTTGCACGCGGCGTCACGGACGTCTACGCTCGGGGCAGTTCAGTCACCGCGCGCACGGACGCCGGTGCAGCTCCCAGGGGTTTTTCCTGGGTCGCACTCCTGCCGAAAGGTGGCCTTGTCTTCCAGACGAAGGTCAGCATTCGCGGGTACCCGCAGAGCCGTGGTGACCGGGCAGTCCTTTGCCGGCGGTCCCCGTCGTTCGCAGGAGCTTTCACCTCGCCGACGACCGCCCGCAGGGGGCAATTTGTCGATCCGCATTCCGCCGGACGGCAAGCCCGCTGGTCCGCGTAGGAGGCGAGGACCGGTCAGGAAGGACATGTGTGAGCAACACCAACGTGCTGAACAGTGACACGGCAACAGCCGAAACTCCCGTCACGCCATCAGGTTCGGACTCCGCCTCGAACGGCGGCTCTCCCCGCCGCCGGGCCGGCCTTTCCGGCATGGTCCTTGCCGAGCTGCGTGAACTCGCTGGTCAGCTCGGTATCACCGGGACAACCGGGATGCGCAAGGGCGACCTGATCACCGCTATCAAGGAGCGTCAGGGAGGCGGTCAGACCGAGCTTCCGGTCGGTTCTCCGCGCCGTGCGCCGTCCCGCAACGGCCAGCGCGCCGCCAAGGCGCAGCCGGCCGAACCGGTCGTGTCCGCCCCGGCCGTGAGCCAGCCGGCGCCGGAGAAGCGCGAGAGCGCACCGGCACCGGAACGGGACAGCGAGGACGCCGGTCAGGGTCGCAGCCGTCGCCGGCGGAGCGCGTCGCGCCCCGCGGGCAGCCCGGAAGCGGCGGCCGGCCAGCGCGAGCAGCAGACCGAACAGGTCGAGCAGGAGGATTCTGGCGTGCAACGCCACAGCGACCGGCAGTCCACCCAGCAGGGTGAGCGTCGCGAGCAGACCCAGGGCGACCGGCCGGCCCGTCGGCCGGAGTCCGACCGTCCGCAGGGCAACCGTCCGCAGGGCAACCGCCCGGCCGGCGGGGCCAATCCCAACGACGAGGACGACGACGAGCGCGGTGGCCGACGGGGTCGTCGGTTCCGTGACCGGCGTCGTGGCGGTGAACGCAACGAGCGCAACGAGCGCGGTGGCCGGACCAGGGGCGAGGGCGGTTCGGGTGGTGACACCGAGATCCGCGAGGACGACGTGCTGCTGCCCGTCGGCGGCATCCTGGACGTGCTGGAGAACTACGCGTTCGTCCGCACCTCGGGCTACCTTGCCGGGCCGAACGACGTGTACGTCTCCCTCTCGCTGGTGCGCAAGTACGGCCTGCGTCGGGGTGACGCGGTCACCGGTGTGGTCAAGCAGCCCCGCGAGGGTGAGCAGCAGCGGCAGAAGTTCAACCCGCTGGTGCGGGTGGACAAGATCAACGGTCTGGACCCGGAGCTGGCCAAGCAGCGGCCCGAGTTCACCAAGATGACGCCGCTGTACCCGAACGAGCGACTGCGGCTGGAGTCCGAGCCGCACATCCTCACCACCCGGGTGATCGACCTGGTGATGCCGGTCGGCAAGGGGCAGCGCGCACTGATCGTGTCGCCGCCCAAGGCCGGCAAGACGATGGTGCTCCAGTCCATCGCGAACGCCATCACCACGAACAACCCGGAGTGCCACCTGATGGTGGTGCTGGTGGACGAGCGGCCGGAAGAGGTCACCGACATGCAGCGGTCGGTGCGGGGCGAGGTCATCGCCTCCACCTTCGACCGTCCGCCGGGCGACCACACCAG
>DATATV010000038.1:0-1832 GCA_036268615.1 Pseudonocardiaceae bacterium
TTCATCAAGGCTGTGATGGCCGAGCACGACGCGGTGTTCGGCGGCGAGCACTCCGGGCACTACTACTTCCGTGATTTCTGGTTCGCCGACTCGGGCATGCTCGCTGCGCTGCACGTGCTGGCCGCGCTCGGGTCGAGCCCCGCGGACACCACGTGCTCGCAACTGCTCAGCCGGTTCGAGCGCTACGCCGCCTCCGGCGAGATCAACAGCACCGTGGCGGACCCGGCGGCGGCGTTGGCCGACCTGCACCGGACCTGGGTCGGGCACGCACAGCTGGACGACCTGGACGGCCTGACCGTGAGCCTGCCGGACGGCTCGTGGTTCAACGTGCGTCCGTCGAACACCGAACCGTTGCTGCGGTTGAACGTCGAGGCCGGCGACCAGGCCGCGATGGCGGCGCTGCGCGACCGGGTGCTGACCCAGATAAGGAAGGTTTCGTCGTGACCGACATCGACCCGGCGCTGCTCGCCGTGCTGGCCTGCCCGCAGTCCCGCGACCCGCTGCGCCACGACAGCGCGGCAGACGAGCTGGTCTGCACCGGATCGAGTTGCGGGTTGGCGTTCCCGATCCGCGACGGGATTCCGGTGCTGCTGATCGACGAGGCGCGCCCACCACGGTCCGGTGGGTGACGTGCTGGTGCGGCCGGCGGTCCTGGACGACCCGGACGGGCCGGCCGCCGGCGATCCGGAGGACATGCTCGGCGCCGTCGCCGGTGCCGGAACCCAGTTGCGCGACGGCGCCGACCCGGCGACCCGAGCCCGGTGCCGCGCCCTGGCCGGACTGCCCAGCCCGCGCGCGGTGGTGGTCGCAGGCATGGGCGGCTCCGCCGCGGCCGGCGACGTGCTCACCGCGGTGGCCGCGCCCGGTTCGCGGACCCCGGTCGTGGTGCATCGCGGCTACGGACTGCCGTCCTGGGTCGGGCCGGACGACCTACTTGTCGCTGTCTCCTGCTCGGGGCAGACCGAGGAGACGTTGAGCGCGGTCGGCGAGGCGGTGCGCCGGGGCATGCGGCCGGTCACGATCGGCGCGATCGGCTCGGCGTTGTCGGCCGCAGCGACCGACTGCGGCGGCCTGCACCTGCCGGTGGACTCTGCCGGACGGCAACCCCGCGCTTGTCTGTGGGCGCTGGCCGCCCCGTTGTTGTGTGTGGCCGACGCGGTGGGCGTCGTCCCGGTGCCGGCCGAGGCGACCGACGCGGCGGTGTTGGCGTTGGACGACGTCGCCCGGCGCTGCCGCCCGCAACGCGGCGTGGCCGACAACCCGGCGAAGTCGTTGGCACAGCACCTGGCCGACGGGCTGCCGATGGTGTGGGGCTTCTCCGAAGTGGCCGCCGTCGCCGCCGCCCGGTTCGGCAACCAGTTGGCCGAGAACGCCAAGATCCCCTCGGTCGTCGGCGCGCTGTCCGAGCCGCACCACAACCAGGTGGTCACCTTCGACACCGCCGACCGCGGCCTGTCGGCCCGGCTGCGGTTGCTGGTGCTGCGCGACTGTGTCGAGGACGCCCGCCTCGGCCGGCGCGCCGCCGAGTCGCTGCGGCTGGCCGACGAGGCGGGCCTGACGGCCCATCAGGTCCGCGCCGAGGGTGAGCATCCGCTGGTCCGCCTGGCCGGACTGACCGGCCTGCTGGACTTCACCAGCGTCTACGTCGCGCTCGCGCTGGGCGTCGACCCGACCCCGGTCGCCCCGATCGTCACGCTCAAGGGCAGGCTGGCAATGCCGGCCGATGAGCGAGCTTGCGAGTGAATCAGTGTCACAGTGCCACCCACGTTCGGCCGCGAACCGGCGTGCGACGGGGCACCGACGAGCGCTCGACATCGTGACGAACCGATCAC
>DATATV010000039.1:0-236652 GCA_036268615.1 Pseudonocardiaceae bacterium
TCTGGGGTGTTGATGAGTTGGTCGCGGTGGTGAAGAACCGGCTCAAGCGCGTCCAGTACCGACCCGGGTTACTCGACGCGTTCCTCGCTCACACCGGACTCGGCCTGGAACCGCCGTAATGCCAGCCATTCAATCTCTGTACTACCGCAGCGGGCGATCGCTCAGATTCACCGACAGTGGCAAGCGCTGCCTCGAAGTCCAGATCTCGGTGTTGTGGTCGGATCGCCTCGTCTGGGATCTGCTGTACAACGGCGTCCGCCACTCGGTCGCCCACGGCGCCGTGCTGAATGACGGTGCGCGCACGCTGTTCCACTTTCCGGACCCGCCCGCCGACGGTCAAACGCGCAGCCAGCAGTAGAGCTTTCCCGTGCCCGCCCGGGCTGACCTCGCCAGTCCGGCCAGTTCCTGAAGGATGTCCACCAGCATCTCCGGCTCAGCCTGACCACCGAACTCGTCGGTGGCCGCCCACCGCCCCGCCACGGTGTGGAGGGCGGTGTTCGAGGCGGTGGCCAGGGCGTCGCGGAGTTCGTCGGTGATGGTCAACACCAAGCATTCGCCGCCGTCCCGAACCGCGAGGGGATGGCCCTGCCTGGGTTTGCCGATGACCTCGGAATAGCCAGCACCGGTCAGCAGGCTTTCCAGAGTTCCCAACTGCACCACCGGATCGACGTCCGCGACCTCGATCGTGGCCAGCACGGTCGACCCGGCGCCCGGACCGCTGGGCAGGTCGATGACGGCGGCGGCCACGTCGTCCGAGGTCGCCGCGAAGTAGCTGAACAGGACGCCCATGGCGGGATCGTCGCACGGGACCACGTCAAGAACGGCCCGGTGTCAAGAACGGCCCAGGGTCAAAAAGGCGCAATGTCAATATCAGCGCAGGCCGACGGTCGGCCACGACTCCAGGTGATACGCGCTGTCCCAGAACATCCACTCGTACTCGGTCGCCGTCCGGAAGGCGGTGAACATCCGTTCCCGAGTCGCCGGGTCCGCCGCGGCCGCCGCCCGGTCCACCGCGTCCCGGCACGCCTGCACGGTGCGGCCGAACTCCTCGTCCGCGTACGTGTCGATCCAGACCTGATAGGCGTTGTCGGCGGACTGGCCGGCGACGATCTGGCTGCCGACCTGGTGGTAGACCCAGAAGCAGGGCAGCAGCGCGGCCAACAGTTCCGGGTAGCCGGCGGACTGGGCGGTGGCCAGCAGGAACGACGTGTACGCCAGGCACGTCGGCGAAGTCTCGACGGCCGCCTGGGCGGACTCCGACATGGCGAAGCGGTCGAAGAAGCCCTCGTGCAGGGAGTGTTCGACCACGATCGCTTCGTGGGCGGACCCGGCGAAGAAGGCGATGTCGGCGGGGGACGGGGCCCGGGACGCGGCTGCCGCGAGGGCGCGGGCGAAGCCGATCAGGTAGCGGGAGTCCTGCACCAGGTAGAACTGGAACCGTTCTCGCGTCAGCGTTCCGGCGGCCAACTCCTGGTTGAACGGGAGCTCGACCATCGCCAGCTGCAGCTTCTCGGTCCGCTCCCACGCCTGCGCACAGAATCCCGTCACCCGACCATCATCGCCCGCGCCCGACACCGAGCCGATGCCGGCCTCAGTGCTTGGCCGGGCCCGCGTCGGCCAACCGCAGCACGGTGTCCGTGCTGCCGGTGTCCGTGCTGCCGGCGTGCGTGGCTGCCAGGCGCACCCGGTCGCCCACGACCACGCCGCTGATCGCCGCGGTCTGCTTGTTCTTGTGGATCTTGCTCGTGCTGTTCACCGCGTACGTCGCGCTGAAGCCGTCCTGGCTGCGTACGGTCACCGACGTCGGTGTCACCGCCGTCACCTGGCCACGCTGCACGTCGACCACCTTGGTGCCGGTCTTCACGCGCACCGTCAACTGCCCGTGTTCCACCCTCGACCGCAGTGGGTGCGCCTTGGGCTTCGGCGTGGCGGGGCTGGTGCTCGGGCTCGTGCTGGCCGCGAGGGTCGGCGTGGACGTACCCGTGTCGGTCGCGGCGTAGGCCACGCCACCGCCGATGCCGGCCAGTGCCAGCACGGCCGCGCCCGTCACCAGCGCGGTCTTCGTCCGCTTCACCATCGTGTGCTCAACTCCTCGTCGTAGGGGGTCGTCCTTCTCCTCCCACGATGGCGGGCAAAACTGAGCGCCCGCTGAAGCGTCAGAAGTTGGCCGTGGCCAGCACTGTCCCGTCGGCGCCGACGATCCGCGCACCGACCACGGTGTTCGGGTCGATCGGCGAGGACGCACCCCAGTGCCCGTAGCCCTTGGTCAGGGTGAACGAACCGATCGGCACGACCGTCCCGCCCCGCTGCTCCAGCTGGCAGTACACCTCCTGCGTCTTACCGTTCAGCTCGACGACCATGTACACCCACGCCGGGTTGCCCTCGTAGGAGAACACCTCGCCGACCTGCTGGTGGTCGCCGCTCATCAGGTCCGCCGAGGCCAACTGGTCGTCGTCGGCACGGCCGCCGCCAGCCGCCTGGCTCGCCGCGCCGGTGACCGGCTGGCTCGCTGTCCCCAGTGCCCAGCCACCCATGCCGAAGACCACCGCGGCAACGGCCGCCGCGACCGCGATCGGCACCCAGGTCCGGCGCCGGGGTCGTGGCCGCCGGTTCTCCGGTCCGGTCGAGCCCGTGGAACGAGTGGGCGGCCCGGCGGGGGCCGGTGGCCGCTGCTCGATCGGTTGCGTCGGCTGGGCGGGTCGTGGGGTGAAGCCGAGCCGGTCCATCACCCGGTCCTCGAAACCGACCGGCGGCTCGACGCCCGGCACCAGGCCGAGCAGGCCGTCGCCGACCGCGGCCAGTTCGCGCACGCGTTCCCGGCAGTCCGGGCAGGTCGCCAGGTGCGCGAGTGCCTCGGCCCGCTCGTGACCCGACAGCATGCCCAGGGCCAGTTCGGCGGCCATGTCGTGCAGTGCCGCACACGTCAGGTCAGTCATGGTCTGCCCGCTTCCGCGCCGCGGGCGGCGTACTTCCGGCGGGGCGTTGGAGATGCCACAGCGCCACCCTCAGCTTTCCCATCGCCATTCTGATCCGGGTCTTCGCGGTACCCAGAGGAATCTGTTCGAACTCCGCGATCTGCTTCGCGGTCATCCCGTAGATGCCGGCCATCACCACCGCGCGGGCCTGTTCCCGGGGCAGTTGGGCGAGTTCCGCGCGTAGTTCGGCGGCGCTCTCCCGGGCCATCGTGTGTCGTTCCGGTGTGTCCAGGACCACACCCAGCAGGGCGTCCAGATCGCCCGGGTCCACCGGGGTCGGCCGCCGCGCCCTGGCCACGTCGATGGCCAGGTTGTGCGCGATGGTGCTCAGCCAGGTGCGTACCGAGCCACGCCGCGAGTCGTACACCTGGGCGTGTCGCCAGGCCCGTTCGAAGGTCTGCTGGGCCACGTCCTCGGCCAGCCGGGTGTCCCCGAGCACGGCCACGGCCACGCCGAACACCGGACGCTGGAACCGTCGGACGAACGCGACCGCGATCTCCGCGTCGCCGGTGGCCAGCCCGGCCAGCAGCGTCTCGTCCGGCAGTCGGTCCACCGGGATGCCCATTCGTCCCACATCAGTATCTACGGACCAACCGGCCGAAGGGATTTCCGCAGGTTGCTGGTTTCGTCGCCACCTCGGGTGGGTGAGGCGTCTGGGTGGCATGCGTGCGCACCTCCAATGGCATCCACCGGGATTCTGCCCCTGATGGATGAATCCGTCCGGCCGTTTCGTACGTACTCACTGACGTCCGCCAGTCACCCAGCGGGAGGTGTGCCGAATGTCCGCGACCGACCTGTCCACCGGTCGACCGGCGAATCTGCCCGGCACGCCGCACGCTGGTGGCTGGGCCGGCCCCGGGGTGGCCGGCCCGAACATCGACCTCAGCGTTGGCGGCACACCGACGAGCAGCGCTTCGGCGGCTGGAGTGACCCAGTCCGGCGGGGGCGCGGGATACGGATACCGACTATGAACTCCAGGACTGTCACTCTGATTCTGCTGCGGATCGTCGGCGCGGGCCTGCTCGCCGCGATGGCCGCCATCCACCTCTATCTGTGGGCCGACGGCTACCGCTCGGTGCCCACCATCGGGCTGCTGTTCATGCTCAACGGCATCGGCGGCGGCATCCTGACCCTCGCGGTGCTGGCCGCGCCCAAGCGCTTCCTCGCGATCGTCGCCTCCCTGTCCTCCCTGTTCACCCTCGGCACGCTCGGCGCGCTGATCCTCAGCCTGACCGTCGGACTGTTCGGCTTCCTCGAATCGATGGCCGCGCCGCTCGCGACGACCACGCTGATCGTGGAGTCGTTGGGGGTCGTGGTGCTGGCCGGGCTGGCCGTCTACGCCTTCATGTTGTCGAAGTCGGGCGGGGCCGCCGGTGCGCCGCAGGGTCGCGACCAGCGGGTCGGCCACGCGGCCGGCTGAACCGTCGCCGGGCCGGCCTCCTCGGCGTCGGCTCGGCGCCCACTGTGTGCTCGCGGTTTCACGGCGCTTCCGTCCACTCCTGGGTGAAATGGCGTTTGGTTTCGTCAGCTGCGGCCGAACGGGTCCGGTGGGACCGGACATTCGATCCAGTCGTGGGTGGACCGAAAGCCCACGGCTGAGAACAGTAATAACGGTTGGATATCGAATAGATCTCGATACTGTCCGTCGGTTACTGGTCGTAAGTGTCCGTTATGGACCTGACCAGCCGAAACTCGTAAATCTGGCACATTCCGTATTCGAGTGCGCAGAGTGACGAAGCGTGTGCGGGCCTGAACGTGCGGCGCGGTCGCGGCTTTTGCTGGCGACTGGCCGCTTTTTTGTGTCCGGACCGCCGATTGTCGCTGGTCCGACCGCTACCAGGGGTGTCTCGGACTGGATTGTCCGCTTAATTGAACACCCAGTAGGGTGACGCAGCGATCTCGCTCCGTAGTGATCAGAGGTTGGGCGATCTCTTCGGTGGACGGCCTTGGCGGTCGGTTGGGGAACACCGCGTACACGAAAAAGGAGACCAATGGCTTCCCGGTTGAACCTGGCGCGCATGGGCGCTGCCGTGCTCGGTGCCACCACGGCGCTGATGCTCTCGGTTGCCCTCCCCGCCAACGCCGCGTCGACGCACGGCGACAGCAACGCGTCGGGCGGCGCCGGTACCAGTGCGACGGTGGCCCCCCAGTCGGACATCTGGGGCGGCAAGGTCATGGAGAGCTTCCCGGAGAACGGGAAGAATCAGTCGGAGTCGGCGCAGACCGCGCTGATCGCGCTGAAGCTGGCCAACGGCAAGCTGGCCTACACCTACTGCGTCGAGCTGACCGTCTCGCTGAAGAACGGCACCATGCAGCAGACGGGCTGGGACTCCTACCCGGACAAGTCCGCGCCGTTCAACACGAACAACACGAAGATCAACTGGATTCTGCACCACTCGTACCCGGTCGTGCAGGACCTCGGCGCGCTGGCCACGAGCGCGGGTGTCTCGGGCAAGCTGAGCAGCACCGACGCGATCACTGCCACCCAGGCAGCGATCTGGCACTACAGCGACAACGCGACCCTCGGCCTGAGCAGCGCGGACGCCGCGGTGGGCGCGCTGTACAAGTACCTCACCGGTTCACAGAACGTCGGCCAGGCCCAGCCGGCCGGCAGCGACACCGCCAACGGAACGCCGACGCTGAGTCTCAACCCGACCACCGACCTCGCCGGCAACAGCGGTGACAAGATCGGCCCGTTCACCGTCTCCACCAACTTCAGCCAGGTGGAGCTGAACGCCGAACTGCCCACCGGGGTCGCCCTCACCGACGCCAGCGGCACCAAGATCGACACCTCGAAGGTCGCCAACGGCACCAAGATCTACTTCGACGTGCCGGCCGGCACCGCCTCGGGCTACGCCTCGCTCACGCTCAGCACCCCCGACACCATCGGCGAACTGTTCGTCGGCACCGCCGGCACCGACAACTCCGGTGGCCGTCCGCAACTGCAGACGCACGGCCAGAAGGCCAACTGCTCGCCGACGGTGAGCACCCAGTCGTTGATCATCGCGCAGGCACCGCTGTCGGCGACCGCCAAGGTCAACTGGGTCGCCTCGGTGGCCAGCCCGTCCACCACCCCGACGCCGGGCACCACGACGGCCCCGTCGACCAGCACCTCGACCACGCCGGCGACCACCAGCACCACGCCGGCCGTCGTCGCGCCGACCACCACCGACACGATCACCACCGGCGGCGGCAGCGGTTCTCTGCCGTTCACCGGTGTGTCGATCATCGTCCCGGCCGCCCTCGCGGTCGTGCTGATCGGCGCCGGCGGCGGATTCCTGCTGCTGCAGCGTCGTCGCGGCAAGCGCGCCTGACGCCGATCGATCGGTCCAGCACGACTGATCAGCCCTGATCGGTCGACACGTCGACAACGGACTCGGGCCCGCCCACACACTAGGTTCAGGGTGTGGGCGCGGCTCCGAGGGACAACCCCGAACCGCCCGAGCACCCGGCTCGGGCGGTTTCGTCGTCCGACCCGACGCCCGCTCAGGCAGCTGTGCCGGACTTCGCCACCCCGTACTGGCTCAGCCAACTACTCAAGTCGCGCCCGGCGCCGATCGACTGGAAGCGCGCGATCCGCACCGCCGTCGCCATTCCGGCGCCGATCGCCCTCGGCCTGGCCGTCGGCCAGCTGAACCTGGGCATGCTGGTGTCGATCGGTGCGCTGTGCGCGTCGGTCACCGCGATCTCCGGCCCGTACCGGGACCGGTTCCGGCGCAGCGGCACCGCGGTGCTCGCCGGCGCGATCGGCTTCTTCCTCGGTGACCTGGTCGGCAGCCGGGGCTGGTGGACCGCGGTGTTGGTGGTCGGGGCCGCGGCAGTGTCCGCGGTGATCAGCGCCGGCGGCAACAACGCCTCGCTGGCCGCGCTGCAACTGCTCGTCTACGTCGTGCTCGGCACGCACGAGGCGGCCGTCGTCGGTCCGCTGACCGCGGCGGTGGGGTTCCTGATCGGTGCGGCCTGGGCGTTGTTGCTGTCCATCGCGGCGTGGCCGGTGCAGGCCACCGCGCCGGAACGAAGACTCGTCGGCGCCGTGTACGACGCCCTCGCCGATCTCCTTGCCACGTCAGGAACTCCGGCGGGTCGGCCGGCGCGGCAGCAGCTGACGGCGGCGCTCAACAGTGCCTATGACGCCCTGCTCGCCGCGCGCTCCCGGTTGCAGGGACGGGACAAGGTCTACCTGCGACTGTTCGTGCTGCTCTCCGAGACCACCCCGGTGGTGGAGGCCACGGTGGCCATGGCGCACGCCCGGCACCGCCCGCCGAAGTCGGTGTCGGACGCCGTGCTCGCGATCGGCGCGGCCATCCGGGAGGACCGGCAGCCGCCCGAACTCGACCTGCCCGACAGCGGCTCGCCCCGGTTGATGGCGCTGGTCGAGGGCCTGCGCGCGGTGGCTGAGATCATGACCGGCGACCGTGCGGTCGACGAGGTCCGGCGCCCGCTGCCGGCCCGACCGGGCCCGCACCAGCGGGTGGTGCACTGGTTCGACGAGGTCATCGCCGGCCCGGCGACCTGGCTGCATGCGCTGCGGCTGGCGCTGTGCATGGCGATCGCCGAGCTGATCACGGTGGTGTTCCCGACCGAGCGGTCGTACTGGGTGTTCATGACGATCGCGATCGTGCTCAAGCCGGACTTCGGCTCGGTGTTCGGCCGCGCGGTGCTGCGGGGCGGCGGCACGTTCGTCGGGGCGCTGGTGGGCGCGTTGGTGCTGGCGGTCAGCCCGAACGGGTGGGTGCTGGTCGTGCTGGTCGCGGTGATCGGTTTTCTGCTGCCGATCGCGCAGGTGCGCAACTACGGCATGTTCTCCACGGTGTTGACGCCACTGGTGGTGATCCAGCTCGACCTCGGCAAGGTCGGGAGCTGGGGTCTGGTGCTGGATCGGTTGCTGGACACCGTGCTCGGCTGCGCCGTGGTGTTGGTCTTCGGGTATCTGCTGTGGCCCGGCAGCCGCACCCCACGCATCGGCGGCCGGCTTGCCGATGCCATCGACACCGCCGCGGACTACGCGGACCGAGCCCTGCGCGCCGACCCCCGGGGCCGCTCCGCGCTGCGCCGCCGGACCTATCGACAGCTTTCCGACCTGCGCACGGAGTTCCAGCGAATGCTGGTCGAACCGTCGGCGGCGGGCCGGTTGGCGGCGACCTGGTATCCGGCGATCATCTCGCTGGAGCGGGTGACCAGCTCGGTGACCAGGCTGGCGGTGGAGATCGAACGGGGTGATCCGATCCCGCCGGCGGAGGAGGTGCAGGCGGCGGTCGGGGCGCTGCGCGAGATCGCCACCGCGGTGCGCGAGGAACGAGACCCGGCCGATTCGCCGGTGCTCACCGCACCGGAACTGACCAAGCTGTCCAGCGATCTGGCCGCGGTGGTGTCTGGTCTGCGGGGACCGGAACTGGAGTCACCGCGGCCGTTCCGGCTGGTCCGACGGTTTCTGCCGCATCCGAGCCACGGCTGAGCAGACCGCGAACGAGCCGCCCTGCCGGTCACCCCGGCTTGGAGCCCATCCGATGCGCCCATCGGTACGAACCTCCAGCCCGCGGCATCCGACGCGCCCGCCTGGAGGCGCCCCGAGCACAACCACGACGAGAAGACCTTGGTGCGGAACGATTGCGAACGGACCGCGGAAACACCCGAGCGCCAGAACGACCGCGAGAGCACCCGAACGCCAGGCGACCGCGACTGGCCATCGGAACACCCCGAGTACCGAGACGACCGCGAACGACCGCGAGAGCGCCCGAGCGTCAAACGACCGCAAACGACCGCGAGTGACGAAGAGAAGACCACGGACGCGAAACGACCCGAGAATGACCGCAAACGATCGAAAACGCGCGCAGCCCACCCATCCCGACAAAGCACAATCGGGCCTCGCTCACCCAACAAAGCACACCCCGGCCCGCAGACCCGAACAAAACACAACCAGTCTCCACTCACCCCAACGAAGCACAACCGCGCCCAGGCGACCCGAACAGAACAATCCTCAACTCACATCCACGCCCGCAACCCCAACCCCAAAACGCGAATCTGATTCAGACCCCGGCACAGACCCCCACCCACCCGGGGGCACTGCCCTCGGCCAGTCTATCGACGCTGCTCACGCCCTGCGAGGAGCAAACCGGCCTCTGTGGACAACTCGGCCGACTGTGGATAAGTCCGGAGCCAAACGGCCCAGCGCTGGCAAGCTAGCCGTGGACTTCAAAACTGACGTACGCCTCGGAATACGGCACCGATCGTTCCGTGCTCAATGCGCGGATCTCGATGGTGTGCGAGCCAGGCGTCACCCCGGAGGTGGTGAATGCGATCAACCAAGTCCCGGCAATGCCGGGTCCTTCTTCGGCGGTGGGCACCGCAGTCTGCTCAACGCCGTCCAACCACACCTGAAAACCGGCCAGTCCGCCAATCCGGCCACTGAGTCGCTGTCCCGCCGGTCCGTCCATGGACACTGCCAGCAACAGTCGTCCCTGCGGCACCGGTTTGCCGATCGGCAGTTGTTGCCCGCCTGCGTCCAGCAGTTGGGCGGACAGCAGAGCCAGATGGGTCAACTGGTTCTCCGGCGGCGCGGCCTGCACGGTGGCCGGGGGCAACGGCCTGCCCGGCATCGGGGTCAGCTCCAGGTCGGCCTGCACCACGGCGAGTTGTCCGCTGTATCCGGCGGGCACCGAACCTGCCGTCAGCAGCACCCGGACGGGCAATACGCCACCGTTCGTCGTCAGCACGCTCGCCGGCAACATGGCGACGAGGGGGTAGCGCACCTGTCGCTGCAACACCAGCCCCGGCAGGGCGGGCACGGCGGGGAATCGCCGGCCGTTCACCTCGACCTGGAACGTCGGGGTGACGCCACCCGGGGTCAGCGACGCGGTCGACGTGCCGGTGGTGCCGTCGAGGGTCAGCCGCAACTGGCCACCGGTGACTCCGCTGATCGGTGGGCCCGCGCTCGCCACGTCCGTGGACACCGTGCTCGGCTGGACGATCAGCTGCGCCTGGACGTTCGGGGCGGGTACCAGCGGTGGCGCGGTCGCCGGTGCGCCGGCGAAGGCGATCAACGCGATGCCGGCGTGCAGTTGGCCGTTGCTCGGTCCGATCAGGCCGACCAGTGCGGTCGCTTCGCTCCACTGTGGCACGACGTTGCCGCCGCCGACGTAGATTCCGTTGCGCAGAACGCGAATCCCGTCGGTGGTCAGCACGACGTCCCACCGCACGGACAGTCCGGTCCGGGGGAGCGGCAGCGCGACGGGCATGGTCGTGGCGATCGGCACGTGTGGCGTGCCTGGTGCGGCGAACACGGTCACCGTGGTCACGGGCTGGCCGCTGCCGGAACTGTTGGTACCGGCGGTGATCCGCACCCGGATCGTGCCCGGCGGCAGCGACGGGTCGTCGGCGGCCGCGTTCGGTGAGGCCGGCAGCGGCAACCCGCTCGGGCCGTCGTCGATCAGGTCTGCCGGGCCGGGCACCAGGTCCAGGTTCAGGGTGCCCTGCTCGCCGGGTGCGTCGGTGTCGATGGTGAACCGGCCCAACTCGCCGTCGGCGGGTGCCACGCGCAGTTGGAGCGGCGTGCGGGAACGCAGTGCCACCGACGACGTTCCGCACTCGCCGGTGACCAGCAACCGGCCGGCGTCGGTTCCGGTGCCGGCGGTCGCCTGTGCGCAGCTCTGTGGGCTGGCGAGCCGCCACAGCCGGGGATCGGGCACGACGGGTCCGTCGAAGCGCTCGACGAGCGTGTAGCCGGGGCCGACGGTCTCCGCGTGCGGTCGGCCGGTCGCCGACACCGGCGTGGAGCGCTGGCCGAAGGCGTCGACGGTGCTGATCTGCACCCGGGCGTCCTGGTCGTTGGTCAGGCCGTCCAGCTCGGCGGCAGGTTCGGCGACGAGTCGTTCCTGGCTGAGATTGCCCTGGCCCCAGCGGACTTCGTAGCCGGCCGCGCCGGCCGGTGCCGTCCAGGTGAGCTGCAAACGGTGGGGTCCCGGCGTGACGACCAGCCGGGTGGGTGGGCCGGGTTTGTCGCCCGGGGTGGGTGGGAGCACGCCGGGTGCCGCGTAGGGCCGTAGGGACGTCGGCAGTGGCGGCGGTGTGGTGCTGTCGGCTGCCGTGCTGGTCCCGCCGGCCACCCGTAACAGCCCGACCGTGCCGCCGACGAGCACCAGGCCGACGAGCACAGCGATGACACGCCGACGCTCCATTCAGAGAAGTTAGGCCGTACCGGGCCCGACAACGACAAACGTTGCCGACCCGAGACCGCCGAGGATTCGGGTGTCGATCGTCTGCTGTGGGGCGTCGGATCGGGCGGGTGATCAGCGGTGCTGAACCGGAGTGCCGGATTCGTGCTGCCGTGCTGCCGTGGGCGCGTGCGGTTGCGATGCCGGCTGTCGCCAGGAGGGGAGCTGTAGCTGACCAGTGCTCAACGGAAGCGAGGCGCGCGGCGGCTAGCCGGAGTTGTCCGACAGCAGGTCGGAGGGCACCAGCAGGACCGCCGTCGCCCCCTCCAGTCGAACGATCTGACCACCCTGCCGCCCGAGTTCACGCAGTCGTGTGGCCGTGTCGTACACGTTCAGTTCGACCTGGTGCTCCACTCGGTCCACCGCCCGGTACGCGTCCAGCGACTGCCGACCCTGGTGACCGGCCTTGATCGTCGCGGTCAGCGCGCCGGTCGACGCGAGCGAACCCCGCGCCGCGCCCAACCGGCCGAGCGCCTCGTCGACCACCGGCAGCAGCGCGTCCCGGTTGCCCTCGCACATCGCGGCGACCAGTTCGGCCCGCGTGCCGGCCACCCGGGTGCCGTCGGTGAACGAGCCCGCGGCCAACGCGAGCGCCAGCTCGCCCCCGTCGGCGCCGACCGACGCGAGCACCGCGGCGAGCAGGTGCGGCAGGTGCGACACCCGTGCCACCGCCTCGTCGTGCTCGTCGGCACTCGCCGGGACGGCCCGCGCGCCGCAGGCCAGTGCGAGTTCGACCACGTCGCGCCAGACCTCCCGGTCGCTGTCGTCCTCGGTGCCCACCACCCACGACGCATCCTTGAACAGCGTCGCCGAACCGGCCGACCACCCCGAGGCCGTGGCGCCGGCCATCGGGTGGCCGCCGACGTAGCGGGCCAGCGGCGTGTGCCGGCGGACCATGTCGGCGACCGGGCTCTTCACGCTGACCACGTCGGTCAGCCGAACCTCGGGAGCGACCTCGGTCAGCGTCGCCAGCAACTGGCCGATCGCCGGCAGCGGCGCGGCCAGTACCACCAGGGCGTCCTGCTCGTCGGCTCTGGCCAGCGCGTCCTGCACTGTCGGTTCCACCGCATAGCCCTGCTCCGCGGCCAGCTTCGCGTCCTCCGTGGACAGTGTGGCGCCCCAGACCGCCCGGCCGCTCGCCGCGGCAGCGCGCAGCAGGGAACCGCCGATCAACCCTAGGCCGAGTACGCAAACCGGTCGCACCACGTCATCCTGCCGCACGAGGGCACCTGTCCGCCGGGCGATTGGCCGTTAACCCATGACAACCCACGACGTCGTGGCGCGACCGGCCGGCGCTCAGCGCAGCGTGTCCAGGGCGAACGCCGCATACAGCGCAACGCCGTACTCCATCGCCGACTCGTCGAACAGCACCCGGTCGGAGTGGTTGGCCGCGGCCTGCCCGGGCTCGATGCCGGGTGGGCACGCGCCGAGGAACGCCAGTGCGCCGGGCACCTCGCGCAACACGTACGAGAAGTCCTCGGCGCCCATCACCGGGGCGTCCATCGGCTCGGCGTGCCGGGTGCCGAGCACGGAGCCGGCCAGGTCGAGCACTTGCTGGTTGACCTCGCGGTCGTTCACCGTCATCGGGTAACCCGGCTCGATGGTGACCTCGGCCGTGCAGCCGTGCGCCGCACCCACGTGCTGGCAGACCTGCCGCACCTCCTTCAACAGGACCTTGCGGGTCTGCTCGGTCAGCGCTCGCACGGTGCCTTCGAGCTCGGCGGTCTCCGGGATGATGTTGTTCGTGGTGCCCGCGGTGATCCGGCCGACGGTGATCACCACCGGCTCGCTCGCGCTGATCCGCCGGGTCACCATCGTCTGCAGCGCGCCGACCATCGCGGCCGCCGCCGGCACCGGGTCCAGCGCCTCGTGCGGCCACGCCCCGTGCCCGCCGCGACCGACCACCCGCACCCGGAACACGTCCGAGGAAGCCATCATCGGTCCGGGCCGGCAGACCACGACGCCCGATCGGATCGTCGCGGTGATGTGCAGGGCGAACGCCCTGGTCACCGGCTCGCCTGCGGCCTTCAGGACGCCCTCCTTGAGCATCAGTTTCGCCCCGTGGTGACCCTCCTCGCCAGGCTGGAACATGAACACCACCCGGCCGGCCAGCGCGTCCTTCCTGGTGCACAGCAGCCGCGCGGCCGACGCGAGCATCGCCACGTGCGTGTCGTGCCCGCAGGCGTGCATGCTCGACTCGTCCTCCGACGCGTACGCCAGTCCGGTCCGCTCGGCCAGCGGCAGCGCGTCCATGTCCCCGCGCAGCAGCACCGTCGGGCCCGGTCGGCCACCCTCCAGCACCGCGGTCACCGAGCTCAGCCCGGCGCCGGGCTTCACCCGCAGCGGCAGCCCGTCCAGCGCCCGCATGATCGCGGCCTGGGTGGTCGGCAGGTGCAGACCCTGCTCCGGATGGCGGTGTACCGATCGACGCAGCGCCACTGTCCGTGGTTGCAACACGCGGGCCGCTTCGATCAGGCCTTCGAGCCGAAGGTCCTCGCGCGTTCCTTCGGCCCGCTCGGCGCTGGGCTCGGCCGCGACCGTGACCGGGGGTGGCGGAGCCGCCTGCGGGCTGGGCGCGGCGTTCGGCCGAGTGCCCTGACCTGGGCGGGGACCTGGTTTGGGTCCTGGCTTCGGTCCCGGCTTCGCCGCAGGTGAGTGGCTCGGTGTCGTGGTCATCCATCGATAGTGGCACCGAATTGGGCGGACCGGTTGGCGCAACGTAGCGACCCTCCGTTCGCTACCCGCTTTCGGGCGGAAGTGACTACGCATACGGTGTGTACATGGCAGTGCAGCGGCCGGACGGCTTCGCGGTGTCCGTCGTTCGGGAGGACGGACGGTGGCGATGCGCCCGAATGGATGACGCGGTTCTCGGCGCGCTCGACGCGGCGATCACCGAGGTTCGTCAGATCCGGTCGACCGGCGCCGCGTTCGGCATGCTCGCGATCGACGACGAGTTCTTCATCCTGCTGCGCCCGACGCCCGGCGGGGTGTCGCTGCTGCTCTCGGACGCGGCCGCCGCACTGGACTACGACGTGGCCGCCGACGTACTGGATCTGCTGCGGGTCGAGCCGCCCGACGAGGACGACGACGAGGTGTGGCCGGAGGGCGACCTCGGGCTGCTCGTCGACATCGGGCTGCCCCCCGGTGAGCTGCAGGTCATCGTCGACGAGGTCGACCTCTATCCCGACGAGCAGTTGCAGATGATCGCGCAGCGCTGCGGGTTCGCCGACCAGTTCAGCACCGTGCTCGACCGCATCGACTCCTGAGCCGTGCGCGGTTCGTGGAGCGCGCCCGACGAACGGTTGGTCCGGGTCGCGCTGGAGGTGGCCCGGACCAACGCCGGTGCCGACGACATCCCGATCGGCGCGGTCGTCGTGGACGCCGACGGGGTCGAACTGGCCAGGGCCGGCAACGCGCGGGAACGCCTCGGTGACCCGACCGCGCACGCGGAGATCCTCGCGCTGCGCGCGGCCGCGGCCCGGCACGGGGACGGCTGGCGACTGTCCGGCTGCACGCTCGCGGTGACCGTCGAACCGTGCACGATGTGCGCCGGCGCGCTGGTGGCCGCACGGGTGGACCGGGTGGTGTTCGGCGCGTGGGAGCCCAAGACCGGTGCGGTCGGCTCGCTGTGGGACATGGTCCGCGACCGGCGGCTCAACCACCGGCCCGAGGTTGTCGGCGGCGTGCTCGCCGAGGAGTGCGCTGAACTGTTGGAACGCTTCTTCGCCAGTCATCGCGATTCGTGACCTGGCTCACATATCGGTAGGTCCGCGGACCTACCGGGCACCCAACCAGTGGGGAACGTGAGATGCGGAGGTAACCGCGATGAGTACGTTCGACAAGGCCAAGGCCGAGACTCAGCAGTTGGTGGGCAGGGCGAAGGTCGCCGTCGGGAAGGCCACCCGCAACCAGACGCTCACCAACACCGGCCGGCGTGACCGGACCGCCGGCGAGGCCAGGAAACAGTTCCACCGGACCAAGGACAAGGTCGTCGGAGCCCTGCGGGACGCCCGGAGCAAGCTGAAGGACGCCCAGCGGTAAACCCCCTCCGGACCGTTCGGTATTGTTCTCGGCGGTGGCGTGTCCGAGCGGCCGAAGGAGCACGCCTCGAAAGCGTGTGAGGGGAAACCCTCCGTGGGTTCAAATCCCACCGCCACCGCCAGCTTGACCAGACAGAACGCCGGTCACCCAAGATCTTGGGTGACCGGCGTTCTGCTGTCCGGTTGCATTTCTGGTTGCCGACGACGTTGTCGCCTGCGGCCGATCAGCCTCTCCAGATCCGGCAGCAGCTTGTCCACACCTGCGAAGTTCAGCGAGCGGGCCTACGACGCCGCCCGCGCGCAGGCCCGCTGAGTCGCCCGGTCAGACGTAGAGCGGGAGCTGCTGGCCCTCGGGCACCTGGTACTTGTCGCAGATCTTGTCGAGTTCGAGTTGGTAGTAGAGAACTCCGACGCCGAAGACCAGCATGAGCAGCATTCCGGCCGCCGGGGAGCAGGTCTGCGGGAGGCCGGCCGACCGCTGGGCGTTGCGAATGCGCGTGCCGCAGTTGTAGTAGCTCACCATCGGGGCGATGAATGTCCAGCTCAGAAAGAGCAGCACCAGCATCGGGCCGGCCACCGGAACCGACCGGCGACGATCGAATTCGGCCATCTCCTTGTGAATCTTGTAATACCAGACCAAATGGTAGATACCCAGGGTGAGGAACGGCCAGAGCAGCCAGACCAGGACCGGGTGGCGGTTTTTCATCGCGAGCCCGACCGCCACCGGCTGGCCGCCCGGCGGCACGGACGCGAGGTGGCCACTCTGCGGAAACTGTTGGCTCTGCGGCTGGAAGTACGGAGACGGCTCGATCGACGTCGGCTCATGCGGATTTGGCTGGGCCATTGATGGCGCCACCCTTCATGGTGGAAAAAAACCTGGGAAAAACGGTGCGCTGGCTGGGTCGGCAGTTCGACCGCTGTGCCTGCGTTTCGCATTCCTGGCGGCAGGTGTTACCGGAGACAGAATTGTTCCGCAATTACACTGACCGTCGGCTCTACTGAGAGTAGGCGCCTTGCTCTCCTGGTGGCGGATGTTTTTCACTCGAACGAGAGGTGATCGCGGCTGGCGAGCGATCTTGGCTCGGCCCGGTGGCCGACGCAGAACCGGGTGGTCGGTCGGTCCGTCGCAACCCTCGTACGTCGGTCGGGCGCCCTACTTTCGGCCTGGTCTGTCCGGGTGGCATGGCGCTGCGTTGTGCCGTCTTCGTCTTCCCGCTGTTCACACGATCGGGGGATGATGCCTCGACTTGCCTGATGAGGGGAGCAGAGGTTGACCAGACGACCATTACCGAGGCCCGCCGTCGCCGCCGTGTTGGCGGCCCTGGCCTGCGGACTCACCGTGGCCGCACCGGCCGTGGCCACCGCGGCGACGGCGCCGCCGCCGCCGACCGCGCCCGGTGCGCTGACCATTCCCGACATCCACGGCACCACCTTTCTCTCGCCCTACGAGAACCAGGTGGTCAGCGGGGTGCCCGGGATCGTGACGGCGGTGAGCAACGCGGGGTCGTCGCGGGGGTTCTGGTTCCAGGACCCGACGCCCGGTCCCGATCCGCGCAGCAGCACCGGCCTGTTCGTCTTCACCAGTTCCGCGCCCGCGGTCGCGGTGGGCGAGTCGATCCTGGTGTCCGGCACGGTCAGCGACTTCCACCCGGACGCGGCCCCGGCCACCAGCCTGGACCTGGCCGTGAGCGAGTTGGAGAAGTCGTCCTGGACGGTGCTCTCCTCAGGAAACCCGGTGCCGGCGCCGCTGGTCATCAGGCCGAACTCGGTGCCCAGCCAGATGTCGGCCGACGCCAACGGCGGCGACATCGAGAACGACGCGCTGCAGCCCACCAAGTACGCCCTGGACTTCTACAAGTCCCACGAGAGCGAACTCGTCGAGGTGGACAACGCGCGGGTGGTCGGGCCGACCGACACCTTCGACGAACTGTTCGTGACGACCAAGCCGAACGTCGACACGACCCCGCGCGGTGGCCTGCTCTACCCGTCCTACGCCGACCGGGACACCGCCCGGCTGATGGTGACCGACCTGCCGGTGACCAACGGGCCGGCGTTCCCGCAGGCTGACGTCGGGGACACGCTGACCGGCGCGACCACCGGTCCGCTGACCTACAGCGAGTTCGGCGGCTACGAGATCGACGCGGCCACGGTCGGCGCGCTGAAATCCGGCGGCATCCAGCCGGAGACGACCCGCAAGCAGTCGCCGGCCGAGCTGGCCATCGCCACCTACAACGTGGAGAACCTGGCACCCGGCGACCCGGCGACGAAGTTCACCAACCTGGCCAACGGCGTCGTGCACAACCTCGCGTCGCCCGACATCCTCGCGGTGGAGGAGGTCCAGGACAACGACGGCGCGACCGACGACGGCGTGGTCGACGCGAGCGTCACGCTGACCAAGTTCACCGACGCGATCGTCGCGGCCGGCGGTCCCCGCTACGACTGGCGGGAGATCGACCCGGTCAACGACGCCGACGGCGGGGAGCCCGGCGGCAACATCCGCCAGGTCTTCCTGTTCAACCCGCAGCGGGTGTCGTTCGTGGACACTCCTGGTGGGACGTCGACAAGTTCGGTGCAGGTGGTCAACCAGCACGGCAAGCCGGAGCTGTCGGCGTCGCCGGGCCGAATCGACCCGAACAGCACGACCTGGGCGGCCAGCCGCAAGCCGCTGGTGGGTCAGTTCGTCTTCCATGGCCAGCCGGTCTTCGTGGTGGCCAACCACTTCGTGGCCAAGCTGGGCGACCAGGTCGACGAGGGCCGCTACCAGCCGCCTGCGCGCTCGTCGGAGACGCAGCGGACCGCGCAGGCCCAGGAGGTGCGCAACTTCGTCGGCAGCATCGAGAAGGTCAACCCGCTGGCCAACGTGGTCGTGCTCGGTGACCTGAACGACTACCAGTTCTCGACCACCGCGCACATCCTGACCAGCGGCGGAGCGCTCAACGACCTGATCGACACGCTGCCGAAGGACCAGCAGTACACCTACGACTACGAGGGGCAGTCCGAGGTCCTGGACCACATCCTGACCAGCCCCGCGCTGTTCCTGTTCAACTACGACGTGGTGCACATCAACGCCGAGTTCACCAACCAGACCAGCGACCACGACCCGCAGATCGTCTGGGTCATCCCACTGGGTCTGTAGCCCGGACACCGGCCGGGCGGTGGGTCTCACAAGCCTGCCGCCCGGCCGCGTTTCTGTTTGTGGGCAAGGGGATGCGGCGCTGGAAACGCGGAACGCCGGCCACCCGATGATGCTGGTGACCGGCGCTCTGCCTGGTGAAGCGCGGAGGATACGGGATTTGAACCCGTGAGGGGTTTAATCCCCAACACGATTTCCAATCGTGCGCACTAGGCCACTATGCGAATCCTCCGCCGAGGAGCGTAGCGGACTGGCCTTCGACCAGGCAAAACGGCTGGTCAGAGGGGGTGCTCGACGGGCGCTCGCCCGGGGTCGGCCACGGCCCCCGGTGACAGCCGGTCGGAGCACAGCGCTCGGTGACACCACGATTGGAGCCTCCGTTACATGGACACCGAGCTTGACACCCGTCCCGATGTTGTGATCTGGAACCTACTGATCGATCGGTGGCGCACGACCATCCGGGCGAAGGCCCTGTCGAAGGAGACCGAGCGGGGCTACCTGTTCACCGCTCGGCGGTGGGTGGGCTGGCTGGTCGTTCAGGGGCTCGACCTGGAGCCTGATGAGGTCAGGGACACGCATATCGATGACTTCATCGCCGACATCGTCGTCGCGACGAGTGCGGCGAATGCCGCATACAACTATCGCAATCTCCGGGTTTTCTGGGCGTGGTTGGTCAAGCGGGAGAAGATTGCAACCGGTAATCCGATGGACAACACGGAGCCGCCGAATGTGCGGACGAGGTTGACCCCGGTTTTTACCGAAGACGATCAGGCTCAATTGCTGGATACGTGCTCTGGGCGAGAATTTCTGGATGTCCGGGACCGCGCGTTGATGCTCCTTTTTCGGGACACGGGTGCGCGGGTATCTGAAATCGGCCACTTGGCGGTCGAGGACGTCAATCCGAACAGCCGATTGGTCAAGGTTTTGGGCAAGGGCGGCCGTGAGCGCCTGGTCGGTTACAGCCCAGACACTGGCCTGACCCCGCCTGCGCGGGGAAGACAATCGCAACCTGACCACCACTCTCGAAAACCTGGGAACAGCCCCGCCTGCGCGGGGAAGACGACCCGTGCCCAGAGGCCTTCGAGCGCGCCGAGGGAACAGCCCCGCCTGCGCGGGGAAGACGTGAACGCGCTCGCACTGGAGATCATCCAGGTGTGGGAACAGCCCCGCCTGCGCGGGGAAGACTGCGCTACGTCGTCCCAGCTACCGCCTGTTCGGGGAACAGCCCCGCCTGCGCGGGGAAGACCGCGGACGACGTGCGGCAACATTGACCCCGATGGGAACAGCCCCGCCTGCGCGGGGAAGACGCTGATAGTCCCGGCCTGCACACAAAGAGGTCGGGAACAGCCCCGCCTGCGCGGGGAAGACTCGGCACGGCCGGAGACAACGTCACAGCAGGTGGGAACAGCCCCGCCTGCGCGGGGAAGACAAAGTGAATTCATCTTGCCGCATTCGACGGGCGGGAACAGCCCCGCCTGCGCGGGGAAGACAGGCCGAGCCGCATGGCGCCCGCATCGTATCGAGGAACAGCCCCGCCTGCGCGGGGAAGACAGCAACGGCACGCAGAACCTGGCCGGCTTCCTGGGAACAGCCCCGCCTGCGCGGGGAAGACGCGGTCCCGTCGTGGCCGGTCGACCCGGCCGAGGGAACAGCCCCGCCTGCGCGGGGAAGACACCGGTCGTGTGCCGCAAAGCCGCAACAGGGCGGGAACAGCCCCGCCTGCGCGGGGAAGACACCGGCACCGGCCAGGGGCTGGAGTTCCTGCGGGGAACAGCCCCGCCTGCGCGGGGAAGACGCGTTCAACAGCGCCCACCTGGTGGCCATCGGCGGAACAGCCCCGCCTGCGCGGGGAAGACGACGGGTTGGCCCGGGCCAGCGGTGGCCTCGGTGGAACAGCCCCGCCTGCGCGGGGAAGACCGTCGGGATTTTCGCCGGCGGCTGATCCTCGGCCGGAACAGCCCCGCCTGCGCGGGGAAGACCACCGAACGGCCCATCTTGGCCACCACGAGCGGAACAGCCCCGCCTGCGCGGGGAAGACACTTCTTGACCAGCGGGTTTAACGACGTGAGTCGGGATCCAGCATCACTTCTCGCGGCCGTCTACCGTTGTCCGAACCGGCGGCGTTTGGAGGCGTTGCTCCATCCCTTCCGAGGAGCATCGCTGCCGTTTTTATCCGTATCCGGGGTGTGGGCCGGTCGCAGCATCAGGTTGATTCCCTCGAAATCGACAGGTACCCAGCTGTGGTCGTGGACCTGAAACGCCAGCCCCTGTTCGTTGTTGGATGCGTACACCATGATCGCTCGCCCGGTGTTGACCATCTCCACCACCCGCACCCACAACAACCCCCGGACCCGTGCGCTGACCTTCCCGACGAACACGCCCGGCGAGATCTCCAACAGCCATCGGGTCAGGTGTCCGCGCAACCCGACCGGACAGGCGGCGACCACGATGACCGTCACTCCTCGTCGCCCCCGTCGTCCTCATACGAGGTCCCTGCGGCGACGGTGCGTCCGTTGTCATCCCACAGCATGACCACGTCGGCCTCGTCGAAAGCTTCCGGTCCGTACTCCACCACTCCGTCGTCCTCCTGGAGAAGGGCTTTGATGTCACGGACGCAGGTTTCCAGGAACGCGCCGCCTTTCATGTGATCGCGGACCGCTCGCCTGGTCTCCGCGCCGATGTCGGCGACCTCCCGGACGGCGATGTCGAACGCGATCGGGATGCTGATCTCGGCCTTGTAGAGGTCGGCGATGTCGTAGACGAACGACTTGACGTGTCCGGTGTGGACGAACCCGAGGCCGGGCGCGCACCCGAGGGCGACGATGACGGCGTGGACCACGCCGTAGAGGCTGGTGTTGGCCGCCGACAGGGCCTGGTTGACCGGGGTGCCACCCTCGAAGTCGGAGGGGTCGTAGTCGCGTCGTTCCCAGTCGATACCGGTGCGGCGGGCGTGGTCACGGTAGATCCGGCGAACCCGGGCGCCTTCCCGACCGCGGAGTTGCTGCATGTTCAGCCCGGTGGTGTCCTCACCGGGAAACCGCATCGCATACATCTGTCGGGCCACCCGCAGCCGACTGGTGCGCTGGGACACCAGGGCCGCCTGTGCTTCCAGCAGTCGGGAGGAACGGGCCAGGGAACGGCCGTGTGCGTAGTAGCGCACGCCCTGTTCACCGACCCACACCGCGGTCGAGCCGCTTTCGGCCAGCAACACCATGGCCTGCTGACTGACCGTCGTGCCGGGCCCCAGCAGCAGCGCGCCCAGGGTGGCGGCCGGGATGTGGACGGTGCCGCGGGCGTCGCGGGCGGTGATCGCGTTGGCGTCGCGGTGTACGACGCAGTGTTCCAGGTAGAGGAAGGTCAGGCGGTCCTGGGCCCGGTTGAGCTGGGTGATCGGGACCGGTCGCGCGCCGGGGATGTCAGCCATGGTTCACCGCGCGGGTGCCAGGGTCAGCAGCCCGCAGCCGTAGCCCTTCGCCGGACCGATGCCCTGCACCAGCGCCGCGCGCAGAGCTACCGGGTCGGTGACCTCCAGCCGGCCCTCGAACACCGCGATGGCCAGGGTGACAGTGCGGCCCTGTCGGGTGAAGCGCGTCGTCCGGCGACCGCGGACCGCCACGTCGGGCTCCTCGCCGGTGCCGATCGCGATGGTGAAGCCGTTGCGTTTGGCCTGGCCAAGTAGCCATTCGGTCTGCTGGGCGACGGTGATGTGTCCGAACCGTTGCGACCGGACGGCATCCTCGGTCTTCTTGCGGTTGATCACCGGGTTGGCGGTCAACCGGAAACCCCACTGCTGGCCGGCGGCCAGCCGGTCCAGGAGAGGCGTGTAGTCACGGGTGTCCCAGCCGTGGCTGGTGGGCCAGCCCACGCTTTCCACCAGGTGCGTGAGGTCAGGCCGCTGCGGGCTGACCAGGTACAGCAGGGTCTGGCGTTCCTGTTGGTCCAGCCGCCACAGCAGCCGGCCGTCGGCGCCGATGGTGGACAGGCTGGGTGGGAACGCGGCCTGGACGGCGCCGTGGAGTTTCTGCGGTGAGGCGAGCAGGTCACGCGCGGCACGGCGGGCGGTGTTGATTTCGAAGCGGCTCAGGTGCATCAGGGCGCACCTCCCAGGGCGGCCATCGGGTCGTGCGCGTCGCTCAGGATCGGCGCGGCGGTTGGCTGGTGGTGGGGGTTGGGAATATGGACCGGGCGGTGGCGCACGCTGCGCCAGCCGTAGTCGCGATGGCGGGGATCGAAGCTGAGCGGGTCGTCGCGGACCAGATCGGCGCCGGGCGTGCCTGCCGGGCAGTCGACGACGGTGTTCAGCGTGACCTGCGGCGCTCGGTGCGCGCGTTGGATGAACTGCGCGGCCTGCCAGGGCTCGCGGTCCAATGCGTGATCGATGTCGCCCTCGCGCAGGCCGTGGTCCAGGCGCCCGGCCGGCGGGCAGGATCGCCGGCCCAGAAACAGCGGGAACGCGGGCCGTCGTAGGGCCTGTTGGAACCCTTCCAGCAGGTCCTGTTCGGCCTGGATTGCGGTGAGGAAGACCGCGTCGGCCAGGTAGAACCGGTAGGACAGTGGCAACGGGGCCGACCCGTCTCGGGGTCGGGCGGTCTGGAAGTCCCGTTCCAGTCGGCCGGGTTGCTCGATGCGGACCCCGATCCGCAGGTGCAGCAGGTCCTCGATGGTGTCGGTGCGCCGGCGGCCCTGGGCCGCGGCGAGCAGGCCGATGATGCCGCTCTTGCTGGGGGTCCGGTCGGTGGTGCGGCGCACGAACCGGCTGCTGGTGCCCCATGACTGCAGCGGTGCGGCCAGCCGCAGGAGGAGCACGGTCATTGCTGGGCTGCCAGCCGCTGGGAGACCAGGGCGCCCAGCGCGGTCACGGTCGTGTCGAACGTCGAGCGCGTGCCGATCTCGGCGAGGGGGGCGATGCGCTGCCCGGGTCCGAAGCTCCATGCCTCGACCGGGTGTTCGTCGAATGCCTCGTGTAGTTCACGGGCATGCTCGGCCAGCCGTTGGATGGACACGGAGATCCGGCCACCGTGGTCCTGGTCGGTGACGGCTTCTTCGAACGCGCCGACCAGGTTGATCGACTGGGATTCGCGGGCCACGACCAGGACCGCGTCGGGCAGGGTGCGGTTGGCGAAGGTGTTCTGCTTGCCGGTGGGCATGCTGGACACGAACGCGCGCACAAACGCCTCGACCGCGCGACGGGTGGCCTCGGCGTCGCCGAGGTTGTCCTGTAGACGGTCGACGTCCACGGTGGCGTAGCGATAGAGAGTGGAGGAGTTGAACTCGACCGTGCCGATCATTCCGGCTCCGGCATCTTCCTCGGCGTCGGCATCTTTGTGGTCGTCCACGGCGGTGAAGTAGTCGTATTCGTTGCTCACCGCGTGCACGCTCAGGGCGTGGGCGACCTGGGCGGCGGCGTCGACGTTCAGATCGGTGATCTCGGCGACCATGCGACCGAACAGCGCGATGTCCACGGAGTGCTCGCGTTTCGCGCGGGCGGTGACTTCTTTCTTGTTGAACTGGGGAGCATCGTCGCCGGCGGCCTTGGCGGCATGCACGGCCAGTTCGGCGAGGTTGCTGATCTGGCTGCGACTCAGAAAGATCAAGTACCCGGCTTCGGGAAGGGCGTCCGCCTTGCGTGGTGGCGAGGTTTTGATTCCGCCGGCGGCCAGTACGGCTACGGCCAGGTCGGTGGCACGGTCGGCCAGCGCCGGCTGTTGGTCGATGATGCTGTCGCTGACCAGTTCGACCACCTGTTTGCTGCGCACACCCAGCTCGGTGGTGTCCAGGAGGGTCTTGAAGGCGTCGCGGGTGGCGCGTTTCCAGGCCTGACTGGAGACGCGCGCTCGTCGTTGCCCGCCGTAGACGGCGGTTTTGGGGCTGCCGGTGTCGTCGCGGTTGATGTTGCTGGGCGGCACGGTCTGGATGACGTGGATGTCGACAATGGTGCGGAGCACGCTGATTACCTCCAGGAATGCGGCACGCGTCGTCGCGGACGCGGTGCTGGTCGTGTGTTAGGCGGATTCGGGGACGGACTGCTCGGTGGACAGCGGCTCTGACTGTCCATCGGCGCGCGTGGTGGTGGTCGGTGGGCGGTAGAAGTCCCGTCCCCACACCAGCCGCACCTTCGCCGGGCCGCCGCCCTCCTGCCAGCGCACCAGCTGATCGGCGAACACGCCGTAGTCCAAAGGGATCTGCTGCCCGCGCAGCAACTGGACCATGCCGCGGGCGTGATGGACCAGTTCTTCCAGGCTGTCCGCGGTTCCCAGAGCATGGAAGCGGCGCAGCACCGCGTCGGGCGGTGATCCGGGTTCGCCCAGTCCCGTATCCCGACGGAGTTGACGTATCGACCGGCCCAGGCCGTAACCCCGGCGGTGCATCCACACGGGCTGCGACTGCTGATGTACGGCGTAGAGGGTCATGCTGACGTGCGCGGCGATCTCCTGGGGAGTCGCCGTGTCACCGGCGTGGGGGCCCACGAACTCCGGTGCCAGGGTGTATTCGAGGATGTCGCCGAGGCTGCCGGGCGGCTTGCCGACGGCCCGGCGCAGGCGGGCCAGTGCGGCGACGGCGGCTGACCGGTTCTTCAGCGCGTCACGCTGGAGACGGTCGATCCGTTCGTCCACGATGGTCCCTACCCTGCCCAGTGGCGGAGCCCAGGCCGCACGCGAGGAGTTCTGTTCGGACACCGAGGTTCCCTTCGTCTGACGTGCTGCCGTTGTGGTCATGCGGAGGCGGTGGCGCCGTGTGGTTCGTTCGTGGTGTCCTTGTCCTGTGGCGGATAGGCCAGCGGCACGGCGGTGCGTAGTTCGCGTCGAAACCGCAGGTCCGCCTGCGCAGAGGTGACCAATCGTTTCTGCCCGCCCTTGACGGTGCGGCCCACCCAGGCCGTCATCGGGGCCTGTGCCAGCACGTCGGCCGCCAACACGTCGATGACCTGCTTCACCGTGCGGTGCCAGGCCGCTTGTTCGTCGGTCGGATCGCCGGCAGGGCCCAGCCGGGCGATCCATTCGCGGAACAGGCCATCGAGTTCGACGAAGGCCAGTTCGATGGCGCGGGTCTTCGGACCGATCTCGTGAGGTTCGGGGCGTCCGGGTGTTTTCGGGGGGCGTTGCCCACTGGCGTGGGCGACGTCGAGTGCCAGCGAGCCCAGTGCCCATGCGGCGGCTTCGGCCGCGGCGACACAGGCCAGGACGACCCCGACCAGGTGCTGGGCGTTGTGGGCCAGCAAGACCGTGCGCAGCGCCAGCGCGTCGTCGACGATCTCGTCGGTTACCGAACTGTTGTTGCGGTAGATCATGCCCAGAGTGCGCAACTGGACCACGTGATCCGGTCCGAGGACCTCCTCGGTGACGTAGCTGATCCACTCCAGCACCACCGGCGCCAGATCCGCCGCAGCGTCGTGGCCCTGGACCGTGCGCGCCGCCGGTAGCAGGGACTCCAGACCTCGCCAGATCGCCCGCTCGGCATTGTGTTCGCGGGGCATGTACACCTGAGGCAGGCGGCGCTTCTTCTCCTGGGCCTGGCTGCGCCGCCACCCGGTGTGCGGCTCGATGATGTTCTTGTTCTGCGGGGCGATGCGTTCCCCGTTGCAGATCAGCACACCGGTGACCGCCGCGCCGTCGTGCTCCAGTCGGATTCGTCGGCTCTGCCAGGTGTAGAGGTCGGTCGGTCCGGTCGGCGCACGACCATCAGGTGTCTCCTCGGCGGCACCGACCGCCGTGCGTTCCCACGCCGGGGCGTCACTGTCGCGCCATTGGGCCAGGTCGCCGAAGTCACAGGCGATCAGGTTGAGTAACAAGGTCTCCCGCAGGGTGGCTCCTTCGGGCATTACTCCGCCCAGGAAGCCGCTCCATCCGGTGCCGATCGGATAGCCCTTGCCGCCCGTGACTCTCGGGTCGCCCACGGCGCCGGACTTGATGCCGGAGGGATCGAAGGCGTGACAGTGCACAACCCAGCGCGCGGCCTCGGCGAAGGACAACGACGGGACAGGGCCAAGGCGGGTGGAGAAGAACGGTCTGCCGTTGGGGACGTCCGCGATGAGCTTGCTCAGCTCCGACACCTCGCCCTTGGCCGTGTGTAGTCCGGCCACCTGCAGAAATGGGGTGGCCGGATGCAGGAGATCAAATCGCGCGCGGTGAGCCGTCAGATAGGCCCGGATGTCGGGACAGGGCAGTTCGGAGGCGTTCCACAGCTGTTCCCAGTGGTCGAGGTCGCGGGGCCCGGCGACGGCGCGGTGCAGGACTGCCACCAGGAGGCGGGTCAGGGCGAAGACCTGCGTTGGCACATCACCGACCAGGCCGGCCAGCAGATGTCCCTGCTCGAAGACGCCGAGCAGGGACAGTTCGTCCTGGCTGCCATCAAGTCTGCGGACCAGCAGCCACGGCTGGTCGATCAGGTCGTAGGTGGCAGGCTCATCCGTGTTCATGGGTCAGTCCTCGATGAGGGTCGTAGGTGAGCCGAAAATTCGCCGCGCCGTGGTGTAGCAGGGCGGTCCGGTCGGCGTCGAGGACGAGCACCAACTGTCCGGCCAGCGTCGGCGACTGACCGAAACTGGAGAACTGGTTGGCCTCCAGCGTCGCGATCACATCGTCGATCACGCCGGGGTGAGTCAACGCCAACGGCAACCGCAACGAACAACTCGCGATCACCCGCGCCTGCTCGGGCTCCACCGCCAGATCGAGCGGGATCTGCTGCCCGGCGCCGCGTTCGATCCACGCAGGGGTGAGCAGTCCGCCGTCAGCGTCACGCTGGACCACGAGAACTTCGAGGGTCTCCTCGCCATCACGGACCTGCGCCAGGCCGCGGTGGTCGTCGTCAGCGTCGCCGACCCCGGCGTGTAGCCAGCCGACCAGTCCACGGTTGTTGGGCGTTGTCTCGCCGAGCAGGAAATCCCGGGCCCGCTCCTGACGTGCCCGGGATCGATGCTCGGCGGCTACGCGGGCACTCTCCATGAGATCCTGCCAACTGGCGGGGCCGAGTCGGTGCTCGTCGTAGGCCCGCTGGACCAGCGGCGCGATCTCGGTGGGCAGCGTGATCGAGGTTCGGTCTGTCAACAGGGCAGCGGACCGCAACAGCGGGTGCTCGCCGTATACGCGACGCGATCCCCGGACCGCCGTGACCGGTGTACCCGACCAGTCCTCCACACCCACCAGGGCACACCGGGCCTGAGTCACGGGGGTGGGTCGGTCGCGGCGGTGGCGATGCAGCCGGCCCATCCGTTGCAGCACGAGGTCGACCGGAGCGAGATCGGTGACCAACAGGTCGAAATCCACATCCAGGGACTGCTCGACCACCTGCGAGGCGACAACGATGTGTAGCGGCGGCCGAGCGGTGTCGGTGCCCGGCGGCCCGAACTGGCGCAGGAGTTGACGATCGATACGGGCGCGGTCACAGCTGAGGAACCGCGAGTGATTCACCGTCACCTGGTCGATCCCGAATTCGTCCGCCAGACGATCCGCTGTCTCCTGCACGCGCGCCACCGTGTTGCGGACCACCACCGCGCAGCCACCCTCAACCAGATGAGCGCGCAGGTGGTCCACCAGGGCGTCGAGATCGTCGGCCAGGTGGTCAAGGTGCACCGTAGTGCGCTCAGGGGAGAATTCCACCGGGTGCGGGGGACGGTTCCCTGAACTCAGGACAACGGGGTAGCCGGGATCGTGGTCGGTGCCTGCTGATGTCGGTGTCTGGGCTCCGGAGTCGTAGGCGCGCAACAGTTCTCCGCGCCGAGCGACGGGCAGTGTCGCAGACAGCAGAACGACCGGGACTCGGTAGGCGCCCAGCCAGTGCAGCACCCGATCAAGGTATTGCGACATGTACACGTCGTAGGCGTGGACCTCGTCGATGATCACGACCTTGCCGGCCAGCGCGAGGTGACGCAACATCAGGTGCCTGCTCTTCAAGCCGGCGAACAGCACTTGGTCGATCGTGCCCACCACAAAGGAGGCAAGTACTGCTTTCTTGCGGCCGCTGAGCCACTGATGAGCAATCAACGCACCCTCGTCGGTCTCGCCGATGGCAGTGAACTGGCCATCGCTGACCAATCCGGCGTAGGTGTCATTGAGGTGCGCTTTGCCGTGCGCGAGATTGACCGTTACATCGGCACCATCGACCCGGCCGGGCAACACATCCAGCCAGCGCAGCACCCGATCGAACATCGCGTCCGATGTGGCCTGAGACGGCAGCGCGACGAAACAGCCATCCGCGCCCGACGCGTGCGCCAATACCTCCGCGGCCAGCAGCGCTGCCTCGGTTTTCCCGGCGCCCATCGGGGCCTCGATCACCACCAGTCCCGGCCCGGCTTGGGCAGCCGCCACCTCGACCGCGGCCCGCTGCACCGGTCGGGGCTGGTCGTCGGGCCGGTCGAAACGATCACGGAACACCTGGTCGACGTCTGTCCCCAATGCTTGCGCTGCCCATCGCGGCGGCAGATCGAGCCGCTTCCAGCCACGCGCGACCCGATGGGCGGTACGGCTCGCGTCCGGTGTCTCGGGTGGTCGATCTGTTTCGCTGATCGGATACAGCGGAAGGTGGTGAGGGTTGGAGGCGATCCAGTCGGCCACGATCACGATCGCGGTCAGCAGCACCTGACTTGGCTTGCTGAGCACTACATCTCGATATGTGCGCAGGACGTCCGGACCACCGACACCAGCCGTGGCCCGTTCCAGATGTGTGACGCGCGCATGTTCCCACGTGCCCGTTCCGGTTAGATCCGGTCGCTCCCGGACAAGGGTCAACTGGACGCCCTCCGGTGTCACGCCATGGTGGCTGCCGACGACTCCGGCCAGTTGTGCGGCGATCGTGCGTCGGGGGAAGTTGTGCTCGCTGACCAGCCAATCCTGCACCGTGACGTGCCCGACGAGGGCATGGTTGACGCGTGACCGCTGCGGATCTCGGGCCAGTGCGGGAGAAGCGATGAGGCCATATTTGTGCATCCGGTCAGCCAACTGTTTGACTTGGACGGCGAAGGCCGGACTTGCTTTTCCGACGTCGTGGACCGCGGCCAGCCAATGGGCGATCCGACGGACACCGGCCAGCCCGTCGGGTAGGTCGATCGCGATTCGGGCGAGTACTTGCGGGGATACCCAGTGGTCGACCAGTTCGCCAGCGATGCCGGCGGTGTCGTCGAGGTGCTGGTGCAGCGGCAACCAGTGCGTCAGTTCACCGTGGTCGTTGCACAGCGACTTCGCCCATGCCGACAATGCTGTGAACTCGCCGGACATCCTGCTTCTTTCTCATCGTTGGGTATTGAGTGCGAGCGCTAGCCCACTTGGGGTGGTCTCTCCGAGATCCATTTCTGTTAGCCTCGCGTCGATCAATTCGCCCGAATGGACTAACTAGCTGCGGCTCGTCATCGAACGGGCCGGTTGAGGCGCCCTCTGCTACTCGCGTAAAGGTCAACCACGACGTGGCCACTGCGGAGGCCAACCGATGAGTGTCGCATCGCTAGTTCCGACTGCTTCGTGAAGCTCTGCATCAAGTTCGAGATCCGCGACGTCGTCGTCGAGCGTGCCCTTGGCTACATCCGCGAGTATTACTGAGTGGTGCCATCTGGGCACGTTACTGATTGTTGGATTCGGTCGACAGTGCCAACAGACTGCCCAGGGCGTCCGCTGCGTGGGCTCGTAGTTTCTCGGCTTCGCGGGCGCGTTCTTCTGGCGTGTCGTCGCGGTCCTCGAAGTATTCGTCGACGCAGAAAAACAGCTCGTCAATTATTCCGAACGCTGGATCGCCCTGGATCGTGTCGTCACCTTTGACCAGCTCGACGTACTCGGTGAAGTGTGTGGTGGTGAGTGAACGGCATCCCTGAGGGCTTCGACGGTTCCTTCCGAGTTGTGCGATCTGCCCGACGGAAATGCTCCCAGCGGATCACTGACCTGCGGAGTTGGGTGGTGTGCAATTGACGGTTGGCAAGTTGCCCTTCGTCGCGAACTGGCGGAGTGGTGGCCCCGGGAGTGGCACCCCGGTGACTCACCCTCGGGTGAGGCCGACCCAATGCAGCTTTTCCTGCTGCCGTTGCGAAAGTCCGGCGACCACCAGGTCGTAGGAGTCCTCGATCAGTTCGCGGATCAGCCGGGTCGGGATCGAACCGTCCAGCAGCACGGTGTTCCAGTGGCGCTTGTTCATGTGGTAGCCGGGCGTGATCGCCGGATACTGGCCACGCAGCTGGACCGCGATGTCCGGATCGCACTTCAGGTTCACCCACAGCGGCTGGGCCCGCAGCGGGGTCAACGCGAACATCCTGCCGGCCACTTTGAACACGCTGCTGGCCTCGCCGAAGGGGAACTCCTCGACCGCACCCGCCAGAGCGAGGCACGACTTCTTCAGTTCGGCGGCCTTCACCGGCGCTACATCCGTTCCGGCGCCGCGATGCCCAGCAGCCCAAGACCCTGCCGCAGGGTGTCGGCGGCCAGGTGGCACAGGGCGAGCCGGTTGGCCCGGACCGGCGGCTCGGCCGGCAGCACCGGGCACGCCTCGTAGAAGCCGGTGAACGCCCTGGCCAGCTCGTAGAGATACCCGCACAGGCGGTGCGGCTCCAGCACCTGGCCGACCTCGGCGAGCACGTCGCCGAACGCGTCCAACTCCAGGACGAGGGTCCGTTCGGCCGGGTGCAGGGGCAGCGTCGGGTCGATCTCGGCGCTCGCGTCGCCGGCGCGGGTCAGGATGGAGCAGATCCGGGCGTGGGCGTACTGGAGGTACACGCCGGTGTTGCCGGCGAAGGACACCATCCGCTCCACGTCGAAGATGTAGTCCTTCGTCCGGGACGTGGACAGGTCGGCGTACTTCACCGCGCCGATGCCCGCCTGCTCGGCGATCCGGTCCAGCTCCGCCTCGGTGAGGTCGTGGCCCTTCTCCTCGACGGTGGCCCGCGCCTTGTCGACGGCCGCGTCGAGCAGGTCCATCAGCTTGACCGTGTCCCCCGACCGGGTCTTGAACGGCTTGCCGTTCGGGCCGAGGACCGTGCCGAACATGGCGTGGGTGACCTCGATCCCGTCGGTCAGCCAGCCGGCCCGCCGGGCCGCCTCGAAGATCAGCCGGAAGTGCAGGGCCTGCCGCGAGTCGTGCACGTAGAGCAGCCGGTCGGCCTTGAGCACCTGGGTGCGGTAGCGGATCGTCGCCAGGTCGGTGGTGTCGTATCCGTAGCCGCCGTCGCTCTTGCGCAGCATCAGGATGACCGGGTTGCCGTCCGGCCCGGTCACCTCCTGGGAGTACACGACCAGCGCGCCGTCGCTCTCCACCGCGATGCCCGCCGCGGTCAGCTCGTCGACGACCTCGGACAGCCACGGGTTGTAGAACGACTCACCGGCCGAGTCCTCGGGCTCCAGCAGCACGCCCAGCCGGTCGTAGATCTGCCGGAAGGCGAACTCCGACTCGGTGACGATCTCCCCCCACCGGGCGACTGTCGCGGCGTCGCCGGCCTGCAGCGCGACGACCCGGGACCGGGCCCGGTCGGCGAACCCGAGGTCGGTGTCGAAGGCGGCCCGCGCCGCCCGGTACAGGCCGTCGAGCGCGGAGACCGTGGAGGTGCCCTCGGTGAGCTGGTCGTGCCGCCAGCTCAGCTCCGGGTGCTCGTCGATGTACTCGATGAGCATGCCGAACTGGGTGCCCCAGTCACCGAGGTGGTTCTGCCGGAGCACCTCGGCACCGAGGAATCCGAGCAACCGGACCAGGGCGTCGCCGATGATCGTCGTGCGCAGGTGCCCGACGTGCATTTCCTTGGCGATGTTGGGCCCGGAGTAGTCGACCACCGTGCGCCGGCCCCGCTCGGGCGTGCCGATGCCCAGTCGCGGGCCGGCCAGCCGCGCGCCGACCTGGTCCCAGATGGCCCGGTCGGCGATGGTGATGTTGAGGAAACCCGGTCCGGCGAGGGTGACCTCGTCGATCAGCCCGCCGCGTTCGGCGCGCAGCGCCCCGGACACGGCGGTGGCTACTTCGGCGGGCTTGCTGCGGGCGCGCTTGGCCAGGGCGAGGGCGGCGTTGGACTGGAAGTCCGCGTGCTCGGATCGCCGCACCACCGGGTCGGCTCCGGCCAGGTCCGGCAGCGCTCGGTCGATCGCCCCGGAAACAGCGGCCTCGACCTTGCTGGTCAGCGAGCGCACCGCGGGCTCATCCACGCTGGTTTCCTCCTTGCTCCCCGTCCTATTGTCCCGGTTGTCCGCGGCGCCCGGCGGCGGGACGGGTGCGGCGTCGGCCGCTAGCGTGGCCGGGTGAGCGAGTTCAGCCAGGTGGTCACCACGACGGACTCGGCGGCTGACGCGGAGCGGCTGGCCAGAGGCATCGTCGAGGCTCGGCTCGGGGCCTGCGCGCAGATCGTCGGCCCGATCCGCAGCGTGTACCGGTGGGACGGCGAGATCCGCGTCGAACCGGAGTGGCAGTTGGTCGTCAAGACCCGGACCGCCCTGGTGCCCGAACTGGTCGCGCACCTCACCGCCCGGCACGGTTACGACGTGCCGGAGGTCGTGGCTACACCGATCGTCGACGGCAACCCGGGCTATTTCGCCTGGGTGCGCGCCGAGACCGAGTAGGTCAGTGCCTGCTACCGCGGATCAGGCTGCTCGCCAGCGACGGGCGACCGCGGTGAGTTGGGCCGGCACCGGAGTCTGGTCGGCTGCTGGGTAGCCGACCGTCCGCTTCGCGTGCCAGTGCTGCTGACAGACATCCGAACAGAAGTCATCCGATGGCGACGTCATGCTGACGTGACCGCACTCGGCGCACGATTCACACATCATCGTCTCCGTTCCGTCGTCGGTCCCTGTCTTTCGACGGTAAGGCCGCCGGTCCCTGTCTTCGACGGTAAGAACGTGGTGTGACCAGGGTGTTTCCGCATCGCATCCGGCTTGTGTCCTGATGACCCGCTCTCCGGTCCACGGAGCCCTCCGGGCGTCCACTACACTGACCAACGGACCCCGCGCGGTGTTCATCTCGCGAACCTCCCCAGGGCCGGAAGGCAGCAAGGATAAGCGGGCTCTGGCAGGTGCGCGGGGTCCCCTTCGTTCGGGGCCCTCTCACCCTCCCGGTCCGCCCGTGTCGGTGGCTCCCAGTACGCTGCCTGCGTGGCGCTCGCCCTGTATCGCAAGTATCGTCCGGCGACCTTTGCCGAGGTGGTCGGACAGGAGCACGTCACCGAACCGCTGCGGATCGCGCTGTCGGCCAAGCGGATCAACCACGCCTACCTCTTCTCCGGCCCGCGCGGCTGTGGCAAGACCTCCAGTGCGCGCATCCTGGCCCGATCGCTCAACTGTGTGAACGGGCCCACGCCCGACCCGTGCGGCGTGTGCAACTCCTGCGTCGGGCTGGCCCCGGAGGGCCCCGGCAGCGTCGATGTCGTCGAACTCGACGCGGCCAGCCACGGTGGTGTCGACGACGCCCGTGAGCTGCGGGACAAGGCGTTCTACGCGCCGGCCGAGTCGCGCTACCGGGTGTTCATCATCGACGAGGCGCACATGGTCACCACGCAGGGTTTCAACGCCCTGCTCAAGATCGTCGAGGAGCCGCCGGAGCACCTCGTCTTCATCTTCGCCACCACCGAACCGGACAAGGTGCTGGCCACCATCCGGTCGCGGACCCACCACTACCCGTTCCGGCTCATCCCGCCCGGCGCCATGCGGGCCCTGCTGGAGCGCAACTGCGAAGCCGAGGGTGTGCAGGTCGAGCCCGCGGTCTATCCGCTGGTGATCCGGGCCGGTGGCGGCTCGGCCCGGGACACCCAGTCGGTGCTCGACCAGCTGTTGGCCGGCGCGGGCCCGGGCGGGGTCACCTACGACCGGGCGGTCGCGCTACTCGGTGTCACCGATGTCGGGCTCATCGACGACATCGTGGACGGGTTCGCCGCCGGCGACGGGCCGGCCGTGTTCGGCACCGTCGACCGACTGGTCGAGGCCGGCCACGATCCCCGCAGGTTCGCCACCGACCTGCTGGAGCGGCTGCGGGACCTGGTGTTGCTCTGCGCGGTGCCCGACGCCGCCGACCGTGGCCTGGTCAACGCGCCGGAGGACGAACTGAGCCGGATGCGCGCGCAGGCCGACCGGCTCGGGCCGGCCACGTTGACCCGCTACGCGGAGATCCTGCACGCCGGGCTGATCGAGATGCGCGGTGCCACCGCGCCCCGACTGCTGGTCGAACTGCTCTGCGCGCGGATGCTGCTGCCGGCAGCCGCGGCGACGGATGCCGCGGTGCTGCAACGGCTGGAGGGCCTGGAGCGCCGGGTCACCCTGGCGCCCGGTTCACCGGCACCCACCCCCGCCGCGGTGTCTGCCGGCGAACCTCCCCAGTCCACTTCGGACGGTCAGCGACCGGCTTTCCAACGGCCCTCCCGGCAGCCCGCCGGGGCGCCCGCTCCGACACCGGCACCCGAACCGGTGGCCCTGCCGCAGGTCACCGTGCCGACGCCGCAACCGGCAGCACAGGAACCGGCCGCACCCGAGCCGGCCACCCCCGAACCGGCGGCTGCTCAGTCGGTGCCCGCCGAGCCTGCCGTCGCGGTCGCGCCCGGCGCGGTGGACAGCACCGCGGTCCGGCAGATCTGGCCGGAACTGGTCAGCCAGGTCGGCCAGCGCAGCAAACCGACGTTCGCGCTGCTGCAGAACGCGACGGTCAAAGCGGTCGAGGGCAACACGCTGGTGCTGGCCATGCCCACCCCGGGCCTGGCCCGCCAACTCGGCCAGGAGTCCCGGGCCGATGTCATCCGCGGTGTCCTGCACGACCTGCTCAGCGGCGACTGGCAGGTGCGCTGCGTGCACGGCGACGGCGGCGCGCCCCCGGACGGTCCCGGCGCGGCCCGCCGCCCGGCCGCCCGGCCGGCCCGACCCACGGCCGAGGCGCCCACCCGGCCCTCCCAATCGCAGCGCCCTACCGAGATCACGCCCCCGCCGGCCCCCCGGGTCGCCGCGCGCGAGGCCGACGTGCCGCCCCCGCCGGAACCGCCGGACGAGGACGAACCGCCGCCTGACCCGATCGAGTCGGACGGGCCGCCGATGCGCCGCGCGTCGATCGCCCCGCCGGCTGCGGTAACCCCGTTGGCCGAACCGGTCGGGGGAGCCGCGCCGGCGGCGTCGACAGAACTGCCGCTGGACGCGGTCAAGATCGACCTGTTGACCAAGCAACTCGGCGCCCGCCGGCTGGGCTGACGCTCCTCAGCCCGGCAGGTAGCTGACGATCCCGGCGGTGATCGCGTCCGCGATCCGCTGCCGGCCGGCCGCGCTGGACAGTACGGCGGCGTCGCCCGCGTCCCGCATGTTGCCGCACTCGATCAGCACGGTCGGGCGGTCGGACAGGTTCAGACCGCCCAGGTCGGGTCGGCCGAACAAACCCTGCTTGCCGATGTAGTTGGCCAGGCTGAAGCCGGCGGCCTGCATGCTGGCCCGCAGCCGGGTGGCCAGGCTGATGCTCGGCGGGCCCTGGCTCGCGTTGAGCGCGGGTGCGGAGTATTCGACGTGGAAACCGTGCGCGCCCGCGCTGTCCGAGCCGTCGGCGTGGATGGAGACCACCGCGGCGGCCTGCGCGTCGTTGCCGATCGCGGCGCGCTGGTTGACGCACGGGCCGACGCCGGTGTCGTTGGGGCGGGTCAGGATGACCTTGTAGCCGTCGGCGACGAGCTCGGCCTGCACCCGGTTGGCCACGTCCCAGTTGAACGCGTGCTCGGGATAGCCGGCGTTGGTCGAGGTACCGGTGGTGTTGCACGCCTTGCTCTGGCCGCGACCGGCCGGCACCAGCGCGTTGATCTCCGCAGTGTGGGTCGCGTTGCCGCCGTTGTGACCCGGGTCGAGCACGACGACCTGGCCGTGACCGGGCGTCGTCGTGCTGCTCGTGCTGGGCGTGGCCGTGGTGGGCGTCGTCGGCGGCGTGGTCGTGACGAGTGGCGGCAGGGCAGCGGCGCTTGTGCTGGTCACCGTGGCGGCTGTGCTGCTGAGGGCGGCCGTGGCGGAACCGGTGGTGCCGCTGCCGCATCCGGCCAGGCAGACCGTGGCGGCGGTCAGGGCTACCAGGGCCAGACGTGCTCTGCTCGACACGGGTGCGCACGGTAGCAGCGCGGTCGGTGGCAGGCACGCCGTAAGCTGGTTTCAGGTCACGACAAGAGGAGAGGAGCTGCGGTGCAGCCCGGTGGAATGCCTGACATGCAGCAGATCCTGCAGCAGGCGCAGCAGATGCAGCAGCAGCTCATGTCCGCGCAGCAGGAACTGGCGGAGGCCGAGGTGACCGGCAGCGCCGGTGGTGGCCTGGTCACCGCCGTGGTCTCCGGTGGCGGCGAGCTGAAGAGCCTGACCATCGACCCGAAGGTGGTCGACCCGGAGGACACCGAGACGCTGGCCGACCTGGTGGTCGCCGCGGTCCGGGACGGCAACAGCAAGGCGCAGAACCTGGCCGCGCAGAAGATGGGACCGCTGGCTGGTGGGCTGGGTGGCGGCCTTGGCGGTGGCCTCGGCGAGCTCGGGCTGCCCGGCTTCTAGGACACACGACCGTGTACGAGGGCCCGGTACAGGACCTGATCGACGAACTCGGCCGGCTGCCCGGCGTCGGTCCGAAGAGTGCGCAGCGTATCGCCTTCCACCTGCTCGCCGCCGACGCGGCGGACATCTCCCGGTTGCAGGACGCCCTGCAGCGGGTCAAGGAAGGCGTGGTGTTCTGCGAGATCTGCGGCAACGTCTCGGCGGACACCCGCTGTCGGATCTGCGCCGACCAGCGCCGTGACCTGACCGTGGTGTGCGTGGTCGAGGAACCCAAGGACGTGGTGGCCGTCGAGCGCACCCGCGAGTTCAAGGGGCGCTACCACGTGCTCGGCGGCGCGCTGGACCCGTTGTCCGGCGTCGGTCCCGACCAGCTGCGCATCCGTGAGCTGCTGACCCGGATCGGCTCGTCCACCGAGGACGGCACGCAGATCAGCGAGCTGATCATCGCCACCGACCCGAACACCGAGGGCGAGGCGACCGCGACCTATCTGGTCCGGATGCTGCGCGACTTCCCCGGCCTGACGGTGACCCGACTGGCCTCCGGCCTGCCGATGGGCGGGGACCTGGAGTTCGCCGACGAGTTGACGCTGGGTAGAGCACTGTCCGGCCGACGCACGATCTGACCCCCCGGTGTTTCACACTTTGGGTAGAAGTGTGAAACACCGGATGGGGTACCCCACCGTTCAAAATTCACTCGAATGGTGGATGATCGGAGCTATGGCCGAGGGGCGAGACCTCAGCACCTGTCGACTGTTCACCGGGTACCTGCCCGGCTATCGAACGTGCACGACGCAGGTCGAACTGGGCGCGTCGCACCGTCGACTGTGGGTGCACCTCGCGTCGGTGACGCGCTTCTCGGTCGCGCTGGTCGCGGACGCGGTCGACGTGCTGACCACCACCCTGGAGGACGACGGGGTCTGTGCCGTGCCGTGCTGGCACGAACAGCGTGGCCAATTCCTGCTGGGCGTGCACCCGCACGCCGAACCCGGCGTGGTGCCGTACTCCGAGCGGGAGTTCGCCGCGCAGCTGACCGGTGGCCCGATGGGTGTCTACCTGCACCTCGGGCCGACGGAGTCGGAGCGGGTCGAGATCGCGTTCACCCGCGCGGTCACCGACAGTCTGGTCGAACACTTACGGAGCTGTCGGTATGCCATGCGTGGCTAGCCGGAAATGAATCTGTCACCCGATCGTGTGACAAGGCTTTTGGGTCTTCCTCGATTAGCACAATAGGATTAACCTCCATCACGGCGTGCACAGGGACGAACACCAGGGGTGGTCTACTCGTGGCTGATACCGGTTTGAGCGCGGTGCGCATCGAACTGGACCGTGCGGAACTCGGCTTTGTCTGGCAGCGATCCAGTCTGCCCACACTGCCGGCCGCGCTGAGCGCACTCACGGTGCGTGATCATGGCTGGCCCGCGGCCACCGGTCCGGCGGGCCGGTTGCGGTCGCGCGGGCTGCTCGGCCCGCGCGGCGAACTGAACCCTGAGCTTCGTCAGGTGCTCGGCGTGCTCACCAGTTCGCCGTTCGAACTGGAGCTGCGCCATACCGACGGTCACTGCCACGGTGTGCGCGCCGCGGCCACCGTGCGCGGCGGAGTCGTGGTGATCGGGATGGTCAGTGGCGACCGGGTGGTGCTGCGCCGGCTGCCCGGCACCTGGGCCGAGGACGCCACCGGTGCCGCCCTGGTCGGCCTGCTGCCCAGGACCCGGCCGGCCAACGGGGTCGCGGTGAGCCTGCCCGCGGCCGAGGTGGACCGGGCGATGCTGGCCTCGATGGAGCGCGGGCAGGACGTCGACGAAGGTCTCGTCGAGGGGCTGACCGCCCGCGGTGTCGCCCCGGTTGACGCGGCCATGTTCGCCGGACTGACCAGCAGCAAACGCTTGCGCAGCGCCATGTTCGGGGTGACCGTCCGGGACCGGCACGGTGTGCGGCACCGGTCCAACCGCACCTTCACGGTGCTGGACACCGACCGCGGCCGGGCCCTCACCTGCACGCACGGTGACTATCTGATGGCCACGCCCGCCGACGACCGGACGCTCACCAAGGCGCTGGCCGAACTGCGCGCGAGCGAACTCGCCCGCGGCTGACGCTGACCCTCTGCCACCTGCGGTTTAACCCTCCGTGGTCTCGGGTATTTCCCTCTGTAGAAAATGACCGATTTCGCCGACACCGGATTTCGGGGTGCGGCGTCGCGGTACGACGTGTCGTCCCGAAGGAAAACGCCACGTCGAATGGGAAACCGAACAGGCGAGAGGTGATCGACGATGGCCACGGCCACCAGTTACGCCCGAGGCGGTCATCTACGAGCCGCCGGCTGGCGGGTGCCGCGCAGCAGGGGCGCGCTCAGCGGTGTGCTTTTGGTATTGCTCGGCATTTGGGGCGGGTTGATTCCGTTTGTCGGGCCGCATTTTGGTTATTCGTACACGCCCGAAGTTACCTGGACAATGACGTGGGGCCGGTTGTGGCTCGAGGTCGTACCCGCGGCCGCCGTGGTGCTCGGTGGACTGACGACGCTGGGCAGCACGAACCGCGCCGCCGCCCTGTGGGGTAGCTGGCTGGCCGCCCTGGGTGGCGCGTGGTTCCTGGTCGGTCCGTCGATCAGCCAGCTCTGGTCGCACGGGGTGTCGCAGGCCGGCACGCCGACCGGTGCGACCACGGTCAGCCGGGTCGCGCAGGAGATCGGCTTCTTCTACGGCCTCGGTGTGGTCGTGCTGTTCCTCGCCGCGAGCGCGCTGGGCCGGCTGAGCGTGGTCGGCATCCGGGACGCGAACGCGGCGATCGCCCGGCAGGAGGCCGAGGAGGCTGCCGCCGAGGAGGCCGCCGCGCAGCAGCGCGCGGTCGTCGAGCAGCAGCAGGCCGAGGAGGCCCGACTGGCGGAGACCCGGGAGGCCGAGGACGCCAAGCAGGCCGAGCAGACGCAGCGGATGAGGTCGGCCGAGCAGGCTCGGCTGGCCGCGTCGGAGGCGACCGCCGAGCGGACCGCGGCCAAGCAGGCGGCGGAGCAGCCGACCGGTCGACACGCGGACACCACCGCGACCGAGGCCGACGAGCCCGGCGGGACTCGGGGTTCGCTGCGGTCCAAACTGCCGACGCAGTTCGGTCGGCGGAAGAGCGCGACTCGCGAGGAGTCCGCCGAGTTGGCGGCTTCGTCGGGCGCTGACGACACCAAGTAATCTCTTTTGTTCGCTCGTGTTCGCTCGCTCGTGTTTGTGCGTGTCCAAGGACGCGGTCGCCCCGGTCGGGTGGCCGCGTCCTGCTGTGTGGCCACAGCGTGCTCCTGGTGGGTTCGGTTGGCCGGCCGTTCGATAGCACGTCCGGGCTCGTCTCCGCTGGTGGTCACTCCGCAGAACCGGGGTTTGTGCACATTCGACCCGGTTGTCCACAGGTGAGTGGTTTCCGCCCCGAAACCGCCAACGCGGCCGATAGACTGGCCAGGGGCCGCCCCCCAGGGAGGGTGGGGGCTGTCCGGCGGCGGATTTTGCTGGCGCGTTGGGTTGTTCTGTTCGGCGGAGCCGGTCCGGTCGAGGGCTGTCGCGGGGCGGAACTGCGTTGCTGGTGCGGAACGTGTTGCTGGTGCGGGGCGTTGGCGGTTCGGATGGTTCGCCAGTGGGGTGTGGCTCACCGGGTGGTGCGTCTTGCTTGGTAGGACACTGCGCTTGGTAGGGGCACTGCGCTGGATAGGAAACCGCGCTCGGTAGCACGCCGCTCCTGACAGGGCGCTGTCCTCGGACAGGACATGCGCCGGGTGGGTGTTCTGCCGTGGTGGTGATGTTGTTACGGCGCGGTCCTCGGTTTCCCGGGGAGCGGGTCGGCCGATGAGGGGTGGGTTCGTGCACATCAACCAGTGGCTTGAGTCGATTCCGGCGCTGGCGGTGTATCTGCTGGTCGCGGGCGTGGTGCTGATCGAGAGCCTGGGCATTCCGTTTCCCGGCGAGATCGTGTTGGTGTCCGCCGCGCTGCTCACCTCGACGCACTCGCTGTCCGTCTCGCCACTGTGGATCGGCATCGCGGGCAGCGCGGGCGCGATCGTCGGTGACTCGATCGGGTACGCGATCGGCCACAAGTGGGGCAAACCGCTGTTCGACTGGCTCGGCCGCAAGTTCCCCAGTCACTTCGGCCCGGCGCACGTCGCCTACGCCGAGAAGATCTTCAACCGGTGGGGCATGTTGGCCGTCTTCTTCGGCCGGTTCATCGCCCTGCTGCGCATCTTCGCCGGCCCGCTCGCCGGCGCGCTGAAGATGCCCTACTTCCGCTTCCTCGGGGCCAACGCGCTCGGCGGCATCTGCTGGGCCGGCGGCCTCACCGCCGCCGTCTACTACCTCGGCGAGGTCGCCGACAAATGGTTCTCCCGGTTCTCCTACGTGGCCCTAGTGCTGGCGGTGATCGGTGGCCTGGTCATCGGCCTGATCATCAAGCGCAAGACGACGGCCGCCGCGGAGAAGCATCACGCGGAGTTGCAGGCCAAGGCCGCCGAGGCCGCCGGTTCGACGGACGAGAGCACGACTGTCGAACCGGACGCGCCGGTCGAGAAGACCGCCAGCACCGCCGCCGGTGAGGTCGGTTCGGAACTGCGCTGATCAGCGCCGGCCCGGCAGAGGAGAATCCGCCGGGCCGGGCCGGGAAAATCAGCCGGGGAATCAGCGGTTGGCGCGGTTGACCGCGGAGACGACCGCACGCAGTGACGCGGTGACGATGGACGAGTCCACCCCGACGCCCCAGTAGATCCGGTCGCCGATCGAGCACTCGACATACGCCGCGGCCCGCGCGTCGTCACCGGCCGACAGCGCGTGCTCCGCGTAGTCCAGCACCCGCACGTCATAACCGACGGCGGCCAGCGCGTCCACGAACGCGGCGATCGGGCCGTTGCCGCGGCCGACGAGTTCCTGCTCCTCGTCCTCCACCCGGATCACCGCGCTGATCTGCGTGTCCACGTTGTCCGACGGGTTGTCCGCGCCGGTCAGCCTGGTCCGCACCACCGACAGCGGCGCGACGCTGTCCAGGTACTCGCGGGCGAACACCGACCACATCTGCGCCGGGCTGACCTCGCCGCCCTCGCTGTCGGTCACCGTCTGGACGACCTTGGAGAACTCGATCTGCAGCCGGCGCGGCAGGTCGAGCTGGTGCTCGGTCTTCATCACGTAGGCGACGCCGCCCTTGCCCGACTGCGAGTTCACCCGGATCACGGCTTCGTAGCTGCGGCCGACATCCTTGGGGTCGATGGGCAGGTAGGGGACCTCCCACAGGAACTCGTCCACCGGGTCGCCGGCCCGGTCGGCCTCCATCTTCAGCGCGTCCAGGCCCTTGTTGATCGCGTCCTGGTGGCTGCCGGAGAACGCGGTGAAGACCAGGTCCCCGCCGTAGGGGTGCCGCTCGTGCACCGGCAGCTGGTTGCAGTACTCGACGGTGCGGCGGATCTCGTCGATGTCGGAGAAGTCGATCTGCGGGTCGATGCCCTGGCTGAACATGTTCATCCCCAGCGTGACCAGGCAGACGTTGCCGGTGCGCTCACCGTTGCCGAACAGGCAGCCCTCGATCCGGTCCGCGCCGGCCTGGTAGCCCAGTTCGGCCGCGGCCACACCGGTACCCCGGTCGTTGTGCGGGTGCAGGGACAGGATCACCGCGTCCCGGCGCTCCAGGTTGCGGCTCATCCACTCGATCGAGTCCGCGTAGATGTTCGGCGTGGCCATCTCGACGGTCGCCGGCAGGTTCAGGATCGCCGGCCGTTCCGGCGTCGGCTGCCAGATCTCGGTGACCGCGTTGCACACCTCGGCCGCGTAGGACAGTTCGGTGCCGGTGTAGGACTCCGGCGAGTACTCGAACCGGAAGTCCGTCTCCGGGCGCCGGCCGGCCAGCTCCAGCACCATTTCCGCGGCCGACGTGGCGATCTTCTTGATGCCCTCGCGTTCCTCCCGGAACACCACCCGGCGTTGCAGGATCGAGGTCGAGTTGTAGATGTGCACGATCGCCTTGGGCGCGCCACGCAACGCCTCGAAAGTGCGGTCGATCAGCTCCGGCCGGCACTGGCTCAACACCTGGATGCGCACGTCCTCGGGGACCGCGCCGTCCTCGATGATCTCCCGGACGAAGTCGAAGTCGGTCTGGCTCGCGGCCGGGAAACCGACCTCGATCTCCTTGTAGCCCATCCGCACCAGCAGGTCGAACATCCGCCGCTTGCGGGCCGGGGACATCGGGTCGATCAGCGCCTGGTTGCCGTCCCGCAGGTCGACCGCGCACCACAGCGGCGCTTTGCTGATCTTGACGTCGGGCCAGCTGCGGTCGGGTACCGAGATGGGCTCGACGAGCTGGTCGAAGGGCCGGTAGCGGTGCACCGGCATCGTGCTGCCGCGCTGCGCGTTCCAGCCGGGCTGGTCGGCCGGGGCCGGGCGGGCCGGAGTGCGCAGCCGGCTGGTGGACGTGGCGGAGAAACCATCCTGGATGGAGGTCATGTGCTGTGTTCCGTTCCCTGCTGCCGATACGGGTCAACCGGCGGGGTCGCCAACACCGCGACGGGGGGCCGGTCTTCGATCAGACCCCGTCGCGGCGGCGAAGCAGGAGGGCACGTGCCACGCTCCTAGGTTAACCACACGATGCGGCCGGGACCAAAACCAGCTGCCCACATCGTGGATCGCTACCCTCGCGGAAATCCCCCCCAACAGCGAAAACAACGCTTTGACATGCGAGTTTGATGCCGAGAAGGTGAGGGTACTTACCAAGTATGGTGACTCGGAGCAGGTATTCAGGGCGGCAGACCGCCGCCCGGGTGGTTACTGGCATCGGCGGCTTATTCGCCTTCATCGAGGTTGTCTTCATTCTGTTGTTGCTGTTCAACGCGAATCCCGGCAACGGTTTCTTCCGGTTCATCCAGTCCCTGGCCAACCCGTTGGCGCTGTTCTTCCCCGGCCTCTTCACGATCAGCAACCACGTCATCGCGGTGCTGGTCGACTACGGCCTGCCGGCGGTGTTCTGGCTGGTGGTGACCGGGTTCATCGCCCGGCTGCTGGCCGCCTGACCGGCGCGACCGGATTGTTGTTACCGGCGCGTAGCGTCGCCGTGGCGCGCGTGCAAGACTCCGGACATGGCCGAGCACGCTCAGCAGGAGGACGTTTCCCGCCGCAGCTTCGCCCACGTGCGCGCTCGAATCGTCGGCATCGCGGCCGGCGTCGTGCGGTGGGCGGGGCTCGTGGTGGCGGTCATCCTGGTGGCCCGGGTGCTGCTGACCATCGGCGGCGCCAACCCCAACAGCGGCATCACCAGTTTCATCACGTCCTGGTCCGACCCGTTGGCCTGGGGCTTCAAGAATCTGTTCACGCCGACCGACGCCAAACTGCGGGTGCTGGTCAACTACGGCCTGGCCGCGATCTTCTGGCTGGTCGTCAGCTCGATCGTGACCAGGATCATCCGCAAGCTGGCCGGCTGAACCGGCCGTCGCAAGATCAGAACGCCGGCTCGCCCCATTCACCGGTGAAGGCGATCTCGCCCAGCGACAGCCGGGTGCGTGGGCTGAGTTCCCGGTCGCGGTAGCGCTCGTCCAGGGTGGCCGGATCGCCTGCGGTGCCGACCGCGATGGCCACCAGCGGTTGCGCGTGCTCGGGCAGGCCGAACACGGTCCGCGCAGCGTCGGCGTCGAAACCGGCCATCTGGTGCGCGACGAGGCCCTCGGCCACCGCCTGCAGCACCAGGTTCTGGCTGGCCATGCCGAGGCCGTACGCGGCGTAGCGCAGCTCGCCCTTCTCGTTGCGGGTCAGCGCGACCCCGAGCAGCAGCACCGCCGCCGCGTGCGCCCAGGACCGGTTGCCGCGGTTGAGCAGGTCGTGGATGCGTTGGTACGTCTCGTCTCCGCGCCGACCGACCAGATAGCGCGCCGGCTGGGTGTTGCCGTAGGAGGGCGCCCACCGGGCCGCCTCCAGCAGCGCCCGCAGCTGCGCCGGACCGACCTCACCGGCCGGGTCCAGCGCCCGGGGACTCCACCGCCGCTGGATCAACGGGTGGACCGGCACGCTCGTCTCCGCCGGCTTGTGCGGTCCCGCCGCGGTCAGTTCCTCGGTCACCCCGCCACGCTAGTTCAGATCGTGTACCGCAGGTCAGATCGCGTACTGCCAGCCGGTGACGGCGTAGGCGCCGAACCACGCGCTGGCCAGCACCACGCCCGCGAGCACGGCCAGCACCGTGCCCCGCCGCCGTTTGGCCAACCCGACCGCCACCGGCACCAGCAGGGTGAACGCCGGCAGCAGCAGCCGGGCCTTGGAGTTCATCAGGCCGTTGGAGCCGACGTCGATGATCAGCACGAGTGTGCCGTAGGCGACCAGTGGCCAGGGCACCCCGCGCCGCACCGACACCACCACCAGCGCGACCGCCGCGAGCAGGAAGCCGACGGTGCCGACCTCCAGCACCGACCGGCCGTTGGCCAGCACGTCCAGGCCGAACCGCACGGTGGCCGCACCCCAGTCGAACTTCGAGTTCCAGCCCTGCTGCTGCAGGGTGAACCAGCCGCCGAGGTTGCCGGTGACGCTCGCGACCACGATCAGGTAGCCGACCAGCCCGGCCGGCGCGAGCAGCCCGCCCAGCCACGGCCGCCAGCTGTCCCGCCGACGCAGCACCGCGATGGCCGCCGCGACCAGCACGGTGAACACGAGCGCCGCCGCGGTCGGCCGGACCAGCCCGGCACCGGCCGCCGCCAGCCCGGCCAGCAGCCATTTCCGCTCCAGCACCCCCACCAGCGACCACGCGGCCAACGCGCAGAAGGTGGCCTCCGAGTAGGCCATCGACAGGGTGATCGCCATCGGCGAGGCGGCGAACAGCACCACCAGGATCAGCCCGACCCGGTCGTCCCCGCCGACCACCCGGCCGATCCGCTGGAGCGCGTAGGCCGCCGCCACCCCGCTGGCCGCGCTGACCGTGAGCGCCGCCGCGACCAGGCCCACCCCGGGCAGCTGGCCGATCCACTGCACGAGTTCCGGGTAGCCGGGGAAGAACGCGAAGGGCGTGTCCGCGGTGCGCCGGCCGAACGCGTCGACCAGTCCCTGCGGCACGCTGTGATATCCGCCACCGGCGATGCCCAGGTACCACTGGCCGTCCCAGGAGGTCAGCGCGTGCGCCACCGTGGTGTTGTTGCGGCCTGCGGTCCAGGCGAGCACGAGCAGGCCGACGGCGCGCACGGCCAGGTAGGCCACGGCGGGGGAGAGCAGCAGCCAGGTCCGGCGACCGCTCCAGCCAGGTGATCCCGGCCACGCCGGCCAGGCCGGCAACCCGGCGGCGAGGTCCGTGACCGCGGTGCCGTCCGTGCCGTCCGTGACCTCGGCCTCGACCGGCTCGGCCGGCGGCGCGTCCGCGACCAGTTCGGTCTCGTCGACCAGTTCGGCGGTATCGGTCGGTTCCGACTCGACCTCGGTTGTGGACACCTGCACGATCCTCGCCTCTCACCACTGTCCGCGCTGGCCAACGGCCTGCGACGCGGCCCCCGACGGCCGCGTCCTGCCTAGATTAGGGGCCGGTCCGTCCCGGTCCGTGGTCTGCGACACGGAATGGTGTGGCGTGCCGTCGGTAGGCTGCCTGCCGGGGGCGTAGCGGCCGCGCCGGTCGTGAGCAGGGTCGAGGAGGTTGGGTTCAGGTGGCGCTCGTCGTCCAGAAGTACGGCGGTTCCTCACTCCAGAGTGCTGAACGCATCAAGCGCGTGGCAGAACGCATCGTGGCCACCCGCAAGGCGGGCAACGAGGTGGTGGTGGTCTGCTCCGCGATGGGTGACACCACCGATGAACTGCTCGACCTGGCCAAGCAGGTGAACCCGCTGCCGCCGGAGCGGGAGATGGACATGCTGCTGACCTCCGGTGAGCGGATCTCCAACGCCCTGGTGGCGATGGCGATCAGCGCGCTGGGTGCGCAGGCCCGCTCGTTCACCGGCTCCCAGGCCGGCGTGCTGACCACCTCGGCGCACGGCAACGCGCGGATCATCGACGTGACCCCCGGCCGGCTGCGCGAGGCGCTGGACTCCGGCCACATCGTGCTCGTCGCGGGCTTCCAGGGTGTGAGTCAGGACACAAAGGATGTGACCACCCTGGGTCGCGGCGGCTCGGACACCACCGCGGTCGCGCTCGCCGCCGCGCTGAACGCCGACGTGTGCGAGATCTACACCGACGTGGACGGCGTCTACACCGCCGATCCGCGGATCGTGTCGAACGCCCGCCGGCTGGACTCGGTCTGCTACGAGGAGATGCTTGAGATGGCCGCGGCCGGCGCGAAGGTGCTGATGCTGCGCTGCGTCGAGTACGCCCGCCGCTACGGCGTGCCGATCCTTGTTCGCTCTTCCTACAGCAACAAGCCCGGAACCCTGGTGTCCGGAGGGATGGAGGACCTTCCCGTGGAACAAGCGATGATCACCGGCGTCGCGCACGACCGGTCGGAGGCCAAGGTCACCATCACCGGCGTACCCGACCACCTGGGGGTGGCCGCGCGGATCTTCCGCACCGTGGCCGACGCCGAGATCGACATCGACATGGTGCTGCAGAACGTGTCCGCCGCCGTGTCCGGCCGGACCGACATCACCTTCACGCTGTCCAAGACGAACGGCCCCACCGCGGTCGCGGCGCTGGAGAAGGTGCGCGACGAACTGGGCTTCGAGCGGGTGGTCTACGACGACCACGTCGGCAAGGTGTCACTGGTCGGCGCGGGGATGCGTTCGCACCCCGGGGTCACCGCGCTGTTCTGCGAGGCGCTGGCCAAGTCGGGCGTGAACATCGAGATCATCAACACCTCGGAGATCCGCATCTCGGTGCTCATCCGGGACCTGCAGGTGGACGACGCGGTGCGGGCCATCCACGACGCGTTCGGGCTGGGCGGCGACGAGGAAGCCGTTGTGTACGCGGGAACGGGGAGGTGACCGGCATGGCTGCCAACGGTCCGGTGCTGGCGCTGGTCGGTGCGACCGGCGCGGTCGGCGGGGTGATGATCGACATCATCAACCACCGGCCCAGTGTGCCGTGGAGCGAGATCCGGCTGATCGCCTCGGCGCGTTCGGCCGGCCGCACGTTCACCGTGCGCGGCGACGAGTTGACCGTGGTCGCGTTGAGCCCGGAGGCGTTCGACGGCGTCGACATCGCCATGTTCGACGTGCCCGACGAGATCTCCGCGAAGTGGGCGCCGATCGCCGCCGAGCGCGGCGCGATCGCGGTGGACAACTCCGGTGCCTTCCGGATGGACCCGGAGGTGCCGCTGGTGGTGCCCGAGGTGAACCCGGAGCAGGCCGGCCGGCGGCCGAAGGGCATCATCGCCAACCCCAACTGCACCACGCTGTCGATGATGGCCGCGCTGGGCGCGCTGCACCGCGAGTTCAACCTGACCGAACTGGTCGTCGCCTCCTACCAGGCGGCCTCGGGCGCCGGCCAGGTCGGCATCGACCGGCTGCACGCCGAGCAGGCCGCGCTGGGCGGTCAGCCGGTGGGCGTCCGGTCCGGCGACGTGCGCGCCGCGCTGGCCGCGGCCGGACTGTCCCAACAGGACTCACCGTTCCCGGCGCCGCTGGCGTTCAACGTGGTGCCGTGGGCAGGTTCGGTCAAGGATGACGGCTGGTCCAGCGAGGAACTCAAGGTGCGCAACGAGTCCCGCAAGATCCTCGGCATCCCGGCCCTGAAGGTCTCGGCGACCTGCGTGCGGGTGCCGGTGATCACCACCCACTCGCTGGCCGTGCACGCCACCTTCGACCGGGAGATCACCGTGGAGGCCGCGCACAAGGTCTTCGCTGAGCACCCGTCGGTGGTGCTGGTGGACGACCCGGCGGCCGGCGAGTTCCCCACCCCGATCGATGTGGTCGGCGCCGACCCGACCTACGTCGGCCGGATCCGCCAGGCGCTGGACTTCCCGAACACGTTGGACTTCTTCGTGTGCGGGGACAACCTGCGCAAGGGCGCGGCGCTGAACACCTACGAGATCGCCGAGACGATCGCGGCGAACGGCTGACCGATCGCGGGTGCGCGCTCCGCCAGGGCGCGCACCCCGCGGTCAGACACCGATCGTGTCGCCGGCCAGTTCCTCCGGGGTTTCCTCGGTGAGCACCGTCGGTAGGCCCGTCGCCTGCCGGTTGCGGCGCATCGCGGCCAGCGCGCCACGCACGGCGAACGAGCCGATGAGCAGCGCGCCCACGCCGGAGGCGGCGTAGCCGGCGACCGGTCCGAACCGGTCCAGCACCACCCCGATCACCGGCGCGCCGAGCGCGGCACCCAGGGTGAACGCCGAACTCTGTAGGCCCATGGCCTCACCGCGGACCGTCGCCGGGGCCAGTCGGCTGACCGCGTCGCCGGCCGAGGCGATGGTCGGCGCGCACATCAGGCCGCTGGGCAGCAGCGCCAGGCTGAGCACCCACCACTGCCCGCCGACCAGGCCGACCGGGATGGCCAGCACGGCCAGCAGGCCGAGCAGCACGATCGAGGGCGGCGTGCGGTTGAGTCCGCCGTAGACCGCGCCGCCGACCGCGGAGGCCAGACACCAGACGATGGTCACCACGCCGGTCCAGCTCACCTCGCCGGACGTGCGCAGCGCCGCCACCATCGCGACCTCGGTGCCGGCCAGCACGAACACCGCGGCACAGGAGATGATCAGCATCGACACCAGCGGCCCGGTCAGCCACTGCCGCCGGGTGGGTCGCACCGCCGGCGCCGCGCCCGGCTCGGTCAGCTCGTGGGCGGCCTTGACCGGCGGGTTGACCAGGTAGATCACGATCCCGCTGAGCACCATCAGGCCACCCAGCGAGATCACCGCGGCGACCGTGGAGATCCGGGTGGCGATCAGCACGCCCAGCGCCGGCCCGACCATGTAGGCCATCTCGACCGAGATGGAGTCCAGTGAGTAGGCGGCCTTGCGGTGCTGTTCGGGCACGAGCGCGGCCAGCGACTGGCGGCCGATGGTCATCACCGGCAGGGCCACGATCCCGCCGACGAAGGAGACGCCGAGCAGCGCCGGGTAGGGCAGCAGCCAGGCGGTCAGCCAGTAGGCGCCGTAGCCGATGGTGGTGATCACCACCATCGGCCGCAGACCGAGGCGGTCCACCACCCGGCCCATCAGCGGCGAGCCGACCGCGATGCCGATGGTGCCGGCCGCGCCGACCAGGCCGGCCTCGCCGTAGCCGCGGTGCAGGTGCAGCACGACGTGCAGGGTCAACACCATCGAGGTGGCGCTGATCGGGATGCGGGCGGCGAACATCAGCGGCAACAGCGTCCGGACGCCGGGGATGGTCAGTACTCGACGGTAGTTGCCCAGGTAGTTGCTCTGTTGTTCGGTCTGCGTCGCCACGGCTGTGATCTGATCCCGTGAAGTCACGGTGGCACAAGCGAATTAGCGCAGGCGTCACCTGGTTAGGGATGGTTGTTTTCTTGACTCGTTCCAGATTACATGCTGGGATGGGATCACCATGAACCAGAAGGCACTGACGCGATCCGGATCACCGCAGGAGCTGCTCCGGGCCGCGGGGCTGCGGCTCACCGCGCCCCGCCTGGCCGTCCTGGAGTGGTTGGCCGAGCATCCGCACACCACGGCGGACGCGGTGGCCGCCGGCGTGCGGGCGGAGTTGGGTGCGGTGTCCACCCAGGCCGTCTACGACGTACTGAACGCGTTCACCCGGGCCGGGCTGGTGCGCCGGATCGAACCGGCCGGCCATCCCGCGCGATACGAGACGCGCACCGAGGACAGCCACCATCATCTGGTCTGCCGGGTCTGCGGCCACACCGAGGACACCGACTGCGTGCTCGGGCCCGCGCCCTGCCTCAACCCGGCTGACGCGTCGGGGTATCAGGTGGACGGGGCCGAGGTCGTGTTCTGGGGGCTGTGCCCGGACTGCCGATCGGCTGGCGCGGCCGCGCGCGGCGACCACCAGGATTGAGGCTGGTCGACCGGGTTCGGGTCGGCGGTCGCGACTGCCGTGGGATGACCGGTCGCACCCGCCGAAGAGGCCACTGACCAGCGGAAATACGGAAATTTTCGGGCTCATCCGGCTGAGCCCAGCCCCCACCCTCCACCAGGGGAACGGCCCTGCGCCAGTCTATCGGTGCTGGTCGGCCGGGTGGGGTGCTCGGCGGGGCCTGTGGATGGATCGCCGCGGTTGTGGATGGCTGGTTGCGCCGGGCGAAGGGGAGCTGACCAGGGAGTTTGGTCGGCTCAGTGGGTTCGGTGAGCTGGTCGGGACGGACGCGCGGCGATCGATTCATTCGTCCGGGTGAGTTTCTCGGGATATCCGGCGTGTCGGTGGCGCTCGACCGCAAACACACTCCTGGGTTATGTGTTCACTCTCCCGTGTCCAAATGCATACACATCCTCATATTTTGTTGATCCATGGGTGTTCGGTTTTCTGGACTTGACTGCCGTGAGGTGTGAGAAAGGGCCGACATTTCACAATGTCCGTGCACCGTGTGCGACTTTGATCTTTCTCGTTCGGTAAGCACTGGTAGCGGGGATGTCGATCAGCGTTGACGATGGCCGGGATGACGAGAGAGGGTCCCCGCGATCACCACCAAGGCACTCGCGGATCGACCGTGGAGCGCCTTTCTCCGCACATCGTCGGCTATTTCCTCAGCCCAACAGGAGGGCAGTAATGCGAAAGACCACGGTTGGTGCCATCGCTGTAGTCGCCGCGAGCAGTGTCCTGTCGGTGGTCGGGCTCGGCCTGGCCAACGCCTCCCCGATGGAGTCCGCGGCGCCCGCCACGGTGGCGGCGGCATCCACAGCGCAGTCCGAGGCGGCCACCCTGCAGGGCCTGCACGACCAGCTGCAGTCGTCCTTCAAGGCATCCCAGGTGGCCGGCATGAAGTCGTCCACCCAGCAGATGATCACCGAACTGCTGCTGGTGCGCGGCACCGCGACCAAGGCCGGCATGGCCTCGGACACCACCAGCCTGGTGGCCAGGGCCCAGCAGTTCGCCGGTCAGCTGGTGCAGAAGCTCAACGAGGTGACCACCGACGCACTGCCGCTGGGTGGTGGCCTGTTGGACAGCGTCACCAGCCTGGTGTCCTCGCTGCTGACCACGGTGCTGTCGCTCATCTCCAGCCTGCTGGGCGGCCTGCCGGCGCTGCCGGTGCCGCTGCCCGTCGGCGCGCCCGCGGCCTGAGTGCCACCTGACATCGGGTGAACGCCCGGTGAGCCGAGTCCGGAACGGCCCGGAGCCGGTTCTACAGGCCCCGGTGGCGTCGTCATTCGCCACCGGGGCCGACCGGTCAGGACTCGTCGCGCACCCGCGCGGTGGCCACGGCGAACCCGGCACGCAGCGCGCCGGCCGCCTCGATCACCGCCTCCCGACCCTTGGCGCCGATGCCCAGCAGGGTGGCGAAGCCGTGGATCAGGTCGCTGTGTCGGCGGCAGACCACCGGCACACCGGCCTCGGCCAGCCGCCCGGCCAGCGCTTCGCCCTCGTCCCGCAGCGGGTCGAAGCCCGCGGTGGCCAGGTAGGTCGGCGGGAAGCCGGACAGGTCGGGCGCGAGCAGCACCGAGAGCCGTGGATCGGCTCGTTGGGTGACATCGGGCTCGTAGTTGCCGAGGAACCACTCGATGTCCGCGTCGGTCAGCATGAACCCGTCGCCGAACAGGTCCCGGGACGGATGCCGGGTGGTGCCGTCGGTGACCGGATAGAACAGCAGCGCGAACACCGGCCGCTCGGGTTCGCCCGCGGTCTGGTGACAGACCACGGCGGCCAGGTTGCCGCCCGCACTGTCCCCGGCGACGGCGATCGCCCGCGGGTCGGCGCCCAGTTCGCCGGCGTGCCGGACCGCGTACCGGAAGGCTCCCACCGCGTCGAGGGGTGCGGTGGGGAACTTGTACTCCGGTGCGCGCCGGTAGTCGACGGACAGCACCCGGGTGGCGGCCCGCAGGGCGAGCAGCCGGCAGGTGCCGTCGTGGGTGTCCAGGTCGCCGGTCACCCAGCCGCCGCCGTGGTAGAAGACGACCAGGGGGGAGCCGGGTGCCAGACCCGCCGGCTGGTAGAGCCGACCGGCGAGCTCACCGTCCTCGGCGTCGATGAGCACCTCACGGGTGTGCACCGGGCCGGCCGGCGGCCCGGACACCAGCGGCACGCCGCCGGACATCGCGGCCCGCGCCGCGGTTGCCGTGTTGGCCCGCATACTGCGCTTCTCCAGTGCGTACACCCGCAGCAGCAGTTGCAGGTCCGGGTCGAGCTGCTGGCCGTCGCGGACGACCGGCGGCCCGGCCAGCAGTCGACGCACCGGTCTTGGCATCCCGTAGAGCGCCCGGACGGCGCCGACCTGGACCTGGATGCCGAACTGGTGCCGCGCTGCCGAGGACGGTGACGCTGCGGACGCCGCTGGCGTGGTGGACATCGAGCCTCCCGGTGGCCGAGTGACCGACAGCCTATTGACTCACCGGTAGGTAACCGTCACCGCACGGGCCGGTCGGCTCGGCGGGGTGTCGCGCCGTGCCGGTGAACACCCGTGTTCCTGCCCACGCGTCCACATAGTCGGAATACGTCGGTAACCGATACGCGGGGTGCGGGGGTGGTGGAAAGATCGGTCGTTATGACGGTTCGGGTGGTGGGCATCGGTGGGTCACTGCGGGCGGATTCCCAGTCGGAGCGCGCGCTGCGGATCGCGCTGTCCGGTGCCGAGGACGCGGGGGCGAAGGTCTCGATCATCTGCGGCACGGAGCTGATGCTCCCGTTCTACGATCCGGCCGCGGCCGACCGGACACCCGAGGCGCTGCGCCTGGTGGACGAGCTGCGGTCGGCCGACGGCGTGCTGCTGGTGTCGCCGGGCTACCACGGCACCGTGTCCGGCCTGTTCAAGAATGCGCTGGACTACGTCGAGGACCTGCGTGAAGACGCCCGCCCGTATCTGGACGGCCGGGCCGTCGGCTGCGTGGCGGCGGCGTTCGGCTGGCAGGCGTCGGTGACCACGTTGACCGCGCTGCGCTCGATCGTGCACGCGCTGCGCGGCTGGCCGACGCCGTTGGGCGCGGCGGTCAACTCCGGCCAGGTCACCTTCGACGGTGACGGCGGCTGTTCGGACGAGAAGGTGGCCGAGACGCTGCGCACGATCGGCGCCCAGGTGGTCGACTTCGCCCGCAACCGCGCCTGAACCAACCGGATACTCCTTCCGGAGGCAGCGTTCCGCTCGTGGTGAGATCGGCCACGGCGAGGACTAGCGTGGGGTGATCGGCGGTTGTCCGAAGTGATCGGGACCGAGCTGACCAACCCGAAGGAGTGTCCGGTGAGTGTTCTGTACACCGCGGAGGCGATCGCGACCGGTGAGGGCCGCAACGGAGAGGTGCACTCGTCCGACGGCGTGATCGACGAGAAGTTGTCGATTCCCAAGGAGATGGGTGGCCCCGGCGGCCTGTTCACCAACCCCGAGCAGCTCTTCGCGGCCGGTTACTCGGCCTGTTTCCACAGCGCGCTCAAGGGCGTCGCCGCGCGCGAGAAGGTCAAGCTGGGCTCGGACACCACGATCACGGCCCGGGTCGGCATCGGTCCGAACGACAGTGGCGGCTTCGGCCTGGAGGTCGAGCTGCATGCCCACCTGCCCGGCATCGACAAGGCCACGGCGGACGACCTGATCGCCAAGACCCACCAGGTGTGCCCGTACTCGAACGCGACCCGCGGCAACATCCCGGTCACCCTCACCACCACCGTCTGACCGACCACCACCCCCCCGATTTCGCCACGGCCATCGACCAATTTCGCAGCGGCAGCGGACAGCCCCCGCCCTCCCAGGGGGCGGCCCCTGGCACAAGCCTATTCGGCTCGCCGAAAGCCATCGGGCGGTTTGCCGGGGGCTGTGGACAACTTCGATCGGGTGTGGATGAGCGCGGGCAGGTGGGAGACGGGTTTGGTAGTGACGGGTTTCCCGGGCGGGAGTGATCACCGCCCGGGAAACCTCAGCCGTCCGTGAGGCTCGTCCGTGAACCTCAGTCGTGAACCTCAGTCGTGGGCCGCGGTGGGCAGCGGGGCCGGTGTCACTCGGTCGAGGTGCCGAGCGCCCGTCGGATGTAGTCCACTGCCATCGCCGTCTGCCGGATCGTCTCCGCCACCACCAGCGAACCGTGGCCGGCGTCGTAGCGGTACACCTCGTGCGCCGCCCCCCGCTCGTCCAGCTTCGCCAGATAGTTGTTGATCTGCCGGATCGGGCACCTCGGGTCGTTCTCGCCGGCCTGGATCAGCACCGGCGCGCGCACCGCGTCGACATAGGTCAGCGGCGAGCACTCCCGGTACAGGTCCGGCAGATCCGTCGGCGTCCCACCGAACAGCGCGCGGTCGAAGTCGCGCAGCGGCTCCATCTCGTCCTCGTACGCGGCCACGTAGTCGGCCACCGGCACCGCGGCGACCCCGGCCGCCCACCGCTCCGGCTGGGTGCCCAGCGCCAGCAGCGTCAGGTAGCCGCCCCACGACCCGCCCTCGATCGTGGTACGCGCCGGGTCGGCCAGGCCGCTGCTGATCGCCCAGTCGTGGACCGCGGCGATGTCCGCCAACTCGGTCAGGCCGGGACGGCCCTCGATCGCGTCCCGCCAGACCGAGCCGTAGCCGGTGGAACCCCGATAGTTGACCTGCACCACGACGAAACCGGCGTCCACCCAGACGGCCCGGTCGGCGGCGAACCGGTCGTGGTCGGCGGCCGCGGGACCGCCGTGCACGCTGAACACCGTGGGCAGCGGACCGGCCGGCGCGTCGGCCGGGCGCGCGACCAGTGCGTGCACCTCGCCGCCGGGGCCGGTCACGAACGCGTCGGTCACCGGCACCGACGGCGGCGCGGTCCCGCCCTTCGGCGTGAGCAGCACCCGGTCCGTGCCGTCGGCCGCGAGCGCGCGCACCACCGGGGGCTGCGCCGCGTTCGACCACGAGTACTCGACGGTGTTGTCCGGACGCACCGTGGCCGTGCCGATCGTGCCCGGCTGACTGTCCAGAGTGGATAGTTCGCCGGTCTTGATGTCATAGCGGTGCATGGTGTTGCGCACCTGGTACGTGTTGACGATGAGCAGTGCGCTGCCGTCGGGATACCAGTCGCCGGTGACCTCGCCGGGCAGGTCGAGCACGATCTCCCGCTCGGTGTCGTCGGCCACGTCCCAGATCAGCAGCTCCTCCCGGCCCCGCCGCTCGTGCACGACCAGCAGTCGGGTGTCGCCGTGCACCGGCGCGAAGGCCAGCGCCTCAAGGCCCTTGCCGGGGCCGTCCCACTTCTCCGCGCGCACTTCGCCGTCGACGGTGGCCAGCACGCGCAGCGCCGGGTGCCGGCTGTCGCCGTGCTCGGAGTGCTCGATGACGACCAGGCCCTCGTCCTTGGACAGCGCGCTGACCCCGGCCTGGTGCTCGCTGACGTAGAGCACGTCGGTGGAGTGGCCGCGGTGCGACAGCCAGATCGTCGTGCCGTCGTCGGTGGTGGTGCCGATGGCGATCACCCGGTGGCCGAGCTGCAGGCCGGACGGGTACCCCGGGTGCGTCGCGGGCAGTGCCGGCTCGCCCACCCCACCGTCGAACGGCTCGCTCACCCAGCTGCCGAACTCGTCGCCCGCGGTGTCGTCGAACCACCAGATGTGCGCGCCGTCGGGGGTGAGGGTCGTGTGCGAGGTGCCCTCCGGCCGGTCGGTGACCTGCCGGTGGGTGTCACCGGCCCGGTCCCAGGCGTAGATCTCCCAGGTGCCGCTGACGTTGGACAGGTAGACACCGCGGTCGGGCGCGTCCACCGCCCACTCCGGCGGCGAGATCCGTGCCGCGGTGAACCGGGCCCGCCAGCGGGCCTCCTGCTCGGAGTCGTCGAACAACGTGTCGGGTGCCTTGGCCTGGTTCGTCACACTGAGATCCTGCCGCACTCGGTCAGCAGACCGAAACTGCTTACCAACCGAGCAGGTTCAGGGCGTCGTCGGGCGGCGGCCCACCGTAGGCGAGCGTGCGCAGCTGGTCGACGGAACCGTTGAAGTAGTCCTGGTCGCCGGGCAGCGGACCGGAATCGGCGTGCTGCCAGAACGTGTAGAAACCCCAACCCTTGGGCAGCGCGCCGACCGCCGTGCTGTACCGGGCGATCCACAACGGATCGTTCGCGGCGAAGGCAGAGGAGTTACCGGTGCACGTGGACCACCAGTTGGTCGTCGAGTAGATCACCGGCCAGCGCTTGGTCAGCTGGTGGACGGTGTCGGCGAAGTCCGCTATCCAGGCGACCATCTGCGGCTGGGTGAGCCCGTAGCAGACGGCCTTGGTGTTGTACGGGTTGTACTCGATGTCCAGTACCGGCGGCAGCGTGTAGCCGTCGGCGACCCAGCCGCCGCCGTGCGCGACGAAGTAGTTGGCCTGCGCCGCGCCGGAGGACCGATCGGGCAGCGCGAAGTGATAGGCGCCGCGGATCACGCCGGCCTTCAGCGCACCGGCGAAGTTCGCCGAGAACTGCGGGTCGACGAACGTCGTGCTCTCGGTCGCCTTGAGGTAGGCGAACCGTGCGCCGCCGGCGGCGACCGAGGCCCAGTTGATCGTGCCCTGGTAGTGGCTGACGTCGATGCCGGCGAGGTTGTTGGCGGTGCTGGTCGGCGTCGCGACCGTCCAGAAGCTGGTGGGCTCGTTCGAGCTGATCGTCGAGCCGAGAAAGTCGTCGTCCGGGTGCAGCGGTTGGGCCAGGTCGACAAGCGGTGGGTCGAGCGGCGCCGCCTTGGTCCCGGCGTTGGCCACCCCGGCGAGGCCAAGGGCCAACACCGCGACACCCACCATGACTCCCCAGCGTCTGCCCGCTCCCACTGCGATCAACCTCCGTCACTGTCTGTCCGAACTGGACTCATCGAATCTTGTTATCGGCAGCTCAGGCCCTGATGATCACCCCCGGGAGAGCCCCCTCACACTCCCCGTCAGCGAAATCACCGATCGGGTGATGCCCAGCGAAGCCCGGGAGCTTGCGATCAGGGACAGATCCAGCGAGGGGAGACCCAGATGCCCGGCAAGCCCGCCGGAAAGTTCTGCGCCCTGGGCGAGGGAATCCGCGTCATCATGAACGGTGCCAACCACCGAATGGACGGCCCGTCGGCGTTCCCGTTCCCGATCATGGGCGGTTCCTGGACCGACCGCTTCGACCTGATCACCGGCCTGCCCGACACGGGCGAAACGGTGGTAGGCAACGACGTCTGGTTCGGCTACCGAGCAACAGCGATGCCCGGTGTCCGAATCGGCGACGGCGCGATCATCGCGTCCGGCGCGGTAGTGGTAGAGGGCGTCCCGGATTACGGAGTGGTCGGCGGAAACCCCGCGAAACTGATCCGAAAGCCCTTCGGCGAAGGGACGTCGCTCGATTGTTGACGCCGGCCTGGTGGGACTGGCCGTTGAGTCGCATCGCCGCGCACATTCCCACGATCATGTCCGGCTCCGTCGAGGACCTGACGGCGGTGGCGCCGGTAGCCCAACCGGAGGCCTAGCAGCGGCGCGGCACGGCGAGCCCACATCGCAGGGTCAACGGCCCGCACGGAAAGGGGTCCGGGACAAAGGCCGCCTTGCGCTCGTTTGAACCCGCGATCTCCTCGACCCGACGCAACAGCGTCCACCGGTCGAACTGTGAAGTATTCGGTGCTCGGGTGTCGCGTTATCGGAACCGTCGCCGCTCGGCAACTGTTGGGGCAATTGTGTCCACTATCTGTCTAGTTATTACTCGGTGCTGTTTCTGGCCTGTGGAGTTCATAACTGATCGAGCGGTGACACCCACCACTGTGGAGTCCGAACTCGCCCATTTGCCCTGGTAGGGCAAGGAAATTGTCACCCGGTCGACCCATGGTCGACCCTACGGTCGAGGTAACAATCAAGTTACGGGGATAACGGAAACTCGATCAGTCGCGATCCTAGGTGTAGCGAAAGCGTCACGAAGCCTGCGGCAGCTCAATTGTGCGAGATGGCTGCGAATTGACGAGGGACCGTCTTCTTGTTCCTCGACCATGCGTCATGACCATACTGTTTGGTGGTTGAGAAATGCCCGTCCCGACGGATGTGCTGGACGCTGCTGCCCTGGGAACGATCGGCGACACGATCGGTCGAGGCGGGCAGGCGCACGTCCTCGACGTGCCCCACCTGAGCCTCCCCGACGTCGCGGGGCCGCTGGTCTACAAGGAATACAAGACGCCGCTGACATCCACGGCGGTGATCGGTCCGGTCGTCGCCGCACGCAACAACCTGAACCCGATCGAGCGGGCCCGGCTGGACCGGATGGCCACCTGGCCGGTGCGGATGGTGGTCGAGCAGGGCACGGTGCTCGGTGTGGTCATGCCGCGAATACCCGCGGCCTACTTCGACGACCTGCGGTTGCCCAGCGGTGGCAGGGAGTCCACGATCCGCGACGCGCAGAACCTCTTCATCGAGTCGGACCGCTGCCGTTGGCTGGGTCGGCCCGACCCGAACGTCGAGCAGCGGCTGCGAGTGTGTCGCGACTTCGCAGGAGCGCTGCGTTACCTTCACGACGAGCTTGACCTGATGTTCGGCGACATCAGCAGCACCAACGAGGTGTACCGGCTGACCGACACGCCCATGATGATGCTCCTGGACTGCGACGGTTTCCGTCGGCCGGGCACCAGCGGCGCACAGCTGAACACCCCGGACTGGGTCCCGCCGGAGGGCGGTGCGCTCACCGTGGCCACCGACCTCTACAAGCTCGGGCTGTTCATCCTCCGGTGTCTGACCCCGGGGAAGCAATGCTCGACCGGCACCGATCCCGCGGCCGCGCTGCACCATCTCGACCCGGCCGGCGGTGATCTGCTACGCCGGTCCGTTTCCGCCGATCCGTCGAACCGGCCAACGGCCGCGGAGTGGTTCCGCCAGCTCAGCCTCCTGCTCGGCGAGCCGATCGATCCGCCGACCATCCTTCGAGCGGAACTGGACCGACCGTTCGTGTGTGCGGGACAGCCGGTGTCAGTGTCCTGGGAGGTCGCGAACGCGACGACGATCGAGATCGTCGCGCAGCAACGAGTGGAATACGCGGACGGCCGTGGCGGACAGGGCGCGACCACGGTTGTCCCGGAGCAGACCTGCTTCATCCATCTCCGGGCACGCAACGATCTCGGCACCGACGAGCGGCTGCTCGGTCCGGTCGCCGTGCTGGCCGCGCCCCGGATCGAGCACGTTCCCGCGTCCCTGCCAGAACTGCCGCTACCGGACCTCGGGGCGCTCACCCGGTCCGGCTTCACCCTGCCCGAGGTTCCAGTGTTCGGCCTGCCGTTGATGCCGGCCACGGCGCTGTCCGGCGGCGGCGCGCCGGACCAACCGCCGCGGCCGTTCTGGCCCGAACTGCGCTCGATGCGCTGCCCGCTCGACGTAGCCACCTTGATGACCACGACCCCTGACATCGACTTCGGTCTTCCGCTCGAACGTAAGGGAACACCATGACCATCCGGATGGGATTGGCCCGGCTGGCTGGTGCGCGCACCAACCTGCTCCGCAAGTCACCTGGCGATCTGAACAAGCAGTCAGCGATGGGTGGCGTTCTGCTGACCACGGCCGGCGTCGCCACGATCTCGGCCTTCTTCGCGGTCCGGACCGCCCTCGACGCGCCGTGGCTGGTCAGTGTGCTGGTCGGCCTCGCCTGGGGTGTGGTCATCCTGAATCTGGACCGGATGCTGATCATCAGCATGAGTGGGCTGCGCACCGTCCGGCTCAAGCTCATCGCGGCCATTCCACGGCTGCTGCTGGCCCTCGTGATCGGTTCGGTCATCTCCACGCCTCTGGTGTTGCGCATCTTCCAGCATGAGATCAACGCGCAGCTCACCGTGCTACAGGCCCAGGGTGTCCAGCAGTCGGAGGACGCGCTGAACAACGCCTACGTCCGGATCGGCCAACTCACAAAGCAACAGACACAGCTACAGGGCACCATCGACGGTGAGACCACTTCCTCGGTGAGCAGCGACCCGGACGTCGAGGCAGCGACCAAGGCGTATCAGGACGCGAACAGCACGTACCAGCAGCTCAACCAGAGCGTGCAGTGCGAACTCGACGGGACCTGCGGAACGGGACACGCCGGCGACGGTCAGTCCTACCAGAGCAAGAAAGCTGCCGCCGACAGTGCCCTGCAGGTGAGCGACGAGGACAAAACGCAGCTGGACCAGGTGACTGCCGCCGCGACGAAGCGGCTGCAGGACGGGGCGGCCCAGGCGGTCGCTCAGGCCAGGCAGCAGCTTCCCAGCGTGCAGCGGGAACTGGCCCAGGCGACGAGCAGCCGGGACTCGTTGGAGCAGCAGTCTTTCCAGGAACAGAAGCAGAACAACGGGCTGCTGGCTCGGATGGAGGCCCTGGAGCAGATCACCGGTCAGAGTTCGACTGCCTGGTGGACGCACATGATGCTGTTCCTGCTCTTCGTGTGCATCGAACTGCTCCCGGTGGTCACCAAGGTACTCACCAGTTTCGGCCCGCCTTCGCTGTACGAATGGCTCGCGGACCGCGAGGACGAAGACGCGGCCGAGATCGAGGACATCCGAGCCAAGGTCGAACGCGACATCGTCGACAGGACCGCCAGGGCGCGGCTCGCGATCGCCCAGCAGCAGTTGGACGACCAGATCGAGGCCGGAAAGATCGCGGCCAAGGTCGTCGCCGATGAACAGAGCAAGATCACGCTCAAGGCGATCGCCGTCTGGGCCGAGCTGGCTCAGCTCCGTGCCACCGAGGAACTGGACCGCTGGTACCAGGACAACGTGGGTGGCTCCGCGCCGCGGCAGCAGACCGTGTCGAACAGCACCCCGCTGCATTTCGCTCCGGTGGCCGGCCCGACCGCGGGCGCCCCGACCGGCGCCGCGCACTCCGTTCCCCAGCACAACGGCTGGCACGGCCGGCCGTTGAACGGCTCAACTCCCTGACCCCGCTTCCCCCAAGCAGATTGGAACCGATATGTCCGAGACGCGAGGCACGCTGCTGCCCTTCTATCTGGTGGTCGACGTCTCCTACTCGATGTCCGGGTCGAAGATCGACGCGGCGAACGACATGATCGTCAGGGTCCAGGACGAACTGGCGAAAAACCCGATCCTGGCGGACAAGGTCCGATTCAGCGTGATCGACTTCTCCGACGACGCGCGGGTGCTCCTGCCGCTGTGTGATCTGCTCGAACGAGGGGTGACTGTGCCCAGGCTGACCGTGCGTGCCGGCACCTCGTTCGCGGCCGCCCTTCGTGTGCTTCGTACCGAGATCGAGACCAACGTCAAGCAGTTGAAGGGCGACTCGTTCAAGGTGCACCGGCCGGTGGTCTTCTTCCTCAGCGACGGTATGCCCACCGATCCGGACGCTGACTGGCAGGCAGCTTTCCGCGACCTCACCCACTACGACCCGGCGACCGGCAGCGGCTTCCGCACGCGGCCGAACGTGGTGCCCTGCGGGGTGGACGACGCCGACCCACGGGTCATGCAGCAGCTGATCTTCCCTGCCACCGGGGAGAAGCAGATGCGGATGTACCTGATGGACCGGGGTGAGGACGCCGCCAACGCGATCGGCTCCATCGCGCAGGTGCTGATCTCCAGCATCCTGTCCTCCGGTGTCAGCATCGCAGCGGGCGGCTCCGGGATCATGTTGCCCGCCGCGGCCGAGCTGCCCGGAGGCGTGCACGAGTACACCGCTGACGACCAGGACTTCGTCTGATGGAAGCCGAACCGCGGATCGTCAGTACCGACCTGCCGCAGGAGCGGTCCGAGGTCGCGTCCTGGACCGGTTGCTTCGAACCGTTCGCCGTCGGAGATCCGGGCCGCGCACCGGATCGGGTGATCAGCAAGCTCAACACCCGATTCTGGTATCGGCCTGAGCTGGCGCTGGACGCGGTGATGGTCGGGCAGGAGGGTGAATCACCTTTCGCAGCGCTTCGCGCGGCGAGCATCCGTGGGCTGTCCCATCGGCACTACGGCGAGGTCCGGCAGGACGAGTACGCCTTTCGGGTCACGCCCGACAACCGTTACCTCGTCGTTTGCGTCGCGGACGGCGTGTCCGCAGGGAAGTGGTCGCACCTGGCGGCCCTGTGGGGGAGCCGGGGCGGGGTGGACGACCTGTGTCGGATCCTGCGCGACACCGAGCCCGAGGACATCGACTGGCCCCGGTTCGTCGGCGAGGTGGCGGCCCAGGTCGAGCAGGCGGGCCGGGATCATCTGCTGCGCCACGGCGTTCTCCCGGAGGATGTCGGGACCACGCGTCAGGTCGCCGGGCAGCTGGCCACCACCGTGCTGTACGCCGTGGTGTGCCTGTCCGGTTCGGCGGCCGGACAGGCACACGTCTACGGCATCGGCGACACCTCGGTATGGGTGCTCGCCGACGGTCACTGGCACCCGCGGCAGCCGATCAAGAACGACGGCGCGGAGGTGTACTCGTCGTCGGTCACCGCGCTCCCGCTCCTGCCGAGGGAGCTGCCGCCGGTGATCCGAACCCGAGTGGCACCCGGGCAGGTGTTGGTGTTGATGACCGACGGAGTGGGTGATCCGCTCGGTGACGGCACCGGCTCGGTCGCCGAGTTCCTCGCCGACCGGTGGTGCCTGCCACCGAGTGGCCTGGAGTTCGCCGCTCAGGTGGACTTCCGCCGCAGCACCTTCGACGACGACCGGACCGTGGTCGCGCTGTGGCCGCTCTGAGCACTTCGACGACCGGCGTCCTGCGTTGTCTCAGCTGCGGCCGAACCACTGGCGAGTTCTCGCTCTGCCAGCACGGCGAGGCCGTCTGCTCGGCGCACCGGCTGCTCGACCAGTGTGTGCTGTGTTCGCTTCCGCGCACCGCGGACAGCGCTGGCTGGACGAGGTACACGGTGACCGGACACCGCTGCCCGACCTGCGCGGCGGACGCCGTGGAGTCGGAGCGGGACGCCCGTCGGTGGGCCGAGGCCGTCTGTGTGGATCTGGCCCGGATCGGTATCCGGCTCGGTCACCGAGTGAAGGTGGATCTGGTCTGTCCGGACTCGCTGCAGCGCACGGCGGGCGGAGCGCACGGGTTCGTCGGCGGCAGTACTCGCCGCCGGTACACCCCGTTCGGTGGGACCGAGGCGACCGGAATCACGATCGCTCGCGGGCTCACCGGCATCCACTTCGGGTCGACACTCGCGCACGAGATCGGGCACTGCTGGCTGACCGAGCAGGGCATCGACGGCCTGGCCGCGCCGATCGAGGAGGGCGTCTGCCAGGTGTTCGCCGGGGCCTGGCTGAAGAAACAGGACGGCCGCCTCGCCGGTGCGCTGCGGGACGCCCTGGACAGCCCGGATGAGGTGTACGGCGTCGGCTACCGGCTGGTCCGCACGGCGATCCGGGAGAGGGGGATCAATGCCGTGCTCACCTGCCTGCGCGAGCGGAGGCGACTGATGTGCCTGTGACCGACACCTGCCCACCCGGACCATGGAGAAGATGATGACGAACATCTTTCTGAGCTACCGCGCCCATGACAGCGTGTACCTCACGGACCGGTTGTCCGCGATGCTGGCTGACCATTTCGGGCGCCGACACGTGTTCCGGGACCAGGACTCGTTGCTGCTCGGTGCGTTGTATCCGCAGCGCATCCGACATGCGATGCAGCGGTGCACCGTGATGATCGCCGTGATCGGCCCGCACTGGCTGGACGCCCGGCTCCCGAACGGTGCCCGACGTATCGATGACCCGAAGGACTGGGTTCGGATGGAGTTGTGCCTCGGATTCGACCGCGCGATTCCGGTCATCCCCGTGCTGTTGGACGGGACCGCGCTGCCGACGGCCGCCGAACTGCCCGCCGACATCGGGAAACTCGCCCACTCGCAGTACTGGCAGATCCGGCACCAGTCCACCGAGGCGGACATCCGGGAGCTGATCGACAAGCTTGATCCAGAGGCCGGACCCCCGTCGCCGGTCGCGCCGGTGGACGTTCCGAACACGAAGGACAACAACACGCAGTACAACGTCGCCGGCGAACACGGAACCATCATCTCCAACAACGGAAGCGGAACGGCGCGTGTGCGGATGAAGAGGAATGTCTGGCGATGAACATGAATCAGCCGTCCCAGCAGAACAATCAGCAGACGAACATCGCGAAGCCCCACGGTCAGGTGATCGCGAACAACGGCAGCGGAAAGATGCGAGTTCGCAATGTGCTCAACTTCCGGGGCGCCCGTTCCTGGGCGGGCTGGGCGCTGCTGCTGTGCGTGGTCGCGGACGTCGTCTACCCGATCTACGGCAGGCTCGCCTACACGGGCCAGCCCAACAACTCCGGCGATCTCTGGCGGGCCGGCATCTACCTGGCCTTACTGGCCACCACCGGCACCCTCATTCGTCGCTGGCTCCGCCGCCGCTTCTGACCTCGATACCGGTCGGTGGTGCGGGCGATCTCTGAAATGAGGTCGCTCTCACCGCGAAACCACAGTCGAAACCCTCCGACGGTTCCGACTGGTTCCGAATGAATTCAGTAATCAAGGCGGACCCCAGCAGTGGTGCGTCCTGTTCCCCGTTCGATCTCGCCATCAGTGGGAAGCTGCCGGGCCGAGCACGGATGGGCGGCGATTCGGCAGCGTCGGTCAGGGTGGAGAGTCCCGAGGGTCGTTGTTCCATCGGTGGCAACTCGATTGATCGTTGATCCTCGGAAACGAGTAGGGCCGGATCACCCAAAATGGGTGGCCCGGCCCGCTGCCCGTCGGGGTGGCGGGATTCGAACCCACGACCTCTTCGACCCGAAGCAAATTTCGAGCTTGGCCGGCGTCGGTATCTGCTGCTCAGCGCCTGTTTCGGCGTCTGTGAACGTCCGGTGACGTCCGGCTCTAACCGTCATCGTCGTCAGGCGGTTGGTCGGGCAGGCGCCACCTACGGGACCGGCAGTTGGTCGCGCGGTTGACGTGTTCACCCCAGCCAAGCTGCCTCAAGTCAGATGTGGATGAGGGTGGACACTTTCCCTGCTCCGGTGGGCGACGCCGGGTCGAGTGATGAACACGCTTTCGAGGTCTGCGACTCACCGATCAGCCATGATCGCCGAGCTAGTTCAGGCTGGTCAACCGCATGTTTCGGCACCCCGCATCCTGCCGTGATCGGGAGCGACTGCAACCAGAATTGCACCGCTTCACGACGACGGGACATGCTAGCTGCGACTTCAGCGGTCGGGTCGATCTGTGACTATTCGTAGCCGGGCGTCACCTTCTGCGACTTCGCACCAGATCCCGAAAGGTCTCATGACATGTCGTGGTACTACGGTCCAGGTGGAGTGAGGAGGCACCCTGTGACCGCGTTCGAAGATCAGAACCAGCAACACGCGCATGAGAACGCCCCTCGTACCTTCACGGCGGCCGTTCATCAGGAGGATGACTGGTACGTCGCCCAGTGCCTCGAAGTCGACGTGGCCAGCCAGGGGCAAACGATCCCCGAAGCGCTGAACAATCTCGCCGAAGCGGTAGGGCTGTACCTTGACGAGGTGTCCGAGCCGCAGCAGCACGTCACCACCACGCCTCTAGTCACCTACTTTCAGGTGCCAGGCGCTGCATGAGTCCCGCTCTGTCCGACGTACCTGTTCGCAAGGTCGTTCGCGTGCCGGAGTCGATCGGATTTGAGTACATGCGAACCAAGGGCAGTCATGCGGTGTATCGGCATCCCGACGGCCGCGCCGCCATTATCCCCCAACACGGCACCATCAAGCGCGGCACACTGGCGTCAATTCTCCGGCAAGCCGGCCTCACATCAACCGAGTTCCTAAACCTCTTGCGTTAGTGAGCCGAATTAGCGCTCGGCCGCTCCAGTCACCTTCACGGTAACAGCCTGAAATCTCCAAGTGACTTTGCTAACGCTCGTACCGAGTTTTCTCGACGCCGCATGTAATCAAATGCAAGTATCGAATTGCCCACGGCGTCATGTACTCCGCGCGCGGATAGGCGTAGTTCTTCGTTGCGCGCAAACGAAATCTGCGCGAATGCGGCACTCGTGCGAGCCAGGGCTGGCTGGACCGTGGCCATCGTAAAGTCAGTGTTCGTCTCGCTCCATCATGTGATGGGGGCAATGGCAGATGCAATCCGGCGGGCAACGGGGCGATCGTCGGGGAGCATCTCGGCCACAAAAGCAAAAATGAGAGACACGCGGAGTCGGCGGTTGGTTGCTCGCTCCCAGGCGAAGGCGAGAGCTGTCTGCAAAGCCAAAACGGAGGAGATCAATTCGCCGGCCAAAGCCGCCTGTCGGTCGGATTCATCCCGCTTGCGCTGGCGACGTGGGAGCCACAAGGCCGCAACAACGGCGGCTACGGTTGCCGCCCAGCCTGCGCACTGGCCGATAGCCCCGACCCAAGCCGCAGCGGTGGCAGAGTCGGCCAGGGCATGAGACTGCACAGCGAGCCATCGTCGTCCATATCTGTGTCAAGTAGGCGAAGGCTCACCGATGATGATGTTGGTCGTCTAACTATCGTTCTCAGCGAGTCGGCGGAGCGGTAGCGACCGCGCCCTGCTCGAGACGGTCCCCTCCCCTTGCTTCCCGGGAGTTGTCAGGTTGAACAGGTAGATCAGGGTCATGTCTGGTTCAGAACCCGCACGCAAGGATCTTGTAAAGTCTGTTGAAAGCCTCCAGGGCGGCCTGCAGGAAGGGCGCGCTGCGAGCGCCAGGCGGCAAGAAATCCTCGATGGTCCCGAACATGACCTGCTTGTGGCCGCTTGACAGCGAGTTCTGAAGGAAGCCGAGCGCAATGGCGACTCGGAACGTGCGAAGCAGGCCAATCAAATCCTGGATGATCTCAAACAGACTAATGCTCAGTTGGCGAAGCGTATAGGTGAGACGATGATTGCCGAGCACGAAGCAGTGCAGGCGATAATTCAAGCGAAAGTCGTTCTCGGTGAGCCGTAAAATGCATTGCACCGTGGGCAGTCTGTATTTCCAGGAGCGCTACTCTGGACGCTCCGAGCGGAACACATCGCTCAATCGGCCATGCTGACGATGAGGTCTCCGGAGTCCGGCGCGGACAGGGCGATCTTGTCCAGTTCCTGAACGATCGCTTCATAGGCGGGGACGTGGTCGCCTTCCAAGATCAGCGTGACCGTCTCGTGGGCGACGCACACCACCGGGGCGGACTCCTTGAACCGCAGCAACTGGAAGCCGGCCTCGGCGAAGCGCGGTCGGTCCTGCCGGGCCGGGATGATGCGGATACGCGGCTTCTGCCGCCCAATGAGCATGGCCAGATACAGCAGCTGGCCGGCCCGCGGCTCGATATCCACCGGTAGGGACCGCAGGGCGCGTTCGTGCAGGTAGAACACCGCGTCTGGAGAATCGTCGGCGAACAGCAGCGAGTTTCGGTCCAACCTGGCTTTCAGGTGCGGGGCTGGGTCTTCCGTCTCGGCCAACCGGGGCAGTATGTCCAGTTCGGCGTACTCCGTGGTGTGCAGGATCGGGGGAATCGCCTTCGGTTCGTAGAACACGAGTGAGTTCGCGGTGTCTTGCTGGAAGACCACGCTCGGTACGGCCTCGGGCAGCAGGCCGTGGTGCGGACGTACCCAACAGCCATCCTGGCCACCCCGAACCAGCTCAAGGATCGCTTCGCGCTCGTCATGGGGGACATTGCAGACGGCCAGGATCAGTTTGGCGTCCAACTCACTGGCATGGCGCGTGCCGGATTCCAGCCGTGATCCTTTGGTGTCTGACCAGCCCAGTTGGGCGCACGACTGGAAGAGACGCAAGTCTGCTGTCTGGCGAGCTGCGCGCAGCCTGGCACCCAGCTCACGCGTCCGTGCGGTGCTCCCGGAGTCCTGGAGTACCGGACTGTCCTGGTCGGTTCTCTGCCGTTTCGCCATTCGGTTGCTTCCTTCGGGTCGAGTCATTTGGTTGAGTTGGTAGGCACGTACACGCCTGGTCGCCCTGGCATTGCCCGCAGAACCACAGTGGGCATTTCGATCGGGCCTTGGCGGCGCCGGAGGGCTCTCTCACCGCTGCCGGTCCGTTCAGGGGGTGTGATTGGTGCCCTGTGGTGGTGAACTGGTGATCTCCAGTGGCCGTGACTCGACGACCCGGTCAAGCTCGTCGGCCCGTGCCACCATCGCCGTGCCCAGTGAGGTCAACTCCCCTGCCACCGACGCCAACGCGCGGCTGACGGTGCGCAGGTCGCCGGAATCCAGGCCCAGTTCGTCAAGCCGGCCGATCAGGCGCAACAGCACCTCGCCCATGTGCTGATTGAGACCGCCGAGGTGCTGATTGACCGTGCTCAGCCGCGCCAGCAACTCGCGGTCTTCGCGGATCACAGTCCGCCCCAGCCTCGCCGGCCAGACGCAGACGCAGACGCAGACGAGGCGGAGTGAAGGTCATCTGCCTCGTCCGCGAGCCTGTCTGTGCCCGAACGCGACGGGCGGCCGATCACAGCGGCTCACCGCGCAGCACGGCCAAACCGGCGGCCGTCACGTGCGCGGACAGCGCTTGTGCCTGCCGCCAGGTGAACGAGGCCGGCTCGCCGTCAACGAGGCCGACGACCACGCGCCGGGACTCGTCTACTGGCACCTCGCAGGTGCGATCAGCACCTGCTTCGTCCTGGCAGGGGACGTGCCACTGATCAGCACTCATCGCCATTCGTCGCCTCCTGTTTCACCTGGAAACGACGGTAGAAATGATCAACCGTGATCGGGTAGGACAAGGTGTCCCACTACCCGATCGGGGTTATGCGCTGCGATCGGCTCCCAGCCGCCGAGCCAACTCCCGCAGCCGCGATCCGTGTACCCGGCGACGGTCCCGCTCGATCAGCTCGTGCACGGTTTGGCGTGGCAGCGTCTGGTATTTGATCCAGTCCGGTGCGATGCTTTCCATCGTCAGCAGCGTGTCCAGCGCCCGGCTGTCCTGGCCAAGCCTGGTCTGCGAGTAGGCCACGTCTGCCAAGTGCCGCGCCCGTGTTGCCAGGCTCAACGGCGCTTCCCTATCCAGGTGGCGAGCCGCTTTCAGGGCTTCCGGGAAGTTCTCCAACACTACATGGCAATCGACAGCCATCATGGCGACCTTGGCCGGGCCGAACGTGGTCTGGCAGGCCGCTTGATCGGTGCCCAGCCGGCCCGCGTACTCACGGGACACGTCCAGTAGCTCAGTGGTTCGATCGGTCCGCCCCTCGCGCGCAACGGCCGTCGCAGCGGTGACTGTCAGAATTCCATACACCGCAAGGTGAGACGGTGTGACCTTGCCGCGCGGTTCGATGGCCGCTGCTGCGGTGAGGGCGACCTGTTCGGAGTCGCGTAGCCGACCCTGGACCAGCATCTGCCACGCTACCGATGCCCGGACAGCAGCGGACAGGAACGCGTTGTCACCGTCCCGAGCAGCGGTCAGAGCCTCACGGACGGCCAGGAAGGCAGCATCGGTCTGGCCGAGGTGAACGAGGGTGTCTCCGGCGACCTGGAGGCCGCTGGCAAGGGCTTCCATCGCGTGCGGTCGAGCGTCCGCAGACGCGGCCCGTGTCACGGCCCTGAGCTGAGTCAATGCCTCGGGAAGCAACGAGCCGAGCAGGTCGTATCGGCCAGCCCAGTAGGCGCCCCACAGGTAGTTGACGGTCCGCTCGGCCTCCTCGACCGTGATCAGTTCACCGTCTGCGTCCGGCTCCGCGATCAGGTCGTCTACCGAGGTCAACACGCGGCGGATAGCCACAACACCGGATTCGGTATCTCCGGTTTGCAGCGTCGTCGGCTTGGCCAGCAGTTCGGCGGTGTCGACGTCCAGCGCGCGGGCGATGCGGTGCAGGCTCCCGATGGACGCGGTATGACGGCGGCCCTGCTCAAGCTTCCTGATCAGGTCCACCGACACCTCGGCGGCCGTGGCCAGCTCCTGTTGGGTCATCGCGCCCGTGCGGAGCTTCTTGATCCGTGCTCCGATGGTCGGTTCCACGATGGCCACCGCCCTTCGCCGTGTCCCGCCCTCGCTGCCCTGGCCGGACGGCCGGGCGTGCCATCTCGGCAAAGGCGGATGAGCCCATGGTAACCGGGCTGCCAGGACCACCAAACGTAACGAACGGCCCGTAGCCGGCCGGCTGCCGGCCAGGTAGCCACGACCGCAGTCACTCCGATTGGGCGGAAACCTCGCCCATGGCTGGGTGCAGTCTCTTGGGGCGGAGTGGACCGATCTCAACAGCCCCGGTCAGGATGCGGCCTTGCTCGGTCAGCCGGGCGGGGTCGAATCCCAAGCCGGTAGCGGTAGCGCGGACCGCAGCGGCCCTTTGCGGCGCGATCCTTCGGCCGTAGCTCCAGTTCCCCCCAGCCGCCGTCCGGTGCGTCTGCTGTTCGTGGTGGCGGTACAACCACGTCACGGTCGGTTCGTTGTGCCCGCTGGCCACCTCGGACAGCGCAGCGAACATCGCCACGTCATCGGCTGGTGAGGCGACCCATCCGCCGATCGCCCGGAGGTGGGCCGTGCGAATCATCAGCCCGGCGCGATGGATCGGCCAGTTTCCCTCGTGCTCAGTCGCCCAGGCATGACAAAACGCAAGATTCACTAGTGCAGTTGAATGTTTCCGCAGAGTCCGCTAGTCGTGCTTGCGGTATGGCAGACGTTACGATCTGAGAGCGTTGGTTGTTCCACTCTTATTCGGTATTACGCTCTCGCTCGCTGCTCAAAAAGTGCTGACAAACCTCCACTTTGCCCGGATGGTTAATGGTCAAATTTAACCTCTGCGGCTTTATCTGAGTGCTTCTCTCGTGCTGGGCGTCCCCTTGATGCAACTGGCTCAGCCTGTGGTTAGGGCGAACAGGTTTTGCTTTACCGTCCATCTGTTGATCGTAAGCGTTCAAACTCTCCTTTGGTTGAAGGAACCACCCATGGTCGACGAGGCGGTTCGGTCAGGGCGGAGCGCTTACCATGCGCGCGGTTCTGCGAGAAGTAGTCTCCGCTCAAATTCATGGAGGCTTTCGGCCAGTATGGCTGTGCTTTCCGGCTATCGTGCGAGCGAGCGTGATCGGCCGCAAACGGCGATTCTTGGTCAGTGGTTGTGGTGGGTAAGCGAGGACATTGACGACGTTCGTCGGATAGACGGCGCGCTGAAGGCGTGTAATGACGCCATTAGGCATTTTGTAGGGACTCATTACGAAGCTGACGCCATAGTCGCAGCGCAATGACGGGTCGTCCGATCTGAGCTTGTCGGCGCGAGGGTCTGTTCCCCGGCTCGGTCGCGTAGTCAGGCAGTTGGTCAGGCAGAGACGCAGCAGGGGCCGTCTCCCACTGGGAAACGGCCCCTGATCTGTCGGGGTGGCGGGATTCGAACCCACGACCTCTTCGACCCGAACGAAGCGCGCTGCCAAACTGCGCCACACCCCGAGCCTTTGCTGCGGGATCAGTCTAGCGGAGGTCCGCGCGGGCTCCGAATCGGGCCGACGCGACTTCCTCGGCGCTGGGTGGCTCGACGGTCGTCGGGCGGGGCACCAGGGTCAGCAGGCTGGCTTCTGGCGGGCAGGCGAACCGCACGGGCGCGTACGGGGACGTGCCCAGACCTGCGGAAACGTGCAGCCACATGTGCGCGCCCCAGCGGGACGCGCCGCGTGCCCGGGAGCGGTCCAGCGCGCAGTTGGTGACGATCGCGCCGTAGCCGGGCAGCCGCAGCTGGCCGCCGTGGGTGTGGCCGGCCATCGTCAGGTCGTAGCCGTCCTGGGCGAACGCGTCGAGCACCCTTGGCTCTGGGGAGTGCGTCACGCCCAGCCGCAGCGCCGCGTTGGGGGCCGGTCGGCCGGCGACCTCGTGGTAGCGGTCGCGGCGCAGGTGCGCGTCGTCCACGCCGGCGGCGACGACGGTCTGGCCGGCGACGGTGAAGCCGCGGCGGACGTGGGTGAGGTCCAGCCAGCCGCGTTCGATCAGGGCGGCCCGCAGGTCCCGCCACGGCAGCGGGATGCCGTGCACCCGCTTCTTCGACTTGGTCAGGTAGCGCACCGGGTTCTTCGGCCGGGGCGCGTAGTAGTCGTTGCTGCCGAAGACGAACACGCCGGGGCGGTTGAGCAGCGGGTCGAGCGCGCGGATCACCGCGGGCACGGCGTGCAGGTGGGCCAGGTTGTCGCCGGTGTTGACCACCAGGTCGGGTTCGAGTTCGGCCAGCGCGGCCACCCAGCGTTGTTTGGACCGCTGGTCGGGCAGCATGTGCAGGTCGGAGATGTGCAGCACGCGCAGGGGCTGGGCGTCGTGCGCCAGCACCGGCAGGGTCGCCGTCCGCAGCGTCCAGTGTCGTCGTTCGATTCCGGCCGCGTAGGCCAGGGTCGCACCGCCGAGCACCGCCGTTCCGGTCACCATCCGCGCAAAGGTGTTCACCTCTTCGAGCCTAACGGCGGCCGCCGCGGGCGGTCGGTGGCCGGTCGGCCTGCGGGCCGGTACCGAATTGTCGGTTGCGCGCTGCCGGTAGCGTTGTCCGACGTGAGCGAGTTGAAGGCGCGACTGCGGGCGGACCTGACCACGGCGATGAAGAGCCGGGAGAAGACGGCGGTGGCCACCCTGCGGATGGCCCTGGCCGCGGTGAGCACCGAGGAGGTGTCCGGGGACGCTGCCCACGAGCTGTCCGACGAGCAGGTGCGGCGGGTGCTCAGCCGGGAGCTGCGCAAGCGCAAGGAGGCAGCCGAGGCGTTCGCCAACGCGGGCCGGCCGGAGCAGGCCGCCACCGAGCTGGCCGAGGCCGACGTGCTGTCCGGTTACCTGCCCCAGCAGCTCGGCGACGCGGAGTTGGCCGAGCTCGTCGGTCAGGCCGTCGACGAGATCACCGCCCAACTGGGCGAGCAGCCCGGTCAGCGGCAGATGGGCCAGGTGATGAAGGCGGCCGGCGCGAAGGTTGCCGGTCGGGCCGAGGGTGCTCGACTCGCCGCCGCGGTGAAGGCGCGCCTGCAGGGCTGACTCGAATGTGTCCGCCAATAGGACTAATGGCGAATAAGTGGGATGTGGACGGCTGTCGTCCGCATCCCACTTGCGTTCCGACCGGACCCGACGGGTGCGAACGGGAATTGTCGGGCGGTCGTCTTCTGTCGGGTCGGGATGGAGTGTGGCGACGGGAAAAACCGTTGTCGACAACGGGCTTCGAGCCCGGTCGTCGGCGAGCGGTAACCGGGCTGCGCCGACCGGTGATAAACGTGAAACATCCTCCGAATCACCGGTGTGGGTGTCGTTCGCCGGTGCCATACTCCATCCGATAATTCCGATTTGTTGCCGGGGTTGCGCGGGGGCGCGTCGGCGAGGTCGGGGCGGCTGGCGGTGACGTGTTGAGTCCATTGTGGTATCTGTTGGGCAGTAACGGGTATCGGGCTACTCGGTGATTGAATCGCAGGGGGCTGGGAGTTTTGGTTCACTGATTCGTAAGGAAGTGTTCGCCGGTGCGAGTTTCCGGGGGCCGGCGAGCCTCGGAATCGGTGATCCGGAGGGCGGCGACGGAGCGAGGTCGGCCGGTTACCAGGGCGGTCGGGGGTGGTCCGGTGCGGGGGTCGCGCCGGACCGGGTGACCGGCGGAACACCCTGGGTACAGGGCGGCCACTGGTCCGGACCGCTGTGACCAACGGCACCTGAACCGCGAAGGCCGTCCGGCCCCCGTTCACCTTGTGGGACGGCAGGCCGGGCCGACCGGGCGGTACGACGGCAGCCGCCCTGGTTGGGCGGGTGATCATCGCCCTCGCTGTTATGGCTGTTCGGTGCCCTAATAGCGGCCTATTCGGGTATCCGGTCGATATCACGGTTCGATATCACGCAGTTGGCAGTGGAACCGAACAGCTCTATCGTCCGTCAACGTCCTACGACAAGACCAATAGCGGGTAGACCTACAGGTGGTCTGCCCGCATGATCTACCGCTAGGGGGCGGTGGGTTGTGTGGGACGACGCTAGGAGCTGGGGGAAGATGATTTCCGTCGACCAGTCCGACTGGCGGGTCAGTGCGTCCTGCCGCGACGAGGACCCAGACGGGCTCTTCGTGCGTGGCGCCGAGCAGCGGCGGGCCAAACTGGTCTGCCTCGGCTGCCCGGTTCGGACAGAATGCCTGGCCGAAGCGCTGGACAACAGAATCGAATTCGGGGTCTGGGGAGGCATGACCGAGCGCGAACGGCGAGCGTTGCTGCGCCGCCGGCCGGACGTGACCTCATGGCATGAGCTGCTCGACGCGGCTCGGCGCGGGGTGACGATCGAACCGGACGTGCGGGCCAGCTGAAGCCCGCTCGATCCGTTCGCTGATCGTCGGCGGCCGGCGTGGTGACAACGGGGTCACTTGCCGGCCAGCCGCAGTGATATTTCACGCAGACCGTCCAGGTCGTGCACGTCGGCGGGGAGGGCCGGCACGCCGACCATGGCGACCGAGGGATGCGCCTTGGTGAATCGGGCCAGTAGGCGCTTCTCCCGGTTGGCCACGGCGACCCGGTCGGCGTGCAACCGCAGCATGGCCGAGGTGAGCGCGGCCGGACCCGTCGGGTCCTGGCCGCCCGCCGCGCGGTCCAGGTCCTCGGCCGCGGCCAGCGCCCGCCCGGCCGGCAGCGCGGCCAGCACCGGGTGGGTGCGGTTGGCCACCAGCCCGGCCAGCGGCATACCGTCGCGCTCCAGCCGGTCCACGAAGTAGGACGCCTCGCGCAGCGCGTCCGGCTCCGGCGCGGCCACCACCAGGAACGACGTACCCGGTGAGCGCAGCAGGGTGTACGTCTTGTCGGCGCGTTCCCGGAAACCGCCGAACATGGAGTCGAACGCCTGCACGAACGCGGACGCGTCGTTGAGCAGCTGGCCGCCGATGATCGCCGACACCGCCTTGGTGAACAGCCCGAATCCGGCGCCGACGATCTTGCGCAGGCCCAGACCGCCCGCGGCCCGGGCCGGCGCGGACAGCATCCGGATGATCCGGCCGTCCAGCACGGTGGACAGTCGCTGCGGGGCGTCCAGGAAGTCCAGCGCGGAGCGGCTGGGCGGGGTGTCCACCACGATCAGGTCCCAGTCGCCGGTCGCGGCGAGCTGGCCGAGCTTCTCCATCGCCATGTACTCCTGGGTGCCGGAGAAGGACGTGGAAATCGTCTTGTAGAAGGGATTGGCCAGGATCTGCTCGGCGCGGTCCGGGCCGGCGTGGGCGAGCACCATGTCGTCGAAGGTGCGCCGCATGTCCAGCATCATCGCGGCCAGTTCGCCCTTGGGCTCGAAGCCGGCCACCCGCACCGGTTTGGGCTGGTTGCCCAGTTCGCGCAGGCCCAGCGCCTGGGCGAGCCGGCGGGCCGGATCGATGGTGAGCACCACCGTGCGCCGGCCGCGTTCGGCTGCGCGCACCGCGAGGGCCGCGGCGGTGGTGGTCTTGCCCACGCCGCCAGAACCGCAGCAGACGATCACCTTCGTGTTCTGGTCGTCGAGCAGGCCGTCCACGTCGATCCGGGTGACCTTGCGCGGACCGCGGGCGACCGGGCCGGCCGCGCTCACCTGACCCCCTGCTCGGTGAGGGTCTCGGCCAGTTCGTAGAGCGCGGCCACGTCCACCCCGTCGGCGAGCTCGGGCAGTTCGATGCCCGGCAGGTTGGCCGTGCTCAGCTCGCGGCGGGAGCGTTCCTCCGCACCGACCCGGATGGCGTGCTCGATCGTCTCGTCGACCAGTTCCTCCACCTCGGGCAGGCCGATGTCCAGGCCGACCGAACCGAGTCGGGCGAGCACCTGGTCGGTGTCCACGTCCCCGTGCGCGGCGGTGCTGACCAGCTCGGCGGGCAGCCGGGCGGGCTGCACCCGGTTGACGAACACCGCGCCGGGCCGCAGGTCGGCGGCGTCCAGCTCGGCCACCGCCTCCAGCGTCTCCCGCACCGGCATCTCCTCCAGCAGCGTGACCAGGTGGATCGCGGTGTCCCCGGAGTGCAGCAGCCGGGCCACCCCCTCACTCTGCGCCTTGATCGGCCCGACCTTGGCCAGGTCGACCATGGCCCGGGTCACGTCGAGGAATTTGACGATCCGGCCGGTGGGCGGCGCGTCCAGCACGACCGCGTCGTAGCGGTGCCGGCCGGACTCGTCGGTGCGCCCGACGCACTCCTTCACCTTGCCGGTGAACAGCACGTCGCGCAGGCCGGGGGCGAGCGTGGTGGCGAACTCGATCGCTCCCATCCGGCGCAGCGTCCGGCCGGCGAAGCCGAGGTTGTAGAACATGTCCAGGTACTCCAGCAGCGCGGCCTCGGCGTCGACCGCGAGTGCGTGCACCTCGCCGCCGCCGGGGGCCGCGCCGATGTGCACCTCCTCGTAGGGCAGCGGCGCGCGGTCGAACAGCTGCGCGATGCCCTGTCTGCCCTCCACCTCGACCAGCAGGACCCGTCGACCGCCGGTGGCCAGCGCGATCGCCAGCGCGGCGGACAGCGTGGTCTTGCCGGTGCCGCCCTTGCCGGTGACCACGTGCAGTCGCACGCGGGTCAGCTCGTGGGCCCAGCCGCGACTGGCGTCCGTTGGGGTCACCAGCTCAGCCTAAATGCCCCGATCAGCGGGGCCGGTGTGAATCGCGTCGATCGGGCGATCCTCGGCTGCCGAGCCGTCCCGGCCCGCGGCTAGGCTTGCCAACCATGGCATCGACGAAGTGGGAATACGCAACGGTTCCGCTACTGACCCACGCCACCAAGCAGATCCTCGACCAGTGGGGCGAGGACGGCTGGGAACTGGTCGCAATTCAGCCCGGCCCCACTGGTGAGCAGCTGGTCGCGTTCCTCAAGCGGCCGAAGGAGCAGTGACGATGACCACTTCATCGCCGTCGGAATCCTGGTCCAACCCGTTGTCCGGGCCCGGCACGTGGACCCAGCGGCTCGCCGACCTCGGCATCACGCTGCCAGCGGTGGCCGCGCCGGTCGCCGCGTACGTGCCGGCGGTGCGGTCGGGCAACCAGGTGTTCACCTCCGGCCAGTTGCCCTTTGTGGACGGCACGCTCGCCGCGAGCGGCAAGGTCGGCGGGGAGGTCGGGCCGGACGAGGCCAAACGACACGCCCGGACCTGCGCGCTGAACGCGTTGGCCGCGGTGCACGCGCTGGTCGGCATCGACGCGGTCGTCCGAGTGGTCAAAGTGGTCGGGTTCGTCGCGTCCGCCGAGGGCTTCACCGGTCAGCCGGTCGTGGTCAACGGTGCGTCGGAACTGCTCGGTGAGATCTTCGGCGAGGCGGGCGCGCACGCCCGCTCGGCGGTCGGGGTGGCCGAGTTGCCGCTCGGCGCGCCGGTGGAGGTCGAACTCGTCGTCGAGGTGCGCTGAACCGTCCACTTTCGCCGAGCCGTCCACAAGGGTCGGCCGGCGCCCGCGGCCGCCGCTCCGCCGCTGATCACAGGGCCGATCATGGCCGGGCGAGTTGATCACGCCCGGATCACGACCGATTTGATTCGCCGGACCCGCACACACCGCCGATGGTTACCGTGGCACACTCGGGTCACCCATTAGAGGGACGGTGATCAGGTATGGGGGACGCTGCGGAGTCGGCGTGCCATGAGCTGCTGGTCCGGCTCGCCGGCCGACTGCCCGACCGTCAGCTGTGGCGGTTCCGGGACTGGCTGGCCACCGGCGCGCTGCCGGAGCTGGCCCACGTCCTGCCGTTGACCCTGCTGCGCGAGCGCATCGGCCTGACCGCGGCGGAGTTCCCGCTGCTCCAGGACGCGGTCACCGGCCAGGGCGCCGACGGCATCGATCTCGGGCTGATCAGCTCCATCCGCGAGGTGGACGAGCCGATCGACCTGACCGACATCGACTACACGTTTTCCGTCGAGCCACCGAGTTCGGTGCGCCGGCCCAGCCTCGGCGACCCGCTCGCGGTGCTGCTGGGCGCCATTCTCAACGACCGTCCCGGTATGGGTGAGGTGCGCGCGTCCTGGCGCAGCGCCCGGCAGGGCGGCCAGCACAGCAAACGAGTCCTGCTGGTCACCGCGTCCACCGGATGCGCCCAGCTGACCGGCGAGTTGCAGCGCATCCAGCGCGCTGTGGGTGAGCCGGAACCCGGCGTCGAGGTGCTTCCTCTCGATCTCGAACCGCCGGTGTACCACCGGGCGGCCCTCGCGGCCAGTGAACTGCTGTGTGCCGGGGCGGATGAGAGCTACGCCCAGCTCACCAGGAGTTGACGACCTAGATGACGAGCGATCGACGTTGCGCAACGGGATGAACGCCGGTCAACCCCAACGGAAGGAGACGCGGCGTGCCGGACGCGTCCGACCGTATTGCCCTCCCCATCCGAGTACACGACTTCCTGCTGGCCTGCGCCGGCAGGGTGGATGACGACGTACTGACCGACGCGCGCGAGTTCCTCGCCGTGGCCGAGCTCGACCGGGCCGTCGAGCTGCTCGCGGGCAGCCTGGTCGCCGGGCGGGTCCCGGTCACCGCCGACGAGCGCGAGGAGCTGCGGGACCTGGTGGACGCGGTGCGCAGCACCCGCGCCATGGTCGACCGGCTGACCATCGACGACCTGTCCCTGCCCCCTCGGCACCGGTTCACCGTCGGTCTCGACCCCGACCCGGCCCCCGAGGAGGGCGTCGCGGAGGCGGTCAGCCGGGTGGTCGACGCGCTGCCCGACATCCGGTCGCTGGCGTGTGTGTGGCGGACCACCCCGTCGGGTTCACCGGCCGGTCCGGTGCCGCAGCGGCTGGTGCTGGTGGAGACCGGGCCCGACGGGTTCGCCCCGTCCATCGCCTACCGGGTGGAGCAGGCGCTGCGCCGCTCGGGCATCCGGGCCGTGGTCGAGGTCGTCGAGGCCGGGGCCGATCTGCACATGTACCACCGGGATGCGCTGGCCTCGGCGCGCCAGGTGTCGATGCGCTCGCTGGGCAACGGCCGGTCCCCGGCTGGGTCGCGGTCCACCAGCCGGCTGTCCACCAGTGCGCCGGCCCCGCCGGCCGTGGCGGAGGAGCCCAGTTACGCCGATCAGCCGACGCCCCGCACGGTCACCTCGACCCGGCGCCGCGCCGCACACTCCGAAAATCGTGTCGAGAACCGGTCGGACAGCCGGGCCGAGAACCGGTCCGCACATGCCGACAAGCGCCAGGGTGCCGAGTCCGCGTCCGGCCGCTGGCAGCAGCGGGTCGGCGGGGCGGACCAGCCGGGCCCGCCGCCGGCACCGGCTCCGCCGCCGATGGTGACCCCGATCCCGCCGCCGGTCGAGCACAGCCAGCCCCCGCTGGATCAGTTTCCGGTCGACGAGGTACCGATGGACCACGGCCAGGTCGAACACGGCCACGCCGCGCCGGACCACAGCCTGTCGTCCGTGGAACACAGTGACACCCGGGCAGACAGCCCGGCCGTCGACCCGGAGCAGGCGCCCGCACCCCGGGTGTCGCAGATCCCGTCGATGCCCGACCTGCCGCCCACCCCGACGATGGCCGCCGAGCCCGCGCCCGGCCGCAACCGGCAGGCCGAGTCGCGCCGCGGCCTCGCCCCGGTCGACCCGCCAAGCGCGGTGCCCCCGGTGATGCCGGCCGCACCCCCGGTGAGCAGCGCCAACGGCGCCGGCCCGCCGGTCGAAGCGGCGCCGGGTGAACCGCTGTCGGTGGGCCGGCCGCGAGCTGACGCGGGCAGCGGCGACCCGGACGCCGACCTGAGCCAGCGGGAGAAGGAACTGCTCCGGCAGCTGCACGAGGAGCTGGCCAAGCGCGAGGAGCAGACGACCGACCCGGCCGCCGAGCCGTTCGGCTGGCACGTGGACCGCAGCGCCGGCCAGCGCAGCGGCTCGTTCCCGCCGGTGGAGTACAGCGGCCCGCCCTGGCAGCAGAACTCGGCCGCGGCGGCGGCCGAACAGACAGCGGTGAACGGCATCCCGCCCTACGGGATGCCGCCGAACTGAGCTGAGCACGACGACGGGCGCCGGGTGATCGATCCCGGCGCCCGTTCTCGTGCTCGGGTCAGCTCTCGGCCGCCAGCAGTTCGGCGGTCTCGATCACCCGTTGTAGCCGCAGCCCCTGTTGGACGTCACACGGATGGGCACGCACCTGGTCGGTCACCAGGCCGTGCAACTGGTCCAGCAGCGTGCTGAAGCAGTCCACCGCGGATGTCGGCCAGTGCGGCAGCGGAAACGTGCCGTGCGGCCCGTACAGGGCGACCTCGACCACCGAGGGGTCGGCCGGCACCCGCAGTGACAGCGAGACCGCGCTGGTCGAGCCCTGGTCGTGGGCCAGCAGCAGCTGCCACAGGTCCGGCCGGGAGTGGTGCGCGGCGAGCACGTCCACGATCGGGCCGAGCGCGGCGTCCAGCAGGTCCAGCACGTGCGGTCCGACGTCCAGCAGCGCGCCCCGGTCCCGCCGCCACGCCGACCCGGCGAACGGGCCGGACAGCGCGGAACCGGCGAACCACCGCCCGCCGCCGGCGACCCAGCCGCCCAGCCGGGCCGCCTGGGCCAGCCAGTCCACGGTGGACTGGGCGTAGCGGGAGGTCAGGAAGAGCACCGCGGTCACGTCCGCCGCGCCCACCGTGTCGGCCAGCAGTTGCGCCGCCGGCAGGTCCCCGGCCAGCGGTTTCTCCAGGATCAGGTGCCGGCCGGCGGCGGCCGCGCGCACCGCGAGCTCGCCCTGCACCGTCGGCGGGACGGCGAACGCGACCACGTCCACGGCCGCGATCAGCTCGTCCGGGTCGGCGGCCACCGCCGTGTCGTACTCGGCCGCCAACTCCTGCGCCGCCGCCGGCCGACGCGCCCATACCGACACCAGTTCGGTGCGCCGGTGACCGGCGATGGCGGGGGCGTGTACCTGCCGCGCCCACGGTCCGGCACCGATCAGACCCACTCGCAACGGCTCGCTCATGCCGACCATCCTGCCCCGGGAGCAACTAGGCTCGGTGCTTGTGCGGAAACTGCCGGAGGAGATGGTGCTGCCGGAGGAGATGGTGGGCACCCACAATGCAGCCGACCAGCCGCCGGTGACCCCGCGGGACGCGGCCACCGTGATGGTGGTCCGCGACGGCACGGCCGGGCTGGAGGTCTTCCTGCTGCGGCGGGTCGTCGGGATGGCGTTCGCCGGCGGGATGACCGTGTTCCCCGGCGGGGGCGTCGACCCGAGAGACATGGACGGCACGGACGCCTGGGCCGGCCCGCCGCCGTCGTGGTGGGCGGAGCGGTTGGGCGCGCCGGAGCAACTGGCCACCGCGCTGGTGTGTGCCGCGGTCCGGGAGACGTTCGAGGAGTGCGGCGTGCTGCTCGCCGGCATCGGGCCCGACCGGGTGATCGGCGACGTCACCGGCTTCACGCTGGCCCGGCGCGCGGTCGAACGGCGGGACCTGTCGCTGGCCGGGTTCCTCGACCAGGCCGGTCTGGTGCTGCGCGCCGACCTGTTGCGGCCGTGGGCGAACTGGGTCACCCCGGAGGCCGAGCCGCGCCGCTACGACACCCGCTTCTTCCTCGCCGAACTGCCCGAGGGCCAGTGGCCGGACGGGGCGACCAGTGAGGCCGACCGGTCGGGCTGGCGGCGCCCGGCCGAGGCCATCGATGACTGGCGGGCCGGCCGCAGCGGGCTGCTGCCGCCCACCTGGACGACCCTGGCCGAGCTGGCCGAGTTCGACACGGTCGCCTCGGCGATGGCGGCGACCAGGACGATCGACAAGGTGGTGCCCAAGGTGATCCGGGAGGGCTCGGTGCTGCGGGTGGTGCTGCCCGGCGACCCGCGCTGGGAGACGGCCTCGACCCACCTGGACGCCGGCCCGGGCGACGAACTGGCACACCCGTGACCCATCCCGCCTACGGCAGGCTGCGGTCGGTCACCCCGAGCGCGTCGGTGCTGCTCGCCGAGAACCCGACCCCGATGACGTTGGAGGGGACGAACACCTGGGTGCTGCGCGCGCCGGGGGAGACCGGCTGCGTGGTGGTCGACCCGGGCCCGCAGAACGAGGACCATCTGCGCCGGGTGGCCGGGCAGGGGCCGGTGTCGACCGTGCTGCTCACCCACGGCCATCCTGACCACGCCGAGGGCGCGCGCTGGTTCGCCGAGCTGGTCGGTGCGCCGGTGCGCGCGCTGGACCCGACGCTGCGGCTGGGTGAGGAGGGCCTGGGCGACGGCGACGTGCTGACCACCGCCGGCCTGGAGATCCGGGTGATCGGCACCCCCGGGCACACCGCGGACTCGCTGTCCTTCCTGGTCACCGGCCCCGGCGACGGGGTGTCGGTGCTGACCGGCGACACCGTGCTGGGCCGCGGCACCACCGTGGTCGCCCACCCCGACGGCCGGCTCGCCGACTACCTCGACTCGCTGCACCGGTTGGCCGACCTCGCCCCCGGCACCACGGTGCTGCCCGGCCACGGGCCGGAGCTGCCGGACGCGGGCACGGTCGCCCGGGCGTACCTGGCGCACCGCGAGCAGCGGCTGGAGCAGGTCGCCGCGGCGCTGGACCGGCTCGGGCCGGACGCGAGCGCGCGGCAGGTGGTCGAGGTCGTCTACGCCGACGTGGACCGGGTGCTGTGGCGGGCCGCGGAGCTGTCCGTGCTGGCCCAGCTGGAGTACCTGCGCCAGCGGTCCTGACGGCTGGTCCTCAGCGGCCGGCCGGCAGGATCGGCATCACCAGGTAGCGCAGGGCCACGCCGTCCGGGTCGGGCTCGGCCTCGGTGAACACCGTCGTCTTCAGGCCCTCGCGCAGCCACACCCGGATCGGCCGGTCGCCGAACACGCGCAGCGCGTCCTGCAGGTAGCGGACCCGGTAGGTCTGGCTGAGCCGGCCGACCACGGTCGCCTTCACCGACTCGTCCGCGTCGCCGAGCTCGGGGCTGCCGCCGCGCACCCGGACCTCGCCGTCGCCCAGTTCCAGCCCGATCGCGCCCCGGCCGTCGGCGTACAGCGCGACCCGGCGCACCGCGGCGGCCAGCGCGTCGGTGGCCACCTCGACGCTGGCGTCGCCGCGGGTGTGCAGGTAGCGGTCCTCATTCGGGAACGGCGCGGCGAGCAGTGCGGTGCCGATCACCGAGTCACCCCAGGCCAGCGCGAACCGGTCGGTGTCGGCGTGCAGGGTGAGCCGGTCGGCGCCGGCCGCCTGCCGGGCCAGCTCGGTCACCAGGGTGGCCGGCACGAGCACGTCCAGCGGTGCGGCGGCCGGTTCGGGCCGCCACGGGAGCTCGGCGATGGCCAGCCGGTAGCGGTCGGTGGCCACCAGCCGTAAGGTGTCGCCCTCGGCCCGCAGCCGCACGCCGGTGAACAGCGGCAGCGCGTCGTCCTTGGACGCGGCGCCGGCGACCGCGGCCAGCGCGCGCAGCAGCGGCCGGCCATCGGCCCGACCGGCCACCGCGGGCGGCTCGGCCACGCCGGGATGCAGGTCCACGTCCAGCAGCGGCAGCCCGAACCGGCTGTGCGGGGTGCGCACGGCCAGCCGGTTGCCCTCGACCACGAGCCGTACGTCGGGCTCGTCCAGCGCGCGCAGCGTCTCGGCGAGCGGCCGGGCCGGCACCAGGACCGCCCCGTCCTCGTGCACCCGGGCCGGGCAGTGCAGCCGCACGGCGCGTTCCCGGTCGGTGCCGGCGAGTACCAGGCCCTCGGCGGTGGCGGTCAGCAGCAGACCGGCCAGCACCGGGTCCAGCGTCCTGGTCGGCAGCAGCCGGGCCACGTCGGACGCGGCGGCGGCGAGCTCGGCGGTGACGGCGGTCAGGTCCATGCCGCCGGACGCTAGCCCCCGGCGGTGACAGTTCCGGGCAGCTGCGGACGGTGCCTCCACCGGCCCGCTGAGCGGCCACGATCGGGGGGTTCGGATATCGGTTCGGTAACAGAACGTGTCAGAACGGCTGTTTCGGCGCAACGCCACCTCATGTCAGCAGTCCTTCAGGGTGAAAGGGCTTGAACCGAAGGGGAGGGGTCGTGCCATGGTGGTGGTAGCCGAACAGCAGGAGCAGACGGACTCGCTGGTCGACACTCAGGTCGATCGTGGAATTGGCTCGTTGTTGGCGCGATCGGAGCGCGACAGCGCAGCCGGCGGCAACACCTGGGTGGCGGTCACCGCCGCCGTCGCGCCGCTGGTGTTGATCGCGGCGGTACTGCTCTTCGTGATGTTGTGGTGATCGACTCACCGCTGATCGCCGTGCTGTCGAACAACTGAACTCCCTCGGGTCGAAGGGTCGGGGCCCAGATCCGGGGGTGGGGAGCGCGGACCCGATCGGGGTCGGGGTCGCGCACGCCTAGGGCCGGAGCGCCATGTCGGGGGTGGCGCCCGGCCCTAGGTGTTCGTTCAGTACGTCAGCGGGCCCGCCGGGCCAGCCGCTCCGGGTCGAGAATCAGCACGCTCTTGCCTTCGAGCCGCAGCCAGCCGCGGTGTGCGAAGTCGGCCAGCGCCTTGTTCACCGTCTCCCGGGAAGCGCCCACATACTGGGCGATCTCCTCCTGGGTCAGGTCGTGGGTGACCCGCAGCAACCCGGCCTCCTGGCTGCCGAAGCGCTGGGCGAACTGCAGCAGCGCCCTGGCCACCCGGCCGGGCACGTCGGTGAAGATCAGCTCGGCCAACATGTTGTTCGTGCGGCGCAGCCTGCGCGCGACCACCCGCAACAGCTGCTCGGCGATCTCCGGCCGCTTGTTGATCCACTCCCGCAGCGCCAGCCGATCCATGCTCACCGCACGCACCTCGGTGACCGTGGTGGCGGTGGACGTGCGCGGGCCGGGGTCGAAGATCGACAGCTCGCCGAACATGTCGCCGGGCCCCATGATCGCCAGCAGGTTCTCCCGGCCGTCCGGGGACTTGCGGCCCAGCTTCACCTTGCCGGACTGGATGATGTAGAGCCGGTCACCCGGTTCACCCTCGGCGAAGATCACGTGGCCGCGCGGAAAGTCCGCCGGTTCCAGCTGCTGGAAGAGTGCCTCTGCCGCAGCCGGCTCAACCCCTTGGAAGATGCCGGCCCTGGCCAGGGTCTCGTCCACGTCATCCCTCCTGTCGACACACGATGGCCTCCTCAGCCACCGATATCCGCTGCTCGACAGTTTTCGTGCCGCGGATCTATTGGTGCAGTTTAGAGCGTGTTACAGCCAGCTACGCGCGGGTAGCTGACCAAAACGCCGACCGGCGTCCTGATCGGGTGGCCCCACAGTGGATCAGGGCAACTCGGCAGACCGTTCGGCGCACAGCACTGTAACCGCCCGATCGATCCGGGCGGTGGTGCTGGGACGCCGAGGAAGCCTTCAGACGCGGGTGCGCACCCGCTTGGGCCGGGTTCGGCCGGTGGGGCGCGGCTTGCTCACCCGGCCACCGAGCCGACGCAGCCGGAAGAGCTCAAGCGCACGACCGATCCCGTGCCCGTACAGGGCGCGGACCTCATCCGGTTGGGCCTGCTCAAGGAACTCCTCGACCTCGTTCTCCCGGATCGTCAGGTTCTTCAGCCGTGCTTCGACGCGCTCCATGCCGAGGGCAAAGAGCATGATCACCAGCGGGATGATGATGACGAACCAGTAAGTCATGGTGGACCGATTCTTGCCTATCGTGGTCCCATTCGCTCGTTCGGGGTCACCCACCGGCGTGTCGGGTGCCGCTCCGGTGTGTCGGTACCGCCCGTACGCTGGACGGGTGCCATCCGCCACCGGTAAACCACCCGTGCCGTCCGCCGAACCGACCAGGCAGACCGGGGTGGGTCTGGTGCGTCGAGTGCGCCGGATCACCAGGATGTTGGGCGAGACCTATCCCGACGCGCGCGCCGAACTGGACTTCACCAGCCCGCTGGAGCTGATCGTCGCGGTGGTGCTGTCCGCGCAGACGACCGACGTTCGGGTGAACGAAGTCACCCCCGCGCTGTTCGCCCGGTACCCGACAGCGGCCGCCTACGCCGGCGCCGACCGCACCGAGCTGGAGGAGCTGATCCGGTCCACCGGCTTCTACCGGAACAAGGCGAGCTCGGTGATCGGGCTGGGCGCCGCGCTGGCGGAGCGGTTCGGCGGTGAGGTGCCCACCGAGCTGGCCGACCTGGTGACCCTGCCCGGGGTGGGCCGCAAGACCGCGAACGTCGTGCTCGGCGAGGCGTTCGGGCTGCCCGGGATCACCGTGGACACGCACCTCGGCCGGCTGGTCCGGCGGTGGGGGTGGACCGAGGAGGAGGACCCGGTCAAGGTCGAGCACGCGGTCGGCGCGCTGGTCCCGCGCAAGGACTGGACCTCGTTGTCCCGCTGGACGATCTTCCACGGCCGCCGGGTCTGCCACTCCCGCAAACCGGCCTGCGGCGCCTGCCCGCTCGCGCCCGACTGCCCGTCCTACGGCCTCGGCCCGACCGAGTGGGAGAAGGCCGCGCCGCTGGTCAAGGGCGCCGAGGCCGAACACATCCTGGAACTGGCCCAGCGGGTGCGCACCGAGCGCAAGATCAAGCGGCCGACCGGTCCCGCTGTGGGCGGCAGATGAGCAACCGGCTCCGGTGGGTGGCGGTCGCGGCGGTCCTGGTGGTCGCCGCGGCTCTCGCGGTCTGGTTCCGCGGCGGTCCGGCCACGGCCGGCTCGTCCCCGGCCGCCGCTCCGGTCGCGCCCGCGGTGAGCGCCGCCGCCCGCGCCTCGGCCGCCCTGCAACCCTGCCCGGTGGCCCCGGCCACGCCGACCGGCTCCCCGCTGGCGGGTGTGTCGGTCACCTGCCTGGGCACCGGTGCCTCGGTCGACCTCGGCCGGGTGCTGGCCGGCGGCCCGGTGCTGGTCAATGTCTGGGCCAGCTGGTGTCCGCCGTGCCAGGCCGAACTGCCCGCGCTGGCGAGTTACGCGGCCACGCCCGGCGCGATCCGGGTGCTGGGCGTGCAGGTGCAGAGTGACCAGCAGGACGGCCTGAGCCTGTTGACCGGTCTCGGTGTGCACCTGCCGACCGTGTTCGACGGCTCGGGCGCGGCGTCCCGCGCGCTGAAGCTGCCCGAGGGCCTGCCGGTGTCCTACGTGGTCAGTGCGACCGGTACCGCCACGCTGATCGGCAACCCCCGGGTGTTCACCTCGGTGGACCAGATCACCGGCGCGGTGCGCGACTACCTGGGGACCGGGGCCGGATGACCGAGCCGATCACTCCCGGTCCACTGGTCGATGTGGCGACCGTGCCGGACTGGCTGGCCTCGCTGGTCACCGCGACCGCGAGCCTGGACCCGACCGCGTTCCGCCGGGCGGTCGGGCCGCCCCGAACCGGTGCCCGACTGGCGGCGGTGCTGATGCTGTTCGGCGACGGCACCGCCGAGACCGGCCCCGACCTGCTGCTGCTGCGCCGCGCCGACACGCTCGGCAAACACGCCGGCCAGGTGGCTTTCCCCGGTGGCAGCGCCGATCCCGACGACGACGGTCCGGTGGGGACGGCGCTGCGCGAGGCGGTGGAGGAGGTCGGCCTGCGCCCGGACGGGGTGCGGCCGCTGGCCCTGCTGCCCCGGCTGTACGTGCCGGTGTCCGGTTTCGACGTGACTCCGGTGCTCGCTCACTGGCAGCAGCCCTCGCCGGTGCGCGCGGTGGACCCGGGGGAGACCGCCGCGGTCGCCCGGGTGCCGATCAGCCTGCTCACCGACCCGGCGCACCGGCTGGTCGTGCGTCACCCGTCCGGGGTCAACTCGCCTGCCTATCTGGTGCCCGGCATGCTGGTCTGGGGGTTCACCGCCGCGCTGGTGACCATGTGCCTGCAACTGGGCGGCTGGGACCGGCCGTGGGATCGCACGGATGTCCGGGACATCGACAACGCGTGGGCGGCGGCGATCGAGCTGGGGCCGCCGCCACCGGTGTCGGGCACGTGGCCCGCAGCACACCGGCCTCACGATTCGACCGGTACTGTCCGCCCGGTGAGCGCGGACGAGGAGGCGTCGTGAACTGGGTCGACCTGCTGGTCGTACTGCTGGCCGTGCTCGCCGCGGTGTCCGGCGCCCGGCAGGGCGTGGTGATCGCGCTGCCGGCGTTCCTCGGCGTGCTGATCGGCGCGGTCGTCGGCGTGCGGCTGGCCCCGCTGCTGGTGTCCCGGTTCAACTCGCCGCCGACCAAGGTCGCGTTCGCGGTGGCCATCCTGATCCTGTTGGTGGCGCTGGGCGAGACGCTGGGCGTGTGGGCCGGGCGCAGTATCAAGCGCAAGATCCGCAACCCGAGGCTGGCCTGGGTGGACAACGCGCTCGGCGCGATCCTCCAGGGCCTGGTGGTGTTCGTGGTGGCCTGGATGATCGCGCTGCCGCTGTCGACCTCCCAGCAGGTGCCGCAGCTGGCCCAGGCGGTGAGCAACTCCTCGGTGCTCGGTGCGGTCAACTCGGTGATGCCGCCGTCGGCCAAGGCGCTGCCCGCGGACCTGCGCAAACTCTTCGACGTGCCGGACCTGCCGGACGTGGTCAACCCGTTCTCGCACACCCCGATCACCCAGGTCAGCCCGCCGAACACGGCGCTGCAGACGAGCGCGATCGTGCAGGACGTAAGGCCCAGCGTGGTCAAGATCCGCGGCGAGGCGCCGTCCTGCGCGCGGGCGCTGGAGGGCAGCGGATTTGTGATCGCGCCGCAGCGGGTACTGACCAACGCGCACGTGGTGGCCGGCACCGACCAGGTCTCGGTGGAGGTCGACAGCGGCGAACTGACCGCGCACGTGGTCTTCTACGACTACAACACCGACATCGCCATCCTCGCCGTCCCGAACCTGACCGCGCCGCCACTGCAGCTGGACACGAACGTGGCACAAACCGGCCAGGACTCGATCGTGTTGGGCTACCCGCTGGACGGCCCGTACACGGCGTCCGCGGCGCGCGTACGCGACCAGATCGACCTGCCCGGCCCGAACATCTACGACAGCCAGAACGTGACCCGGCAGGTGTACACGGTCTACGCGTCGGTCCGCAGCGGTAACTCGGGCGGTCCGCTGATCGAGCCGAACGGCGAAGTCATCGGTGTGGTCTTCGGCGCCGCGGTGAACGACTCGCAGACCGGGTTCGCACTGACGGCCGGTCAGGTGAAAAGCGTGCTGCCCGACCCGAGCACCCTGTACCGAACGGTGTCGACGGATCAGTGCGCGTCCTGAGCTGAACAGAGGCCCGCGCGACCAACCCCGCACCCCGCGAAACACGCTTTTTTCGGCAAATTCGCCCGCCGGACAGCCCCCACCCTCCCTAGGGGGCGCCCCTACAGCCAGTCTACCTGCACGAATGGGTGAGAAGCGGCGTCAGCCGCCCTGCCTGTGGACAACCCGCCGCCTGTGGATAACTGGCCGACAGAGATGGCACGCACTCGCCAGACCCGCTATGACCGCACCAGCCGAACGGCGACGCCAAATACCGGCCCGGCCAACCAAAAACCCCGGCCAGCCAACAAGCCGGACCTGGGCAACAAGGCTGAAACGGACCTCAGTCCAGCCGATCCAGAAACTCCACCAGCAAATCGGTCACCGTCTCCGGCGCCTCGTGATGCGGAAAATGCCCGACCTCGGCCAGACTCCGGTACACCGCCCGCGGCCCGAGCCACTCCCGCGACGCCAGCGCCGACGACTCCAGCAGGTACGGATCGGCCGCGCCGTGGATCTGCAACACCGGCACCGTCACCCGCCGGTCCATCTCCTCGGTGTACCGCCGGCCGTCGCTGCGCGCCTGCGACCGCACCGCCCACCGGAAGTACTCCAGCGCGCTGTGCGCCACCCCCGGCACCAGCATCGCCGCCCGGTCCGCGGCGGCCACCCCGGCGAACGTCTCGCTCGCCGGCCAGCGCGGCCCCGACCAGCCGCGCAGCAGCTTCTCCACCCGGTCGGCGCGCTCGGCCACCAGTCCGCGCTCCGGCGCCATCGGCACCTGCGCGGCGAACACCTGTCCCAGCGCCCTGGCCTGACTGTCCCGGCGCCGCAGCACCCCGCGCCACGCCGCCCGGCGCAGCGCCAGCGGATGCGGCGCCGCCACCGCGGTCACCGATCGCACCAGCCGGGAGTGCAGGGTCGCGACCGTCCATGCGATCAGGCCGCCGCCGGCGTGGCCGACCAGATGCGCGCGCCGCTCGCCGAGCGCCTTGATCAGGCCGGCGATGTCACCGGCCAGCGTCCAGCCGTCGTAACCACGCGGTGGCTTGTCCGAGTCGCCGTAGCCACGCAGGTCGACCGCGACCGCGCGGTAGCCGGCCGCCGGCAGCGCGACGAGATGGTGCTGCCACGCTCCCCAGAACTCAGGAAAACCGTGCAGCAGCAAGACAAGTGGGCCATCGCCGGCCTCGGCGACGTGCAGCCGGATGCCGTTCGCGGACACGTCACGGTGCGTCCACGGACCGGGGAAACGGACCGTGGACGGGTCGGGTGGCGGCTCGGGCGTCCGCGACACGCGCGCTGGTTCGGCGCGGACGTCAGAACCCGTTCGGGTGCTCAGGCTCACCGGAACGCTTCAGAGCGGCCGCCGTGTCACGAACGGTGCTGATGGTGCGTTGGGGCGCGCGGATCTTGCGCACCTTCTTGAATCCGAGGTACGCGCAGAGCCCGGCGATGAGCAGCATCGCGAGGAACACGATCAGGAAGCCGCCCCACGGGTCGGCCCAGCTCCAGAGTCCCTTGTCGATGCCCAGTGCGGCCGCGGTCAGCGCGAACGGCATGGCGAGCAGGGCCATGGTCAGCGCGATCAGGAACAGCACGCTGCCGGTGAGGCCCTTCTTGACCTCGGCGGTGATCTCCGCGCGGGCCAGTTCCAGTTCGGCTCTGATCAGCGCCGAGACATGGACCGTGGCTTCCTTGACCAACGCACCCAGCGACTGGCCGCCGGTGCCGGCGGCCTGGTCGTCGGACAGCGGGATGGACGCGACGGGCGGCAGCCCGTTGCCGTTGGGGTGCTGTGGGACGCTGGTCACGGCGTTCATCGTGCCATGCGTCGATTCAGCGGGCCGGACGGCCAGCCGACTGCGCGGATCACAGTTCGTCCTCGATCCCGATCCGCCGGCCGGTCGGCACTCCGGCGACCGGCCGGTGACCGAATTCGGCCGGTATCTTCCCAGCTGGACGGGCTTGTCGGAATTCCCGGCCGTCAGCAGTCCCGGCCCGGACCAGGCCTGGACGCGAAACTGCCCCGGACCACCAGTGGCGATCCGGGGCAGCGGAGTCGGTGGGTCAGTTCTCCAGTTCGGCCAGAGCCTGCTTGACCTTCTCCAGTTCGGCCTGGAGCTCCTCGGCGCGACGCTGGTGCTGCTCGCGGGCGGCACTGATCACGTCGTCGATCGGGCCGGAGAGGTCCGGGTGCAGTTCCTTCGCCGCCCTGGACACGGCCGCGGCCGCCACCAGCAGACCGGTGACCACGCGCTTGCCGGAGTGCACCAGTTCGGCTTGCCATTCGCCCTCGGCGGTGCCGGTCACCGTCAGGGTCAGCTCAACCGTGCGGGTCTTGCGGGCCGTGCTCTGCCCACGCGGCCGGCCGCGCTTGGGCTTGTCTTCGGTTACTTCCGGCGCGGCTTCCGGGGTGGGCTGGGCGACGCCAACTCCGTCCGCCGTTTCGGTGGATGGTTCGGTAGACAGTTCCGAGGTAATCGCGGTGTCCACTGCACTCCCTGCCGGATCGAATACGGGGTATTTCCGTGACCGGGCGGCCGACGGTCGCGCACATACTAGAACACCTGTTCGAGGTTGTCGTGGACAACCCCGACATTGGTGCGGACCCTCGCGCCTCCGCCCGGTCCCGAGGAAAATACACCCGCGAACCTGCCCGGCCCGCCACCGACCGGCTGCCGACCCACCGGGCCGGTGGGTCGGCACCGACGACGGACGGGCCGGCCGGAAGATCGCCTCCCGGCCGGCCCGTCGATGTCTCATCCGTGGGGTTACTCGTCGGTCGCCTTGCCCGACTGCAGCCCGTCGCGGATCAGGTCCATCACGGTCGAGTCGGCCAGCGTGGTCACGTCACCGACCTGCCGGTTCTCCGCGACGTCCCGCAGCAGCCTGCGCATGATCTTGCCCGACCGCGTCTTCGGCAGCTCGGGCACGACCATGATCTGCCGGGGCTTGGCGATCGGGCCGATCTCGTGCGACACGTGGTCGCGCAGCGCCTGGATGGCCTGCTCGCCCTTGGCCTCGTCCTCGCCGACCCCGCCGCGCAGGATGACGAACGCGACGATGCCCTGGCCGGTGGTGGGGTCGGACGCGCCGACCACCGCCGCCTCGGCCACTGTCGGGTGGCTGACCAGCGCGGACTCCACCTCGGTGGTGGAGATCCGGTGGCCGGACACGTTCATCACGTCGTCCACCCGGCCCAGCAGCCACATGTCGCCGTCGTCGTCGTACTTCGCCCCGTCGCCGGCGAAGTAGTAACCCCGGCTGGCGAACCGCGACCAGTACGTCTCCTGGTAGCGCTCGTCGTCACCCCAGATGGTGCGCAGCATCGAGGGCCACGGCTGGTCGAGCACCAGGTAGCCACCGCCGCCGTGCGGCACGTCCTCGCCCTGGTCGTCGACGATCTTCGCGCTGATGCCGGGTAGCGCGCGCTGCGCCGAACCGGGCTTGGTCGAGGTGACGCCGGGCAGTGGCGAGATCATGATCGCGCCGGTCTCGGTCTGCCACCAGGTGTCCACGATCGGCGCGTTCGAGCCGCCGATGTTCTCCCGGTACCAGATCCACGCCTCCGGGTTGATCGGCTCGCCGACGCTGCCCAGCAGCCGCAGCGAGGACAGGTCGTACTTGGCCGGGATCTGCGCGCCCCACTTCATGAAGGTCCGGATCGTGGTCGGCGCGGTGTACAAAATGGACACCTTGTACTTCTCCACGATGTCCCACCAACGGCCCTGGTGCGGGGTGTCCGGGGTGCCCTCGTACATCACCGAGGTGGCGCCGTTGGTCAGCGGCCCGTACACGATGTAGCTGTGCCCGGTGACCCAGCCGACATCCGCGGCGCACCAGTAGACATCGGTCTCCGGCTTGACGTCGAAGACGTTGCGGTGGGTGTAGGCGACCTGGGTGAGGTAGCCGCCGGTGGTGTGCAGGATGCCCTTGGGCTTCCCGGTGGTGCCCGACGTGTACAGGATGTACAGCGGGTGCTCGGCGTCGAAGGCCTCCGCGGTGTGCTGGTCGGACTGCCCGTCGACCAGGTCGTGCCACCACAGGTCGCGGCCTTCGGTCCAGGCCACCTCGCCGTTGGTCCGCCGCACGACCAGCACGTTCTCCACCGACGGGGTCTGCGCGACGGCCTCGTCCACCGCCGTCTTGAGGGGCAGCGCCTTGCCGCGCCGGTTCTGCCCGTCGGCGGTGATCACCAGCTTGGCCTTGGCGTCGTCGATCCGGGTGCGCAGCGCCTCGGCGGAGAAGCCGCCGAACACGACGCTGTGGGTCAGCCCCAGCCGCGCGCAGGCGAGCATCGCGACCACGGTTTCCGGGATCATCGGCATGTAGATGGCCACCCGGTCGCCGGCCACCAGACCAAGCGAGTTCAGCGCATTGGCCGCCTTGCTCACCTCGCGCAGCAGGTCGGCGTAGGTGATGGTGCGGGTGTCGCCGGGCTCACCCTCCCAGTGGAAGGCGACCCGGTCGCCGTTGCCGGCCTCGACGTGCCGGTCCACCGCGTTGTAGGCGACGTTGAGTTTGCCGCCGATGAACCACTTGGCGAACGGCGGCTTGGACCAGTCCAGCACGTCCGACCAGCGGGTTTCCCAGTGCAGCGCCTCAGCCTGTTTGGCCCAGAAGGCCAGCCGGTCGGCGTCGGCCTCCTGGTAGAGGTCCGCGGAAGCGTTGGCCGTCGCGGCGAATTCCGCGCTGGGCGGGAACGTGCGATGTTCGCTGAGCAGGTTGTCCAGGGTGGGGCTGTTCGAGCCCTGGACCGACCCCCCTGTCGGCTCTGTCATGTTGCGGACCTCCCGATTACTGCTGTAGCTGTTCAAGCTGTTCACGCGGCGGTAATGACCGTAGTGCCGTGCGGGCGCCAGGGACAGCGGACTCCGTGAATAGGTCCAGACCAATCGGGCCGCCCCGGTCCGGTACTGGACGAGGGCGGCCCGTTGGTCATGGCGTTTGTCGTGTTGCTCGCGATCTGATCGCGACCGAGGCGGTCAGGTTGGTCGGCGGCCGGCTCAGGCGGCGGCCACGTTCAACGGCCACACCGGCAGCACTGCCCGGCGGAACGTCTCGTTCAGCACCCCGGCGAACGAGGTGTAGAACGCCGCGATCGCGGTGACGATGCCGATCCAGCCACCGAACTTGACCATGCCGGCCGCGCCGGCCAGGTCACCGATGGTCAGGAAGATGAAGGTCAGCGACAACAGCACGAACACCCCGAGGATCGCGCCGGTGGTGCGCAGCGCGGCCACCGTCAGATAGACGGTCACGATGGCGAACACCAGCTCGAACATGCCGGTGGCCGTCCCCTGGTGGGCGGCCGGGATCTTGTCCAGGAAGAACCACGCGTAGAACGCGAAGGCGATCCAGAAGGCGCCGTACGTCGGGAAGGCGGTCGCGCCGAAGGTGTTGCCCTTACGGAACTCCCACATCCCGGCGACGAACTGGGCCAGGCCACCGTAGAACAGTGCCAGCGGAAGTACCGCGAACACGACCGTCGCGTCGACCAGCCCGGCCTTGACGAAACTGAGTACGAGGGTGGTTGCGGCGAAACCGGCGAGCCCCAGTGGACCTGGGTCCGCGATGATCGGATTGGCGGTGGACGTTGCAGCCTCGGTACTGGCCATGACGACCCCTCCTTCGTCACGTCATCGTGACGTCGAGCGTGCGTAAACCGACAATGACGGATTACCCCGGTTGGGTGGAGAGCACAAGCACGATCGGACCAACATTCGGTAAGTGTGGCGAAGCAATCGCTGAAAGGATCACTCGAATGGGTTACTATGTCGAACCTTGTTCGACGCGGATCACCAGCGGGTAGGCGTCCGCGTCCCGGACGAGGCTGATTACCGTGGAGCCGTGACCGATCGGTTGACCGACTCGCAGACCGCTGATCCACTCCGCCCGCTGATGAGGCTTCCCGGCGTGACCGACGCGGTTGCCGCCGCCCGGGACGCGGTGGACCAGGTCCATCGGCACCCGACCAACCGGCGGGGCTGGCCGACCACGGCGGCGGAGGCATCCGTCCGGGCGGCTCGCGCGTCGGCGGCGATCGACGGCGGCAGCACCCAGATCCCGGCCGACGGCACGGTGAGCGATCCGGTGCTGGCCGGCGCGCTGCGAGTGGCCGAGGCGCTCGGCCCGATGTTGGGCACCTGGCAGCGCGCGCCGATGCAGGCCCTGGCCCGGCTGCACACCCTGGCCGCCGCGGACCTGCCCACCGACTCCGGACAGCCGGACTCCGGACGGCCGGACTTCGACGGCCTCGGCCGGCCGCGCAACGCGCCCGGCGTGACCGAACGACTGGACCTGCTCGCCGGCCTGGTCGCCGGGGGCACCGCGGTGCCGGCTCCGGTAGTCGCCGCCATCGTGCACGGCGAACTGCTCACGCTGGCCCCGTTCGGCACCGCCGACGGCGTGGTCGCCCGGGCCGCGGCCCGGCTCACCCTGATCGCCACCGGCCTGGACCAGAAGGGCCTCGTCGTGCCGGAGGTGGCCTTTCTGCGTCGCGGAAACGCCTACCCGGCCGCCGCGCACGCGTTTGCCACCGGTGGTGGCGACGGTCTCGGCGAGTGGCTGGTGTTCTGCTGCACCGCCATCGTCGACGGTGCCAAGGAAGCCCTGAGCATCGCCGAGGCCGCCGCGGCCTGACCGGTCACGGCGTACGAAAAAGCACGGCATGACGGTGTCCGCCATGACCGCTCACGAGTGTGACCACGCCGACCGCTGTCCAGGAACGACAAACACACCGAACTCACGTGTCAACAAGCGAATTCACACGTCAGCGAGTGACGGTGGTCGCCTGGTCGAGGACGTGGGAGTGAATCGGTGCGACGCCAGGACACAGCTGAGGCCCGCACGACTGAACGATCGGTCTGCCGAGAGGCAAGCCAAACCTTCAGCCGTGCGGAGCGTCAGCGACGGTCGTCGTGGTCATCGTCCGCGTCGTCAAACCGGTCATCGTTCGACCGATCGTCGTCGGACTGGCCCGACAGCTCTCGCCGCAGAGCATCCAAGTCCGTAGGCGGAGAGCTGTATTTGAGCTCCCTGGCCACCTTGGTCTGCTTGGCCTTCGCCCGGCCGCGCCCCATGGCTCGACCCCCTCGCACAAGTGCGGGGCGGCCGGGGGAATCGGCGGCCCCGCTGATCTCGACAACTGGTTCCTGCTAACTACCGTACCGTGCCGATGGGGTTCCACGCGACGAGGCACGGTCTGTGGAAGGTGACAGTCTCATCCTGACCCGGTTCAACCACGGGCAGTCGTGACACCATGCCCCCGTGTCCCGTCCATTCGTCGCGTATCTGCGGGTATATGAGCCGCTCTCGTCTTTTGACCAGCCCCTGGCGGCCCGGTTGTCGGCCCGGTTGGCCGCCGGACCGCTGATTCGTATCGCCATGGGCGAACGCGAACGGGAACTGTGGCTTCGCTCACAGATCGCGGTGCCGAGCAGGTTACTGCCGGGTGAACAGTCGGATGGGCGGCCGTCGCCCCGGGCTCCACTGGACGTCCTGGTGCTCGATCCGGCGGAGGTGCCGCCCAGCCCGACCGCGACCGTCGGCGAAGGGCCGCTGGTCTGCCCGCTCGACCTGCGCCCACGCGCGGCGGCCGCGCTGGTCGGCTTCCTGGCCACCAGCGACGCCGTGCTCAGCGAGGCGACCCTGGCCGGCCCGGGCCGCACGGTGGACGCGGCCCGCAACCACGCGGCCGAGGTGATGTCGCAGCTCGCCGGCGGCTCGGTGCACGTCATCTCGTCGACCTGGACGGTCCCGCTGCCGTGGTTCGCCCTGGTCGAGCCGGCCGAGCGGCAACTGGTGCTCGGCTCGGCCGACGGCCGCCGGGAGGTCTTCTGGCGTTCGCCGATGGCCGACGTCCGACGCCGGACCGCCCGGGCGCACGCGGTGGTGAAGGACACCATCGGCGAGGACGGCCCGGCGGGCATCCTGCGGGACACGGGTCGCTGGCTGGAGAACTTCCACCCGCACTCGGTGGTCGAACTGGACTACGGCGGCCTGGTGCAGCTGCTCGACGAGGACGAACTGCGCGCGGACACGTCGGCGCAGGACGTGCACGCGATCGTGGACGCGATGGCGGCCGGCAAGGTCGAGGAGGTCGGCGTCCTGTACGAACGGCTCAGCGAGTTCTGGGGCGGGCTGGCGGCGCGGGAACGGGCGAACTAGCGGGGTCGGGGTTTGTCGGCGCCCTGCCTTGTGGCGGGCACGACTGTCGGATCGGGGTGTCTGTCTGTCCGATGGGGTGCCTGGCTGTCAGTGGGTCCGGCCCGCTCGTCCAGCCGGCTCGTCCGTCCCCGGGCCTGGCTGGCCGCGACCTGTCGTCCCACCCAGCTTCCGGAGCCCCACGGCGGGCCGCTCGGACGCATACGGACGCCCCGCCAGTAACCCACTCAGCCGCCCGCAACAGCACAACCGGGCCCCCGCCGAGCCGGCCAATCAGCCGACCGCCCACCCCTGTCCACAGCCCACGAGTTATCCACAGGCACCGCCCGCACACGAGGTTTCGGCCCGCCCGCCGACTAGACTGGCCAGGGGCAGCCCCCCAGGGTGGGTGGGGGCTGTGCTGATGCGGGGCAGCGAAACTTTTCCCTTGGCACAGCCCGAATTCGCGGCAGGCCCCAGTACCCACGGGCTCAACCCGAGAACGACGGCAGGCCGGCGCGCGGAGTAGCTATTCCCCGAGCGGTAGCCGCTGAGCCGCCAGCAACTCGTCCACCGACGCCCGGCCCTGCTGGTACCGCCCGGCGATCTCCGAGTTGAGCATGTCGACCACGACCTGGACCTGCCGGCGCCGCTGCGAGACCGAGACCTCTTCGCCCTGGTAGGTGCGCAGCGCCGCGTCCAGCCGTCGGTCGCTCAGCGCGTCCACGTCGGACAGATCCACGTCGGAGACCAGCGCCTCGACGTGCCGGCGGTGCGCCTCGGCCCGGGACGGCTCCAGGGTCGAGTGCCGACCCTGACCGGTCGCCGGTCCGACCGCGTTCGCGGACAGGATCGTCACCAACTGCTCCACCACGGCCACCGAACCGCCCTCGGCCCGGCGCTTCTGCTCGGCCCGCACGATGTCGATCCGGGCATGCAGCAGTCGTCTGACGTAGGACAGGTCGGTTTCTTCTTGCGCTGCCTCATCGCGCAAAGTGCGCACATCGTCGAGAGAGCGCTCGACCAACCCCTCGGTATATGCGGGGTCGAGTACGCGGTCGATACGCCGGCGCCCGCCCGGACGAACCTCGATCACCCCCCTATCCTGCGGTATAGGCATAGTTCCCGCCAACACTTGTCCATGGACTTGTTTTGAGATTTCACTCATCGATTGCTCCCGCAACCGCCATCCCGAGAAGTTCCCGCACGTCAGCAGGGGTAAGTGGGGGTCTTTGTGCAATTCGGGCCAACCCCGCTGCACGTGCAACCAATTGTGCATTGTCCCGCACGGGTTCCCGTTTGGCGTAACTGATGGTGTCCTCCATGCCGACCCGCACGTGTCCGCCGGCCGACAGTGCCGCCAACAACACCGGCAGACTCGTCCGGCCGACCCCGGTGGCGCTGAAGCTCGCGCCCGCCGGGAGGAGCCGGAGCGCGGCCACGAGCGTCTCCGTGTCGCCGGGCATCCCCCCGGGCACACCCATCACCAGATCGACGTGCACGTGTCCGCCTGCGGGTGGCCCGTAGGTGTCCAGCAGCCGATGCAGCGACGCCAGCTGGCCAAGGTCGAAGATCTCGTACTCGGGCACGATGCTCCGCTCAAGCATGCGCTTGTGCAGCTCGACCACGAACTCCCAGCGGTTGAGGAACACGTCGTCGCCGAAGTTGACGGTGCCCATCGTGCAGGACGCCGAGTCGGGCAGGGCGTCGAGCACGCGCAGCCGGTCGGCCTCCGGGTCGGTCACCGCGCCGCCGGTGGACAGCTGCACCACCAGGTCGGTCTGCTCGCGCAGCGCGGTCACCGTGTCGGTGAGCCGCGCGAGGTCCAGCGTCGGCTTGCTGTCCGCGCCGCGGATGTGCACGTGGATCACGCCGGCGCCGACGCGCTGGCTGTCCTGCGCGGTGCGCACCAGCTCGTCGAGGGTCACCGGCAGGTTGGGGACATCGGCCTTGGCGTGCTCGGCCCCGGTGGGGGCGACTGTGATGAGCGTGCCGTGGGAGCCCGGTCGGGGCGTCAGCACTGACATGCCCGTGACCCTATCTGGCCGGCCGGGCCTGATCCGGGCCCCGACATCGCCCGATCGGTGCTATCCGTCGTGGCTGGACGGATGGCCGGTCAGCCGCGCAACTTGCTGGCCGCCTCGCGGCCGGGGGCGAGCCCCTCCGCCGGCACCGAGTCCGGGTCCACCGCGGCCTGCACCTGGTGGTCGTCCGCGCCGGCGACGAGCTCCGCGTCCACCGGCACCGACCGCTTCACCAGCGCGAGCGCCACCGGTCCCAGCTCGTGGTGCTGGGCGACGGTGCCGACCCGGCCGACCACCCGGTCGCCGAGGGCCACCGACTCGCCGGTCAGCGGCAGCTCGTTGCCCGATCCGTCCAGGTGCAGCAGCACCAGTCGGCGCGGCGGCCGGCCGATGTTGTGCACCTTGGCGACCGTCTCCTGGCCGCGGTAGCAGCCCTTGTCCAGGTGCACCGCTGAGCCGATCCAGTTGACCTCGTTGGGGATGGTCCGCTCGTCGGTGTCCACCCCCAGCCGCGGCCGCAGCGACTCGATCCGCAGCGCCTCGAACGCCCAGCTGCCGGCCGGGTGCGCGCCGGCGGCGGTCAGCCGCTGCCACACCTCCGCCAGCCGGTCGCGCGGCACCAGCAGGTCCACCGCGTCCGGTCGCGGCCATGGCATCCGCCGCAGCAGGCCGAGGTCGCTGTCGGCCAGCCCGTAGGCGGTGGTGGGCACCGTCACACCGAGGTCGCCCAGCAGGGTGGCGGTGTCCGGGCCCAGCACGGTCAGCACGGCGAGTTCCGGCGTCGCGTCCCGGGGCTCTACTTCGGACCAGAACCGCATGGCCTCCAGGTACGTGAGCAGACCGGAACCCTTGCCCGGTTCGGTGTCCAGCCATGCCGTGTCGGCGGACTGGCCGATCACCAGGTGCTGCTCGACGTGCCCGTTGGCGTCCAGGATCAGTGCCTCGGTGCCCAGGCCGGCGGCGAATTCGCTGAGGTGCTGCGAGGTCAGTGTGTGCAGCCAGGTCCACCGGTCGGCGCCGGGCACGGCGAGCACGTCCCGGTTGGACCGGTCGACCACCGCGACCGACCGGGTCGCGGCCCGCTGTTCCACGAACGGGTCGCCGTAGTGCCAGCCGACCCCGGCGTCGGGCAGCTCGTCGGGCGTGGCCACGGCCCCGGGCGTGCCCAGCAGGGGCGAGGGTGTGGCGGTGGACGAAGCAGCAGCGGTGGTCACGAGTCCTCCGGGTTGAGGCATTCCCGGCACATGCCGGACAGGGCGAGATGGGTCACGTCCACGGTGAAGCCGTGCTCGGACCGCACCTGGTCGGCGACCGGCTTGAGCAGGTCGGCCTCGACCTCGGTGGTCCGGCCGCACCGGTGGCAGACCAGATGTACATGTTCGTGCGCGTGCGCGGAGTAGACCGGCGCGCCGTGCCCGAGGTGGGTGTGCCGGACCAGGCCGAGGCCCTCCAGCAGTTCCAGCGCGCGGTAGACGGTGGTGATGTTGACCGTGGGCGCGGTGTCCTGCACCTGGCTGCACACCTGTTCCGGTGTGGCGTGTTCGAGCTGTCGAACCGCGTCCAGCACAAGTTGTCGCTGCGGCGTCATCCGCATCCCGCGGGCGTGCAGCGTGGTGCGCAGCGCCGCCCGGTCGGCGGTCCGTTCCGTGGCGCCCTGACCACTTCGGGTCCTCACCCCACGATCGTAGGCTCGTCCACCGACTCCGTGACGGCGGCGCAGTAGGGTTGGTCACATGCGCGTGCTGGCGATGTTGGACGGAACCCTGGCCGATCCGGACGTACCGTTGATCAAGGTCCAGGACCTCGGCCTGACCCGCGGCGACGGGATCTTCGAGACGATCCTGGTGGTGGACGGCAAGCCCCGCGAGCTGATGCCGCACCTGGACCGGCTGGCCCGCTCGGCGGCGATGCTGGAGCTGCCCGTACCGGACCAGGAGGGCTGGCAGCGGGCCGTGCGCGCGGTGCTGGACAACTGGACCGGCGCGGCCGAGTTCGCTCTGAAACTCATCTGCACCAGGGGAGTCGAGGGCGGCGACGGCACGCCGACCTGCTTCGCGCTGGCCATCGACATCGCCGACAAGGTGCTCCAGCAGCGCCGCGACGGGGTGACCGCGATCACCCTGGAACGCGGCATCGAGCCGGGCCTGGCCGAGCGCGCGCCGTGGCTGCTGCTCAGCGCGAAGTCGTTGTCCTACGCGGTGAACATGGCCGCCGGCCGCGAGGCCGCCCGGCGCGACGCCGACGAGGTGATCTTCACCGCCTCGGACAACACCGTGCTGGAGGGCCCGACCTCCACCGTCGTGGTGGCCGACGGCCACACCCTGCGCACGCCCCCGTCCCAGCTGGGCATCCTGCCCGGCACCACCCAGCACGCGTTGTTCCGCGCGGCCGAGCGCGCCGGCTGGGCGATCAAGGTGGAGCCGGTGCCGGTGGCCGACCTGTTCACCGCCGACGCCGTGGTGTTCGCCTCCTCGGTGCGCAAGATCACCCGCGCGCACACCCTGGACGGCACCGCGCTGCCGGACTCGACCGCGCTGCACGCCGAACTCGTCGGCCTGTACGAATCCGAGTACTGAGCCGGCTCAGCCGATCGGGCGGAACCGCACGGTGCTGCCCGGCCTGGCCTGGGCGAGGGCGGGCAGCGCGCCGACCGGGACGACGCCGATCACCGGGTAGCCGCCGGTGGTCGGATGGTCGGCCAGGAACACCACCGGCCGGCCACCGGTGGGCACCTGCACCGACCCGGTGAGCACCGGCTCGCTGGGTAGTTCCCGCCCGGCGAAGCCGTCCGCGCGCTCCAGCGCCGGCCCGGCCAGCCGGAGGCCGACCCGGTTGCTCTCCGGGGACACCTGCCAGCTGCCGGCGGCGAGCTGCCTTCCCGGCCCGGTGAACCAGTCCTCGCGCGGCCCGAGCAGCACCGGCACGGTCAGCTCCGGCTCGACCACCCGAGGGCCCAGTTCGTCCGCGCCGCAAGGAAATCCGGCCGACACCCCCACCGGCAGCACGTCCCCGGCGCGCAGCGGCGCCGGTCCGATGCCGGACAGCACGTCGGTGGACCGGCTGCCCAGCTCGACCGGCACGTCGACACCGCCGCCCACGGCGAGATAGCCGCGCAGCCCGGTCACCGGCCGGCCCACCGTGAGCACGTCCCCGACGGCCAAATGCACCGGAGTGTGCGAACCGGCCGCCCGCCCGTTCACCTCGACCGCCACGGCCGGCCCGGTCACCGCGACCGTGCACGAGCAGCCGGCCCGCAGCCGCAGGCCGCCGAGCAGCAGTTCCAGCCCGGCCGCCGACTCGGGATTGCCGACCAGCCGGTTGGCCAGCCGCAGCGCCGGCTGGTCCAGTGCGCCCGAGGGCGGCACGCCGAGGTGTGCGTGGCCGGGTCGGCCCAGGTCCTGGACGAGGGCCTGCGGGCCGGGGGTCAGGACGGTGACCGTGCGGGTGGCCGGCATCGGTCAGACCACCTCGAACCGGACGTGGTCGCCGGGGGCCAGCAGGGCGGCCGGCTCGCGGTGCGCGTCGAACAGGGTCAGCTCGGTGTGGCCGAGCAGCCGCCAGCCGCCGGGCGAGGAGCGCGGGTAGGCGGCGGTGAACTCGCCGGCCACGCCGACCGAGCCGGCCGGCACCCGGGTGCGCGGCTGGTCCAGGCGTGGCTGGCGCAGGGGTTCGGGCAGCCCGACGAGGTAGCCGAAGCCCGGCGCGAACCCGCAGAACGCCACCGAGTACTCCGCGCCGGCGTGCAGCGCGACGACCTCCTCGACGCTCCGGCCTGCGGTGTCGGCGACGAGGTCGAGGTCCGGGCCGTCGTAGTGCACCGGAATGCGCACGGTGCGGGGGTGTCGCGTCGTGCCGTGGCGCAGGTCGGCGGTGGCGAGGATCTCGCGCACCCGGGTCAGGCCGGGGGAACCCGGTGCCACCGCGGCCAACACGGTCCGCGCGGCCGGTACCAGTTCGACCAGATCGGGCAGTTCGCCCTGCTCGGCGGCGGTGCTCAGCGCGGCCAGCACCCCGTCGACCTCGGCCAGCGAATCCACCTCGACGAGCACCGCGTCCGATCCGCACCGCAGTAGCCGCACCTGATCGAGCCTAAGGCATGGTGCCCGGGGACTCCTGTTGAGCGGCAAGGAAAACCGGACCGAGCACCGGACCGAGCACGGCCGTGAGCAGCCCGGGGAACCGCGCCTCAAGGTCGTCGACGCGCACGGTGACGATCCGCCGCCGGCCGTCGGCGACGGTCGTGGTCAGCCCGGCCTCGCGCAACACCCGCCAGTGGTGCGACAGCGTGGACGCGGACAGCGGCACGCTGTGATGCTCCGGCGAGCAGCCGCCGAGCGTGTCGCCCTCGGTGACCAGGTTGGCCACCAGTTTCAGCCGCACCGGGTCGGCGAGCGCGTGCAGCACGGACACCAGGTCGAGGTCCTCCCGACCGGGCTGGGGCAGGTTGCGGCGCACTTCCGCAGGATGCGTCACGGTTTCGTCCTTCGACAAGTGGGAAATCAGGCGCCCAGCGCGGTCAGCGCCGCGCGGACCTGCCCGCGTGCCTCGGTCAGCGCCGCCGCCGACCGCTGGGTGTCCGCCCCGGACAGCAGTTGCACCAGTGCGACCTTCAGGTCGCCGTCCGCCACGGCCAATGCGTCGGCGCAGTCCTGCTCGGTCGCGCCGGTCGCCTCGTGCAGGATGCGCAGCGTGCGGCCGCGCAGTTTCGCGTTGGTCGCCCGCATGCTGACCATCAGGTTGGAGTAGGTCCGTCCGTAGCGGACCATCACCGCCGTGGAGAACGCGGTGAGCACGAGTTTCTGCGCGGTGCCCGCCTTCATCCTGGTCGACCCGGCGATCACCTCGGGGCCGGTGTCCACCGCGATCGGCACGTCCACCTCGGCGTTGGCCGGCGCGTCGGGATTGGCCGAGACCAGGGCGGTGCGCGCGCCCAACCGTCGGGCCGCGGCCAGCGCGCCGATCACGAACGGCGTGCGGCCGGACGCGGTCAGCCCGACCACCACGTCCCCGGCACGCGCCGACGCGCTGATCTCCGCGGCACCGGCGTCGGCGTCGTCCTCGGCGTTCTCCACCGCGCGCAGCAGTGCCTCGTCGCCGCCGGCGTGGTGCGGCACGAACCAGTCGGCCGGGATGTTGAAGGTGGGCACGAGTTCGGCGGCGTCCAGCACGGACAGCCGGCCGGAGGTGCCCGCGCCGACGTAGTGCACCCGGTGCTCGGCGCGCAGCGCGGCGACCGCGTGGTCGACCAGCACCGCCAGCGCCGGCAGCACCGCGCCGACCGCCGCGGGCACCTCGGTGTCGGCCGCGTTGATCGTTCGCAGAACGTCCAGAGTGGACAGTTGGTCGATGTTGGTGGTGGCCGGATTACGCAGTTCGGTGGGGGAGTTGACGTGTGCCAACTCCCGGCCCGACGGTGCCGACATCACTCACCGCTCTCGTGGCCGCGCCGTCGTCCGTCCGGGCGAACCTCCAGCCGGTGTGCGCCGACCGCCGTGTACGTGGTGTCCAGCGCGGCGAGCACGTTGTCCCGGTGCCGCTGGGCGACACCGACGAACATGCAGTCGATCACGGTGAGCTGCGCGATCCGGCTGGCAGTCGCCCCGGACCGGAAGGTGGTCTCCCGGGCTGCGGTGGTCAGCACGTGGTCGGCGGCGTCGGTGATCGGCGAGCGCGGGAAGTTGGTGACCGCGACGGTGAGCGCCCCGTGCGCCCGCGCCTCGCGCAGCGCCTCGACGGTGTCGGTGGTCGCGCCGGTGTGCGAGATGCCGACGGCGACATCGCCGGGCTTCAGCACGGCCGCGGAGGTCAGCATGATGTGCGTGTCGCTCCAGGCGAAGCACACCCGGCCGATCCGGTGCAGCTTCTGTTGCAGGTCCATCGCGACCAGCGAACTCGCGCCCACCCCGTAGACGTCCACCCGGCCGGCCCCGGCGATCGCCTCGACGACCGACTGCAACGCCGGCACGTCCAACTGCTCGGCGGTCTCCTCGACCGCGCGGGCGTCGGAGAAGGCGATCTTGCCGACGACCTCGGCGAGTTCGTCGGACGGATCGATGTCCCCGCCCATGTCCCGATTGGACCGCGCCGCGGCCCGTGCGGTGTCCGCGGCCAGCGCGATGCGCAGCTCCGGATATCCGCTCACCCCGATGGCCTTGCAGAACCGGGTCACCGTGGTCTCGCTGGTACCGGCGGCTTCGGCGACCTCGGTGATGCTGCGGCGGGCGACCCCGCCCGGGTCTTCCAGCACCACGCCGGCGACCCGTTGCTCTGCCTTCGCCAGGCCGGGCAGCAGTGATCTGATGCGCACCAGCGGACTTGATTCCGCGGCGCTGGGAATGGTGGCCACGTGGGAAACTTACTAACCGTCACTTCCCAGGTCAACGCGTCGGGGCTGGCCGCGACCCAACCGTGTCCGTGAACTGGGGTGATCTCACGGCGTGCGGACAGATGATTACCCAGTGGGAGGAATTCTGAGGATCAGCTGGGTAGGCGCGGGACCTATGGCCCTACCGAAACGGACCCCCGGCTGCGCTCACCGCCCGGTCAGTTTCCAGTTGGTCGCGGTGAACGCGGCCGGGTCGCGATCCCCGTCCAGCAGCACCCCGCCGTCGTCGGACACCCGCACCGCGGCCACGTTCACCCCGCGTCCGGTGTTCAGGCTGTCGGTCGTGTACTGCCAGCGCAGGGCGACCGGTCCGGTCGCGGCCGGCAACTGTGCGGTCACGTGCCACCAGGAGCGGGTGCCACCGGAGAGTCTGCTGACCGTGCCGGTCGGCGCGCCCGGTCCGGTCACCTGAACGGGCACCGGCTGCCAGGTGGTGCCGTCCGTGCTCGACTCCAGGGTGGCGAAGTCGTACCCGGCCTCGGTGTCCACGAACGTGTCGTAGCCGATCCGCACCGGCCCGCCGCTCGGCGTCAGCGTGCTGCTGGTCAGCGTCGCCGTCGTCGCGTCGCCGATGCCGGCGTACCAGGACTGTGCGCTGTGCGGTGGCCGCACCGCCATCGCGTGCGCCAGCGCGTCGCCCACCGCCCGCCGGGACGGGTTGGTCGACTCCCAGGTGCGCGTCGGGTGCACCCGATTGGTGAACAGCAGCGCGATGGACCGCGACTCCGGGTCGATCACGATCGACGTGCCGGTGAAACCGGTGTGCCCGGCCGTCTCCGGGCTGTCCAAGCCGCCCATGTACCAGCGCTGGTCCAGCTCGAAGCCAAGGCCGTGCGCGTCGCCGGGGAAGTTCTGGTTGTAGTTGGTCAGCATCTGGGTGACCGACTGCTGGCTGAGAATCCGGTGCCCGGCGTACGTGCCGCCGTTGAGGATCGTCTGGGCCAGCACCGCGATGTCGTCCACCGTGGAGAACACCCCGGCGTGTCCGGCGACCCCGCCCATCGCCCACGCGTTCTCGTCGTGCACCTGTCCCCAGACCAGTCCGCGCTGGGGTTCGCCCGGCCCCTGCTCGTACTCCTCGGCGGCGATCCGCGGCTTCAGCGACGCCGGCGGGTTGTACATGGTGTCGGTCATCCGCAGCGGCGCGGTGATGCCCTGGCGGACCAGCACGTCCAGCGTCTTGCCGGTGATCGTCTGCAGAACCTGTTGCAGGGTCAGCATGTTCAGGTCGGAGTACAGATACGTGCTGCCCGGCGGGTACTCCGGCACGGTGTCCAGGATCGCGTTGACCCGGGAGGCCATGTCCGGGTACTGCCACAGCGGCGGGCTCGGGTCGGCCGGCAGCCCGGAGGTGTGCGTGAGCAGCTGCTCGATGGTGATCGAGCCCTTGCCGTTGCTGGCGAACTCGGGCAGATAGCTGGCCACGGTCGCGTTCACGTCCAGCCGGCCGGCCTCGATCTGCTGCATCGCCACGATCGACGTGAACAGCTTGGACAGCGACGCGAGGTCGAAGATCGTGTTGGTGCGCATCGGGATCTGCTGGTCGGCCGGCAGCGGGTCGCCCTGCTGGTCGGCGTAGCGCAGCGCGTAGCCGGCCGCCTGCTTGGCCACCACGACCCCGTCGTGCACCAGCAGGGTGACCGCGCCGGAGAACATCGGGTGGCCCGAGGCGTCCGGCTGGGTCCAGTTGTCGATCTGCTGGAGGGTCGCGTCTATCGGCCCGCCAGCCAGCCCGGCCTGGGCCGGCGGGCCCGGCCGCAGGGTCGTCCAGGCGGGCGCGAACCCCTGCTGGACCTGGTCGAACCGACCGGTGCCCGGCATGGTCGGCCACGGCCCGAGCGGACCTGGGGTCGCCGCCGCGGAGCCGACGGTCATCCCGAGCACCGTGCCAGCGGCCAGCGCGAGCGCCACCCCGGTGCGGACAGCATGGCGACGGGACATGGCCACCTCGATCTCGTCATGGGTCATGAGTACAGCAGGAAGGGCCGGCGGTCGCGGCGGAACGCGGTCAGCTCGCCCTGCCACGCGCCGACCACGTCCTCGATCGACGCGCCCGCGTCGATCATCGTGCGCAGCCGGGCCGAGCCGGTGAGGTCGTCGATCCAGTTGTCCGGCCGCCAGCCGAAAACCGAGGGATACAGCTGTTTCGCGGTGACCAGCATGGCCACCGCGGTGTGGATCGGGTCCAGCGCGTGCGGGTCGGTGAGGTGCACCTGCACCCCGCCGCAGGTCTGATTGACGAACTTGTCGAACGTCGGCACGTAGTAGTTCTCCCGGAACCGCACCCCGGGCAGGCCGAGGGCGTTGAGCGTTTCCGCCCAGCGCCAGTCGATTCCGGGTGCGCCGACGAGCTCGAACGGCCGGGTGGTGCCCCGTCCCTCCGACAGCAGCGTGCCCTCGAACATGCAGTTGCCCGGGTAGACCAGCGCGGTGTCCGGGGTCGGCATGTTCGGGCTGGGCAGCACCCACGGCAGGCCGGTGTCGGCGAACAGCGTGTCCCGCCGCCAACCCCGCACCGTGACGACGTCCACATCGGACAGTTGACGGCCGCCGGTGTCCTGCGCCAGGAACAGCGCGTTGAACATCCGGGCCAGCTCGCCGGCGGTCATCCCGGGTTGCTGCACGATCGGCTTGAGCCCGACCAGGGTGGCGAACGCCGGGTCCAACCGCGGCCCGAACGCCTGTCCGCCAACGGGATCAGGCCGGTCCAGCACGACGAACTCGGCGCCGGCGAGCACCGCGGCCCACATCGCGATGTACATCGTCCAGGTGTAGGTGTAGAACCGCGCGCCGACGCCGGCGATGTCGAACACGACCGTGTCCACGCCGGCCTTGGTGTACATCGCGGCGAGTTGCGCGGCGGTGACGTTGTAGGCGTCGTAGACCGGGATACCGGTGCGCGGATCGGTGTAGTCGCCCTGTGCGCCGCCGGCCTGCGCGGTGCCGCGGAAACCGTGTTCCGGGCCGAACACCGCCAGCGGGCGCACCCCGGCGGCGACCAGGTCGTCCACGATGTGGGTGAGGTCGGCGAGCACCGCGGTCGGGTTGGCGAGCACGCCCAGCCGACGCCCGGCCAACGGCCGCCACCGCTGCGCGGCCAACACGTCGGCGCCGGTCAACGCGGTGGTCCTCGGCGGCACGGCGGGCTGGGTCGCCGCGACGGCTTCCGGGCCGGCGCCGGTCAGGGCGGTCGTCGCGGCTGCCGACGCCGCGGCCGTCGCGACAGTTGCCGTCGTCGCGGCCAGGAACCCACGGCGGGACATCCGGCTCATGGCGACTCCTCCACGGACCACCACGGTATGTGGACTTTTTTCCACACCCGCGCAGTACCGGGAAGTTACTCACCTAACGGGGTCCGGTCAACGGTCCGCGGAGTTGATACCCGTTCGGCCACCCGTACAGATGCGGCGGGCGGAGTGTCCCGCGCTCCCGCGCGATCACACTCCGCCCACCGCTCCCGCACGGACCACCGGGTTACCAAGCTGCAACGACTGTCGTGCTTATGGGGGACTCGGCGTCCGGCGTCCCAGTACGCAGTCCCACAACGACAAAGCCTCCCGCGGCAATGCTGCGCGTGGGTGCCTGGCGTCCGTGCACGGAGTTCCGCGGGGGAGACGCAACTTCTCCTCTGTCACGCCCCTGGCCGACCGGAAGTCCGCAGTTCCTTTGTACGCCAGTGACCTGCGTCTATTCAAGTGCTCGGACGGGTGCACCGGTCAAGCGACGAACAGTGACCGGCAAGTGCCGCACAGCCGTGGGATACCGCCGCACGAGCGCACATTCGTCACCCGGTCGGGCGACAGCGGTTCACCGATTGCGGCGTCGTCGAATGCCGTACCAGGTGACTCCGGCGGCCACCGCGCCCAGACCGACCGCGGTCGCCGCGACCACGGCGCCACCGGCGGGTGTGCTGATCCGGGCGCGCAGCGAAATCGGGTTGGAGAACGACAGCACCGGCCAGTCGCGGGCGATCGCCACCTTGCGCAGCGGGCGATTCGGATTCACCGCGGTCGGATGTCCGACTACCTCCAACATCGGCAGATCGGTGTTCGAATCCGTGTACGCGTGGCATTCCGCCAGTAGATAACCTTTTTCTTCGGCCAGTTCGGTGATTGCCAACGCCTTGTTCTCGCCGTAGCAGTAGAACCCGATTTCCCCGGTGTACCGGCCGTCGGCGACCACCATCCGGGTGCCGATGCTGTGCGTCGCGCCGACCATCGCCGCGATCGGCGTGACGATCTCCTCGCCGGACGCGGACACGACAACCACGTCGTGGCCCTGCTCACGATGGGTGTTGATCAGTTCGGTGGCCTCGGCGTAGACGAGCGGGTCGACGATGTCGTGCAGTGTCTCCTCCACGATCGAACGCACCTGCTCGACGTCCCAGCCGGCGGCCAGCCTGGTCAGGTGCTCGCGCATCCGGTCCATCTGTTCGGCGTCCGCGCCGGCCTGCATGAACACGAACTGGGCATAGGCGCTGCGCAGTGCGGCCCGCCGGTTGATCAGGCCCTCCTGGCGGAATCGCCGACTGAACGCGAGCGTGCTCGACTTCGCGATGATTGTCTTGTCCAGGTCGAAGAACGCCGCGACGCGCCCGCCCGCGACACCGACCCGATCGTCGTCGGTGGCGCCGGGGGATTCACTGACCAGCTCATTCACCGATCAAGCATAGGAGTGCTCACCAGCATCGTTGGTGATTCGGGCAGAACCGGCGGGTCATCCCGGCGGCAACAGCTTGGCACCCAATCCAACCGACTCTATGCATGTCGGGGCGGGAGAGGACTACAGTAGTTCCGTCCGGCTCGACCGGACGGGTTCAGTCCGACCCCCCGGGACTGAACCACCGACGACCCCCGTCCCTCCCCCCTGGCGGGGGTCGTCCCATGTCCGGTGGAAACCGTCGGTGGTTACCCGGTTGTCGGCTTCGCCGGGTGTTTCCGTTCCCTCAACTGGTCGTTCCCGCCGGTGTTCCGGCTCGTGTTCCTGCCGACCTTCCGGCCGGGCTTCGCCTTCACCGAACTGTTTACTGTCAATCTCGTTGAATTCGGGCAGACCATCCCCCTTCCGAGCCTGCCACAAATGTCTGACAGTTTTGCGTACGAGGGCCGCGAATGGGCTGAGTTGTCCACAGGCGACCCCGTTGTCCACAGATCGATCATGGTCGGTTGTTGCCGCTCCCCGTTCACGGAACCGTTGTCGCCATGAACACCGACCGACCGCTCGCACTGCTCGACCACGAGCCACTGCTGGACGCCCTGCTCCAACTCGCCGCCGTCGCCGGCAGCGAACTCGAACGAGCCGCCGACGTCACCGCCGCCCGCCGCGGCTGGGCCGAGGCACCGCTCGTGCTGCTCGACGAGTCCGCCGCCCAGGCGTGCGCCGAAGCCGGCCTGCCGCGCCGCACCGGTGTCGTCGTGCTGTGCAGCGGCGACCCACCCGAAGCGTTGTGGCAGAAGGCGTTCGCCGTCGGCGCCGACCGGGTGCTGACGCTGCCCGCCGAGGAACCGTGGCTGATCAGCGCCCTGGCCGACGCCACCGACCACCCCGCGCCCACCGCCGGCCGAGTGCTGGCCGTGCTCGGTGGCCGGGGTGGCGCCGGTGCCTCGGTGTTCGCGGTCGCCCTGGCGATGACCGCGCTGCGCCGGGGCGGTGGCGCGCTGCTGGTCGACTGCGATCCGCTTGGCGGCGGCATCGACCTGCTGCTGGGCGCCGAGGCCGAAGTCGGCCTGCGTTGGCCGGACCTGCGCATCCGCGGTGGCCGGGTGCCGGTGTCCGCGCTGCGCTCGGCACTGCCCGGCCGGTCGGCCAGGGGTTCCCGGCTGGCCGTCATCTCCTGCGATCGCGAGGGCCCCGGCCCGGAGCCGGACGCGCTCGCCGCGGTCGTCGACGCCGGCCGCCGAGCCGGCGACACGGTCATCTGCGACCTGCCCCGCGACCTGTCCGACGCGGCGCGCGCCGCCCTCGACCGCGCCGCCCTGGTCGCCCTGCTGGTACCCGCCGAGGTCCGGGCGGTGGCCGCCGCCCGCAGGCTCGCCGGCCAACTGAGCGACCGCGGCGCGCGGGTGGCCGCCCTCGTGCGCGGCCCGGCCCCGGGCGGCCTGCGGGCCGAGGAGATCGCCGACGCGGTCGGCCTGCCCCTGCTTGCCGCCATGCGCCCGGAACCCAACCTGGCCGCCACACTCGACCGCGGCGGTTTCCGGCTGCGCCCACGCGGCCCGCTGGGCACCGCCGCCAAGGCCGTCCTGGACGCCGCCCCGGTGTCCGCCGCACTGTCCGTCCCCATACCTGGGCGCCCGGTGGCGGAGGTACCGCGATGACCATCGACCTGGTCGACCGGGTCCGCCAGCGACTCGCCGTCGGCGGCACCGAACTCACCGCCGCGCTCGTCGCCGACGCGGTCCGCACCGAAGCCGGCGGCGTGCTCGGCCACGTCGACCTGCTGGACGCATTGCGCGCCCTGGAACAGGAGTTCGTCGGCGCCGGCGCGCTGGAGCCGCTGCTGCGCGACCCGGACACCACCGACGTGCTGGTCACCGGACCGAGTCAGGTCTGGATCGACGGCAGCGCCGGCCTGTGCCGGACCCCGGTGCGTTTCCCGGACGAGGACGCCGTCCGCCGGCTCGCCCAACGGCTGGCCCTGGCCGCCGGCCGCCGCCTGGACGACGCCCAGCCGCACGTCGACGCGTGGCTGCCCGGATCGGGCCCACACGGCCGAATCCGGATGCACGCGATCCTGCCGCCGCTCGCCGCCGATGGCACCTGCCTGTCCCTCCGGGTGCTCCGCCCGGCCACCCATGACCTCGCCGCGCTGCACGCCCTGGACACCTTCGACGCGCCCACCGCCGACCTGCTGGCCGCGATCGTCACCGCCCGCCTGTCGTTCCTGGTGGTGGGCGGCACCGGAACGGGAAAGACCACGCTCCTCGCCGCGCTGCTCGGCTGCGTCCCGCCGACCGAACGAATCGTCTGCGTCGAGGACGCCGGCGAGTTGCAACCTCGCCACCCCCAGGTGGTCCGACTCGTGGCCCGCCCGCCGAACGTCGAGGGCGTCGGCGCGGTGACGGTCCGCGAGCTCGTCCGCGAGGCCCTGCGCATGCGCCCCGACCGGTTGGTCGTCGGCGAGGTGCGCGGTGCGGAGGTGTGCGAGTTGCTGGCCGCCCTCAACACCGGCCACGACGGCGGCGCCGGCACACTGCACGCCAACTCCCCGGCTGAGGTCCCCGCCCGCCTGGAAGCCCTGGCGGCGCTCGGCGGCTTGTCGCGGCCCGCGCTGCACAGCCAGATGGGTGCCGCGATCCGCGTGGTCCTGCACGTCAACCGGGGCCCCGACGGCCGTCGCCGGCTGGCCGAGATCGGTCTGGTGCACCGAGAGACTGACGGCATCCGGGTGTTGCCAGCCTGGCAACCCACCGGCCGCCAGATCGCCTGGCCCAAGCTGACGGGCCTGCTCGGCCGTCGGACGGGCGGCGCGTGATGCCCACCTGGACCGCCGCGCTGCCAGTCCTGGCCGGCGCCACCCTGGCCTGGCCCCTACGCCCAGCCGCCCACCGAATCCGCGGCCTGCGCGCCCCAGCCGGCCAAGCTCCCACCCTGCGAGCGAAACTCGCCACCCTCCACCGGCCACGACCCCTGATCACCACGGCGATCGCCGCAGTACTCGGCTGGCTGCTCGGCGGCACGGGAACAGCAGTCGCGGCAGCGATGATCACCAGCACTGCCCGTTCCCGCTGGCAAGCCCGCAACCACACCAAATACCGCCTGGCGGCCATGTCCGGCCTGGCCGAAGCGGTCGAGGCGATGGTCGGCGAACTCCGAGCGGGCGCCCACCCGGCGACGGCAGCCGAGTCAGCGGCGACCGACGCGGCCGAACCAGCAGCGGCGATCCTGCACACGGTCGCCGCGACCGCCCGCCTCGGCGGCGACGTAGGCGAGTCCCTACGCGCCAGCGAAACGGCCCACCCGGCGCTGACCGGCACGCTCCGCCCGATGATCCACGCCTGGTCCCTGGCGCAGCGGCACGGCCTACCGCTGGCCGAGGTCCTGGCGGCGGTAGCCCGAGATCTGGACGGCCAACTCCGCTTCGCCCGTCAGGTCCAGGCCCGAATGGCCGGCCCCAGAGCGAGCGCCGCGGTACTGGCCGCGCTACCGGTGGTGGGCGTGCTGCTCGGTCAGCTCATGGGCGCCAACCCGGTGCACGTCCTGTTCACCCCGGGTGTGGGCCAGTTCCTACTGGCCGCCGGCACAACCCTGGCCTGCGTCGGCATCCGCTGGACAGCGGCTCTCACCAACAAAGCAGTCCTGCCCTGACCACGAGCCAAATCGACAAGCCAAATCCACGATGCGCCCAACACAAAGGAGCCCCACCATGACCACAACAGCGACGGCAATTGCCATCACCGCAACAGCAACCGGTATCTCCGCCGCCAACGCCGAGCCCCGCCGACAACCGCCTGCCCTCCGACCACCCCCGTTCGTCGGCGGCCCCACCGCAACTCTCGTCATTACCGAAGCCCTGGTCGACCCAGCGGCCCAGCGGTGGGCCCCCATCCCGTCAACAACATCGCGGGGATCGCCGCCGCATCCACGGTCTTCCTCGGCGGTAGACGAGCGCCGGCCATGGACTCCGCAAGACGGCGACGTCCTGGGGGCACAGAAGCAGCCGCCGCGCCCCTTCGGCGTTGCCGCCGCTATCCCTCCCGACGTCGCCCGCAGCTCATCGGCCAAACGAAGCAATCCCACTTTCGCGCAACGACTCCAAACCACGCCCAACCGCCTCCCCACCACGGCAGTCCCGCACCAGCAATTCCGTAATCCCGCACCAGCAATCTCGGATCACCGCAACCACAGCACCTCAGAACCCAGCCGCCCGCACCACGGCAGCAGGTCACCCAGCCGCCCGCACCGCCGAAGTAGATCCCTCAGCCGCCCGCACCGCCGACGTAGATCCCTCAGCCGCCCGCCCGAACGAACCGCCCACCATCCCGCAGCCGCCCGTACCCGGACTCACTCCACAGTCAGCGGCAAAGGAAGCCGCGCACCACCCCGTACCCGGACTCACCTCACAGCCACCCGCACCCCACGGCCGCCCACCCGAGCCAACCGCCCACCATCCCGCAGCCGCCCGTACCCGGACTCACCTGCCAAGAAAGCCACCTGCACTCCACAGCCGCCCACCACTCGCAGCCACCCGCATCCCACAACTGCCCGCACCCCGCAGCCACCGACCAAGAAAGAAGCCCAGCCATGAACCCCCCAGCCATCGCCGCACTGCTCCTAGCCGCAGCCATCTCAATCGGCCCAGGAAAAGCAGCAATCGCAGCAAGAATCGCCGCCCTGCACGCCCAACCCACCCCACCCGGCCGAAGACGCCGAGGCTGGCAACGATCCCGCTCACCAACCCAGGGCCGCCGCCTCCTCCCGCTGGCCGTCGCGGCAGCGACCGCGTGCCTACCGGCGCTGCTGTCCGGCCCGGCCGCCGGACTCCTGCTCGGCCCGCTGCTCGGCGGCGCGGTGTTCCTCGGCAGCGGGTGGCTGATCCGCCGACGGCCCGGCACCGGTCGGCGGTCGGCGGAGACGGACGCGCTGCAACTCGCCAGCGGCTGGGACCTGCTCGCCGCGTGCCTGCGCGGCGGCTTACCGGTGCCGACCGCGGTCCAGTCGGTCGCCGTCGCCATGCCCGGCGACGCCGGGCCGGCGCTGCGCAGCACCGCTGAACTGCTCAGTCTCGGAGCCGATCCGGCGGAGGCGTGGCTGCCCGCGCTCCGGCATCCGCTCACCGCGCGGCTGGCCAAGGGCGCCCGGCGCAGCGCGCGGTCGGGAGCGGCTCTGGCCGGTCTCGCCGAAGCCCTGGCGGTCGAGGTCCGGTCGGGCGCGCACGACCTGGCCGAGGCGAGCGCGCAGCGCGCGGCGGTGGCGGTGACCGGGCCGCTGGGCCTGTGCTTCCTGCCGGCATTCCTCTGCCTGGGCGTGGTGCCGGTAGTGATCGGCCTGGCGGCCCGACTGATCGCGTCCTGGTAGCGACCACAAGCGTCCATAGTGGACTAACGAGATTCACCCAAAAGATAAGAGGAAAATCATGTACCCAAGGCTCTACCTGCACCTCGCCGCCCGCCGACGCGGGTTCCGGCACCTGCTCGGGCCGGATGACGGGATGAGCACTGCCGAATATGCCGTCGGCACCATCGCGGCAGCCGCGTTCGCGGCCGTTCTGTACGCGGTGGTGACCAGCAGTTCGGTGGTTTCCGACCTCGGGTCGCTGGTCCAGCGCGCCCTCACGGCGACCTTCTGATGGGCGCGACCAGCCGGGCGGCGCCCCCGGCCGCACACCGGAAGGCCGGTTGGCTCACCGGGGACGACGGCATGGTCACCGTCGAGTCGGCCATCGCGCTGTGCGCGTTCGTCACCGTGCTGGTGATGGTCCTCGCCGGCACCTCGGCGGTGCTGGCGGAGATCCGGTGCACGGACGCGGCCCGGGAAGCCGCCCGGCTGGTCGCTCGGGGCGACACCGACGGCGCGCGGCAGGCGGTCGCCCGGATCGCCCCGAGCGGCGCGACCTACACCGTCGACACCCAGGGCCCGGCCGTCTCCGTCGTTGTCACCGCCAGACCGGCAGGGAGCCTGCTACCCGGAGTCCGAGTGAACGCCCAGGCCTACGCGGTGCGGGAGCCGGACGCGGCCGACGACTTCCCGTCGACGAGCGGTCCGCCGCCACCGCCGCCACGACCAACGGAAGGCAGCGCACGGTGAACGGTCACCGCGAATTCATCGACCGACAGTCGAACGAATCACCGACCGCCCCGGCATCAGCCCAGGTCACAGCCGTCGCGCTGGCGGAGGAGGTGGACCGTGGCTCGGCGACCATCTGGGCGGTGGCCGGAATCGCCGCACTGTTACTGCTCGGCGCCATGGTCATGGAGGTCGGCGCGGCCACCGCGACCCGCCATCGGGCCGACGCCGCCGCTGACCTCGCCGCGCTGGCCGCGGCCGAGTACGCGACCGACGGCGAGCAGGCCGCGTGCGACCACGCGCGGTGGGTGGCTGGCGGAATGCGGGTGCACCTTGCCCGCTGCCGGCTGGCCGGCTGGAACGCCCTGATCGAGGTGAGCGACCAGCCGACCGGCGTGCTGGCCGGGTTCGGCGCGGCCACCGCCCACGCGATGGCCGGTCCGGTCGACGGCTGACCGGACCACCGCCCGACGTGGTCCATACCAATAGGGCACTACGGCCAATCGAAACGGCCAAGCGCACACCAAGAGACAAGGAGTCACCACCGGAAACAGTCCCGGTCTGCCAGGCCGAACGGCCGCTGATCGAGCGTTGAGCGGTCGGCCGCCGGCGCTACGTCGCAGCTTGCGCGCCCGACGGTTCGGCCGGTCGTCCGAATGTCGTTCGGATCGTGGCCCGGACGGCGATCTTGCCGCTCATCCGCGACGAGTGGCGGTTCGTCGGACGTTGAGTGGCATTTTCGGAGCAGTCGACCGTTCCCCGCGAGATCGTTCGCCGTGTGACACCGACCGGTTGCCGACAGCGGGTTACGTATGACCCCGGTCATGCCGTTGTCTTTGATGTGGGCGAACACGGCGAAGTCCCCAGGACCCGTCAGGGACGTACCACCTGGCCCGTAGGTCGAAACGGGAACCACTGAGCAGAACCGGGTATCAGAGTTAAGTAGGAGGCTGACAACAATGGATTGGTCGGATAGCTGGCGCGGTGCCTTCCGCATCGAGCTGCGCGCACAGGCCATCGGTCTCGCGTGCCGCGGATGGTCCGTCATGCCAGGCACCTATCCGGCCGGCTCTCAGTGGGTTGGTGGCAACGGAGTGCACCAGGACGGCCCGAGCCCGGTCCACGCCGACTGGGCCGACCGTCTTGAGGTGAAGGCCGAAGATGTCGCCGAATGGTGGAACGGTGGGCCCTACAGCCTGCTCGTCGCCACCGGCACCACGCTGGACGCCATTGAGGTCGGCGCCGACCTCGGCCGCCGGACCGCGGCGGTGCTGCGGGCCAGTGGTCTCCCGGCGCCGATCGCGGCCACGCCCAGCGGCAAGTGGCTGTTCCTGACCACGCCCGGCCAGCAGCGGCTGCACACCGACCTGGCCGAGCACGACGGGGTTGTCCTGCACGGGCCGGGCAGCTGGATCCCGATGCCGCCCTCCGCCTTCCTGCACGGCATCGTGCACTGGCGAGTCAGCCCCGAGGTGTGCGGCTGGGATCTGCCCAAGCCGATCACCGTCCAGCGCGCGATGGTGCGCGCACTGTCCGAATCCACCACCGAACTCGTACCGGCCGATCAGTCACTGGTGAGCGCGGACCGCGCGTTCGCCTGATCGGCAGCAGGGCCGTGCTGGTCACGGTGTGCTGATTAGGTCGCGGAATTTGCTACGGACACCGCGGCCAGCACAACGTCCAGCACGGCAACGGCGCCAGCCTTGTCCAGCGGTTCGTTCCCATTCCCGCACTTCGGGGACTGAACACAGGACGGGCAGCCAGTCGGGCACTCGCAGGCGGAAATAGCCTCCCGTGTCGCGGCCAACCAAGGGACCAACGCGGCATAGCCGCGATCGGCGAAACCGGCTCCCCCGGGATGACCATCGTGCACGAACACCGTCGCCTCCCCGGTGTCAGCGTGCAGAGCGGTGGAAACCCCGCCGATGTCCCAACGGTCACAGGTCGCGAACAGCGGTAGCAGGCCGATCGCCGCGTGCTCGGCAGCGTGCAGCGCGCCGGGGATGTGTGCTGGTAGCAGACCAGCACCCCCCGGCGCGCCGCCGCACAACAGATCCCCGCGCACCGTGTACCAGACCGCCCGGGTCCGCAGCGTCTGCGCCGGCAGGTCGAGCGGAACCTGGTCGAGAATCTGCCCGGTCGGCAGGCGACGCAGGTAGCCGACCACCTGGGCGGTCACGTCCACCTCGCCCAGACACAGGCTCACCCCGTCGAAGTCCTGCCGGGTTTCGGTGCGTACCACCGAGATGTCCACGACGTCGCGCGGTGAGGTAGTCCAGTCCGGGTCCTGCGCGTGCACCATCGCCAGGCCGGCGTCCAGGTCGAGTTCATCGACCACATAGGACACACCCTGGTGCAGGTAGAGCGCGCCGGGATGCACCAGCCAGCACGCCGAGCCGGGGTCGACGGTGCCGAGCATCCGGGCGGAGTCCGCCTCGACCACCGCGATCTGCTCGCCGCCGGAGCCGCGGATGTCCACCCGGGCCTGCGGCCGCTCCCGGGACGTCCAGTACCAGCCGGTCGGCCGGCGGCGCAGCACCCCGCCAGCGACCAGCTCGTCCAGCGCCGCCCGGGCACCCGCGCCGCCGAAGTCGGCCAGGTCCGCCTCGGTGAGCGGCAGTTCCGAAGCGGCGCACGCCAGCTGTGGGGACAGCACGTACGGGTTGGCCGGGTCGAGCACGGTCGCCTCGACCGGCCGGTCCAGGATCGCCGCCGGGTGGTGCACCAGGTAGGTGTCCAGCGGGTCCTCCCGGGCGACGAACACCACCAGCGCGTCGTCGCCGGAGCGGCCGGCCCGGCCGGCCTGCTGCCAGAACGACGCGAGCGTGCCCGGGTAGCCGGCGACCACCACCGCGTCCAGGCCGGTGATGTCGACCCCGAGTTCCAGCGCGTTCGTGCTGGCCACGCCGAGCAGTTCACCGGAGTCCAGGGCACGTTCCAGCGCCCGCCGCTCGTCGGCGAGGTAGCCACCCCGGTAGGCGGCGACCCGGCGGCCCAGCGACGCGGACACGTCGGTCAGCAGTCGGCGGGCGGTCAGTGCGGTGAGTTCGGCGCCGCGCCGGGACCGGACGAAGGTGAGTGTGCGGGCACCCTCGATCACCAGGTCGGCCATGATCCGGCCGGCCTCCGATCCGGCCGACCGCCGCACCGGCGACCCGTTCTCGCCGGTCAGGTCGGGCAGCAGCGGCGGTTCCCACAGCGCGACCGTGCGTCCGCCGCGCGGGGAGCCGTCCTCGGTGACCGCGACGCACGGCAGCCCGGTCAGCCGGGTCGCCGAGCCGGCCGGATCGGCGACGGTCGCCGAGGCGAGCAGGAACACCGGCTGTGCGCCGTAGTGGGCGGCCACCCGACGCAGCCGGCGCAGCAGCAGGGCCACGTGCGAGCCGAACACGCCCCGGTAGGAGTGGCACTCGTCGACCACGACGAACGCCAGCCTGCGGAAGAACCGCGACCAGCGGGCGTGTTGCGGCAGGATGCCGCGGTGCAGCATGTCCGGGTTGCTGAACACCCAACGGCTGTAGCCGCGCACCCAGTCCCGCTCGGCGGTCGGCGTGTCCCCGTCGTACGCGGCCGCGCGCACGTCGGGGACGTCCAGGGTGCGGATCGAGCGCAGCTGGTCGGCGCCGAGTGCCTTGGTGGGCGCGAGATAGAGCGCGGTCGCCTTCGGGTCGGCGGTCAGCGCGGAGAGCACCGGCAGCTGGTAGGCCAGCGACTTGCCCGAGCCGGTACCGGTGGACAGCACCACGTGCTGCCCGGCGCGGGCCCGGTCGGCGGCATCCACCTGGTGCGTCCACGGCCGTTCGACGCCGCCCGCCCGCAGCCGGTCGACCACCTCGGTCGGTGCCCACTCCGGCCAGTCGGCGTGCTGGACGATGCGCTCGGGCAGCTCCGCGACGTGCGTGAGCGGCGACTCGTCGGCCGGCACCCCGGCGAGCACCCGGTCGAGCAGTTGCCGCCCGAGACGGGCTGCGGGCAGGGGACCGGGCACCTGGCGAGTCTTACACCCCGGTCCGACACGCCGAACCGCGTGCCGCCCGGATTTCACCGAGAGCGCACCGGGTGCTCAGCAAGGGCCGCACGAAGCGGCTCACCGCGGGGCTCACCGCACGCTCACTGCACCGCGGTCGGCCCCAGGGCGGTCAGCATCGCCGCCGTCGCCGCGTCCACGTGCGCCCGGCCGGCCGGGTAACCGCTGGACTCGGGCTGTCGGGACAGCAGGGCGACGATGTACTCGTTGTGGCTGTCCAGCACACCCGTCGTGTGCAGCATGATCATGCTCTTGAACTCCATCCAGCCCTGCTTGGCCTTGGTGTTGCCGGTGCGGGTCGGACCGAGCAGGCCGAAGGACTGGTCGAAGCCGTCGGCTCCGTCGGGCGCGGCGTGGTTCAGGTCGCCGACCACCAGGTCGCGGTCGGTGGGATCGAGTGAGCTGAACACGTACTCGTACACCGACAGCACGTCCCGGGGCGAGATCAGCGTCTCGCCCCACTGGGAAAGGTCGCTGGGCAGCTTGGTGTCCTGCAGGTGCGCCAGCGCGATCATCTGGGTGACCGCCTTCGGCCCGCCGAAGATCTCCCACAGCGCGTCCATCGCGTTGTCGTCGGACAGTTCCAGCGCGCGGGTCACGTAGTTCATGTCCTGGCTGGTCAACTTCAGCGCGCCGATCTCCTGTTCGTGCAACAGGTCGGTGACGACGAACAGCTTGAGCACGGACGCGCAGTAGAACTGTGTGCTGCCCTCGGCGCCGAGCGTCTCCTGGCCGGTGGCCCGGTTCAGGATCGCGACGCCGAAGTGGACCGTGCTGGTGTCGGTGGCGTCGACCGCGTCGACGGCGGCGGTGAGCGCGGCGGGGGAGAGCGGCTGTGTCGTCGGCGCGGTGGTCGGCGGCGTCGTGCTGCTGGTCGACCGGCCGAGGGTGGCCAGGTTCTGCAGCGAGACGGGCGCGGCGGCCGGGGCCGGCGCCGGCTGCTTGTTCGACCGGATCACCGTCACCACGGCGACCAGCACCAGCACCGCGAGGATGACCGGCGTCAGAGTGAAGATCAGCTCGCGGTGGGGCCGCCGGGCGGGTCGCTCGGGGGCCCCGTCGTCGGTGCTCATGCGACTGGTTCACGCACTGGGCGGATGCCGGTGCGCGGCGACCCGGTGGTCGGCACCGACCGGCCGGCGGGTCGCCGCCGCGCGGGTCGCCGACCGCGACACTGGGTAGCCGAGATGGCCGCTGGGTGAGTCATCTGGTCACCGAATCCGGACGCGGGGACGAGCGGGACAGCACGACAGAACACCCGAAACGGACCAAAGTTGCCAATTGGTCTATTTCTTGTGATGCTGGTCACGCACTTGTCGGGCTATCGGACGCGCCTGATCGGCGGTCCGGTGCGTGGGCGCGCAAGCCTAGTGGCTGCTGCGCCGGTTGGGCACACCGTACCGATCAAGTCCCGAGGCCGGGGGCGGCCCAGAAGTAACGGGATGTATACGGAACGGGACGGCGTGCGTTACCAGCCGCACCGCGCAATAGACTCCGCCTCCTTACCCCGGATGCGTGATGTGCGTTACGCATGAGGGTGCACACATGGCGTCGCGGCCGTACCTGGTTCTCACAGGGCACGGCTGCGTATGCGCAGATTGGCAAGGCTCTCCCTAGTTACCAGGAGGACGGATGTCCCGCTCCCTCGCGGACGGCCTGACGCTGACCGGTGGTGATCGCGGCGTACTCGCCGTGGTCATCATCATCGCGTTGGCCGCCCTCGTCGTCGGTTACATCCTGCTGAAGGAGGTGCTGGCCGCCGGCCAGGGCACCACCAAGATGCAGGAGATCGCCAAGGCGGTTCAGGAAGGCGCGTCGGCCTACCTCAACCGGCAGTTCCGCACGTTGGCGATCTTCGCCGTCGTGGTGTTCCTGCTGCTGTTCGCGCTGCCCGCCGACGACTGGGCCGAGCGCATTGGCCGCTCACTGTTCTTCCTCGTCGGTGCGGTCTTCTCGGCCACCATCGGCTACCTCGGCATGTGGCTGGCCACCCGGGCGAACCTGCGGGTCGCTGCGGCCGCCAACACCGAGGGCCGCGAACGCGCCATGCGGATCGGCTTCCGCACCGGCGGCGTGGTCGGCATGATGACCGTCGGCCTCGGCCTGGCCGGTGCGGCCATCGTGGTCATCTCCTTCGCCGGTCACGCGCCCAAGGTGCTGGAAGGCTTCGGCTTCGGCGCCGCGCTGCTGGCCATGTTCATGAGGGTCGGCGGCGGCATCTTCACCAAGGCCGCCGACGTGGGCGCCGACCTGGTCGGCAAGGTCGAGCAGGGCATCCCGGAGGACGACCCGCGCAACGCCGCGACCATCGCCGACAACGTCGGTGACAACGTCGGTGACTGCGCCGGTATGGCCGCCGACCTGTTCGAGTCCTACGCGGTCACCCTGGTGGCCTCGCTGATCCTCGGCTCGGCCGCGTTCGGCGTGCAGGGCCTGCTGTACCCGCTGATCGTGCCGGCCATCGGCGTGATCACCGCGGCCATCGGCGTCTACATCACCAACGCGCGGGCCGGCGAGAACGGCCTGTCGGCGATCAACCGGTCGTTCTACATCTCCGCGCTGATCTCCGCGGTGCTGTGCACCATCGCCGCGTTCGTCTACCTGCCCGGCTCGTTCGGGCAGCTCACCGGTGCCGCGGACAAGACCGTCGCGGGCAGCCCGGCCATCGTGGCCGCGATCGCGGTGCTGATCGGCATCGTGCTCGCCGTGGTGATCCTCTGGCTCACCGGTTACTACACCGGCACCGACCACAAGCCGGTCAAGACGGTCGGCGAGAGCTCGCTGACCGGTGCGGCCACGGTGATCCTGTCCGGCATCTCGCTGGGCTTCGAGTCGGCGGTCTACACCGCGATCGTCATCGGCGCCGCGGTCTACGGCGCGTTCCTGCTGTCCGGCTCGGTGACCGTGGCGCTGTTCGCGGTCGCGCTGGCCGGCTGTGGCCTGCTCACCACGGTCGGCGTGATCGTGGCGATGGACACCTTCGGCCCGGTCAGCGACAACGCCCAGGGCATCGCGGAGATGTCCGGCGATGTCAACGAGGAGGGCGCCAAGATCCTCACCGACCTCGACGCCGTCGGCAACACCACCAAGGCGATCACCAAGGGCATCGCGATCGCCACCGCGGTGCTGGCGGCGACCGCGCTGTTCGGCTCGTACATCGACTCGATCAACTCGGCGCTGACCACGGCCGGCGCGGCCGTGACGACCGCGGGCAACGCGATCTTCTCGACCGGGCCGAAGTCCTTCCTGGCCCTGGTGTTCAGCCCGAACGTGCTGGTCGGCGTCGTGCTGGGTGCCGCGGTCGTGTTCATGTTCTCCGGCCTGGCGGTGAACGCGGTGGCCCGAGCGGCCGGCGCGGTCGTCTACGAGGTGCGCCGCCAGTTCCGCGAGCACCCGGGCATCATGGGCGGCACCGAGCGGCCGGAGTACGGCCGCGTGGTGGACATCTGCACCCGCGACGCCCTGCGTGAGCTGGCCACTCCGGGCCTGCTCGCGGTCTTCGCGCCGATCGCGGTCGGCTTCGGTCTCGGCGTCGGCCCGCTGGCCGGCTACCTGGCCGGCGCGATCGCCACCGGCACCCTGATGGCCGTCTTCCTGGCCAACTCGGGTGGCGCCTGGGACAACGCGAAGAAGCTGGTCGAGGACGGCAACCACGGTGGCAAGGGCTCGGAGGCGCACGCCGCCACCGTGGTCGGCGACACCGTCGGCGACCCGTTCAAGGACACCGCGGGCCCGGCGATCAACCCGTTGATCAAGGTGATGAACCTGGTTTCGGTGCTGATCGCGCCGGCCGTGGTCGCGTTCTCCTACGGCACGGACGACAACGCGGCGGTGCGGATCATCATCGCGCTGGTCGCGCTGGCGGTCATCGTGGCCGCGGTGATCGTGTCCAAGCGGCGGGCCTCGGTGCTCAACGACAACCCCGAGGACGGGCCCGGCACCGGTAGCACCGGTCCGGAGATCCCGACCGAGGACAAGGTCAGCAACGACGCCTGACCGACGGATCAGCTGGCCAGGGCTCGTCCCCCCGGGGGCGGGCCCTGGTCGGTCTCGGCGTTCGCGACACTTCTGTGTCCGGTTCGATCTCGCCTTCGTTCGAACTGATGTTCTACATTGTCGGTGTGCGCCAGCTCTCGTTCTACTCGGCTGAGGCCAGTCCGCCACGGACCGGTGACCTCGCCGGAGTGCTGTGCGGGCCCGGTCAGGCGGTCGGCTTCGGCGGCGGGATCGCCGCCCGGCTGACCGTCGTGCTCGGCGAGTCGTGGCGGGCCAGGGCACTGGTGGCCGCCTGTGCGCAGCGCGTGGTGGCTGCCGCGACGTACGTGTCCGAGCAGGGCGAACCGCTGGTCCGCACGCCGTTCCGCAAGGACCTGGCGCCGCTGGCCGGGGGCTGGCTGCGGGACGAGCTGAAGGCGGTACCCGAGCGGTTCGCGCTGGACGGTGGCACCCTGCGGATGTGGGCGCTGGTCGCCGGCCAGTGGTCGGACACCGGTTATCTGCTCGGCCTCGACCCCGACGGCGAACAGACCCACGAGCGTCTGCTGGCCGCGCTGGCCACCGCCGGCCTGCCCGCGGCGCTGCTGCACCCACGCGGCGGCGACCCGGCGATCCGGGTGACCGGCGCGCGGCGGCTGGCCCGGCTGGCCGAACTCGTCGGCGATCGACCGGCCGGTGTACCGGCCGAGGCGTGGCCGGCCGGTTGATCCGTGGCCGGTCGACGCGCATGATCGACCAGCGGCTGGTCAGCGGGTCTGATTGCCGGATCGGGAACGGCGTGGTCAATTGGGCCGTTAGGGTGAAAACGGTTGTCGACAGTGTGACGTTGGCCGATTAGGCGAATCACTCGAACAACTGTTCCGATGGGCTAAACACGGTCACCACCCGCGACGATGCGCGGGGGCGGCCGGCGAGTCGCCGACCACCTGGGCGTCACACGGTGGCGAACTCGGTGCACACTGGCGGACCGGTACCCCGGTAGGAGAGGGCAGGACAGAGTGGCAGGGACGGCACGGAGTAAGAACGGCGGCGGGACGAACGGGTCCGGCGGCCTTCGACGGCTGGTGATTGTCGAGTCCCCCGCGAAGGCCGGCAAGATCGCCTCTTATCTGGGCGCCGGTTACGTGGTGCAGTCCTCCCGGGGACACATCCGCGACCTCCCGCGCAAGGCCGCCGAGGTGCCGGCCAAGTACAAGGGCGAGTCCTGGTCCAACCTGGGCGTGAACGTGGACAATGGCTTCGAGCCGATCTACATCGTCACCCCGGACAAGAAGGCCACGGTCGCCGAGCTCAAGGAAGCCCTCAAGGACGTCGACGAGCTCTACCTCGCGACAGACGGTGACCGCGAGGGCGAGGCCATCGCGTGGCACCTGTTGGAGGCGCTGCGGCCCAAGATCCCGGTCCGCCGGATGGTCTTCCACGAGATCACCGAGCCGGCGATCCTGGCCGCCGTGGCCAACCCGCGTGAGCTGGACCTGAGCCTGGTCGACGCCCAGGAGACCCGGCGGATCGTGGACCGGCTCTACGGCTACGAGGTGTCGCCGGTCCTCTGGAAGAAGATCATGCCCAAGCTCTCCGCCGGCCGCGTGCAGTCGGTGGAGATCCGGATCGTGGTCGACCGCGAGCGGGAGCGGATGGCCTTCGTCGCCGCCTCCTACTGGGACCTCAACGCCACCCTGGACGCCGGCCCGGACACCACGCCGCGGGCGTTCGGTGCCCGGCTGACCGCGGTCGACGGGGTCCGGCTGGCCACCGGCCGGGACTTCGCCCAGAACGGCCAGCTCAAGGAGGGCCTGACCGGCAAGGACGTGCGGTTGCTCGCCGAGGGCGACGCGCGCCGGCTGGTCGACTCGCTGACCGGTGCGTCGCTGGCGGTGTCCTCGGTCGAGGAGAAGCCCTACACGCGCAAGCCGTATCCGCCGTTCATGACCTCGACGTTGCAGCAGGAGGGCGGCACCAAGCTGCGGTTCTCCATCGACCGGGTGATGCGGGTCGCCCAGCGGCTGTACGAGAACGGCTACATCACCTACATGCGTACCGACTCGACCACCCTGTCGCAGACCGCGCTGACCGCGGCCCGCTCGCAGGCCACCGAGCTGTACGGCAGCGAGTACGTGCCGGCCCAGCCCCGGCTCTACGACCGCAAGGTGAAGAACGCCCAGGAGGCGCACGAGGCGATCCGCCCGGCCGGCGAGGTGTTCCGCACCCCCGGCCAGCTGGCCAGCGAGCTGGCGCCCGACGAGTTCCGGCTCTACGAGCTGATCTGGCAGCGCACCATCGCCTCCCAGATGTCCGACGCCCGCGGCACCACGATGAGCGTGCGGATCACCGGCACCGCGGCCAGCGGCGAGGAGTGCACGTTCTCCGCATCCGGCCGGACCATCACCTTCCCCGGCTTCCTGAAGGCCTACGTCGAGTCGGTGGACACCGAGGCCGGCGGCGAGGCGGACGACGAGGAGCGCAGGCTGCCGCGGCTGGCCAAGGGCCAGGACATCACCGCCACCAAGCTGACCGCCGACGGCCACAGCACCAGCCCGCCGCCGCGCTACACCGAGCGCAGCCTGGTCAAGACGCTGGAGGAGCTGGGCATCGGCCGGCCCTCGACCTACGCGACCACGATCAACACCATCCAGGAGCGCGGCTACATCTGGACCAAGGGCTCCGCGCTGGTGCCATCCTGGGTCGCGTTCTCGGTGGTGGGCCTGCTGGAGCGGCACTTCGGCCGGCTGGTCGACTACGACTTCACCGCGTCCATGGAGGACGAGCTGGACCGGATCGCCAACGGCCACGAGGGCCGGACGAACTGGCTGTCCGGCTTCTACTTCGGCGGCGAGACCGGCCCGGCCGACTCGGTGGAGCGGGCCGGCGGCCTGAAGAAGCTCGTCGGCACCGGCGTGGACGACATCGACGCCCGCGAGGTCAACTCGATCCCGATGTTCGCCGACGAGGAAGGCCGGCAGATCGTCGTCCGGGTCGGTCGTTACGGCCCCTACCTCGAACGCGAGGTGGACGGTCAGTCGCAGCGGGCCAACCTGCCCGACGACCTGCCTCCCGACGAGCTGAGCCTGGAGCTGGCGGAGAAGCTGTTCGCCACCCCGCAGGAGGGCCGCCCGCTGGGCGTCGACCCGGTCAGCGGGCACGACATCGTGGCCAAGGAGGGCCGGTTCGGGCCCTACGTCACCGAGGTGCTGCCCGAGGACGAGGCGGAGCTGCCGCCGCCCAAGGGCTCCAAGAAGCCGGTGAAGGTGAAGCCGCGCACCGGCTCGCTGTTCAAGTCGATGGCGCTGGACACGATCACCCTGGACGACGCGCTCAAGCTGCTGTCGCTGCCCCGGGTGGTGGGCACCGACCCGGCCAGCGGCGAGGAGATCACCGCGCAGAACGGCCGCTACGGCCCGTACCTGAAGAAGGGCACGGACTCCCGCTCGCTGGGCGGCGAGGACGAGCTGTTCTCGGTCACCCTTGAGCAGGCGCTGAAGATCTATTCCGAGCCCAAGAAGCGCGGCCGGGCCGCCGCGGCCAGCGCCCCACCGCTGCGCGAGCTGGGCAACGACCCGGTGTCGGGCAAGCAGATGGTGGTCAAGGACGGCCGGTTCGGCCCGTACGTGACCGACGGCGAGACCAACGCGTCGCTGCGCAAGACTGACAGCGTCGAGGAACTGACCGACGAGCGCGGCGCCGAACTGCTCGCCGAGCGGCGGGCCAAGGGCCCGGTGACGAAGAAGCGGGCGCCGGCCAGCACCCGCCGCAAGACCCCGGCGAAGTCCAAGTCCTGACGCCCGCCGGATCGACTACACCGCGGCCCTGACCTCGACGGTCAGGGCCGCGGGAGTTTCAGTAGGTCACCTGCCGGAGGAACTTCTGCCCGGCGGCCTGGCCGTTGCCGAACAACGTCTGCTGCTGCGCGGCGGTCAGTCCGAAGTCCAATGAGGACACTCCGGTGGTGTCCACCAAGATCGTCCGCTGGTTCACGCCCTCGTCGTCGAGGTGATAGCGGTTCCACTCCGACAGCAGCGTCGACACCGTGTTGATCACCAGTCCCGGCGCGGTGGCGACCGGCTTGTCCACGGCGCGCGGCTCACCGGTCAGCTTGACCCCCCAGGTGGGCCAGCGGGACGGTTTGCCGTCGGTGCGGTCGAACACGGTGATCGGGAAGTTCGACAGCAGCCCGCCGTCCACCCAGGTGACCTTGCCGCCGGTGCCGGTGGCGAACTCGACCGGCCGGAAGAAGAACGGGTAGGACATCGACGCGCGCACCGCGTCCACGATCAGCTGGTCGTCGGCGGGCCGGCCGTACTCGCTGTAGTCCCAGGGCAGCCGCACCAGGCAGTGCCGGGACAGGTCACTGGTGTGCACGACCAGGCCGTAGCGCTGGTAGTCCTGCAGGGAGCTGTCCGAGTCGTCCAGCCGCAGGTCGCCGAACTTCGTGACGCCGACCGCCTCCAGTACCGGCCCGAGCCATTCGTACAGGTAGTCGCCGGTGTGCGCGCCCTTGTGCAGCAGCACCTCGACGCCCTCGCCGACCGGGCCGGTGACCCGCTCCAGGAACGGTCCGTCCTCGAACCGTCGGTAGTCGCACGACTTCATCACGGCTTCGAGTTTGTGCAGGTCCTCGCCGGCCCGCTGATAGGCCGCGAGCAGCGCCGCGGCGATCGCACCGGCGCTGGTGCCGGCGATCCGCTCGAACCGGTAGCCGGCGTCGACCAGTTCCAGAGCCGCGCCCAGCAGGCCGATCCCTTTGACACCGCCACCTTCCAAGACGAGATCGACGCTCTTCGACTTGCCCTGGCGCATCACGGGATTACCGCCTCTCGGTCGTTGCGGTGGATCTACCCCCCGCTCGCTTGAGACGAGTCACGACGTGACCGGGTTCACTTTCCCGGCGTGATCCGAGTCACCCGCCGAGCACTGTCGGAAGTTGGTCCGCAGGACCCGACCACACCGGCCGATTCCGGCGCACAATGGGGTACTGGCGGTTGTGGGCGGAGGCGAGTCCGGTGGCGGACATCAGCAGCACGCGCGCGGTTCCCGGGCCCGGCGAGCCCGTCCCCACGCCGGTCCCGGCGCGGAAACCGCCCACCGGTTTTGTCGACCAACTGATCGGCGCGGACGGCACCCAGGACCCGCCGCCGCTCCCGTGGCGGTCCGATCCGCTCAGCGGCCTGGTCACCGGCGAGTTGTTCGTGCTGAACCCGCCCGGCGTGGGCGACGGCGACCCGGCGGTGTGGATACCGGAGGAACTGGCCCGCTACATCGACCCGGCCAACAGCCGCCGCCGAGCCGTCCGCCGGCCCGCCACCAGGGCGAACGTGCGCTTACCCGGGACGCCGGTGGAAATCGCGCCCGCCGGTGCGGCGGCGTTCGGCCGGCCGCTGCCGCAGCGGCCCACCGCGACCGCGTCCAGCCCGTACGTCCAGGCACTGCCCGTCTCGGCCGGTCGGGGAGCCCCGGGCTTCGCCACCCCCACCTACATCGCGCCGGCGCGCGGCACCGCCAGTCGGCCCGCCGCGATCCGGCCGACAACCCCCCGCGCGCGGCCCGCCGGCCGGACCCGGCGACGACGGGCCGGCGCCGGCCGCGCGGTGTTCTTCATCCTCGTGGTGCTGGTGTTCCTGGCCATCCTGTTCAGCAACTACTTCACCGGCCTGGGCAAGTAGGCCGGCTCCGGTGCGGGTGGCGGGCGACCGACCAGCCGGTTCGCCATCGGGGTCGGCAACCTCACGGTCGCCGGCCGGGACAAAACGGAGACGGTGGCCGGTCGCCGGGCTAGGGTCTCGACCAAGGTCGGGGACGGAGTTCGAGGGCTTGCGTCGGTGCGTCCGGAACGCGTGGTTACGCTTGTGAGGACGCTGCGGTGCTGGTGGCCGGACGGCGCGTGGTTGGGCAAGGGGTGAGCGCTATCAGCCGCGATGGGCAGGTGGAGGACCAGGCCGGGCCAGTAGGCCCGGCCGAGTCGGACGCGTCCACGTCCCACCGGGTGCGCAGTGTGCTGGCGATCCGGGCGTTCCGGCGACTGTGGGGCGTCACGTACCTGCTCAGCCTGGCCGACTGGCTGTCCCTGATGGCGCTGACCGGACTGGTCACCGCCCTCACCAAGAGCTACCTGGCGCAGAGCTTCGGGTTCAGCGCGGTGGTCGCCACCCAGTTGCTGCCCGGCCTGCTGTTCGCCCCGCTGGGCGGGGTGTTCGCCGACCGGTTCGACCGCCGCAAGGTGATGATCGTGGTGGACCTGATCCGCTGCGCGCTGTTCCTGTCGATCGCCGCGGTGGGCACGTGGTGGTGGCTGCTGGCGGCCAACTTCCTGATCGGCTGCAGCTCGATGATGTGGATCCCGGCCAAGGACTCGGCCGTGCCCAACCTGCTGCGCCGCAAGGACCAGGTGGAGACGGCCACCCAGCTGGGCCTGGTGATGACCTACGGCATCTCGGTGGTCAGTGCCGCCGGGCTGTACTCGCTGGTCACCGGCATCGGCAGCAACCTGCACCTGTACGCGGGCGACAACCTCGGCGTCGCCCGGATCATCGTGATCATCAACGGCATGCTCTACCTGATCGCCGCGCTGATCGTCGGGTTCCGCATCCCCGAGCTGTCCGGCCGCGCCCACGTCGCGCCCAAACCGGACAAACCTGGCGACCAGCCCGGCGAACCCAGCCAGTCGATGTTCAGCGGCCTGGCCCAGTTCATCCGGTCCACCCCGCTGATCCGCGGCCTGCTGCTGGGCATGCTCGGCGCGTTCGCGTCCGGCGGTGCGGTGATCGGCACCGCGCACGTCTACGCGACCAGCGTCGGCGGCGGCGAGTCCAGCTTCGGCGCGTTGTTCGTCGCGCTGTTCGTCGGCCTCGCCGTCGGCATGGCCACCTCGCCCCGGCTGGCCCGGCGAATGTCGCACAACCGGCTGTTCGGCGTGGCCATCGTGTTCGCCGGCCTCGGCCTGGTGCTGGTCGCGGTGTCGCCGCACCTCTGGTTCTCGCTGGCCACCGCGGCCATCGTCGGCGCCGGCGCCGGGGTGGCCTTCCTGACCGGCATCACCATCATCGGCTCGCAGGTCGAGGACTCGATCCGCGGCCGGGTGAACGCGCTCTACCAGGCGTTGATGAAGGTCGTGCTGTTCGCCTCGGTGCTGATCACGCCGCTGCTGGTGGCGCTGGTGCAGCCCAGGGACGTGACCGTGTTCGGCGACCACATCCAGGTCGACGGCACCCGCCCGGTGCTGCTGGGCGCTGGTCTGCTGGCCTCGATCGCCGGCGTGTTCGCCTACCGGCAGATGGGCGACCGCAGCACCGAACCGATCATGGCCAACCTGCTCTCCGCGCTGCGCCGCCGGCCGCGGCGGGCGGTCAAGGGCCTGCTCATCTCGGTCGAGGGCGACACCCGGCAGGACACCGCGATCCAGGCCAGCAAACTGGCCGAGTGGCTGGATGCCGGGGTCCGCCCGGCCCGACTGGCCAGCGACCCGGCCCTGGACGAGGGCCGGATGCTCGCCGTGCTGGCCGGTGGCAAGCTCACCGGCGTCCGCGCGCACGCCCTGGTGGCCGCCGCCGTGCGCGCCGAGGTGGTCGAGCGCACCGTGCTGCCCGCCCTGGACGCCGGCGACCTGGTGGTGATGGAGCGCTACGTCGACTCGCCGATCGCGCAGGTCGGTGCGGTGGGCAAACTGGAGACCGAGGAGCTGGAGGGCCTGGCCGACTGGGCCACCGGCTGGCTGCGCCCGGACCTGACCGTGCTGCTGGACCGGGACCCGGCGTCGCTGCCGCACGGCGAGAACGGCAAGACCACCGGCATCAACAGCGTGGAGCACCACTGGCGGGTGCAGCGGCTGCTCTCCCAGATGGCCGCCGCCGACCCGGACCGCTACCTGGTGGTGGACGGCGACGGCACCGACGAGGAGGTGGCCGAGCGTGTCCGCACCGCGATCCTGCCGCTGCTCGCCGCCCGCGGCGTCTACCCCGAGCTGACCTCCACCGAAACGGCCACCCCGGCCGCCGCGGCCGAGGGCGACCTGACCCCGGCGGACACCTGATGAGCGAGCACGACGGCGTCTGGGCGGGGGTGGTCGGCCAGCCCGAGGCGGTCGGCTCCCTGCGCGCCGCCGCCGCGGCCGCCAACGAGATCGTCGAGGGCCGCCCGCCCGAGGCCTCCGCGATGACCCACGCCTGGCTGTTCACCGGCCCCCCCGGCTCGGGCCGCTCGGTCGCCGCCCGGGCGTTCGCCGCAGCCCTGGAGTGCACCTTCGGCCTGGGTTGCGGTCAGTGCCCGGGCTGCCGGACCACGATGGCCGGCACCCACGCCGACGTGCGGCTGGTCGTGCCGGAGGGCCTGTCCATCTCGGTCGCGGAGATGCGCGCGCTGGTCCAGGCGGCGGCCCGCAGGCCGACCGGTGGCCGCTGGCAGGTGGTGATCGTCGAGGACGCCGACCGGCTGACCGAGGGCGCGGCGAACGCGCTGCTCAAGGCCGTCGAGGAACCGCCCGACCGGACGGTGTTCCTGCTCTGCGCGCCCTCCGACCACCCCGAGGACGTGTCGGTGACCATCCGGTCGCGCTGCCGCTCGATGGCGCTGCGCACCCCGGCGGCACCGGCCATCGCGCAGGTGCTCACCGAACGGGACGGTATCGACGAGCAGACCGCCCACTGGGCGGCAGCGGTGTGCGGCGGCCACATCGGCCGGGCCCGCAGGCTGGCCACCGATCCGGACGCACGCGAGCGGCGCGCGGCCGTACTGCGCATCCCGTTGGCCCTGCACGGTCTCGGCGACGTGTTCGGCTGCGCGGACGAGCTGGTCAAGGCCGCCGAGGACGAGGCGAGCACGGTGAGCGGCAGCCGGGACAGCGCCGAACGCGAGGCACTGGAGACCGCGATGGGCGCCGGCGGCACCGGAAAGGGAACCGCGGCGGCCGGCCGGGGCGCGAAGGGCGCGATCAAGGAGTTGGAGCGGCGGCAGAAGTCCCGGGCGACCCGGACCCAGCGCGATGCTCTGGACCTCGCCCTGATCGACCTGCTCAGCTTCTACCGGGACGTCCTGGTCACCACGACCGGTGGCACCGTCACCCTGAACAACCCGGACCAGGCCGACGAGCTGGTTCAGGCGGCCCGCTCGTGGACGGCGGAGTCGACGCTGCGCCGGCTGGAGGCCGTGCTGGCCTGCCGGGCAGCCATCGACACGAACGTGAAGCCGAGGATCGCCGTCGAGGCGATGCTCACCTCGCTCTGCTACGGCTGAGCCCGACCACGGCAGGCCGGCGGAACCCGGTCGCCGTTGACCGGGTCCCTACCGGGGTTCAGTGCGCGGGCTTCCCGCTCGGCGGCTTCGGACCACGGCGCTGGCCCGGCACCGCCGGCAGCGCGGCCACCAGGATCACGCCGATCAGCAGGAATGCCGTGCCGGTCCAGAACAGCGGCACCGACTCGTAGGCCGCGTTGGTGTAGGCAAGCTTCTTGGCCGGCGTCGCCGGAGCCGGTGCGGTCCCACCCACCGGCACGCTCGTGCTGCCGCACCGCACCCCGCCGGCCGGCGCGTACGCGCGCGCGACCTGCTCGCCGAGGGACACCTGCGCGAGCGCGGCCGGCAGCCCAGGAATGCCGAGCGCGGCGGTCGGCAGCACCTGAAGGTCGAGCAACCGGGCGGTCCCACCGATCTGGTAGCCGGTGAACGGCGCGCCGTTCTGGCCGCCGGTCAGCGTCTGGTCGGTCTGGTTGAGCTCGGCGATCTGGAGCCGGAGGACGCCGATGTCGACCACCGGGAGGGACGAGGTGAGCGACTGCCCGTTGGGCAGCAGGTCGCCGACGACCGGCAGGTTGGGCAGATTCGGCACGTTGATCGGGATGCCGATCGGGACATCCTGGCTGGGGTGCGCGGCATCGAGGGTGAACAGTGGCTTGCCGCCCTGCACGACCTGGATGACCGGGGCGGTGTAGCTGACCGAGGAGGTCTTGGCGTCGCCGGTGGAGGTGACGGTCAGGGTCGGCTGGCTGACCACGTTCAGGTCGATCTCCAGCGGCGTCCCGGCCAGCAGTTTCACACTTGCGACCTGCAGCGTCGAAACCGACTGCACGGCCTTGTTGGCGGAGCCGGGAATGTTGACCAGCTGGACGACGGACCGATCGGAGAGCACGTTGGGCAGGCTCACCAGCGACCCGGCCCCGGTCGAGCTGATCGCGCCGCCGGAGAGCAGCCCGGCGAGGTTGGACAACGGGCCGGCCATCTGGCTCAACGTGTTGACCAGACTCTGTTTCTGGTCGCCGGCGAGGTTGGAGGAACTCATCGTGCTGGCCAGGGTGGTGGCGTTGAGTGTGCTGGGCAGCGAGGGCAGCACGTTGACCGCGGAAAGGTTGGCCAGCGACGTGCTTGCGTCGGCGATGGTCCCGACGCAGGGCCCGAGCGCGTCGCTCCAGCGCGCGTTGACCGTCCCGTCCAGCGTCCCCACCTTCAGCAACGCATCCAGCGGTGTGGAAGGCAGGTCGAGCCCCCCGTTCACCGGCTTGGCATTGTCCGGCAACGCGGTCTGTGCCAGACACCCCGGAAGCTGCGGCGCGTCCCCGGCGATGGCGACGCCGGCCGGACAGGACTGCGCGATGGCGCGCTCATAGTTGAGGTAGGACTCGGAGTTCGCCTGCGCGTCGGACAGCCCGAACCCGGCCTCAGCAGCGGACTGCTTGGGCAGCCCCGACTGAGCCCCGCCAAGAATGCTCGTCGTCGGCACCGAGCCCGGCAACAACCGCACCACAGCAAGGCCGGTGGCGGCGTCGCCCACCGCACGCCCGAGCGGCTGCGGCCCGGTGGCAACCGAAGCCGGCGGCGACCCGGAAGGCAGACTCGGCACCGCGGTGGTGGGATAGGTCGGCGGCGGCGTGGTCGTGCTGGTCGTCGCGACCGCCGGAGCTGCGGACAACGCGAGCAGGATCGCGGCGGCGGGCAGGGCCAGGGCGACCGGCAGGCGTCTGGGCATCGAACGAGTCCTCCTCGGGCGTGTCCGATCACCATGCGACCGGCATCACACTTCGCCTAACGAGGATGGCCCCGCGCGGTGACGCCCTCCGACTGGGTACACTTGCCACGCCTCCGCCGCCTTAGCTCAGTCGGCCAGAGCAACGCACTCGTAATGCGTAGGTCAAGGGTTCGATTCCCTTAGGCGGCTCAGCACCTGACCAGGCCCTTTCCGGTTTGCCGGAGAGGGCCTGGTTGCGTTCCGTCTCAGTTTCCGTCTCAGTCGCCCCCTCTGGACAGCCCCGGACGTCTCCGAGCTACCCACGCGCCAGCGCGCTTCCGGAATCCGGGGATGTCGTCGTAAGCGGGCAGCGGGCGGGTCATGCCGTGGCTACGTGAGATCCAGTGGACACGCTCGCGTGGGGGAAACGCGTCGAAGATCACTGCATCTTTGGGGACCTCGCTACCTACCTGGCGGCTCAGCCTTGGACGCCACATATCGCCCAGGTTGGGAACAGGCTCGATGGGGCAGCCGGTGAGCCTCAGGCGCCAGGTGTCCACGACGTCTTCGTCTCGTCGATCGGTACATACGATCACCGCTGTTGCGAAATACGGTAGCTCGCGGCCGGCTTCCCACGCGTGCCAGTTTTCAGACCACTGTTGAGCGGTGAAACGTGCCTCTAGATCGCACCACGGGAGCGCCATGTCAACGGCCCTATCGGGGTAGAGCGCGAATGGCTCTGGTGGACTGAGAGGAGGCCCGTTGTCGGGCGCTGGTTGGAAATCCAGAAGCGATCCCTCAAAGTGAAGGCTAGCGAAGTCGGAGGTGGACAGGTTGGCTGCATACACGCCGACTCGCAGCGAGATGACCTGTTGGGCATCCTTCGGGAAGTGCCATGTCCGATCAGGGGCGATGGGCTGCGCAGCGCCTCCCAAGCGTTCGTGGGCGCTCGGTTCGACGCGATACCGACGCTCATCGGGCGCCAAGCGGATCATGAGATTTGGAGCGCCGGTGTCTATTCGAGTTCGTGCACTGCGCGCAGGACGTCGAATCCGTCGGTCCATGCGGTGACGTCGTAGCCGTAGGCGTCGACGAACCGGCCGTACTCCTCGTCCGTCCACCAGCCTGCGGTGACGTACTCCGTTGCCGTCATCGCAAGATCCCACTCCGGCTGCCCCCAGGCGAACCGCTCGAAGTCGATCAGCACTGGTTCGCCTTCGTGGATCATGAGGTTCTTGACGTGTGCGTCGCCGTGCGTGGGCGCTGGATCGAGCGGAAAGTGGAGTTCCCCCAGGCGAATCTTCAGCTCCGCCAGGCGGTCAAGTAGGAAGCGCTTGTCGTCGGCCGGTATAGGCGAGTTCTCGACACGGGGGAGTATTCGCCCCAGGATCTCCTCACGGGGCAGCGCGAACCTGGTCGGCGGCGGGGTGTGGTGCAGTCCGCGGAGCGTGTCGCCCAGAGCTGCGACATCTGTCCGGTCACCTGGTCGCCCTGTGATGAACTTCCACAAGGTGACGGGGTGACCTTGCGTCGATATCGGTTGGCCGACGTCGTAGGTCTCGGCTGCTCGCAGATGGTTCTCGGCGAGCTATCCGGCAACGTTGACTTCTTTCTCGGCGTCGCCTCAGTAGTCCATGCCACGGGTGATGCGAACCACGACACCGGCTTGTGGGAGATGGAACAGGGCGTTCTCGCCGAGCCGAAGCAAACATCGTGGATGCAATTCCGGGAGTAAGCCGAGGGAATACCGGCCCTGTCGGGTGGAGACTCAGGACGCGGAGCCATCGTCGGCGCCGACGGCGCACCGCCTTTCTCAGCGGGACGGCGATGGCCACGCCCGCGAACCACAGAGCTCTACCTGGATGGTGCCGCTACTGGCCCACGCCGTGCCAGTGCGGCGACGCGCCCGTCCGTCTCAGTTTCCGTCTCAGTTCATGTCCGTTCGGCCTGGTCTATGTCAGCGGCCAAGATGCTCTGGCCAGCTGCTGCGTACTCGAATGAACCAGAGCGAACCGGTGGGCTTGGGCCGCGTAATGCGTAGGTCAAGGGTTCGATTCCCTTCGGCGGCTCAGCCCCTGACCAGGTCCTTTCGGAGTTTTCGCAAAGGGCCTGATCTGTTGAGGGAGCAGTTGGGGTAGCAGTTGTTAGTCGCCCCACGGCGCCACGCCAATCCGCTCAGGGGCGTCCCGGACCATGGCCTCAGCCACCTGCACGTAGCCTTGAGTGGTCCGCATGTCGGTGTGACCGAGGATCTGTTGGATCGTGCGCACGCGGACACCCTGTTCGGCCATGAGCGTTCCTGCGGTGTGCCGACCATCGTGCACCCGGACCGTACCGGACGCCGGCCACCTCCAGTAGCTCGTCCCAATCGTCCTGCGGATCGAGTGATGGACACATCCGCCGGCGAGCGGCTCCTGGACGGCCGCGCTTGGTCTCAGTTCCGGCTCTACCCGGGCCGCGAGGTCTGACTGCACGCAGACCGTCTGTGCTCGGGGCGTTACGACGTCCTGAGCGGCTGGTCTGCATGCTGATCCACCGCCCTGTCCGACTCTGCCCTGCGCGGTGCGGCGATGGCGCAGGCCCCAATCCTTGTGGCATCAGTACGACAAACGTATCCTCCAAGGTGACGTTTGTCGTACCTGCGAGCGAAGGGAGGTGTGCAAGTGGCGGAGATGAGTGGACGAGGTCGTGCTCTATCCAGCTTGGCGCGGCTCCCCATGCAGACCGTGAGACCAGTGGATGCCGGCAAGGTTTACAGGCAGCCTCGTCAGCAACTGGCTCGCCTTGCGGCCAAGGGTGATGTACGGCATGTAGCCAATGGCTATTACACGGTAGTGCCGCTGGATCAGCGAGGAACGAACTGGAAGCCGACGCTGGAGGCTGTGGCCGCTGGCATCGCGGTCGCCACTTACGGCCCAGATGACGCGGTACTGATGGGCGTCAGCGCGGCCCGCATACACGGCGCGATTCCGCGGGCACTGGCTACGGCAGTTGTGGCGATTCCGCGTCAGCGCCCCACTGTAAGCCTGAAGGACCGCAAGGGCGCCGTAGTGTTTGTGAAGCGCAAAGTCGATCAACTAGACGCGGAGCGGATGCCGACTGATCTGGGTCGTGCGCTTGTCACAACAGTCGAGCAAACGATCCTGGACTTGGCTCACCGGCCAGCGCTCGGCAATGCGCGTGCTGACGTACCTGCTGCCGTCCGTGCTCTGATGGCACGTTGCGATCGTGAGCGACTTGACGAACTGGCAGTCGAGCAGCGTCTACGGGCTGCACGTGATCAAGCTGTCCAAATGGCGGCGTGATATATCTATGCTGGATGTAGCTGAACGGGATGCTGTCGCAGCCAGGTTCGGTGTAGCGAGCGCGCAAATTGAGCGCGACTACGTACTGTCATTGCTTCTGGCTGTCCTTGGTCAGCGGTTCGCAGACGACGTGACCTTCTTCGGTGGCACTGCTCTGGCTCGCACACATTTGCCCGACGGGCGGCTGAGTGAGGATATCGACCTGATCGCATCGGCCCGTCCCCGAAAAGAGTTGGCAGCAGAGCTTGATTCCGTCCTGCCCCGCGCATTGCGGAGAGACTACGGGCGGCTGACGTGGCGGCCTGCTCTCAGTGAGGTTCGGGACACCGAGCCAGCCAATATGATTGACGACCAAGGGCTGGCGATCAAGGTTCAACTGCTCAGACCAGACGGATACCCGCCATGGCCCACCGAGGTCCGCAGCCTGGAACAGCGATACAGCACGGTACAACCCGCGGCGTTAAGGGTGCCAACATTGCCAGCCTTTACCGCTTGGAAGACTGTGGCCTGGTGCGACCGGCGTGCGCCCCGCGACCTGTGGGACTTGTGGGCTCTCGCTCGGATAGGCGCAATCAGCGATGACGCTGCGGAGCTTTACAGCAAATACGGTCCTACCAAAACCCCGCCGAGGAATGATCTGCGAACACCGCCAGAACAGAACGATTGGGAGGCGCAGCTGGCACAACAGACTCAATTGAACGTGTCGCCGCAGGAAGCGCTCGCTGTGGTGCGCGAGCGCTGGGCTGCTGTCGCGACCAACTGGTGATCGACTCGAAGTCTCAGTTCAGATCGGTTCAGCCAGGTTCGCCGAGCCGCCGCCGTTGGCTTGACCAGTGTTGCTGTACTCGGCTGGACCCTGGGGAACCCGCGGGCGTGGGCCTCGTAATGCGTAGGTCAAGGGTTCGATTTCATTCGGCGGCTCAGCACCTGACCAGGCCCTTCCCGGTTTCCCGGGGAGGGCCTGGTTGCGTTCCGTCTCAGTTTCGCCCTGCATGGGTGCAGGCGCCGGGCTTCGTCGGCGGGGTTGTTCAAAGGGGATGGCGGTCGTCGGGGCAGTAGCGGGCTTTGATGTGGACGCGTTCACCCTGGGGGCCGAGGATGCTGAGGAATTCCACGGGGTGTTCGTCGGCGTTGCCGAACCAGTGCGGGAGGTGGGTGTCGAATTCGGCGACTTCTCCCTCGGTGAGAGTGAAGTCCTTGTCGCCGAGTGCGACTCGTAGGCGGCCGCGCAGGACGTACATCCAGTGGTAGCCCTCGTGTGAGCGGGGGTCGGGTTCGCGACCGTCGGTCAGGCCGGCGGGCAGGATGTGTTTGACCGCCTGCAGTCCGCCGGGTTTGCGCGTCAACGGCAGGACGGCCACGCCGTTCCGGGTGAAGGGCTGCGGATACACCAGAGGGTCGAGATCAGCCGGAGCGCCGATCAACGTTTCGACCGGCACCTGGTAGGCCCTGGCCAGGGGTAGCAGGAGTTCCAGGCCCGGTTTACGGTGCCCGGACTCCAGCCGGGACAGCGTGCTGATCGGAATGCGGGTGGTCTCCGACAGCGCGGTCAGGGTGACACCGCGGCGACGGCGCAACGCGCGCAGCCGGGGCCCGACTGCGGCCAGCACCGCGTCGACGTCGTCGCTCATATGTTCACCGTGCCCGCGTTTTGCATTTTCTGCAAAGAACTTTGCCCGATTGCTGGTCCGGGTGCACCTTGGCGTCGGAGGTGGTCACGATGACCGGAAATCCCCAGGTCGACAGCGGCGACGATCAGTACGACGAAGTCCGACCCTGGGACGAGATGTATCGCAGCCGCGACCGGATATTCAGCGGCAACCCGAACGGAGTGCTCGTCGCCGAGACCATCGACCTGCCGCCTGGCCGGGCGCTCGACGTCGGATGCGGTGAAGGCGCCGACGCACTCTGGCTGGCCCGGCGCGGCTGGCAGGTGACCGCGGTCGACATCTCCGGGATCGCCCTGCAACGTGCCGCCGCCGCGACCGACATCAAGGGCCGCGTGGCGTGGACACGGGCCAACCTCACCACCACGCCGCCCCCGACGGGAGTCTTCGATCTGGTGTCCATCCACTACTTCCCGCTCGTGCGCCGGCCAGGCCACGCCGCGCTGCGCGGCCTGCTGGGTGCTGTCGCCCCCGGCGGCACGCTGCTCTTTGCCACCCACGCCGTCGCGGACCTGGCTCTGCGCCAGGAGGAGAATTTCGACCCCGCCGACTACTACCAGCCCAACGACATCGCCCAAGTCCTCGACTCCACCTGGACCGTCCTGATCAACGAGACCCGCCCCCGCGCCGCCCAGGCGCCCGCCGGTACACATCACACCCATGACGCCGTCCTGCGAGCACTACGCCTGTCGTGAGCGCCCCCGCGCCCCTCCGTCTAAGTCTCGCCTTGATTCGATGATGGCCTATTCAGAGTGTGGACGGATCGTCATGACCTTGAGAAGGACCCCGCGTGCAACCGGCCCTGCGAGTCGGCGACCTGGACGCCTCGATTGCCTTCTACACCAAGCTTTTCGGCGTCGAACCGGCGAAGCTCCGCGACGGCCACGCCAACTTCGCCATCGACCAGCCGGCCTTGAAGCTGGTTCTGTTGGAAGGAGAGCCAGGCTTGATGATCACGACCGCCAGCTCCACCGTGCCACGGCGGGAGCGCGCCTGGTCATCAGCCGCTGTCGTCGCAGTTGTTTCCTATCGCCGGGCGTGCTTCGGCAGCAGCCACACCAAGGCGAAGGTGATCACATACAGCATGGCGGCAAGCCCGATCACGAGTTCGCCGGCGTGGTCGAAGGCCGCGGCAGCACCCTCGTTGACCTGTGCGAAGAACACCGTGCCGAGGGCGGCGACGCCGATGGCGCCGGAGAACTGCTGGACGGCGTTGAGCATGCCGGAACCGGTGCCGACCTCTTCGGTGGTGGCGTCGCCGAGGACGTAGTCGAAGATCGGGACGAACACCAGACCGGTGCCGAACCCGATCAACAGCAGCGATGGGGCCAGCGTCCAGGAGGTGAGGCCGCCGCCTTGATGGACGATGGTCCACCACAGGACGAGCAGGCCGATGACGGCGATGCCGAGGCCGAGTTGCAGGGTGGCGCGGCCGAGTTTCTGGGTGAGCACGGCGCCGGCGAGTCCCACGGCGACGGCGCTGCCGAGCGCCCACGGGATCAGGGTGAGGCTGGTGTGCAGCGGCGTCCAGTGCAGACCGAGTTGCAGCAGCAGGTTGAACGCCAGCTGGAATCCGCTCAGCGAGGCGAAAAAGGCCCCCACGATGGCCAGACCGACGACGAAGCTGCGGTTGCGAAACAGCGAGGGGGCGATCACCGGTTGCCTGCTGCGCCGCTCCGAGACGACGAACAGTGTCAGGGCGATGACCGAACCGGCCATCGACAGGTAGGTCCACAACGGCCAGTCGAGTTCCCGTCCCTGGACCAGCGGGATGATCAACAGCACCGAAGCCAGGGTAAGCAGGCCGACACCGCCGGGATCGAGCCGGGCGTTCGCGTCCTCACCGCTCCGGCGCGGTAGAAACAACCAGCCGAGGGCCCAGGCGACGACGCCGATCGGCACGTTGATCAGGAAGATCGAGCGCCACTGGCCGCCGAACAGGTCGAGGTGCAGCAGCCAGCCGGCGAGGATGGGCCCGGCCACCGTCGCCAGGCCCATCACCGGACCGAACGGGATGAGCGCCCGGCGCAGCTGCTGCGCCGGGAAGACGACCTTCACCAGTGCGAACCCCTGCGGAATCATCACCGAACCGAACAGGCCCTGCAGAACGCGGGCGGTGATCAGAAAGCTGACGCCGGGTGCCAGCCCGCAGGCGAGCGAGGCGAGCGTGAACCCGGCCATGCCCAGCAGAAAAAGCCGACGACGACCGACCAGGTCACCCAGCCGGCCCGACGTGATCAGGCCGATCGCGAAGGCGGCGGTATAGGCGGTGAGCACCCATTGCAGGGTCGTCTCACTGCCGCCGAGGTCAGCGCGGATCGACGGGCCGGCGAGGTTGGCGATGGTCGAGTCGATCACGTCCATCACATCGGCGATGAAGACAACCGCGAGTACGAGCCAGGCCCGCCGGAGGGGAAGCGGAGCGACGCTCAACGCTTCTGGCGAACGGTGCTCTACACTCACGAACTAAGTTTTATACGGCGAACTTAGCTCGTGTCAAGGTAGGCTCGGGTGCATGTCAGTTGATCCGAAACGGCGCCGAGCTGCCCGGCACGCCCAGCCGGCCACCTCGTCAGCGCAGCAGACGCGCCGGAAAGCGCCGATCACTGTCGACCGGATCACCGACGCGGCGCTCGCGGTCCTCGCCACCGAGGGCTACGACGCTCTGACGATGCGCAGCGTTGCCGGTGTACTCGACACAGGGCCCGCCTCGCTGTATGCGCACGTCGTCAACAAGGCCGACATCGACGAGCTGATCATCGGCCGCCTGTGCGCCGAACTGGTACTGCCCGAACCCGATCCGGCAGCCTGGCGCGAGCAGATCATCGACGTCTGCGCCCAGATCCGTGACCAGTACCTGAAGTACCCCGGCATCTCCCGCGCCGCGCTCGCCATGGCCCCCACCAACCTCGACGTGCTGCGCGTCAACGAAGGAATGCTGGCCATCCTGCTCGCCGGTGGCATCGAACCGCAGACGGCAGCCTGGGCGATCGACGCCCTTTCCCTCTACACCGGCGCCTACGCGCTGGAGATCTCCCTGGTCGCGCAACGACAGAGCCAGGAGGATGACGGCTGGGTCGTCAGCCGCGACGAGTTGGTGCGCCGGTTCGCCGCGCTGCCCGCCGACCAGTTCCCGCAGACCAGGCGTCATGCGGCCGAGTTGACCTCCGGCACCGGACACGAACGGTTCGACTTCACCCTCAGCCTGATCATCGACAACCTCGCCCGGCGTCCGCCAGGACTTCTACCGTCGCGAGCGGGTGGGTCGGGGGCCGAGAAGTGATTCAGCATGAGACTGCTGACCGAATCGCCGTCAACTCGCGCGTTGATGTCTGCCTGGCCGACGTCACGGAAGCGCTGCACGAATACGTCGAAACTCACCACAGCAAACGTAGGGCTCCGACGTTCCCGTAGCGCACCAGCAGTAGCCGGTGTGGCACATGGTTGCAGTTCTCGTGACGGGTCAACGCACTTGACCATTCAGGAGATCTTCGTGGGCCGGATGTCGTGGAGCCCCAACGGGTCGATCGAGCGTCCTCCAGCCGTGGTGGTAGATCCGCGTTCCGCGGCCGGGTGCCGTACGGGCACCGCTCCGGTCAAGGCCAGTGTCAAGGCCTGTACACAACCTGTGGATAAGTGGTGATCACTGTGGATAACCCGACACCGCCGGCTGGCATGGCAATCAGGATGGCAGTACCCGCAGACGCGGACACCGTGTTCGGTCTGCTCACCCGCTTCGCCACCAGCTACCGCCCGACCCGGCCAGACTTCGACCGCTGCTACCCGGAGGTGATCAACGACTTACTCGTCGCCACGATCAACGACAACAACAGAAAACCCGTCGTCGGCTACGCGCTGAGCGTCCAGTTCGTCGTGCTGTTCGCGAGCGGGCCGATCGTCGAACTCCAGGAGTTGATGGTGGACCCGGACCATCGCTCCCGGGGCGTCGGCGCCCGGCTTGTCGACGGGGTGATCGGTCGTGCGCGGGCCGCCGGTGCCAAGGAGGTCACCGTGCCCACCCGCCGTGCAGTCGACTACTACCGACGGCTCGGCTTCCAGGAAACGGCGACCTATCTCAAGTTGTCGATCAGTTGAACCGCACCCGACTGGCCGATCGGACCGTTGTCGCGCGCTCTACCATTGTCCACGTCGTGACCGGCGTGTTCGGGTGGAATCAACCACCGGGGAGCGAAAGCAGGCGGGCACCGTACGCCTGGGTGCCTTGGCCGCCCTATGCCCAGCCCAGGAGGTAGATCGATGCTCGAGCCAGCCACCCCACATCTCGCCGACGAGGACCCGCAGCTCGCCGGCCTCATCCAGGCGGAAGCCCAGCGCCAGTTCGACTCCGTCCGGCTGATCGCCTCGGAGAACTACGCCTCGGTCGCCGTGCTCGAGGCGACCGGGTCGATCCTGACCAACAAGTACTCCGAGGGCTACGCCGGCAAGCGCTACTACGAGGGCCAGCAGGTCATCGACCAGATCGAGACGCTGGCCATCCAGCGGGCCAAGGACGTGTTCGGCGTCGAGCACGCCAACGTGCAGCCCTACTCGGGCTCGCCGGCCAACCTGGCCGTCTACCTGGCCTTCCTGGACCCCGGCGACACGGTCATGGGCATGTCGCTGCCGCACGGTGGCCACCTCACCCACGGCTGGTCGGTGTCGGCGACCGGCAAGTGGTTCCGCAGCGCGCAGTACCACGTGCGCAAAGACACCGGCCGGGTCGACATGGACGAGGTCCGCGACCTCGCCCTCGCCGAGCGGCCCAAGGTGATCTTCTGCGGCGGCACGGCGATCCCGCGCACCATCGACTTCCCGGCGTTCGCCGCGATCGCCAAGGAGATCGACGCCGTACTGGCGGCCGACATCGCGCACATCGCCGGGCTGATCGCCGGTGGCGCGCACCCGTCCCCGGTCGGACATGCGAATGTGATTTCCACCACAACGCACAAGACGCTGCGCGGCCCTCGCGGCGCCGTGCTGATGTCCGACACGGAGCACGCGAAGGCGCTGGACAAGGCGATCTTCCCGGGCCTGCAGGGTGGCCCGCACAACCACACCACCGCCGGCATCGCGGTCGCGCTGCGGGAGGCCGCCCAGCCGGCGTTCCGCGAGTACGCGCACAACGTCGTGGCCAACGCCAAAGCCCTGGCCGAGGCGCTACTCGCCCGCGGTTTCGACCTGGTCTCCGGTGGCACCGACAACCATCTGATCCTGGTCGACCTGACCAACAAGGGCATCGGCGGCAAGCCGGCGGCCAAGGCGCTGGACCGGGCCGGCATCGAGCTGAACTACAACACGGTGCCCTTCGACCCGCGCAAGCCGTTCGACCCCTCCGGTGTGCGCCTGGGCACGGCGGCGATCACCACCCGTGGGCTCGGCGTCGAGCAGATGCCGGCGATCGCGGAGTGGATGGACCGGGTCGTCACCGCAGCCGACGGTGGCGATGAGGCCGCCATCGAGAAGGTGCGGGCGGAGGTGCACGAACTGCTCTCGACCTACCCCATGCCCGGCTGGGCCTGAGTCAGCCGATCGGGTGGGATCAGCACTGAAATCAGCGCTGATCCCACCCGGCGGTCAGTGGATTCAGTGGTCGCCGTGCTCGATGGCGTCGCGGGCCCGCTGGTAGGACTTCTCGATCTCACCCTCGGCCTCGTCCCGGCCGGCCCAGGTGGCGCCTTCGACGCTCTTGCCTGGTTCGAGGTCCTTGTAGACCTCGAAGAAGTGCTGGATCTCCAGCCGGTGGAACTTGTTCAGGTGGTGAATGTCGCGCAGGTGCTCCTGCCGCGGGTCGTCGCTCGGCACGGCGATGACCTTGTCGTCCGGACCCTTCTCGTCGGTCATCCGGAACATGCCGATGGCCCGGCAGCGGATCAGGCAGCCGGGGAAGGTCGGCTCGAGGACCAGCACCATCGCGTCCAGCGGGTCGCCGTCCTGGCCGAGCGTGTCGTCCACAAAACCGTAGTCGGCGGGGTACTGGGTCGCCGTGAACAGCGTTCGGTCCAGGCGGATCCTGCCGGTCTTGTGGTCGACCTCGTACTTGTTGCGTTGCCCCTTGGGGATCTCAATGGTGACGTCGAACTCCACGCCGGTCCTCACTTGCCTCGCAGCCATTAGTCGGTACCCCATAGTGTGGACCACACACCGAACCGGCATGGACCTACGTGCTCGGTACCCGGTGTGACCTTGCCCCCTGTTCCGACCCGTCGCTGTGTGGAGGAGACCCGCGTGCAGGAAGCAGGCGAGCCCGGCGCGGGCGCGGCCGACGAGTGGCCGGACCTGGACAGCGACGAGAGCGGCCGGCAGCCCGACCCGGATTCGGAACGTCCCCGCGAACAGCCCGGCGATCACGGTGCGGGCGGTTCGGCACGTGACGAAGCTGACTCGGAATCCACTTCGGACCGGGTGACCGAGGCGACATCGACGACCGGCGAATCCGCCCACGACGGGCAGACGGACCAAGCCGGGCCCGCATCGCGTGCGGAGCCGGCCTGGCCCGACGATCCGGACGAGCCGGACGAGCCGGCTGACGCCGACCAGAGCGACACCGGTTCGGCCGGGGGCGACTCGGCGGACGAGCCGATCGAGCCGGCGGCGCCCGTCACTCAGGCCGCGCAGGCTGCGGCCGGTCCGGTCGTGCCGGCTGAGGAGCCGGTCGTTTCTTCGACGGGTGACGCGGAGTGGCCGGCCGATGAGGCGTCCGAAGCTGAGCCTGCGGTCAAGGCCGAGCCGGAGCCGGAGGCCGTGGCCGTCCACGCTGACGAGGCCGGGGACGACTGGGCTGAGCCTGAGTCAGCACCGGCCGAGGCGGCTCGCCGGCCGTCGGAGGAGCCGTACCAGCAGGTCGAGGACTCCTACCAGCCGCACGACGAGTCGTCCCGAGACGACAACGAGCCGCAACGGCAAGCCGACGAGCCGCGGTGGCAGGCCGAGGAGCCCCACCGGGACGACGATCAGCCGCGCCAGGACGACGACGAGCAGTCGCACCGCTATCAGCAGCAGAACCACGACGAGCAGCCGCACCAGGACGAGCCGCAGCGGCACGACGAGCAGCAGTGGAACGACAAGTCGTACCAGCGCGGCGAGCGGCACGAGCCCAGCGACCCGTACCAGGACAGCGAGTCGTACCGCGGCAGCGAGCCCGACCAGGGCAATGAGCCCTACCGGCAGGACGACCTGCCGGATCGGCGGGACGAGGAGCCTGCGGCCCACGTCGAGCCTGCGGCCGAGGTAGAGCCGGACGACACGCCGGAGTCGGACCATGTGTCCGAGCCGGTCGCCGAGTACGAGGCCGCGGCTGAGTCCGGAGAGGCTGAGTCCGGAGAGGCTGAGCCCGGAGCGGCTGAGCCCGGAGCGGACGAGGCCGGAGCGGACGAAGAGGCCGAAGGGCACGACCGGGAGTCCGCAGTCACGACTGCTCGGTTCGAGCCGGCGCCGGAGCCCGCGCGAGTCGACGAGCCGGAGCAGGCCGAGGAGGCCCAGCCGGAGCCGTTGCCGACGTTCGTCTGGAAGACCGAGCCGCCGCTGGTCTGGAAGACCGAGCCAGAGCCAGGGCCAGAAGGCGCGCCGGAGCCCGAGGCCGAGCCGGAGTCGCTCTGGACGCCCCGGCAGCAGCCGGCCTGGCGTCCCGAGCCCGAGCCCGCGCCTCCCGTCGAAGACGAGTCCGAAGCGGAACCCGAGCCGCGGTCGGCGTTCGCCTGGAAGCCGGAGTCGGAGCAGCCGTTCGCGTGGACGCCGGGGCAGGAGCCGGAAGCCGAGCCCGATCGGACCCCGGAGCGTGAGCCGGAGTCGCTCTGGACCCCCCGGCAGGAACCGGTCTGGACGCCGACGCCCGCCCCTGAGCGAGAACCGGAACCCGAGGCCGAGCCCGAAGCGGAATGGGAACCCGCGCCCACCCGCGAGCCCGCCCAGGATCACCGGCCGGAACCGGAGTCGGACTGGGAGCCCGAAGCCGAACGGGACGCGCGGCCCGAACCGGTCGCCGACCGCTGGACGGATGACGATCACTCGCCCGCCCAGGACACCCAGTGGCTGGCCACGCCTCCGCCCCCCGCGCCGCCGGTTCGTCCGGAACCGCCGCAGAGTCCGCCGCAGAGCCAGCCGACCCAGGACCGGGCCCCTGATCGACCCGAACAGGCTCCCGACCGTCGTGACCAGGGACGGGATCGTCCGCAGGCACCTCCGGACATCGCGGCCACCCAGATCATGCCGGCCATCCGGGACGAGCCGGACCAGCGCGCGCCGGGCACCGAACCGCCGCGCCAACGACCCCCGACCGGCCCGCCGGCGGCCCCGCCGGGCCAGCGCACCGCGCCGATGCGCCCGGTGGACCGTCCGGTCGGCTCGACCCGCCCGGGTGACCAGATTCGTGCGACCGACCCGGGCCGACCAGGCGAGCAGAGCCGCCAGCCCGAGCAGAGCCGTCCGGTCGGCTCGACCCGCCCGGGTGACCAGAGTCGTCCTGTCGAGCAGGGCCGTCCGCCTGAACAGGGCCGTCCGGGCGAGCAGACCCGTCCGGGTGAACCAGTTCGCCAGGGTGACCCGAACCGGCAGCCGGAGCAGAACCGGCAGAACGGGCCGACCCGGCCGGTCGAGCCGGTCGCGCCGATGGACGCGACCCAGCACATCCCGGTGATCCGGGACGAGCCGCGTCGGCCGCCCTCGCCGCCGCGCAACGCCCTGGACGCCACCCAGCACATCCCGCTCATCCGGGATGAGCCACGGGCCGCCCCGGAACGAGTCGGGCCGCTGCGCATCCCGCCGGCTCCGCCGCGCGAGCGGGTCGGGCCGACCCAACCCAACCGGGTGCCGCCGCGGATCCCGCCGACCCCGGCCAACCAGATCCCGAGGGTCGAGCGCACCGAGTTGATCGCGCCGCTCGGCCTGTCCGACGAGCACGACTACCGGCCCGACGACCTCGAACAGCCGGAGAAGCCGGCGAAGAAGGCTCCGGCCAAGCGTCGGCGCGGGCCCAAGAAGGGCGTGTTGATCACCCTCGGTGCGGTGGTCGTGGTCGCCGCGGTGGCCGCCGGCATCGTGGTCAGTTCGCCGAACCTGAGCCGGCAGCTCGGCCTGTCCAGCGGTCCGGCGGCGGCGCCGACCGCGGATCCGCCTTCACCGGTCGGGTTCTCCGCGCTGCTGGCCGCGCCGAACGCCGGCGCGCCGACGCCGAGTGCCGGTGGGGTGGCGGCGGCGCTGAACTCGATCGCGAACAACCCGGCGCTGAACAACTTCGGCGGCACGGTGGTGGACGTGAACACCGGCGCGGTGCTGTGGAACCACGGCGCCTCCACCCCGCTGCTGCCCGCGTCGACCAACAAGGTGCTCACCTCGGCCGCGGCGCTGCTCGAACTCGACCCGCAGTCCACGCTGACGACGACCGTGGTGGCCGGGTCCGATCCGGGCACGGTCGTGCTGGTCGGCGGGGGAGATCCGACGCTGAACTCGCTGCCGGCGCCCGAGCAGACGGTGTATCCGGGCTCCGCGCGGCTGGACGACCTGGTGGCACAGGTCAAGAAGGCGCACCCGGCGCCGATCACCAAGATCGTGATCGACACCAGCGCCTACAGCGGTCCGGTGTACGGGCCCGGCTGGTCGCAGAGCCCGCCGGACAACGACTACACCCAGATGGTGTCGGCGATGATGGACGGCGGCCGCACCGACCCGTCCAACACCGGGAGCAACGGCGACACGCCGCGCACCCAGAGTCCGGTGACGCTGCTGGGTTCGACGCTGGCCAGCCGGCTGGGCGTGTCCTCGTCGGCCGTGAGTTCCACCAACACGCCGACCGCGAGTGGGGCGCAGGTGCTCGGCACCGTGCACTCCGCGCCGCTCCAGGACCTGGTCGGCAATCTGCTGCAGATCTCGGACAACGTGCTCGCCGAGGCGCTCGGGCGGGCTGTCGCGAAGGCGGACGGCAAGCCCGAGACGTTCAGCGGCGCGGCGGCTGCGGTGATGGATGTGTTGCAGCGAAACGGCTTCAGTATGAGCGGTGTGCATCTGTCGGACAGCAGTGGACTGTCCACTTCGGATACTGTGCCGCCAACCCTGCTGGCGCAGGTGTTGCGGGTGGCCACGTCGCCGGCCAGTGCGTCCGATCCGAGGATCGCGAAGCTGAGGCCGTTGTTGACCGGGCTGCCGGTCGCCGGCGGCAGCGGCACGTTGGCCGCGTCGGCGGGTCGGTTCACCACGTCACCGGCGTCGGCGGGCAAGGGCTGGGTGCGGGCGAAGACCGGCACGCTGGGCGATCAGGGCGTCAACACGCTGGCCGGTTACGTGCTCGACCAGGACGGCCGGGTGCTGGTATTCGCGCTGATGTCCAACGGCGCGAACGACGCCGTGGCGCCGGGTCTGCTGGACAGCATGGCGGCGGCGCTGCGCGGCTGCGGGTGCGGCGGATAGGGCGACGCAGCGTGGGTGGGCGGCCGATGTTCGGGTGAGCCGTCCGCTTGGCCAGCGCCGCACCACGCGGTCTCGGGTACCGTCGCGGGTGTGCAGCTGGCTTCGACAGCTTGGTCCTGGATCTCCGGCGACGCGGGGTCCGACCGGCCCACGCCCCCCGTGGACTGGTCGGTCGCGGTGGGTACCGGCCAGCGACTGGCCAGAGGCGGGCCCACGGTGGAGCCGGCCGAGGCGCGCGCGGTCGTGCAGGAGCTGCGGGAGATCAACTCGACCGCTGAGCTGCACGTACGCGAACTGACCGGGCTGGGTGCCGGGCTCCCGTTGCGGCCGGCCGAGGTGCTCGACCGGCCCGGCTGGGTGAAGGCCGCGGTCGCCGGGCTGTCCGCGATGACCGATGGTGCCCTGCCCGCCGGGTACTCGGGTCCGCTGGCCGGTGTGTTGGCCGGGACGGCGGGCGCGCAGGCCGGGATGGTGCTGGCGTTCCTGAGTTCGCGGGTGCTGGGCCAGTACGACCCGTTCGGTGGCGAGGACAATTCCGGGCGGCTGCTGCTGGTCGCGCCGAACGTGGTCGCCGCGCAGCGTGCGATGCAGGTTTCCGGCGCGGACTTTCGGCTGTGGGTGTGCCTGCACGAGTGCACGCACCGGCTGCAGTTCACCGCGGTCGACTGGCTGCGCGACTACTTCGCCGGCGAGGTCGCCCAACTACTGGCGAACATCGACGAGAGCGCGCTGGACGCGGTGGCGCGGCTGCCGGAGATGGTGCGCACGGCGCGCGAGCGGTCGCGGGCCGGGATGACCGGATCGGGCCCGATCGGGCTGATCGAGCTGTTGCAGTCGCCGGAGCAGCGAGCGGTGCTGGATCGGTTGTTGGCGCTGTCCACGCTGCTGGAGGGGCACGCCGACCACGTGATGGACGCGGTCGGGCCGGAGGTGGTGCCGTCGGTGGCGGTGATCCGGCAGCGGTTCTCCGTGCGACGCAAGGGCGGTGGCCTGCTCGACCGGGCGCTGCGCACGCTGCTCGGCGTGGAGGCGAAGGTCCGGCAGTACGCGGAGGGCGCGGCGTTCACCGACCACATCGTCGGCGCGGTCGGCATGGACGGTTTCAACGCGGTGTGGACCTCGCCGGAGACGCTGCCGACCCGGGCGGAGATCGCCGACCCGGGGGAGTGGCTGCGGCGGGTGCACGGCTGATCCGGGGATCTGCGCAGGCGGCCTGAATGCGGGGTTGCCGATTGTGTGAATCGCTGGGAAGGCACGCCTGAAACCCGAAGCCGAATCACCAGGAACCCGATGTTCAACGACGCCGATTTCGCGATTTCGCCCCCAGCCCAGCCCCCACCCTCCCTAAGGGGGCGCCCCTGTAGCCATTCTATCGGTGCTGGTGGGGGATTTGGGGTCGATCGCTTCGGGCTGTGGATAACGGGTCCGGCTGTGCATAGGTCGGGTTTCCGGCGAGATGGTTGATGGCGAATACGGGCACAATGGAGAGTTGCCTCGGAGCGGTCCGGTAGGACGCCGAGGAGGGAACGGGCGCGACCCTGACCCAGGGCAGGATGGAAGATGGCCTGCGATGAGTGACGTCGATCAGGCGGTGCCGATCACCCGGGCCGCGGTGCGCCGGTTACTCGCTGCCGCGCGGAAAGCCGATCACGCGGCACCGACGGGGCTGCGGGACGGCCGGCTCGCCGTGGCGGTCTCCGGTGGCGCCGACTCCCTCGCGTTGGCCGCCGCCGCGGCCTACGTCGGCCCCCGGGAGGACCTCACTGTGCACGGCCTGATCGTCGATCACGGCCTCCAGTCCGGCTCCGACGACATCGCCGCGCGCACCGCCGACGTGCTCCGCGGGCTCGGCCTCACCGCCGAGGTGCTCACCGTCCGGGTCGACGGGCCGGGCGGTCTCGAAGCCGCGGCCCGACGCGCTCGTTACGCCGCGCTGCGCACGGCCGACACGCTCGTCCTGCTCGGCCACACCCGTGACGACCAGGCCGAGACCGTGCTGCTCGGGCTCGGTCGCGGCTCCGGGCCCCGCTCGATCGCCGGGATGCGACCGCTCGACCCGCCCTGGGGGCGGCCGTTTCTCGGGCTCTCCCGGGCGATCACGGTGGCCGCGTGTGCGCGGCTGGGGCTCGAACCCTGGGCCGATCCGCACAACGTGAACCCCCGGTTCACCCGCGTGCGGCTGCGGAGCGAGGTGCTGCCGCTGCTGGAGGACGTGCTCGCCGGCGGGGTCGCCGACGCCCTCGGGCGGACGGCCGCGCAGCTTCAGGAGGACCTCGACGCCCTTGACGACTGGGCAAATCGGGTCATCGAGACGTATCTCACACCGGGGTCCACCGCCATCTCCGTCGAACCCCTCGTCGACCTGCCGGTCGCTGTCCGGCGGCGGGTGCTACGCGGGTGGCTGCTGGCCGGTGGTGTGCGCGAACTCACGGACCCGCAGCTGCGCGCCGCGGACGAACTGGTCGGTAACTGGCGAGGTCAGGGTGAGGTCTGGCTGCCCGGCGGGTTGGTCGTGCGGCGCGCGCGTGGGAGGCTTCAGCTCGACCGGACGGACCGCAGCGGCGACCGCGTGCCGAACCCGCCGGGCCAATGATTCATGTCAGAGAGGGGAATCCGGCTCGTGTACGAGGGCGACATCGCCTCCGTGCTCATCACCGAGCAGGAGATCACTGCGAAGGTGGACGAGCTCGCCGAGCAGATCGCGGCCGACCAGCCTGAACGGCCGGCGTCGGATCTGCTGTTGGTCGGAGTGCTCAAGGGTGCGGCTATGTTCATGACCGACCTGGCCAGGGCGTTGCCAGTGCCGGTTCAGCTGGAATTCATGGCGATCAGCTCCTACGGCTCGTCGAACACCTCCTCCGGCGTGCTGCGCATGCTCAAGGGGCTGGATCGCGACATCACCGGCAAGAACGTGCTGATCGTCGAGGACATCATCGACTCCGGACTGACCCTGTCCTGGCTCTACAAGGACCTCGCCTCCCGACGCGCGGCGTCGGTGCAGGTCTGCGCGCTGTTGCGCAAACCCGAGGCGATGAAGGTGGACGTTCCGGTCAAATACGTCGGGTTCGATATTCCGAACGAGTTCGTCGTGGGCTACGGCCTCGACTACGCCGAGCGGTACCGTGACCTGCGCTATATCGGCACCCTGGACCCGAAGGTGTACGCCTGACACCAGCTCGGTCCCGAACTCGGGAACGCTTGACGGCCTCGCGCCGTTGCACGTGGTGACGGTCGTGAACCGTGGGCCCGGCGTTCGCGCCGTGCGCATGGCCACGGGCGGTACGCTGGAGCGGTCCGGGGTACCCGTCCGTCCGGAGGCTGGGCTTTCCCCGGTCGAGCGCGCGAGTTTGGGAGGGTCGAGGCCACCGGCCGTAGTTGAATGGACCGTAAGCGCCTACTACGCAACCCGCTGCTGTGGATCGTGGCGTTGTTGCTCGTGTACTACGCCTTCAGCACGTTGTTCAACAGCACCCGCGACTACACGCAGGTGTCGACGTCGATCGCGGTGACGCAGATCACCGACGGCAACGTGAAGAGCGCGCAGATCGACGACAAGGAACAGCAGGTCCAGCTTGACCTGAACAAGCCGGTCAACGGCGACTCCAAGATCATCGCCTTCTTCCCGAGCGGCAACGCGGTCAACGAGATCTACGACAACCTGAACACGAAGCACGTCAACTACGACACCAAGGTGACGCAGGGCAGCTTCTGGTCGCAGATCCTGATCTACCTCATCCCGCTCGGCCTGCTGGTGCTCGTCATGTGGTTCATGATGAACAGCGCCCAGGGCGGCGGTAACCGCGTACTCAACTTCGGCAAGTCCCGGGCCAAGCAGCTCAACAAGGACATGCCCAAGACCACCTTCGCGGATGTCGCGGGCGCCGACGAGGCCGTCGAAGAGCTGTACGAGATCAAGGACTTCCTGCAGAACCCCGGCCGGTATCAGGCGCTCGGCGCCAAGATCCCCAAGGGCGTGCTGCTCTACGGTCCGCCCGGCACCGGTAAGACCCTGCTGGCCAGGGCCGTGTCCGGCGAGGCGGGCGTGCCGTTCTACTCGATCTCCGGTTCGGACTTCGTCGAGATGTTCGTCGGTGTCGGTGCCTCCCGGGTGCGTGACCTGTTCGAACAGGCCAAGCAGAACTCGCCGTGCATCGTGTTCGTCGACGAGATCGACGCGGTCGGCCGCCAGCGTGGCGCCGGCCTCGGCGGTGGCCACGACGAGCGCGAGCAGACCCTCAACCAGCTGCTGGTCGAGATGGACGGCTTCGACACCCGCGGAGGCATCATCCTGATCGCGGCCACCAACCGGCCCGACATCCTGGACCCGGCGCTGCTCCGGCCCGGCCGCTTCGACCGGCAGATTCCGGTCAGCGCGCCCGACCTGGCCGGTCGGCGGGCGATCCTGCAGGTGCACTCCAAGGGCAAGCCGTTCGCCTCGGACGTGGACTTCGAGTCGCTGGCCAAGCGCACCGTCGGCATGTCCGGCGCCGACCTGGCCAACGTGATCAACGAGGCCGCGCTGCTCACCGCGCGTACCAACGGCCACGTGATCAACGGGGTCGCGCTGGAGGAGTCGGTCGACCGGGTGATCGGCGGTCCGGCCCGCAAGAGCCGGATCATCTCCGAGAAGGAACGCAAGATCACCGCCTACCACGAGGGCGGCCACGCTCTCGCCGCGTGGGCGATGCCCGACCTGGAGCCGGTCTACAAGCTGACCATCCTGCCCCGCGGTCGCACCGGCGGGCACGCCCTCGTCGTGCCCGAGGACGACAAGGAGTTGATGACCCGCTCCGAGATGATCGCCCGGCTGGTGTTCGCGCTGGGTGGCCGGTCGGCCGAAGAGCTCGTCTTCCACGAGCCGACCACGGGTGCCTCCTCCGACATCGAGCAGGCCACCAAGATCGCTCGCGCGATGGTCACCGAGTACGGCATGAGCGCCCGGCTGGGTGCGGTCAAGTACGGCCAGGAGCAGGGCGACCCGTTCCTCGGCCGGTCCATGGGCCACCAGCCGGACTACTCGCTGGAGGTCGCGCACGAGATCGACGAAGAGGTGCGCAAGCTGATCGAGGCCGCGCACAACGAGGCCTGGAGCGTGCTGAACACCTACCGGGACGTGCTGGACAACCTGGTCGTCGAACTGCTGGAGAAGGAAACTCTCCACCGCAAGGACCTGGAGCGGATCTTCTCGCTGGTGCAGAAGCGGCCGCGGATCACCGAGTTCAACGATTTCGGTGGCCGTACGCCGTCGGACAAGCCGCCGGTGAAGACGCCGCGCGAGCTGGCCAAGGAGCGCGGCGAGCCGTGGCCCGAGCCGGAGCGCAGCCCGACCCCGGTCGGCATCGCTCCCGGCGGTGGTGAACTGCCCGGCAGCATCGGCAGCGTCACCGGGCCCAACCCGTACCCGCAGATCCCGGGCAGCAACGGCAGCGTTCCCTACGGCGCGCCCAACGGTGCCGGCCAGGCCCCGCCCTACCCGGGTTACACCGGTGGCAGCGGGTACCAGCCGGGTACCACCAACGGTGGGCCGCCCTACTACGGTGCCCCGCCGGGGTGGACCCCGGCGACCACCCCGCCCGGCCAGCCGTGGAACCCGGGCTGGCAGCCCGGTGGTCCGCAGGACCAGCCGCCGACCGGCAGCGCCGGTGACCAGGGCGGTGAAGACTCCGGACAGCAGGCGGATGACAAGTAACGAGCACGACGCGATGGAGCAACCGGGGACGGGCGTGACTGACCAGTCAGGCCCGTCCCCGGTCTCCGGGGCGGCCGTGGACGGTTCGACGCCGGCCGCCGTGGACGTGGTGAAGGCGAACGGGGCGGGCGGAAACGGTTACGCTCCACGCTTCTTCGACCACGCGCGGGCCGAGGCGGCCATCCGTGAGCTGCTGCTGGCCTGCGGTGAGGACCCGGAGCGGGACGGCCTGCGGGACACCCCGGCCCGGGTGGCGCGGGCCTACCGGGAGCTGTTCGCCGGGCTGTTCACCGACCCGGACTCGGTGCTGGCCAAGACGTTCGACGAGAGCCACGAGGAACTCGTGCTCGTCACCGACATCCCGATGTTCTCCCAGTGCGAGCACCACCTGCTGCCCTTCCACGGGGTCGCGCACGTCGGTTACATCCCCAACGCCATGGGCCGGGTCACCGGCCTGTCGAAGCTGGCCCGGCTGGTCGACCTGTACGCCCGCCGCCCGCAGGTCCAGGAGCGGCTGACCTCGCAGGTCGCCGACGCACTGGTGCGCAGGCTGGAGCCGCGCGGGGTGATCGTCGTGATCGAGGCAGAACACCTGTGCATGAGCATGCGCGGCATCCGCAAGCCCGGTTCGCGGACCACCACCTCGGCGGTGCGCGGGCTGCTGCGCGACTCGGCGTCATCCCGGTCGGAGGCCATCGACCTGATCAAGGCGCGGCTGCGATGACCCAGCGGATCGCGCCGCCGACGGCGTCCTCCCGGATCGTGGCCTCCCGTTCGGGATTGCCGCAGCCGGGCCGATGCGTGCTGATGGGCGTGCTCAACGTGACCGCGGACTCGTTCTCCGACGGCGGCCGCTACCTGGCGGTGGACGACGCCGTGGCGCACGGCATCCAGCTGCATCGGGCCGGCGCGGACCTGATCGACGTCGGCGGCGAGTCGACCCGGCCGGGGGCGGAGCGGGTCGAGGCCGAGGTGGAGATCGCCAGGGTGGCACCGGTGATCCGCTCGCTGGCCGAGCACGGCGTGCCGGTCAGCGTGGACACCATGCGCGCCGAGGTGGCCGCGGCCGCGCTGGACTCCGGCGCGCACGTGGTCAACGACGTGTCCGGCGGCCTGGCCGACCCGGGCATGGCCAGGGTGGTCGCCGAGCACGGCGTGCCGTGGGTGCTGATGCACTGGCGCGGGCACAGCAAGGACATGAACGAGCTGGCGCACTACGAGGACGTGGTCGCCGAGGTGCGTGACGAGCTGTCCGCCCGGGTGGACGCGGCGGTCGCCGCCGGGGTGGCACCCGAGGCGCTCGTGCTCGACCCGGGCCTGGGTTTCGCCAAGCGGTCGGAACACAACTGGGCGCTGCTGCACAACCTGGACGCGCTGCTCGGCCTCGGTTTCCCGGTGCTCGTCGGTGCCTCCCGCAAACGTTTCCTGGGCAGTCTGCTGGCCGACCGGGACGGCACCACCCGACCCCCCGCCGGTCGCGAGGACGCCACCGCGGCGATCTCCGCGCTGGCCGCGATGTCGGGAGCGTGGGGGGTGCGGGTGCACGACGTGCCGCGCTCGCTGGACGCGATCCGGGTGGCCACCGCGTGGAGCAAGGGTCACAGCGGATGACTGATCGGATCACCCTGACCGGCCTGCTGGTCCGCGGCCGGCACGGCGTCTTCCCGGAGGAACGCGAGCAGGGACAGGACTTCCTGGTCGACGTGACCGTCTGGCTGGACCTGGACCGCGCGGCCCGCACCGACGACCTGGCCGACACCCTGCACTACGGCGAGCTGGCCCAGTTGGCCGCGGACATCGTCGGCGGGGAGCCGTGCGACCTGATCGAGACGGTCGCGGCGAAGGTGGCCGACGAGGTGATGACCGACCGGCGGGTGCACGCCGTCGAGGTGACCGTTCACAAGCCCTCCGCGCCGATCCCGCTGACCTTCGCCGATGTGGCGGTCACCGTGCGCCGGTCCCGGCGGGCCGACCGCACCGGCCGGGTCGTGCCGGCCTGACCGCGATGGACCTGACCGCGATGGACCTGACCGCGGACCTGACCGCGGACCTGACCGCGCTGGACCTGACCGGCCGGAGAGCGATGGATGAGGGAGTGGGGGCATGAGCCGCAGGAGTACGGCGGTGCTGTCGCTCGGCTCCAATCTTGGCGACCGGCTGGCCAACCTGCGACTGGCCGTGCGCGGCCTGGGCGACGCGGTGCGCGCGGTGTCACCGGTCTACGAGACGGCCGCCTGGGGCGTCACCGAGCAACCGGACTTTCTCAACGCGGTGCTGGTCGCGGCAGCCGACGGTGTGGACGAATGGGGCTGGCTGGCCCGGGCGCAGGAACTGGAGCAGGAGGCAGGCCGGGTGCGTACCCAGCACTGGGGTCCGCGCACGCTGGACGTGGACGTGGTCACCGTCGAGGTGGGCGAGCAGGCAGTGCGTTCCGACCATCCCGACCTGCGGTTGCCGCATCCCGGCACACACCGGCGGGCGACAGTGCTGGTGCCCTGGCTGGCGATCGCGCCAGGCGCCGAGGTGCCCGGCCACGGCCGCGCACTGGACCTGCTGGCCGGTCTGGACCCGGCCGAGTTGGCCGGGGTGCGCTGGACGCGGGCGGCGCTGTGAAACTCACCTACTGGCGGGATCTACTGGTCACCGGCGTGGTGGTCGGGATCGTGGTGAGCCTGCTGCTGCAGTTCGGCTACGACAGCGTGCCGCCGCTGCCGCTGTTCGCCGGCGCGACGCTGTTGCTGCTGGCGATCATCGAATACGTGTTCTCGTTCTCGGTGCGGGCCAGGGTCGAGCACCGGTCGGGCACCCGGCCGCTGCCATCGGTCACCGCGGTGCGCGCGCTCGCGCTGGCCAAGGCGTCCTCGGTGATCGGCGCGATCATGGCCGGCGCCTGGCTCGCGCTGCTGGTCTACGTGTTACCGCGCCGTGAACATCTCGCGGTCGGCACCGGCGACCTGCGCAGTGGCGTGGTCGGGCTGGTCAGCGCGGGCGCGCTGATCGCCGCAGGCCTGTGGTTGGAGCGCTGCCTGCGTACTCCGGAAGATCCGGACCGCCTCGACGACGGGCCATCCGGACGGCGGACGGACTAACGATCTGACCCGTTCGTGTCACTGTTCATGTGCATATGGGCACGACCTGGTTTCAAGGTGATAACCGACCGGTACGGTGTCCCCCATGCCCGGCCCGCGAGACTCGGAGGAAGAGAAAACCGAACGCTCGTTCGATACGGGTCGACTACTCTTAGTAGCCGTTGTCGTACTCGCGGTCGCGTCGACGGGCGTGTTGATTCTCACCGACAGCGCGCAGTGGTTGCGGCTCGGCGTGCTTGCCGGTCTGTGGTCGGCACTGCTGGGGGTCTTCCTCGCCGCGCGCTACCGCAAGCAGGTGGTGGATCGCGAGAACGACGCCGCTGACCTGCAGTCGGTCTACGAACTGGAGCTGGAGCGGGAGGTCGCTGCCCGCCGCGAGTTCGAGCTGGAGATCGAGGCCGAGACCCGGCGCAGGCTCCAGGAGGAGCAGGCGGAGAGCATGACCGCGCTGCGCAACGAACTGCACAACCTGAAGGACGCCCTTGACCGGCTGACCGGCGGCGAGGTATTGGTCGAGCGGATCGCGCTGCGCGCCCAGTCCACCCGGATGCGCGCCATCGGCGAACCCAGCGGCCGGATCAACGACCCGCGCCGACTGCCGCCGGGCAGCCACTCGCCGGAGCCGTCCCGGCAGATCAAGATCGGCGACACCATCGACGCCGGCTCGTCGCCCAGCCTGCTGGACAGCCCGGTTGGGCAGACCACCGACATGTTCGCCCCGCCGCCGGGCCGGCAGCCCGCGCCACCGCAGCAGCGCCGGGGACCGGGCCCGTACCGGCCGGAGCCGGCCCGACCCGTTCCGCAGCGCGGCGAGCCGATCCGGCCGGGTCGCGAGCCGATGTCCACGCACACTCCGCCGCCGGCCAATCGGCCCGCGCCGGCCACCTACGACCGCACGGGTGCGGCGGCCGGGCGGCCGGACGACCCGGCCGGGTCGAGACGCTACGACGACGCCGCCGGCCGGCGTGCCGCCGAACCGCCGCCCACCCGGTACGCCGACCCGCACGCCCAGGAGGACCGGCGCTACGCCGACCCGGCCACGGCCAGGGCGGCCGAGCAGTCGCCGCCGGGCCGCCGTTATGCCGATCCGCCGCCGACGCAGTACGCGAATCCCGTTGGCCCACAAGAACATGGCGAGCCATCGCTGATCCGCCGGTACGCCGAGCAGTCCTCGACCCGGTACCCCCCACCCGCCCAGCCGCGCGAGCCCGACCCGCCGGTCCGGCGCCAGCCGGAGCCGACCGGCCCCCGGGCGCACGAGGAGCCGAGCCGGCGCCACGCCGAGCCGATGCGCGCACCCGAGCAGTCCCGTCGGTACACCGAGTCGCCCTCGATGCGCTACGCCGACCCGATGCAGGCCGAACCCGGCCGGCGACGCGCCGAACCGGCCGCCACCCGCTACGCCGACCCGGTCGACCTGCCGACCTACGACGAGCCGCCCACCGCGGGCCGCCGGTACGTCGACGACCCGGTGGTGGACCAGCCGCTGGGCCGGTCCGGTCCCGCCGAACCGCCGCGCGATCGGGAGCCCAGAGCGACCGCACACCAGGCCGAGTCGCGCCGGGGCCAACCGCCGCGGCCGGAAGCACCGCGGTCGGAACAGGTTCGGGCGCAGGCGCCCCGGGTGGACAGCCAGGCGCAGCACAGCGGCCCGGCGCAGCATCGGGAGCCGCAGGCCGACCCCCGGCGACCTGCCGCCGGCCAGCCACGCCAACAGCAGCCGCCCCAGCAGCAGCGGCCGACCCGGCCGCCGGTCGAACCGGAGCGGCCCCGGCACCGCAGCGGTGAGACGCACCCGCCGCTGCGCGCGGTGTCACCACCCCAGTCACTGCCCCAGCAGCAACCGCCCCAGCAGCAGCCGGCCGGCTCCGGTGGGGGTCGGCGGCGGGCCGAGGACCGGCCGGAGCCGGCGGAACGGCCGGCCATGGCGTCCTGGTCGGCCGGTCTGGAGGACACCGGCGCGCACACCGCGGGCCGTTCGGTGACCGAGTTGCTCGCCGCGCACGCCAACGAGCAGGAGCAGTCCCGCCGGCGTCGCCGCCGCTCGGAATGAACGCGACCGGATAACAAACTGCTTTCGAATCCGCGCTTCTCCGGGTCGCTTTCCCGGAGTTACCAACCAATAGCCCTACGGTTGTGCCGGTTCCGCCGAAGATAACCACAAGTACATCCTGACCAGCGAAGAAGCCGGAAACGGCGGTGCCCGGTCGGCAGGCGGAATACCTGGTCGAGCCGGTGTCGACCAAGTGCATCGGGCCTGTTCAACGCGGTTGTGACAGGGCGGAACCACTGACCGAACCACCGGGTGAAACAAGTCACCTGGCCGGAGCGGACGCGTTTCGCGCGGGTTACGCTCCGGCCGTCATCTGGGTCGTCCGGTACTCGGATCAGTGCGTGACCGGAACGAGTGAGAGAAGAGCCAACGCGATGAGCGCGACACGACGAGCGGGGCAGGGGTCGTGAGTCGACCGGCCCGGCTGGCCGTCGGCGTGGTCTCCGCCGGTCGGGTGGGCGCCGTGCTGGGCGCCGCGCTGAACCGGGTGGGGCACACCGTCATCGGGGCGAGCGGCGTGTCCCGGGAGTCGGTCCGACGGGCCGCCGAACTGCTGCCCGAGGTGCCGTTGCTGCCGCCCGACCAGGTCGCCCAGCGGGCCGACCTGGTGCTGCTGGCCATCCCCGACGACGTGCTCGCCGGCACCGTGCGCGGGCTGGTGGCCACCGGTTCGCTGCGTGCGGGCCAGATCGTCGTGCACACCTCCGGCGCGCACGGGGTGGAGATCCTCGGGCCGGCTGCCGAGGTGGGCGCGCTGCCGCTCGCGCTGCACCCGGTGATGACGTTCACCGGCCGCCCGGAGGACCTCCAGCGGATCGCCGCGTGCTCGTTCGGGGTGACCGCCCAGGAGGGTGACGAGGTCGCCTGGAACGTGGCCGAGGCGCTGGTGATGGAGATCGGCGGTGAGCCGGTCCGGGTCCCGCAGGCCGCCCGTGCGCTCTACCACGCGGCCCTCGCGCACGGCGCCAACCACCTGGTCACCCTCGTCAACGAGTGCGTCGACCTGTTGACCTCGGCCGGCATCGGTTCGGCCGAACGACTGCTCGGCCCGCTGCTGTCCGCGGCGCTGGACAACGCGCTGCGGCACGGCGACCGGGCGCTGACCGGGCCGGTCGCCCGTGGTGATGTCGGCACCCTGCGGACCCACCTGCGGGTGCTCGCCGAGGTGGCGCCGCCGGTACTGCCCGGTTATCTCGCGCTCGCCCGGCGCACCGCCGACCGGGCCCTGGCCGCCGGCGAGTTGAGTGCCGCCGCGGCGGAGGAAGTCCGTGCGGTGCTTGAGGAGGACTCGGCATGACCGGCCCGGCGCTGCGCGGCGGCAGGAAGTACACCCGGGGTGAGCTGACCGTGTTCGGGCTGCCCGCCGAGATCGGCGCGGTGACCAGGGCGCTGCGGCACTCCGGCCGGCGGGTCGCGCTGGTGCCCACGATGGGTGCGCTGCACGAGGGCCACCGTGAGCTGATCCGGCGGGCCCGGCGGGTTCCGGGGGCGGTGGTCGCGGTGTCGATCTTCGTCAACCCGTTGCAGTTCGGGCCGGCCGAGGACCTCAGCCGCTACCCGCGACCGATCGAGGCGGATCTGGAGACCTGCCGCGCCGAAGGCGTCGAGCTCGTCTTCAACCCGCCGGTCGACGCGCTCTACCCACCCGGCGGCGGCCAGGTGACCGTCGACCCGGGGCCGATCGGCGCCGAGTTGGAGGGGGCCAGCCGGCCGGGGCACTTCGCCGGCGTGCTCACCGTGGTGGCCAAGTTGTTCAACATCATCCGGCCGGACCTGGCCTACTTCGGCGAGAAGGACTACCAGCAGCTCGTGCTGGTCCGCAGGCTGGTCGCCGACCTGAACCTGGACGTGTCGGTGACCGGGGTACCGACCGTGCGCGAGCCCGACGGTCTCGCGCTGTCCTCGCGCAACGTCTACCTGGACGAGGCCGGCCGCCGGGCGGCGACCGCGCTGTTCGCGGCACTGACCGCCGGGGCGCACACCGGTTCCTTCCGCGGCGCGGCGGGGGCGCTGGCCGCGGCCAACGAGGTGATCGCCGGCGAGCCGGGGGTGGACCTGGACTACCTCGCGCTGCGCGCCGAGGACCTCGGTCCGGCACCCGCGGTGGGGCCGGCCCGACTGCTGGTGGCCGCGCGGGTCGGGGCCACCCGGTTGATCGACAACGCACCGGTTCGGCTCGGGGAGAGCTGACCGGTGTCCACGGGGAGGAAGGAAGGTCCGCGATGTTCCGGACGATGCTGAAGTCGAAGATCCACCGGGCCACGGTGACCAGGGCCGAGCTGCACTACGTCGGTTCGGTCACGGTGGACGAGGACCTGATGGAGGCGGCCGATCTGCTGGCCGGCGAGCAGGTGGCCATCGTGGACGTGTCCAACGGCGCCCGGCTGGAGACCTACGTGATCCCCGGCGAGCGGGGCAGCGGGGTGATCGGCATCAACGGCGCGGCCGCGCACCTGGTGCACCCCGGCGACCTGATCATCCTGATCGCCTACGGCCTGCTGGACCCGGCCGAGGCGGCCACCTTCCGGCCGAAGGTGGTGTTCGTGGACGAGCACAACCGGGTCCGCGACGCGGGTGCGGACGCCGGCTACGCGCCGCCCGGGTCGGGCCTCGGCTCGCCGGCGCTGCCGGCCGGCATGTCCGTCGAACTGCCCGACCTTGAGCTGCCGCTGCTGGAGACCCCGGACGCGGCGAAACTGGACGCGCTGCTCCAGGCCGAGAACTAGCGGGCCGGGCGTGCTGCTCTGTGTTGATGTCGGCAATACGAACATCGTGTTCGGGCTCTACGACGGCCGGGGTGACGCCGCGACGCTCGTCCGCGACTGGCGGATGCGCACCGACGCCCGGATCACCGCCGACGAGCTCGCGCTGACCATGCGTGGCCTGCTCGGCGAGTACGCCGACCGGGTCACCGGGGTGTCGGCGCTGTCCACCGTGCCCGCTGTGCTGCGTGAGCTGCGGGTGATGTTCGGTCGCTACTACGCGCAGGTGCCCAGGGTGCTGGTCGAGCCGGGGGTGCGCACCGGGGTGCCGCTGCTGATCGACAACCCGCGCGAGGTCGGCGGTGACCGGGTGGTGAACACGCTGGCCGCGCACCACCTGCACGCCACCGCGTGCATCGTGGTCGACTTCGGCACGTCCACCAACATCGACGTGATCTCCGCGCGCGGCGAGTTCCTCGGCGGGGTGTTCGCGCCCGGCATCGAGATCTCCATCGACGCGCTGGCCGCGCGGGCCGCCCAGTTGCGCAAGGTGGAAATCGCCCGGCCGAGCTCGGTGATCGGCAAGAACACCGCGGAATGCCTCCAGGCCGGCATTCTCTACGGGTTCGCCGGCCAGGTGGACGGGCTGGTCCGGCGCATCCGCACCGAGCTGGCCACGGTCGACCCGGGGCCGGCCACGGTGATCGCCACCGGTGGCCTGGCCCCGGTCGTGCTGGCCGAGTCGGAGACGATCGAGCACCACGTGCCCGACCTGACCCTGCTGGGCCTGCGGCTGGTCTACGAGCGCAACAGCCGCTGACCGACCCCGGTCAGCGCAGCGCGCCGCGCAGCACCAGCACGCGCAGCGGCAGGTCGAACTCGCCGTGCGCGGTCTCCGGGTGCGCGCGCAGGTAGGCCAGTATCTCGGTCAGCTTGGCCTCCTGCTCGGCCGGCGGCAGCACCAGCGTGTGCGAGTAGGTCGCCACGGTGGACACCAGCTCCTCGGCGGTGCGCCGGTGGCTGTGGCTGAACCGGGCCGTCTCGAAGTCGTGGAACAGCGGGTGCTTGGGGCTGCTGGGGGTGCGGCTCTCCGACTGGAGCGGCGAGCTGGCGAGCTTCCCGTAGCCGGTCACCCACTGCTGCTCGGTGTCGTCCAGCGTGTTCCACAGCGGCGCGAGCACTCCGCCCGGGCGCAGCACCCGGGCGATCTCGGGGTAGGCCAGGTCCAGGTCGAACCAGTGCAGGGCCTGCCCGACCAGCACCGCGTCCACCGCGCCGGCCGGCAGCGGGATCTGCTCGGCGGTGCCGAGGTGCGCCTCGACCCGGGGGTGGCGGGCGGTCAGCTCGGCCAGCATGGCCGCGTCCGGTTCGACCGCGACCACGTCCACCCCGGCAGCGGCGAGCACGCCGGTGAGTTTCCCGGTGCCGGCGGCCAGGTCGAGGACCCGCAATCCGTTCCGCGCGCGCACCGGGGCGAGCGCCCAGTCAATTGCCGAGATCGGATAGTCCGGTCGGTGGCGGGCATATGCGGCTGCCTGCGAGCCGAACGACGCCCCCCGTTCCAGCCGCTCCCGGGTGTACTGCTCGGTGTTGTTGTGGCTGGTGATGTCGTTGCTGCTGTTCGCGCCCATACGGCCACGTTAAAGGGCGCCGCCCACACGCGGATACCCGTTTAGCGGTCCGTACCATTTCGGTTGTGACTGATGAGACCCCACGCCCGTCGACCGGTGAAGAGGACCTGCCAGAGCAGATGCGGGTTCGCCGGGAGAAGCGGGCGCGCCTGTTGGCGGAAGGGGCCGATCCCTATCCGGTGGAACTGCCCAGGACGCACTCCTTGCGCGAGGTTCGGGACGCATATCCCGACCTGCCCACCGATACCAGCACCGGCCATGTGGTCGGCGTCACCGGCCGGGTGATGTTTCTGCGGAACACCGGAAAGTTGTGTTTCGCCACGTTGCGTGAAGGCGACGGAACGGAACTGCAGGCGATGCTCAGCCTGGCCAAGCTCGGCGAAACCGCACTTTCGGACTGGAAGACCCTGGTCGACATCGGCGATCATATTTTTGTGCGCGGCGAGGTGATCACCTCGAAGCGCGGTGAACTGTCGGTGCTGGCCGACGAGTGGCGCATGGCGTCGAAGTCGGTTCGGCCGTTGCCGGTCGCGCACAAGGACCTGGCCGAGGAAACTCGGATTCGGCAGCGTTACGTTGATCTCATTCTGCGCCCGCAGGCCCGACAGACAGTGATGCTGCGGTCCGGGGTGAACCGCTCGTTGCGGGAATCCTTCACCAACCGCGGATTCATCGAAGTCGAGACGCCGATGCTGCAAACGATGCACGGCGGGGCGACGGCCCGACCCTTCCTGACCCACTCCAACGCATTCGACATCGACCTCTACCTGCGGATAGCGCCCGAACTGTTTCTCAAGCGGTGCGTCGTGGGCGGCATCGAGCGGGTGTTCGAGATCAACCGGAACTTCCGCAACGAGGGCAGCGATTCGTCGCACTCGCCGGAATTCGCGATGTTGGAGTTCTACCAGGCCTACGCCGACTACAACTCGATGGCGACGCTGACCAGGCAGCTCATCCAGGAGGCCGCGCAGGCCACGCTGGGCAGTCAGGTGGTCACGCTGGCCGACGGCACCGAGTACGACCTGTCCGGCGAGTGGACCGCGCTGGCCATGTACGACTCGCTGGCCGAGGCGCTGGACACCGAGATCACCCCGGAAACACCTGTGGAGATCCTGCGCAAGCAGGCCGACGCGCACGGAATGGAGGTCGACCCGAAGCTCGGTCACGGGAAACTTGTGGAAGAGCTGTGGGAACACCTGGTCGGCCATCGGCTGGTCGCGCCGACGTTTGTCCGGGATTTCCCGGTCGAGACATCTCCGCTGACCAGGCAACACCGGAAGAACCCGGGTCTGGCCGAAAAGTGGGACCTGTATGTTCGTGGATTCGAACTCGCGACTGGTTACTCCGAGTTGGTCGATCCGGTGGTGGAACGGGAGCGACTGGTCGCCCAGTCGAAGCTGGCCGCGGCCGGCGATGACGAAGCCATGCAGGTGGATGATGACTTCTTGCGATCACTGGAGTACGGAATGCCACCCAGCGGTGGTGTCGGAATGGGGATCGACCGGTTGCTGATGGCGCTAACCGGTCTGGGGATCAGGGAGACGATCCTGTTCCCTCTGGTTCGGCCCGAATGAACGACAATCTGGCCACTGGTTGCGCTACAAGGGGGATATTGCGCTAACCTGTCGCCAGAAGCATTCCTACGAACCCCCATCCCGTGACGAATGCCAGGCGTGCGCATTCGATCCAAGGAGGAAGCAAATGGCGCAGAAGGTCACCGTGACCTTGGTCGACGACGTGGACGGGTCGCAGGCCGAGGAGACGGTCGAGTTCGGACTCGATGGAGCCACGTACCAGATTGATCTGTCCGGTAAGAATGCGGGCCGGCTGCGTGACGCGTTGGCCGATTACGTCGATCACGCCCGCCGTGCGGGCGGTCGTAAGCGTTCCGGTGGTCGCGTTCCGGCCACCGCCGGTCGCGCCCCGCGGCCCGCTTCCGCGGACCGTGAGCAGAACCAGGCGATCCGCGAGTGGGCGCGCAAGCAGGGACACAAAGTGTCCGACCGTGGTCGTATCCCGGCCGAGGTTCTTGAGGCCTACCACACGAAGAACTGAAAACGTCGGCCACGCCCCGGCCAACCGTTGGCCAACCCTTGGATCGACGACGGCGGCCATAACTCACTCGGCGGAGGAGTTATGGCCGCCGTTGTGTTCAGCTGCCATTACCGATCGTTACCGGTTGTTTCCCCGGTCACCTCAGTTTTCGCCAGGACGACAAACGTTTTCCCGGTTCATCTCGGGTGCACGCGTGGGCAGGTGCGGCATTCCCCGGCGCCGTCGCGCAGCACGTAGTGGAAGCAGCAGCTCTCCCGGCGCCGGATCCACCTCGTGTCCGGGGTGCGCTCGGCGGCCGAGACGGCCGGCCGCAGCGTGCTGGCCGAGGTGAGCGGCGGGTGCGCGGCAGGCAGCACGAGTGCCGCGTCGGCGACCCCGGCCGCCTCGTCGGCACAGTCCCGGCCGGCCACCCAGAGCGCCACGTCCAGCGCGTCGGTGGCCGTGGCCCACAGCGTGCGCCGGCCCAGCCGCAGCCGGCCGGCGAAGATGCCGTCCGGGGTGTTGATGGCCGCGGCGAAGGCGGGCACGAACCGGGCGGCGTGCGCGACGAACCGGGCGCGTAGCAGCTCGGCCAGCGCGGCCTCGTCGGCCACGACGGTCGCGCCGGGCAACTCGGCGGCCGGGTCGTCGGGCAGGCAGCCGAAGGTCGGCGCGAGCAGCGCGACCTCGGTCGGTTGGGGGCGGGGGGTGTCCAGGGCGAAGGCGAGGTCGGCCGGGCGCAGCTCGGGCACCCGCCGCACGGTGTGGAAGAGGATCGCGCCGGTGGCCGCCGGCACGCCGAGGTACCAGCCGAGCAGGTAGCCGGCGACGGTCCGGTCGGGCGCCTCGCCGTAGTCGGCGCGCAGCCACTGCCGGGTCCGGGCGGCCCAGTCGGCCAGCCCGGCCGGCCGGTCGATGAGGTCGGCACAGCGCAGCCACGCCGGCCCGCCGTCGACATCACCCGGTCGGGCGGACTTGGCACCGGCCGGCCGCGACTCCGTCGAGCCGTCGTCGGTGGCGCGGGACCGGCCCGGGTCCACCGACCGGGGCCGCTCGGGGGCGCCATCCGGATCGGTCAGGTCGGCCGTTTCGGTCCGGCCGGGACGCAGGTGCAGGCGTGCCTGGGCGGCGTTCGCGGTGGCCAGTCCGGCCGCGACGGCGCAGGATAGAGCCACTGCGGCCGCATCGGCCGGATCGGGCGTGGCGCAGGTCACAACGTCGGGGTGCATGCTGGCCTCGGTCACGCTGAGCCCCCTCCGGTCGGTGAACGCTGCTGAACGCTCGACAAATAAGGTGTGCCTTACCTTAGCTGCCCAACATCCACCCGGATGGCCTAGCCCGGTCGTGTTGACCCTGTTCGCGCTGAGCGGACAGGGTCTACCTGCTGGAATCTGCCGGCCACCCCGCTCGTTGGGATGGCTGACAGGGTTTTCGCGCAAGGTTTCGATTCGCTTCGCAGCGCACATCGAACTGAGAGCGACAGGGCTGGCGACTACAGTGGTCGTACGGTGCTGATCCCGCCGACAGTCGACCTGTGGTGGGCGCAGGAGTCAGGGAGTGCGAATGTTCGAGAGGTTTACCGACCGCGCGAGGCGGGTGGTCGTCCTGGCCCAGGAAGAGGCCAGGATGCTCAACCACAACTACATCGGCACCGAGCACATCCTCCTGGGGTTGATCCACGAGGGTGAAGGTGTCGCAGCCAAGGCCCTTGAGTCGTTGGGCATTGCGCTCGAGGGGGTGCGGCAGCAGGTCGAGGAGATCATCGGCCAGGGCCAGCAGGCACCCAGCGGGCACATCCCGTTCACGCCGAGGGCCAAGAAGGTGCTTGAGCTGTCGTTGCGCGAGGCGCTGCAGCTGGGCCACAACTACATCGGCACCGAGCACATCCTGCTCGGCCTGATCCGCGAGGGCGAGGGCGTCGCCGCCCAGGTCCTCGTGAAGCTGGGTGCCGACCTCAACCGGGTGCGCCAGCAGGTGCTGCAGCTGCTCTCCGGTTACCAGGGCAAGGAGCCTGCCGAGGCCGCCGGTCGCGGCGAGGGGACCCCGTCCTCCTCGCTGGTGCTCGACCAGTTCGGCCGCAACCTCACCGCCAGTGCGCGGGAGGGCAAGCTCGACCCGGTCATCGGCCGGGAGAAGGAAATCGAGCGGGTCATGCAGGTGCTGTCCCGCCGTACCAAGAACAACCCGGTGCTGATCGGCGAGCCCGGCGTCGGCAAGACCGCCGTCGTGGAGGGCCTTGCCCAGAAGGTGGTCAAGGGCGAGGTGCCCGAGACGCTGAAGGACAAGCAGCTCTACACGCTGGACCTCGGCTCGCTGGTGGCCGGTTCCCGCTACCGCGGTGACTTCGAGGAGCGCCTGAAGAAGGTGCTCAAGGAGATCCGCACCCGCGGCGACATCATCCTGTTCATCGACGAGATCCACACGTTGGTGGGCGCGGGTGCCGCCGAGGGCGCGATCGACGCGGCCTCCATCCTCAAGCCGATGCTGGCCAGGGGTGAGCTGCAGACCATCGGTGCCACCACGCTGGACGAGTACCGCAAGTACGTGGAGAAGGACCCGGCGCTGGAGCGCAGGTTCCAGCCGATCCAGGTCGGCGAGCCGAGCCTCGAACACACGATCGAGATCCTCAAGGGCCTGCGTGACCGGTACGAGGCGCACCACCGGGTGTCCATCACCGACTCGGCGCTGGTCGCCGCGGCGACGCTGGCCGACCGGTACATCAACGACCGGTTCCTGCCGGACAAGGCGATCGACCTGATCGACGAGGCCGGCGCCCGGATGCGCATCCGCCGGATGACCGCGCCGCCCGACCTGCGTGAGTTCGACGAGAAGATCGCCGGCGTGCGTCGGGACAAGGAGTCCGCGATCGACGCGCAGGACTTCGAGCGGGCCGCCAAGCTGCGCGACCAGGAGAAGCAGCTGCTCGGCCAGAAGTCCGAGCGGGAGAAGCAGTGGAAGGACGGCGACCTCGACGTCGTCGCCGAGGTGGACGAGGAGCAGATCGCCGAAGTGCTGGCGAACTGGACCGGAATCCCGGTGTTCAAGCTCACCGAGGAGGAGACCACCCGCCTGCTGCGCATGGAGGACGAGCTGCACCGGCGGATCATCGGCCAGGAGCAGGCGGTCAAGGCCGTCTCCCAGGCGATCCGTCGTACCCGGGCCGGGTTGAAGGACCCGAAGCGCCCGTCCGGCTCGTTCATCTTCGCCGGCCCGTCCGGTGTGGGTAAGACCGAGCTGTCCAAGGCGCTGGCCGAGTTCCTGTTCGGCGACGACGACGCACTGATCCAGATCGACATGGGCGAGTTCCACGACCGGTACACCGCGTCCCGGCTGTTCGGTGCTCCTCCCGGGTACGTCGGTTACGAGGAGGGCGGCCAGCTCACCGAGAAGGTGCGCCGCAAGCCGTTCTCGGTGGTCCTGTTCGACGAGATCGAGAAGGCCCACCAGGAGGTCTACAACACGCTGTTGCAGGTGTTGGAGGACGGCCGGCTGACCGATGGCCAGGGCCGCACGGTGGACTTCAAGAACACCGTGATCATCTTCACCTCGAACCTGGGCACCTCGGACATCTCCAAGGCGGTCGGTCTCGGCTTCACCCGGGGCAACAGCGACGGCTCGAACTACGACCGGATGAAGAACAAGGTCAACGACGAGCTGAAGAAGCACTTCCGCCCCGAGTTCCTCAACCGTATCGACGACATCATCGTGTTCAACCAGCTGACTCAGGACGAGATCATCCAGATGGTCGACCTGATGGCCTACCGGGTGGAGGCGCAGCTCAAGGCCAAGGACATGGCCCTGGAGCTCACCCCGCTCGCGAAGCAGCTGCTGGCCAAGCGCGGGTTCGACCCGGTGCTGGGTGCTCGGCCGCTGCGCCGCACCATCCAGCGCGAGATCGAGGACCAGCTGTCGGAGAAGATCCTGTTCGGCGAGCTGAAGCCGGGCCAGATCGTGCTCACCGACGTGGAAGGCTGGGACGGAGAAGGCTCGGACGACAAGGCGCACTTCACCTTCCGTGGCGAGCCCAAGCCGTCCAGCGTGCCCGACGCGCCGCCGGTCGACGTGATCGCCGCCGGTGGCGAGGCTGACTCCGACTGATCGAGGAAGCAGCCGGAGAGCACTGGCCGCCCGCCAATCGCGGGCGGCCAGTGCTCGTTTTCTGCCAAAGTGGGGGATGTGCGGGTAGGACTGCTCGGGCCGCTGCTGGTGCAGGCCGACGACGGGGGTTCCGTCGAGATCGGTGGCGCCCGGCTGCGCATGTTGCTGGTCCGGCTCGCCCTCGACCCGGGTCGGTTCGTGCCGCCGGCTGTGCTGGTGGACGCCCTGTGGGGCGCGGCGCCGCCGGCCGACGCCAGCAACGCCCTGCAGTCACTGGTGTCCCGGCTGCGCAAGGCCCTGCGGCCGGTCGCCGACCACGTCGCTGAGCCGGTGGAGTCCGGGCCGGCCGGCTACCGGCTGGCCGTGTCGCCGCAGGACGTGGACGTGCCGCGGTTCGAGGCGCTGGCCGCCGACGGGCACGCCCAACTGCGCGCCGGCAACCCGTGGCCCGCGCTGGCCACCCTGACCGAGGCACTCGCGCTGTGGCGCGGCCCGTCCCTGGCCGATGTCGCGGACGCGCCGTTCGCCGAGCCGGTGGCCGCCCGGCTGGCCGACGCCCGGCTGGCCGCGGTGGAGGACCGGATCGACGCGGAACTCGCCGTCGGCCGGCACACCGAGGTCCTCGGCGAGCTGGACGCGCTGGCGGCCGAGTACCCGCTGCGGGAGACGCTGGCCGCCCTGCGTATCCGGGCGCTCTACGCGGCCGGCCGCACCGCCGACGCGCTCGCCGGCTACCAGCGGATTCGGGCTGCGCTGGCCGAACACCTCGGCGTGGACCCGTCGACCGAGCTGCGGACCGTGCAGCTCACCGTGTTGCGCGGCGAACCGCCACCCCGGCCCGCACCCGAGCAACTGCCCGAGCAGCGGCCGGCCGCGCTGCCCCGGTTACCCGCCCAGCTGACCAGTTTTGTCGGCCGGGACGCCGACCTGAACCGGGCGATCGGGCTGCTGGCCGACTCCCGGCTGGTCTGCCTGGTCGGTCCCGGCGGGGCGGGCAAGACCCGGCTGTCCATCGAGGTCGCCTTCCGGCACGCCGAGGCGCACCCGGGCCCGGTCTGGTTCGTCGAGCTGGCCCCGGTCGATCCGGACGCTGACCTGGACCCGGTGGTGCTGGCCGCGATCGGCGCCCGGGACAACCGGATGACCGACACGCCGGCGACCGGCGCGACCAGCCACCGGATCAGCCCGGCGCAGCGCCTGGTGGAGGCGTTGGGCAGCCGGTCTGGGCTGCTCGTGCTGGACAACTGCGAGCACCTGATCGGCTCGGCCGCCCAGTTGGCCGCGACGCTGCTGGACCGGTGTCCCCAGCTGCGGGTGCTGGCCACCAGCCGGGAGCCGCTGGCCATCGGCGGCGAGACGCTGCACTGGGTCGGCCCGCTGGCGCTGCCCTCGGCCGAGGCCGACGTGGCCGAGGCGCGGTCGGCCGCCGCGGTCCGGCTGTTCGTCGACCGGGCCGCCGCCGCCCGGCCCGGCTTCGAGCTGGACGACACGAACCTGGCCGCGGTGAACGAGATCGTCCGGCAGATGGACGGGATGCCGCTGGCCCTGGAACTGGCCGCCGCCCGGCTGCGGTCGATGACCCCGACGCAGGTGGCCGAGCGGCTCGACGACCGGTTCCGGCTACTCACCGGCGGCAACCGGGTCGCCCTACCCCGGCACCGCACGCTGCGCGGGGTGATCGAGTGGAGCTGGGAGCTGCTCACCGAGCCCGAGCGCACGCTGGCCCGCCGGCTGTCGGTGTTCGCCGGCGGGACGGACTGCGAGGCCGCGGTCGGCGTGTGCACCGGTCTCGACGTGACCGAACTGGCCGCCGAGGACGTGCCCTACCTGCTCGCGTCGCTGGTGGAGAAGTCGTTGCTGCAACAGGTGTCCACCGGGACCGGCGGTCCGCGCTACCGGATGCTGGAGACGGTCCGTGCCTACGGGCGGGAACGGCTGGCCGACGCGGAGGAGACGCACGCGGTGCTGACCGCGTTCGTCGGCTACTTCCTGGACCTGCTGATCCGGGTCGAGCCGCTGCTGCGCGGTCCCGATCAGCTGGCCGCGGTCGAGCAGGTGCGGGTCGAGGAGGACAACCTGCGGGCCGCGATCCGGCGCGCGCTGGACGTGCGGGACGTCGGGTCGGCCGCGGTGCTGGTGATGCGGCTGGGCTGGTACTGGCTACTGATCGGCCGGTCCGGTGAGATCGAGCCGTGGATCGGCGCCGTGCAGGAGCTGTACGCCGAGCCCTACGACAGGACGACCAGCGCACTGAACCTGACCGCCCTGATGGCCCGCGCCGAACGCGGTGACGGGATGCCGGCCGAGGGGACCGAGTCCGCGCTGGCCGCGGTCGCCGAGACCGGTGCGGTCGAGGAGTTCCCGGTGCTGAGCCTGGCCGAGCCGATGCTGCGGATGCTGATGGGCGAACTGGTGGCGGCCCGCGCGGCGTCGGCCCGGGCGGCCGCCAGCCCGCAGCCGTGGATCAGAGCCATGGGGCACATGACCAACTCCTTCATCGCCGAGAACGTCGGCGACCTTGCGGTCGCCGAAGCCGAGCTGGACCTCGCGCTGGCCGGGTTCCGTGCGCTGGGCGAGCGATGGGGGCTGATCATGTGCCTGAGCATGGTCAGCAACCTGCACTACCTGCGTGGGGACCATCAGGCCGCGATCGAGAGCACCCGGCAGGGGCTGCGGCTGGCCGTAGAGCTCGGGTCGGTCGAGGACCCGGTGAACCAGCTCATCTGGGTCGGCCGGCTGCAGACCGACTCGGGCGACCTGGACGCCGCCGAGCGCAGCCTGGCCGAGGCACTGGCCGGCGCGGACCGGCACGGGCTGACCGAGATGCGGTTGATGGCCCTGTGCGAATCGGTCCGTGCGGCCTGTTACCGCGGTGACCTCGACCTGGCCCGAACGCGGCTGGCCGAGGCGAAGAACACCACCGGACAGATCAACCGGCCCAGCCACGGCCACAAGATGAGCATGCTGGGCCTGGCCACGGTGGCCGTGCGACTGGCCGAGGGCGACCTGCCCGGGCGGACCGAGGCACTTGCCGAGACGATGCCCTACGCGGTGCTCAGCCGGGACATGCCGATCGTGGCGACCCTCGCCGAGCAGACCGCAGGCCTGCTGCTCTCCCGCGGGGACGCGCGCGCGGCGGCCGAGCTGCTGGGCGCGGCGATCCGGTTGCGCGGCATCCTCAACCAGGGCGACCGCACGGTGGCCCGGATCATCGCCGAGGTGGTCGAGGCGCTGCCCGCCGCGGAGTACTCGACGGCCGTGCAGCGCTGGGCCGCGGGCAGCCAGCAGGAGGCGATCGGCGCGATCCGCACGGCGGTGGGGCTGCCGGCCCAGGACCTGGACCTGGACCTGGACCAGCCGGCCCGCACCTGACCGTCGTCGCTCAGTCGACCCGGCGGCGGTAGGCCCACATCGCCAGCGGGAAGAAGACCGCGACGATGCCCACCAGCCAGGCCAGCGCGGCCAGCACCGGGGTGGCCACCGCGCCGCCGAGCATGAGTCCCCGGGCGGCGTCCACCAGCTTGCTCACCGGCGAGATGTTCGTCCACGCCTGCAACCACCCCGGCAGCGTGCTGGACGGCACGAAAACGTTGCTGCCGAAGGAGAGCGGCATGATGAACGCGATCATCACGCCCTGCATGGCCTGCGGGCTCTTCACCAGCATCGCCACGAACACACCGATCCAGCACAGCGCCAGCCCGGCGAGCACCATCAGCGCCACCGCGACCAGCGCGCTGACCGGGTTGGTGTGCACCCGGAACCCGAGGATCGACGCGAAACTCAGCAGCACCACCATCGCGACCACCAGCCGGATGGTGTCGCCGAGCACCGCGCCGACCAGCGGTGCCGAGCGGGCGATCGGCAGGCTGCGGAACCGGTCGAACACGCCCTTGTCCAGGTCGGTGCCCAGCCCGTAGCCGGTGCCCATGCTGGCGAACATGGTGTTCTGCACCATCAGCCCGGGCACCAGCGACTCCAGGTACAGATGCCAGTTCCCGCTGATCGCCCCGCCGAACAGGAAGACGAACAGCACCAGGAACAGGATCGGCTGCAACGTGACGTCGATCAGGCTCTCCGGGCTCTTGCGCATCTTGACCAGGTTGCGGCCGGCCAGCGACAGCGCGTGCCGCATCGCCCGCGCCGGGCTGGTCCGGTGCACCGCGGCGCCCGGCGCCGGCATCGTCAGGGTGGTCATGCCAGGCTCCGCTCCGCCGGAGCACCGGCCGGGTCGCTGGGGGTGTCGTCCTCGGCGGTGTGCCCGGTGAGCGACAGGAACACCTCGTCGAGGCTGGGCAGCCGCAGGGCGAGTTCGTCGGCGGTGATGCCCGCCTCGTCGAGCCGGCGCACCAGCGCCGAGAGCAGCACCGGGTCGTCCACCGGCGCGGTGAGCAGCCCGCTGCCGGGCCGCTGGTCGGGCGTGCGGCCGAGCAGGTCGGTCAGGATCGCGGTCACCCGGTCCAGGTCGGCCGGCAGCGTCGGGCGCACCTGCAGGGTCTGCTTGCCGGTCCGGCGCTTGAGTTCGTCGGGCTTGCCGGCCGCGATCACCCGGCCATGGTCGATCACCGTGATCGTGTCGGCCAACTGGTCGGCCTCGTCCAGGTACTGCGTGGTCAGCATGACGGTGACGCCGTCGGCGACCAGCGCGCGGACCATGTCCCAGACCTGGTTGCGGCTGGCCGGGTCCAGACCGGTGGTCGGCTCGTCCAGGTAGAGCACCCGGGGTCGGCCGACCAGGCTGGCGGCCAGATCCAGCCGGCGGCGCATCCCGCCGGAGTAGGTCTTGGCCGACCGGCCGGCCGCGTCGGCCAGCCCGAACCGGTCGAGCAGTTCGGTCGCCCTGGCTCGCGCGGTGGCCCGGGGGATCTCCAGCAGCCGGGCGATCAGCACCAGGTTCTCCAGGCCGGACAGGTCCTCGTCGACGGCCGCGTACTGACCGGTCAGCCCGATCAGCCCGCGCACCGCGACCGGGTCGCGCAGCACGTCGAAGCCGCCGACGACGGCGCGGCCGCTGTCGGGTCGAAGCAGGGTCGCCAGAATCCGTACCGCCGTGGTCTTTCCCGCTCCGTTGGGGCCCAACACCCCCAGGATGGTGCCGGTGGGCACCGCGAGATCCACCCCGGCCAGTGCCGTGGTCTGCCCGAACCGCTTCACCAGGCCCTCAGCCTGGATCGCGTACGACATTCGCTCCTCCTCGCGCTCGTCGTGTGTTCAGGGTCGACTCTGCGGTCAGGCGCTGGCAGCCCGCGCACAGGCCGCTGTCAGCCCGGCTGTGCGCGGGCTGCCAGGTGGCCGATCATGGGTGGATGGCATGGCGTGACGGCGTGGTCGAGTTCGGCGGCGAGGGGCCGGGTTTCCTGTTGTTGCACGGCCTGATGGGCCGGGCGCGGACCTGGTGGCGGGTGGCCGGCTGGCTGGCCGGACACGGCCGGGTGGTCGGCTGGGACGCCCGCGCGCACGGCCGCAACCCGCACCGGGGACCCGCGGTCACCGAGGAGTTCGTCGCCGACGCGGCCCGGGTGATCCGCGAACTGGACCTCGGCCCGGCGGTGCTGCTCGGTCACTCGATGGGCGGCCTGCACGCCTGGGCGCTGGCCGCCCGGCACCCGGAACTGGTGCGGGCCATCGTGATCGAGGATATGGCGCCCGACCAGCGGGGCCGGACCGCGGAGCTGTGGCGGCCCTACTTCGACTCGTGGCCGACGCCGTTCGTGTCGCTGGGCGCGGTGCGGGAGTTCTTCGGCAGCCAGGGCGACTACTTCGTCGAATGCTTCACCGAACACCCCGACGGCTACCGGCTGACCGCGGATCTTGCGGCGCTGTACGAGATCGCCGAGGAGTGGGGCCGGCGCGAGTACTGGTCGCTGGTCGAGCGGGTGCGCTGCCCGGCGTTGGTGCTGGAGGCCGAGCACAGCCTGATGCCGCCGGGCCAGCAGGCCGAACTCGCCGCGCGGATTCCTGGGGGCGGCCGGCATCTGGTGGTGCCCGGCGCCGGTCACGTGGTGCACGACGACGCCCCGGCGCGCTACCGGGCGGCCGTCGAGGAGTTCCTGGGCAGCCTGGCCGAGGGGTAGGGCAGACTGCGCGGGTGGCCCAGGTACTCGCGGTCTTCTTCGACGCCGACGCGGACGCGGAGGTGCGCGCGCTCTGGCGGAAACTGGAGTCGGCCGGCATACCGGGGCCGGCCCGGCGCGACCGTCCGCACGTGACCCTCGCGGCCGCGAGCGTGATCCCACCGAAGACGCGGGCCGCCCTGGCCAAGGATCTGGCGCTGCTGTCCCTGCCGGCGCTCTGGCTCTACACCCTGGGCACGTTCCCGACCGCGGAGAACGCGTTGTTCCTCGGTGCGGTCACCGACACCGAGCTGATCGCGGTGCACTCCGCCGTGCACGACGTGCTGGCCGGCCGGGTCACCCATCCGCAGGCCTCCTGCCTGCCCGGCGCGTGGGTGCCGCACTGCACGCTGGCCGTGGACCTCGGCGCCGAGCAGCTGGCCGCCGGATTCGCCGCGCTGCACCCGATCGAGCCGATCCGGGCGAAGATCGCCACGGTCGGCATCGTGGACACCCGCACCGGCGAGGTCAGCGAACTCGGCTGACCCACCGGGTTTCGGTGTGCACGGTTCCGGTGTTCACGCGGGCAACGGCGAGTTCAGGTGCGCGCCCTGGCCGACCAGGTAGGACTCCATCACCCAGCCGGCGAACGCGTCGTCGAACTGGTCGAACGCGCTGATCCGGAACTGGTGGGTGAACAGCCGCCTGGTGTAGGGCGCGGCGCTGTTGATCTGCGGCCCGGTGACCACCCGCTGGAGGTCCAGGTAGCCGATCAGCAGGCCACTCGCTGTCGGCCGGGCGCCGGCGAAACCGCGCCGGGTGCCCTTGAAGGTGATGATGGTCTTGCTGGGGGAGAAGGCGAACGGCCCGCACGAGCCGACCAGTTCGACGAACTTCTGGTACATGGCAACGGCATTCTCCGGTCTGCCGCGCAGGTGGTCGGCCACGGTCCAGTCCACGGTCTCCGTCATACGCTGACGGTAACCGCGGACCCTGACATTCGCCGCCCGTCCGAACCGCCCTCAGCCGACCCCACCCCTTCGGATGACAGCCGCCCGGCCGGTGGGTGGCTCAGGCGGTCACTTCGCCTGGCAGCGCGAACAATCCGGTTGTCGTCTGCTCCAGCAGCCCGTCCACCAACAGTGAGTCCAGGCACCGGTCGCGCTGCCCGGCGTCGGCCCAGACGGCGTCCAGCGCGGCCCTGGTGACCGGGCCGGGGGAGTCGCGCAGCACGTCCAGCAGCTTGCCGCGGACCTGCCGGTCGGTGCCGGCGAACTTCTGCACCGCCTTGGCCGGCCCGGCGTAGGCCGGGCGGCCGGCGTGCTGCCAGGCGCAGTCGGCCACGATCGGGCAGTCCGCGCAGCGCGGTGTGCGCGCCGTGCAGATCAGCTGGCCCAGTTCCATCAGCGCGGCGGAGAACGCCGCCGCCGGCTCGTCGGCCGTCGGCAGCAGCACCTCGACGTCGACGAGATCCCGGGTGGTGGACGGCGGACCCGCGTCGCCCGCGCCGTGCACGGCCCGGGCGACCACCCGGCGCACGTTCGTGTCCACCACCGGACACCGCTGCCGGTAGGCGAACGCGGCCACCGCCCGCGCGGTGTACGCGCCGATCCCGGGCAGCGCCAGCAGAGTGTCCACATCGGACGGAACAACGTCGTCGTGCCGCTCGGCGATGGCCACGGCCGCCTCGTGCAGGCGCAGCGCCCGGCGCGGGTAGCCCAGCTTGCCCCAGGCGCGCAGCACCTCGCCCTGCGACGACGCGGCCAGTGCGGAGGGCACCGGCCAGCGGCCCAGCCACTCGTGCCAGATCGGCTCGACCCGGGCCACCGGCGTCTGCTGCAACATGATCTCGCTGACCAGCACGCCCCACGCGGAGCACTCCGGCCGGCGCCAGGGCAGGTCGCGGGCGTTCGCGGTGAACCAGTCGGTCAACAGCTCGGCATCAACACTCATGATACCGAGAATTGTTGCAGTGTCGGTATTTCGCGTCGACAGCCAGGTGGTCAACGCACCTCGTGCAGGCCGGCGGTGTGCACGTCGTAGACGAACCCGCGAACGCTCTCGGTGAGCCCGAGGAAGGGGCTGAGCCGCACCCGGGCCAGCGACTGGCGGACCGACGCGGCCACGTCGGTGAACGCCTCCACCGACCAGGGGGGCCGCAACCCGGTGTCGGCCTGGAGTTCGTCCCGGAAGCCGTCCTCGGTGATGGTGGCCAGCCCGCACGAGGTGTGCTGCATCACGATGATCTCGCGAGTCTGGAGTTTGCGTTGGCTGATCGCCAGCGAGCGGATCACGTCGTCGGTGATCACCCCGCCGGCGTTGCGCAGGATGTGCGCCTCGCCGTGCCGCAACCCGAACACGTCGAACACCTTGATCCGGGCGTCCATGCAGGTCACGATCGCCAGATGCAGGCCGGGCACCGGCGTCGGCACCTCGGGGGCCCCGTGGTCGGGCCCCTCGTCATGGCGGTGAAGTAGTTCGTCGATGGCGGTCACCGGCGTCTCCCGTCTACACGTTGGGCTGATCACAGCCTGACCAGGACCGTTCCGCAATACGGCAAGGGCGAACATCACGTTCTGATATCCACGACCGGTCGCGACACGCCCTGATCGGGTGACTACACCACCCGTTCGGAGCTGGTGCGGTTAGTTTCCGCAGGTGGACGAGCCGCGGGGACCACTTCCGCCCTCGGTGTACCGACGCCGGCGCACCGTGGCGACGGCTGGCACTGCGGTGCTGGTCATCCTGCTGGTCTGGGCAGCCGGAGCGCTGCTGGGCAGTGCCAGCGCGGATTCCGTCCAGGGCACGGCCAACCAGAGACCGGCGGGCGTCCCGCTGACCTCGATGCCCGCCAGCAACCCGCCCTCGGCCGGGCGGCTGTTCCCGGCCGGCATGTCCAGCTGGCCCAGTTCGTCCAGCCAGACCAGCGCGCCCGCGCTCACCAGCGTGCCCGGCGCACCGCCGGCACCCGGCGGGCCGGCGGCCCCCTCGGTGACCCTCACGCCGACCACCACGACCACCCCGCCACCGCCGCCCGGGCCGCCGCAACCCTGCCCGGACAACGTGATCAAGGTGAGTACGACCGTCGGGCAGCCCAGCTACCAGGTCGGCCAACGGCCCGCGTTCACCCTGCACATCGCGAACATCGGTCCGGTGGCGTGCATCCGGGACGTGAGCAGGCCGCTGCGGGCGATCCTGGTCGTACCGGTCACTCCCGGGCCGCCGCTGTGGTCCAGCGACGACTGTTACCCCGAGCCCGTGCACGACATCCGCACGCTGCAACCCGGTCAGGAGGCCACCTACAGCGTCGCGTGGGCCGGGCGGACCTCCGCCCCGGGTTGCCCCGCGCAGCGTTCTACCGTGCCGGCGGGCAACTACGCCGTGGTGGGCCAGTTGGGGCCGTTGGCCGGCGCGCCGACGCCGTTCAGCCTCACCTGAGCCACCTCGCCCGAGCCACCGGTCGATCAGGGACCGAACCAGCGCTCCTCGGCGGTGTGCGGCCGGCCGGAGGTGTTGCCCAGCACCAGCTTGGTGGCCAGCGTGACCTTGCGCGGCCGGCCGGGGTCCGGGCCGTTGAGCAGCAACTTGCCCGCCTCGCGGCCCTTCTCCAGGATCGGCTGGTCCACAGTGGTCAGTCCGGCCTGCACGGCCGCGTGGATGCCGTCGAAGCCGGTGATGGTGAGATCCTGCGGAACCCGCAGCCCGCGCCGTCTGGCCTCCTCCAGCGCACCCAGCGCGAGGATGTCGGAGGTGCAGATGAGCGCGGTGACCTGCGGGTCGCGGTCGAGCAGTTGCGCCGCCGCGGTGGCGCCGCCGGCGATGGTGTGGTCGAACCGCTCCACCACCGGCACGTTGGACCAGGCGGTGCCGACCGACTCGAACGCGCCGGCCAGGCCGGCCAGCCGGGCCCGCTGCACGTGGAAGTGCGCGTTGCGCTGGCGTTCGACGGTGGCGAAGTCGTCGTTGCGGTGGCTGCCCAGCCGCATGCAGACCACGCCCACCCGGCGGTGGCCCAACGAGATCAGGTGCTGGGCCAGTTCGCTCATGGCCGCGTTGTCGTCGATGCCGACCCGGTCGACATCGCTGAGGTCGGGCTGGTCGGAGATGACGGTGGGTACCGGGCGCTCCAGCACGGCGGCGAGGTGCGGGTCGTCGTCGGGCACGGAGTAGACGACAAAGCCGTCGACGCCGGCCCGGTGCACCGAGGCCACATCGGCGCGCTCGGGGTTGACCGGGACGAGGTGCAGGCCCTGTCCGGCGTCCTCACAGGCGAGGGCGAGGCCCTCCAGGAAGCGGACGGCGCCGGGGTCGCGGAAGGCGTAGGAGAGGTTCTCGGTCAGCAGCAGTCCGACCGCGCCTGCCTTGCGCGTGCGCAGCGAGCGGGCGACCGGGTCCGGACCGGGATATCCCAGCCGGCGAGCCGTCTCCAGTACCCTCCGCCGCAGTTCGGGGGAGAGCTGGTCGGGGCGGTTGTAGGCGTTGGACACTGTTGTGCGTGAGACCCCGAGCTCGGCAGCCAGGGATGCCAGCGTGGCAGGACGCCGCGAATGCATAGACCGCACCATGAAGTGACCGTAACGGTTCAGAACCAATTGTAGAAGCGTGGGTGACGAGCATCCTTCTGTTGGGGCAACACCGCAGGTAGGAGTGGTGCTCCCGACAGCTGGTCCAGACCAATTCTGCCATCTTTCGGGTGAAAGTTGGCCGGCCGTCACTTATACCAAAGAGGTATCTCTGAATTCGGATGACGACGGTACCGTGACTGGACACTGACCTCAGGAAAGGTACGTCACATGGCCGAAGTCGCCTATGCCGCTGCCTCGCGGGTGTTCGCCGGATCTCCTCCGGTTCGCGCGGTCGACGCGCTGGATCTGGATGTCAGCGACGGTGAGTTCCTCGTGCTCGTCGGCCCGTCCGGCTCGGGCAAGTCCACCGCCCTGCGCATGCTGGCCGGCCTGGAGGACGTGGACGAAGGGTCCATCTCCATCGGTGGCCGGGACGTGACCAACGTGCAGCCCAAGGACCGCGACATCGCGATGGTCTTCCAGTCCTACGCGCTGTACCCGCACATGACCGTCGCGGAGAACATGGGTTTCGCGCTGAAGCTGCGCGGGATGCCCAAGACGGAGATCCGCACCAAGGTCGCCGAGGCCGCGCAGATGCTCGACCTCACCAAGTACCTGGACCGCAAGCCCAAGGCGCTGTCCGGCGGCCAGCGGCAGCGCGTCGCGATGGGCCGGGCGATCGTGCGTGAGCCCAGCGTCTTCCTGATGGACGAGCCGCTGTCCAACCTGGACGCCAAGCTGCGGGTGGAGACCCGGGCCAACATCGCCGCGCTCCAGCAGCGGCTGGGCACCACGACCATCTACGTCACCCACGACCAGGTCGAGGCGATGACGATGGGGCACCGGGTGGCCGTGCTCAAGGACGGTCTGTTGCAGCAGTGCGACACCCCGCGCGCGCTCTACGACCACCCCGCAAACGCTTTCGTCGCCGGTTTCATCGGCTCGCCCGCGATGAACCTCAAGACCGTTCCGTTCGCTGGTGACGGCGTGAAGCTCGACGGCGCGACCGTGCAGCTGCCGCGCGAGCTGGCCGCCGCCGCGTCGGCCGCCGGGCTGAGCGAGGTCACCTTCGGCGTGCGGCCGGAGTCGCTGCGGCTGGCCGGCGAGGCCGAGGAGAACGCGTTCGAGCTGACCGTGGAGCTGGTCGAGGAACTCGGCGCCGACGCGTACGTGTACGGCTCGGTGCGGATCGGCGCCACCCCGGAGCGGTTCATCGTCCGGGTCGACGGCCGGACCCCGCCGGCCATCGGCCAGCACGTCAAGGTCGTCATCCGTGAGGGCGACGAGGTGCACGTCTTCCACCCGGAGAGCGGCAGCCGCCTCGACGACTGATTTTTCGCTCACAGCGGCGCACCTTCCCGAGTGCGCCGCTGTGCTGTCTTCAGTGCAGGAAGACGAACACCTGCAACTCGCCGACCAGAAAGCCGATCGCCGCGCCGACCGCGATGAGCTTCCACTCGTCCTGCTGGAAGGCCGGCCGCAGCAGGCCCTCGAACTGGATCGGGGTCAGCCCGCGCATCTTGTCCACGATCGTGTTGCGCACGTCGAGGGCCTCGGTGGTGTAGTCCCGGGCGTAGCTGAGGGTCTCCGGCAGCCGCTCGATCGTTCGGGTGGCGGCGGCGAGCTTGAGCTGGTCGAACCGGCCGCTGCCGACGGCGAACGTGACCAGCGGCTTGGCCAGGCTCATCCGCTCGTCGATGGTGTGCTCGACCTCGCGCTGGATGAGCGCGAACAGCCGGTCGGAGCGCGGCCCGTGCAGGATCGTGTCCATGATGTTGTCGGCGGTCAGGATCTCGGCAGCGATCAGCGTGCCGTAGTCGGCCGCGACTTCCTGCCGGCGTTTCTGGAACACGCCCTGCCAGCTGACCAGCCCGAAGAACCGACGGGGTTCGCGTGGCAGAAAGATCATCTTCAGGGCGAGCCAGTCGGTGAGCCACCCGACGCCGAGACCGAACAACGGCATCACCAGCGGGGAGTGGGTGAACGCCCAGAGCACCATCTGCACGACGCCGAGCAGGAAACCGAAGTAGAGCCCGCAACTGGCGATGAAGGCGAGCTCGTTCTTGGCGATGTCCCGGATCAGCCGGTTGAGCAGCGCCTTGTCCCGGACGAGATGGGTGACGGCCATGTCGCTGACATCCAGCACGCTGTCGATGTCCGCGCCGATGGCGGTCATGATCCGGGTGACCAGCCGAGGTGCCTCGACCCGCACCTGCCGCAGCAGCAGTTCGCGGGCCGGTCCGGGCAGCCGTTCCCAGAGCCCCGGCTGATACTGCTCGACAATCTCCGGCGTCAATTCGTCCACGACGTGCAACAGCGGGCCTTCAATGGCCTTCGCGAGTTCGGCGGGATCAAGCCGCGCGAAGATCTCCGGCACACTGATCAGGTTGGAGGTCAACAGTTGCACCGCCGTCGTCGCCATCCGAGCGGCGTTGCGCGGCAGCACCCCCTGCCACCCGATCGGGGTCCGGCGCACCCCGGCAAAGGCCAACGGCCGAAACATCATCTCGATCGCGACCCGCTTGGTGACGTACCCGATGGCCGCAGCGACGAACGGCATGGACAGGTAGATCGGCCAGTGCGCGGCCACGTCCGCGAACACGGCGGAGAAATCCATCCGGCCTCCCCACCAGCAAGGACGAACGCGATCGGACAACAGGGAACGAAACAGTCTGCTCGGGTCGGCCCGGATGTTACGCCGAGTCGATCACCGGTGCCCGGAACAACACGGCGGTTGCCAGGTGTGTCGCCGGCCGGCTGGACATGCCACTCCGCCGCTGCGATCGGTGTCCACCCGTCGACAATCCTGGCCCGAAGCCAGAAAGGCGGTCGTTGTCACGACGGAGAATCGGAGTCGGCTGCCTCCTTGATCGGATGACCTTGCTCATCACGCCTGCGTCGTGGCGCATCCTGGGCCAAACCGACCAGTCCGAAAATGACGAGGAATGCGATCACCGGCCACCACCACCAGCCCCCACCATCAATAGCCAGAATCGTCAGGGCCGACCCCGACGTCAAGAAGATCAGCGCAAGGACGATCCCGAACCCGCTCCGACGCATATCCTCGTCGTACGAGATCAGCCCCTCGATCGACCTGTCGACATGCCGAAGGAGGCTCGACCTTGCCGCGCTGTCCTCCGGCAGCGAGGCCAACAATTCCAGGTCTCGCTTTATCAGACGGTATGAACCCTCCGGTCGCCGAATGCGCTGAGCTACTGCACCGAGGATCGGGAGCAGCACGACCACAATGGGCGACAGAGCCTGCCAAATCACAAGGCAGATTACCGAACCACTGGCATCGCCGTCATGTTGATATTAGTGCTCCACCCGTCCGCGCCTTTGACCTTCAGGAACAGGCTAGAACTGGTAGTACAGGAACGGGCTGAACGTCCCCGACGCGATCAATATCGCCGCATAAGCCAGCCCCACCGTCATGACCCCGATCCGAATCGTCACCGCGGGCCGACTACGCGACGCCTCCAGCAGCGGCCCGGTCACCGGGTGCGTAGGCAACAGCACCACCAACAAAGCGACGAGCAGGATGATCAACCGTTGGTTGGTCAGCGCGGCGTTCACCAGGTCGGTGAGGCCGGACAGGTCGGGAACGAACATGTGGCCCAGGATGGTGAGGGCCTGCCCGAGGTTGCCCGAGCGGAAGAACACCCAGCCGATCACCACCAGCAGCAGGGTCAGCGCGCGCCGGGCCAGTCGCTGCCACGTGCCGTTCGGGCTGCCGCCCCGGTTGAAGCCGCGCTCGATCACCAGCAGCGCGCCGTGGTACAGGCCCCACACCAGGAACGTCCAGTTCGCGCCGTGCCAGAAACCGGTCAGCACGAACACGATGCACAGGTTGCGGTACGTCTTCGCCGGGCCGTGCCGGTTGCCGCCCAGCGGGATGTACACGTAGTCGCGGAACCACCGGGACAGCGACATGTGCCAGCGCCGCCAGAACTCGGTGATGGTCACCGACGAGTACGGCCGGGCGAAGTTCTCCGGCAGCCGGAAGCCCAGCATCCGGCCCAGGCCGATCGCCATGTCCGAGTAGCCGGAGAAGTCGAAGAACAGCTGGAGGGTGTAGCCGACCGCGCCCAGCCACGCCACACCGAACGTCATCTGGTGGTCGGGAGTGCTGAAACACGCGTCCACCATCGGGCCCAGCGAGTCGGCGATTACGGTCTTCTTCACCAGGCCCAGTGCGAACCGCGGGAAACCGGCGGCGATGTCGTCCAGGCGGTGGGTGCGCTGCTGCGGCAGCTGGTCGGCGATCTCCCGGTACCGCACGATCGGACCCGCGATCAGCTGCGGGAACATCGCGATGTAGGTGACGAACGAGACCGGGTTGCGCAGCGCCTTGCGCTCACCCTTGTAGATGTCCACCACGTAGGAGATGTGGTGGAACGTGTAGAACGAGATGCCGATCGGCAGCGCCAGGCTGACCACCGGGAAACCGCCGCCGAACAGGTGCACCAGGTCGTTGATCTGACCGGTGGCGAAGCCGGCGTACTTCCAGATCAGCAGCGCGCCGACATCCACGCACACCACGCTGATCAGCAGCCGTTTGCGCAGCTTGCGCCGCAGGTCCCACTCGTCGGGCTCCAGCAGCGGCCCGGCCAGGAAGTTGACCACCATGCAGGACAGCAGCAAGAGCGTGGTCGCCCCGCCGCCACACGCGTAGAACACCAGGCTGGCCACCGCGATCACGCCGTTGCGCCAGCGGCGCGGGGCGATCAGCACGGCCGCGAGCACGACCGGCAGGAAGTACCAGAGGAACAACGGGGTGGCGAACGACATGCTCCGCCTCTCGTTCCTCGGCCGCCTGATCAGCCCGCCGGTCGGCCGGGCTGGGCTCGACCATAGCGAAGCGACCCGCACGGAGACCGTGAGTTCGCCCGGATGTGGCCGGGCGAACTCACGGCTCGGGTCAGATGCGGCCGATCTGCCGCCTGCGGCGGGCCACCTCGGCCAGCACCACGCCCGCGGCGACCGAGGCGTTGAGCGACTCGACACCGGCGGCCATCGGGATGGACACCGTCTGGTCGCACGTCTCCCGGACCAGCCGGGACAGCCCGCGGCCCTCCGAGCCGACCACCACAACCAGCGGCCCGGTGGCCAGTTCGAGACCGTCCACGGTGACCGTGCCGTCCGCGTCAAGGCCGACGATCATCAGGCCCTTGGCCGCCCAGTCCTTCAGCGTCCTGGTCAGGTTGGTCGCCTGCGCGACCGGCAGCTTGGCCGCGGTGCCGGCGCTGGTCCGCCACACCACCGCGGTCACCCCGGCGCTGCGCCGGGCCGGCACCACCACGCCGTCCGCGCCGAACGCGGCCGCCGAGCGGATCACCGCGCCCAGGTTGCGCGGGTCGGTCACCCCGTCCAACGCCACCAGCAGCGGCGGCTCGCCCGACCCCAGTGCCGTTTCCAACAGGTCGTCGGGGTGCGCGTAGGTGAACGGCGGCACCTGCAGCGCGATGCCCTGGTGGATCGCGCCGGTGGTCAGCCGGTCCAGTTCGGCCCGCTGCACCTCCAGCACCGAGATGCCCCGGTCGCCCGCACCGCGCACGGCCTCGGCCACCCGGTCGTCGGGCTCGATGCCGATCGCCACGTAGAGCGCGGTGGCCGGCACGCCGGCGCGCAGGCACTCGGCGACCGGGTTGCGCCCGGCGACCAGCTCGGAGCTCTCCTCGCCGGACTTGCGCCGCTGCCGGGCCGCGTCGGCCTTCGCCTTGAGCATGTTCGCGCGTCGCTGCGCGGGGTGTCCGGTGCGGTCGGAAGCCTTGGGCGTCGGCCCTTTTCCTTCCAGGGCCCTGGCCCGCTGGCCGCCCGAACCGACGACCGCACCCTTCTTGGAGCCAGGATTGCGCATCGCGCCCTTACGGCGCGAGTTACCAGCCACGTCACGATTCCTTGATAGTCCACAATGTACCGTCGGGGGTGTCCTCGACGGCTATTCCGGCGGCGAGCAGCCGGTCGCGCACGGCGTCGGCCGCAGCGAAGTTCTTCTCGCTGCGGGCCCGCTGCCGCTCCTCGATCAACTGCTCGACCAGCGCGCCGAGGGCGTCCCCGGGTCCGGTGTCCACTCCGGACGCGTCGGCCCAGTCCGCCGACAGTGGGTCGAGACCGAGCACGCCGGTCATCGCCCGCACCGCGGCGGCCGCGGTCCGCGCGGCCGCGTCGTCACCCGCGTCCAACGCGGTGTTGCCCTCGCGCACGGTCCTGTGCACCGCGCCAAGGGCGGCCGGGGTGCCCAGGTCGTTGTCCATCGCCTCGACGAACTCCGGCACGAACTCGCCGGGGTCGACGCCGCCGGTGCGCTGCGCCACCCGGCGCAGCAACGACTCGATCCGGCCGTAGCCGGTGACCGCCTCGTCCAGCGCATCGGGCGAGTACTCGATCATCGACCGGTAGTGCGGACCGACCAGGTAGTAGCGCAGCTCCTGCGCGCGTACCCGGCGCAGCATCTCCGGGATCGACACGACGTTGCCCAGCGACTTGGACATCTTCTCGCCGGACAGCGTCACCCACGCGTTGTGCAGCCAGTACCGGGCGAAGCCGTCGCCGACCGCGTTGGACTGGGCCCGCTCGTTCTCGTGGTGCGGGAACACCAGGTCGATGCCGCCGCCGTGGATGTCGAACTCGGGCCCCAGGTAGAAGGTGGCCATCGCCGAGCACTCCAGGTGCCAGCCCGGCCGGCCCGGTCCCCACGGCGTCGGCCACGCGGGCTCGCCCGGCTTCGCGTGCTTCCACAGGGTGAAGTCGCGCGGGTCGCGCTTGCCCGCCGCGCTCGTCTCGCCCTGCTGCACCTCGTCGGGCCGCTGCCCGGACAGCGCGCCGTAGTCGGGGAAGGAGCGCACCGCGAAGTACACGTCCCCGGCCGCGGCGTAGGCGTGCCCGGCGTCGATCAGCCGCTGGATCAGCTCGACCATCTGGGTGATGTGCCCGGTCGCCCTCGGCGTGACCGACGGCGGCAGGCAGCCCAGCGAGTCGTAGGCGGCCTCGAAGATCCGCTCGTAGGTGGCCGCCCACTCCCACCAGGGCCGGCCCGCGTCGGCGGCCTTGGTGAGGATCTTGTCGTCGATGTCGGTCACGTTGCGCACGAGCCGCACGTCATCGCCGTCCCGGGCCAGCCAGCGCCGCAGCACGTCGAAGTTGAGCCCGCTGCGCACGTGGCCGATGTGCGGCACGCCCTGCACGGTGGCCCCACACACGTAGATCGACGCCGTTCCGGTCCGCGCGGGATGGAACTCCCGCAGCCCACGGGCAGCGGTGTCGTACAGGTGGAGGCTCACATGACGATGGTACGGGCGGACGCGACCGTGTTCGGTCGCGGTGTGCTAATGCAGCGACGGCGGGTCAGCTGACGCCGTGTGCGGCCAGCGCGGTGAGCAGGCCGTCCGGCCGCTGCTCCGGCGGCAGCGGCGGCACGATCTCCACCGCGATGCCCAGCGCGGCCGCGCCGCCGTCGGCCTCGGCGCTGTCGCCGATCATCAGCGCGTCGGCCGGTTCGACGCCCAGCCGCTCGCAGGCGATCCGGAACAGTTTCGGGTCCGGCTTCATCGAACCCTCCACATAGGACAGAACGAACTCGTCGACCAGGTCGACCAGCCCGACGTGGTCGAACACCGGGCGCAGGTCGAAGGCGATGTTGCTCACCACCGCGACCGGGATTCCCTTGTCCCGCAGCAGTTCCAGTGTTGCCCGGGTATCCGGGTAGGGCTGCCAGTTGCGGGCGTCGCCGATCTGCTCGTAACACGCGACGGCCAGCGCCTCGTCGGCCAACCCGGAGTGCCGGAGCATCCCCAGATACACCGAACGGTGCAGTTCCGGGTCGAGGTCGCGGCGGTGCCACGCGTCCACCAGGTCGGGTGGCAGTTCGGCCAGCGGCCGAACCGGGGAGGTGAGCACGCGCATCAGCTCGGCCTGCTCGGTCAGGTCGGGCACGGTGGTCACCCCGCGCCGGACGAGGTCGGCCGACCATGCCTCGGTCGGGCCGAAGTCCAGCCGGAACAGGGTGCCGGAGAAGTCGAGAAGAACGCCGTGAACCGCCACGAATCCACCGTACGTGGTCTGGACCTTCCGGCCCAGCCGACGTGACGAGCCTCCCTGGTTCAGGCGGGCGGGGCGAGCAGCAGGGCGGTGGCCACCGCGGCGACGCCCTCACCGCGGCCGGTCAGGCCCAGCCCGTCGGTGGTGGTCGCGGTGACCGACACCGGCCCGCCGACCGCCGCGGACAGCACCTGCTCGGCCTCGGCCCGGCGCCGGCCGATCCGCGGCCGGTTGCCGATGATCTGCACGGCGGCGTTGCCGACGGTGAAGCCTGCCTCGGTGAGCAGCCGGTTGACCTCGGTGAGCAGCGTGACGCCGTGCGCGCCGGCCAGCTTCGGGTCGCTCGTGCCGAACACCACCCCGACATCGCCGAGCCCGGCCGCGGACAGCAGCGCGTCGCACAGCGCGTGCGCGGCCACGTCGCCGTCGGAGTGCCCGGCGCAGCCGTCGGTGTCCGGCCAGCGCAGCCCGGCCAGCCAGCACTCCCGGCCGGCCTCGATGGGATGTACGTCGGTACCGATGCCCACCCGGGGAATCGCCGAACCGGTCACGCGTCGCCTCTCGTTCCGGTCAGCAGGGTCTCGGCCACGGTCAGGTCGAACGCGCTGACCAGCCGTCGGGCGTCCGGATCGCCGGCCACCGTGCGTGCGCGGCCACGCAGCTGGTCGAGACCACCGGGTCCGGCCGCGCGCAGGGCGGCAGCCGGGAAGCCTTCGGGGGTCTGGGCCACCCGCAGTTCCGACCGGTCCGGGGTGCTCAACACCAGGCCGGTCGGGTCGAGTTGTTTGACCGTGTCGGTGCACGGCAGCACCGGCACCACCGGGCCACCGGTGGCCCGCACCTCGGCGACCACCCGGCGGACCAGGTCGGGGCCGGCGAACGCGTGCAACACGTCGTGCACGAGCAGCACTTCGGCGTCCGGAACGGAGGCCAGTGCCATAGTGTGATCAACAGCACCCACGACCAGCCGAACGTGGCTGGCCGGGTCGTCCGGGTTCAGGCCGTGGTCGACCAGGACGGTGGACACGGCCGCCCGCTCCGTGGCGGACACCGTGACCAGGACCTGGTCGACCAGGCCGGAATCGAACAGGCGGCGCACGGTGTGCACCACCAGAGGAATATCGGCCACCTGGATCAGCGCAGGCGAATCCGAACCGGCCGTGCCGGACATGTTCTGGTCAGCACGGACCAGCGCGAGAACACTCACCAGATCCATCCACAACCCGCCGTGTGCGCGGCCGGTCAGGAAGCGGTGGTCAGTACCTCGTCGAGGAGCACTTCCGCTTTGTCCTCGTCAGTGCCTTCGGCCAGCGCCAACTCGCTCACCAGGATCTGCCTTGCCTTCGCCAGCATCCGCTTCTCGCCCGCGGACAGGCCGCGGTCCTTCTCGCGTCGCCAGAGGTCGCGCACCACTTCGGCCACCTTGTTCACATCGCCGGAGGCGAGCTTCTCAAGGTTGGCCTTGTATCGCCGGGACCAGTTGGTCGGCTCTTCGGTGTGGGGAGCTCGCAACACATCAAACACCCGGTTGAGCCCTTCCTGACCGACCACGTCCCGCACACCGACGAATTCGGCGTTGTCCGCGGGCACCCGGACCGTCAGGTCGCCTTGGGCAACCTTCAGAACGAGGTATTTCTTCTCCTCGCCCTTGATCACGCGGGTTTCGATTGCTTCGATGAGAGCGGCACCGTGGTGCGGGTAGACGACGGTCTCTCCGACCTTGAAAACCATGTGTCCTCTGCCCCTTTCGCTGATGCCATCTTATCACGTCCTGCAATCCCCGCACAGCGGGTGAAGAGTCAGTAAGCGCAGGTCAGGGGCTCCTTTGGGGGTTGACAAACCAGTTCGGGCCGTGCTGGCCGGCCCTCTGCGCCAGATGGTGCAATCACCACTGTGGACCGGTTCGCGTGACCGCCTGGCAGGCTCTCCGGCGAGCCCGGCTAGGCTTCGCCCGAATGGCTTTGAGCTGTGTGGGGCGTCCGCAGGACGCAGGATGTACATCGGCATCTACCACCGCACAGATCGCTGGTACCGCAGGAAGGACCCCGCAACCGTGAGCCGCGCTGAGCACACCACCACCGCGCGCCGGTCGCGCAGCCGTCGCCTGGCTGCCCTGGCCCCGACGTTCCTCGGGCTGGGCCTGGTCGCCGTGCTGACCGGCTGTGGGGCTGGGCAGATCACCCAGACCGACACCCAGCAGGCATCGGTCAACGGGGCCAGCGGCACGGTCGGCGCGATGGCGATCCGCGACGCCGAGCTCGCCTACCCGGACAACGCGCAGGGTGTCTACACGCCCGGTCAGAGCGTGTCCCTGGTGGTCACCATCGTGAACACCGGCGTCAGTGACGACACGCTGACCGGCGTGAGCACCCCGGCGGCGGCCGGCGTCACCGTCGACGGCTCGGCCACCGGCACCAAGCTGATCCCGGGCGGCTTCGCGGTCAGCTCCGGCCACGACGTGGACGACTCCACCGTCACCCCCGGCCCCACCACCGCGATCACCACCACCGAGCCGTCCAACCCGCCCAGCGAGGGCACGCTGCCCGGCAGCGGGGCGGGCAGCAGCAGCTCGGCCAGCGGCACCAGCGGTTCCGCCGGCAGTTCGGTGGCCACGTCGGTCAACCCGGTGCCCGGCAAGCCCGGCGCGGTGCGGATCGTGCTGGTGAGCCTCAAGACGATCAACGGCGCGCCGCTGCGGGCCGGACTGACCATCCCGATCACCTTCACCTTCGCGTACGCCGGCCAGGTCACCGTGGACACCCCGGTCGAGGCGCCGCCGGACAACGCGAGCTTCCCGGCCACCCCCTCGGCCGGCAGCGCGGGCTGAGCACCGCGGGGCTGGATCAGCTCGGTCGACAACCGAACATGTGACACCACCGGCGGGGCCGGTCCGGCGCGGCAGTGATCGCGATGTCGGACCGGCCCGCTAGGTTTCCACCCCGTGGCAGGGAAGACGACGCGGGCGGTACGCCCCAACTACCGTTGTGCCGACTGCGGGCACGAGGTCGCCAAGTGGGTCGGCCGGTGCCCGGAATGCCAGGCCTGGGGCACCGTGGAGCAACTGGCCGCCCCCCGCGCCGGCCTGGGCACCATCGTGGCCGGCGCGACCAGTTCCCCGGCCCGGCCGATCAGTCAGGTGGACGTCGAGGTCGCCCGGGCCCGGCCCACCGGAGTGTCCGAACTGGACCGGGTGCTCGGTGGCGGCATCGTGCCCGGCGCAGTGGTGCTGATGGCCGGCGAGCCCGGGGTCGGCAAGTCGACCCTGCTGTTGGAGGTCGCCCACCAGTGGGCGGTCCGGTCGACCAGCGGGTCGCTGGGCCCCACCCTCTACGTCACCGGTGAGGAGTCGGCCGGCCAGGTGCGGCTGCGCGCCGAACGCACCGGGAACCTGCACGACTCGCTCTACGTCGCCGCCGAGAGCGACCTGTCCGCGCTGCTCGGGCACGTGGACGAGGTCAAGCCCGGGCTGTTGATCGTCGACTCGGTGCAGACCATGTCCACCACCCAGGCCGAGGGCAGCCCCGGCGGGGTCACCCAGGTGCGTGCGGTCACCTCGGCGCTGGTCGGCCTGGCCAAGCAGCGCGACCTGCCGGTGGTGCTGGTGGGGCACGTCACCAAGGACGGCTCGATCGCCGGGCCCCGGCTGATGGAGCACCTGGTCGACGTCGTGCTGCAGTTCGAGGGCGACCGGCACTCCACGCTGAGACTGCTGCGCGGGGTGAAGAACCGGTTCGGCCCGGCCGACGAGGTGGGCTGCTTCGAACTGCGCGACGACGGCATCGCCGGCGTGCCCGACCCGAGCGGGATCTTTCTCAACCGGCGGGAGACCGAGGTCGCCGGCACCGCGGTGACGGTGGTGATGGAGGGCAAGCGGCCGCTGCTGGGCGAGGTGCAGGCGCTGGTGGCCAAGACCAACCTGCCGGCCCCGCGGCGGGCCGTCAGCGGCCTGGACTCGGCCCGGGTGGCGATGGTGCTGGCCGTGCTGGACCGGCGGGGCCGGGTGTCACTGTGGGACCGGGACGTGTTCGCCGCGACCGTGGGCGGGATGAAGGTGACCGAGCCGGCCGCGGACCTGGCGGTGGCCATCGCGGTCGCCTCGGCGCAGCGGGACACCCCGCTGCGGCCGGACGTGGTCGTGCTCGGCGAGGTCGGCCTGGCCGGCGAGGTGCGCCGGGTGCCCAACGTGGGCCGCAGGCTGGCCGAGGCGGGCCGGCTGGGCTTCACCCGGGCGCTGGTGCCGCCGGACTCGGGTCCGCTGCCCGAGGGCGTGCGCGCGCTGGTCGTCACCGATCTGGAGTCGGCACTCAAGGCGCTGGCGACCGGCGGCCGCTGACTCCGCGCACCGATCCCGCGATTCCCGATTCATTCTCATATTCCGCCACCCGCTTTTCCGGGCGAATTCATGGCGGGCCCACGAATTCGCGGTGAATCGCGGATTCGGGTGGGTACCACGAAACGGTGGCGGGGCGGGCTGTGTACATCCCTGCACCCCCGCCGCCGTTTCGTGCGGTCTAGTACTTCGCCAACAGCTGGGCGCAGCGGATCAGCCCGAGATGGCTGTAGGCCTGCGGGTGGTTGCCCAGCGACCGTTCGGCGATCGGGTCGTACTCCTCCGGGAGCAGCCCGGTCGGGCCGGCCGCGTCGACCAACTGGTCGAACAGCTCGGCCGCCTCGGTCCGCCGTCCGGTGAGCAGGTAGGCCTCGATCATCCAGGCCGCGCACAGGTGGAAGCCGCCCTCGTTGCCCGGCAGGCCGTCGTCGCGGTGGTAGCGGTAGACGGTCGAACCGCTGCGCAGCTCGGCCTCGATCGCGGTCACCGTGGCCTGGAACCGGGGGTCGGTGGGGTCGATCAGCCCGGCCAGGCCGACGTGCAGCGACGCCGCGTCCAGGTCGGTGCCGTCGTAGGCGGTGGTGAACGCGCCGATGCCGCCGCTGGCGTCGGCGTGCCAGCCCCGGTCCAGCACGTCCTTGGCGATCTGGTCGCGCAGCCCGGCCCAGCTCGGGTCGGGCACCCGGTGGTAGGTCTCGGCCAGGGAGAGGGCGCGGTCGACCGTCACCCAGCACATCACCTTGGAGTAGACGTGGTGGCGCGGCGTGTGCCGCTCCTCCCAGATGCCGTGGTCGGGCTCGAACCAGCGGCTGGCCACCGCCTGGGTCATCGCCTGCACCATCGCCCAGTCGTCGTCGGTCAGCTCGCCCCTGGCCTCGCTGAGCGCGGCCACCAGGTCCACCACCGGGCCGAACACGTCCAGCTGGACCTGCTGGTTGGCCAGGTTGCCGACCCGGACGGGCCGGGAGCCGGCATAGCCGGGCAGCGTGTCCAGCACCGCCTCCGGGCCCAGCGTGGCGCCCGAGAGCGTGTACAGCGGGTGCAGCCGCTCCGGTCCGGGCAGCGTCTCCAGCACCCGGTGCAGCCAGCGCAGGTAGCCCTCGGCCTCGGCGGTGGAGCCGACCGAGACCAGCGCGTGCGCGGTCATCGCGCCGTCGCGCAGCCAGCAGTAGCGGTAGTCCCAGTTGCGGATGCCGCCGATCTCCTCGGGCAGCGAGGTGGTCGCGGCGGCCAGGATGGCGCCGGTCTCGCTGTGACACAGGCCGCGCAGGGTGAGTGCGGAACGCGCCACCAGCTCGGTCTCCACCGAGGGCAGGACCAGCCCGGTCGCCCAGTCCGACCAGTACTGCCCGGCCGCGACCCGGCGCTGCGGCTCGGCCACCGGGTGCTCGTCCAGGTCGGTGGTGCCACAGCGCAGTTCCAGCACCACCGGCTGACCCTCGACCAGGTCGAGCACGGTCTGCGCGCTGTCGTGCATGCCGTCGGAGCTGATCTCCCAGGCCAGGCCGGGAGCGCGGAGCACGACCGGGTCGCCGGTGCCCATCACCCGCAGACCGTCCTCCTCGACCACCAGCTTCACGCCGACCTGCCCGAACTCCGGGCGCGGCGCGAAGGTGACCTTGGCCCGGGTGGACCCGGTGACGACCCTGGTCAGGTCGGTGCGGTGGCTCTCGCTGCCGTGCTCCAGGTAGTCGGTGACCAGCAGTCGCGACCAGCGCGTCTCCACGGTCATCGTGCCGGGCAGGTAGCGCTGGCCCAGCGGCAGGCCGTTGCGGTCGGGCTTCACCGTGAAGTGGCCGGCGCCGACCCCGCCGAGCAGGTCGGCGAAGACCGCGGCGGCGTCGGGTTCCGGGTGGCACATCCAGGTCAGCTTGGCGTCCGGGGTGACCAGCGCGACCGAACTCTCGTTGGCCAGCATGGAGAGTCGCTCGATCGGCGGGGCGGACTCACCGTAGAGCCAGGCGCGCCGCTCCTCGACCAGGAAGGCGAGCACGGTGGACACGTTCGCGGTGTCGTCGACGTCGAACTCGGCGTGCGTCTGGCCACCGCCGACCTTGATGCCCAGGTCGGGACCGGACAGCCGGGCGAACGCCTTCTCGTCGGTCACGTCGTCGCCGATGAACATCGCGGCGGTCGCGCTGACCTGGTGGCGCAGCACGTCCAGGGCGTCGCCCTTGTCGGTCTGCACCACGGCCAGCTCGATCACCGCCTTGCCCTCGGTGACCTGCACGCCGTCCCAGCCGGCCGGGCCGTCCAGCACGGCCTGCAGGGTGGCGGTCGCGGTGGCCTCGTCGGTGCGCCGGACGTGCACGGCGACGCTGGCCGGCTTGACCTCAAGGTGCACGCCGCGCCGGTCGGCGGTCAGCGCCTCCAGTTCGGCTTCCAGCCTGCGGTGCAGCGCACGGGTCTTGTCGTCAAGGGCGTGCACGAACCCGACGTCGAACTCGGAGCCGTGGCTGCCGACCAGGTGGACCTCGGAGGGGAGCCGGGACAGGGTGGCCAGGTCGCGCAGCGCGCGCCCGGAGATCACCGCCGCCGTGGTCTCGTGCAGTCCGGCCAGCGCTCGTAGCGCACCGACCGATTCCGTACGCGGCATTGCCTTTTCCGGGTCCGCAACAATCGGCGCCAGGGTCCCGTCGTAGTCGCACGCCACCAACAGGCGGGGGGTACGCGCGATACGTACGATCGCACGGCGAAGTTCGGGAGAAAGTGCCTCGGCGGTCACAGGCGATCGGCTTTCTCGAGCAGCGGTACGGGGGTGTCCCAGCGGGGCATGACTCAGTGGTACTGATTCGTTCCAACCGCTGCGGGACGGTGGCACTGTATCCGACGGTACCGGGGTCCTGACCCAGTACGGGTGCGCGGGCGGCCCGTCGAATGTGGTCGCCGGGCTCGACCACTTCCGTTTCCACCGGGTGAACAGTGGATTACCCGGTTCGGTCAAACCACCCGATTGTGTCCGTCAGTACGAAATGTCCGGTTGTCCGGGCGGGTTGAGTGCGGCCAGGAACGAGCGGGCCCACCGGTCCACGTCGTGGGTGAGCACCTGCCGGCGCAGCGCGCGCATCCGCCGGTGGCCCTCGGCCGGGTCCATCGTGATCGCCTTGAGCAGAGCGTTCTTCACGCCGTCCAGGTCGTGCGGGTTGACCAGCAGTGCGCTGCTCAGCTCGGCGGCCGCCCCGGCGAACTCGGAGAGCACCAGCGCGCCGCCGAGGTCGTGCCGGGAGGCGACGTACTCCTTGCAGACCAGGTTCATCCCGTCCCGCACCGGCGTCACCACCATCACGTCGGCCGCGGAGAAGAACGCGACCAGCTCCTCCCGGTCCACCGACTGGTGCAGGTAGTGCACGACCGGGTGGCCGACGGTGGCGAACTCGCCGTTGATCCGGCCGACCTGACCCTCGATGTCCCCGCGCATCTTGCGGTAGTGCTCGACCCGTTCCCGGCTGGGCGTGGCGAGCTGGATCATCACCACGTCGGCCGGGTCGATCCGGCCCTCGATCAACAGCTCGTACAGCGCGCGCAGCCGGACGTCGATGCCCTTGGTGTAGTCCAGCCGGTCGACGCCGAGCAGGATCGCCTTCGGGTCGCCGAGGTCGGCACGCAGCTGCTTGGCGCGCGTCACCACGTCCCGGCGTCTGGACAGCGCGTCGATGCCGCTGGCGTCGATGGAGATGGGGAACGCGCCGACCCGCACCGTCCGGTTGCCGAACTGCACCGACCCCGGCCGGGTCCGCACGCCGACCGCGGCCCGGCTGGGTTCCAGGCCGACCAACCTGCGGGCCAGCCAGAGGAAGTTCTGCGCGCCGCCGGGCAGGTGGAAGCCGACGAGGTCGGCGCCGAGCAGGCCGCGGATGATCTCGGTCCGCCAGGGCAGCTGCATGAACAGCTCGACCGGCGGGAACGGGATGTGCAGGAAGAAGCCGATGCGCAGGTCGGGCCGCTGGTCGCGGAGCATCGCCGGGACGAGTTGGAGCTGGTAGTCCTGCACCCACACGGTCGCACCGGGCGCGGCGATCTGCGCGCAGGCATCGGCGAAGCGCTGGTTGACCTTGACGTAGCTGTCCCACCAGTCGCGCTCGAAGGCCGGTGGCGCGACCACGTCGTGGTAGAGCGGCCACAGGGTGGCGTTGGAGAAGCCCTCGTAGTAGTCGCGCACCTCGGCGGAGGACAGCGTGACCGGGTGCAGCAGCATGCCCTCGTCGGAGAACGCCTCCACGTCGGCGTCGGCCACGCCGGGCCAGCCGACCCAGGCGCCGTGCCGGGAGCGCAGGAACGGTTCGAGCGCCGTCACCAGACCACCGGGACTGTGCCGCCACTTCTGGGTGCCGTCGGGCAGCTTCTCCAGGTCGACCGGAAGCCGGTTGGCGACGACGACGAAATCGGCACCGTGGGACGCCGGACTGTTCGCGCTGTTGCTCACGCGGGGCACGCCTCCTTGCTCGCGACCTACCCGTGACGGTGTCCGGGTACGCGCACGACCGGCGGTGGTCGGACGCCCGGTCACCAGGCGCGCCGCACCGCACTTGTGAGGTTAGTGAGATCCACGCCCTGATGCCGCCTCCCACCCGGAGTCGCACCCGTGGTTCCCATCACCGTTACGCCAGGTTGATGCGTTGTTTACGCTCGTAGAAGTACCCAGGAACGTCGGAATTACTCCGTCGGGTTACTCCAGCCGGCGTCGGGCGGGTCGCAGCGGCCCGGCGAGCCGGGGTCCGGCCAGCCGACGTTCCAGTCGGCCGAGCCCGGTGCGCACCGGCTGGGCCAGGAACTCGCCGAGTACCACGCCGGCGGCCAGCGCGAGCGCGATCGCGACGGCCAGCATGAGCGTGGGCAGCCCGTTGGGCGTGCGCACGACGGCGAGTTGGAACATCGACTGGTAGGTGGTCAGTCCGGGCAGCAGCGGGGTCATTCCGGACACCGCGACCACCAGCGGCGGCACCCGCAGCCGGCGGGAGGCGATGCCACCGGCGAACCCGACCAGAACCGCCGCGGCCGCGCTGGCGGCGATCTGGTTGACCCCGGCGAGCACGAACGCGCTGTGCGCGGCAGCCCCGAGCGCCCCGGCCCCGGCCGCGACGAACAGGGCCCGCCGAGTCGCATAACTGGCCAGCGCGAACGCGGCGGCCGCGGCGGCGGCGGCGATCACCTGTACCGGCAGCCGAAGCGCCGACTGGGTCAGCGGTGCGCTGAACGCGGAGGTGGACATGCCCAGCCGGACGCCGATGCCCAGCGCGATCACCACGCCGGCGACGAGCCCGGCGGACATCACGGTGACCTCGGTGGCCCGGCCCGCGGCGGTCACGTTGTAGCCGGTGATCGCGTCCTGCACGACACCGACGACGGACAATCCGGACAGCAGCACGGTGATCGCGGCCGCGACGAGCAATGCCGGTTGCACACCGGGCAACAAACCCAGCCGGGTGACGAACAGCGAGGCACCGGTGGCCAGCGCCCCGCCGACGAGCTGCTGGAAGAAGAAGGGCAGCCCGCGCCGGTTGAGCAGTCGACCGATCCGGTCGATCACCGCGGTGACCACGCCGGCCAGCACCGCGATGGTGGGGCCGCCGCCGAGCAGCACCGCGATGGAGGCGGCCATCACCGCCCAGGCGCCGGTGGCCGCCCAGCGCGGGTAGGGGTGCGCGGCATCGGTGAGCTGGCTCAGCTCGGTACTGGCCGCCCCGGCCTCGATCCGCCCGGCGGTGATCCGCCGAACAAGCTTTTCCAGCTCGTGCAGCCGGGTGTAGTCCAGGCCCCGCGAGCGCACCACGCGGTGGGTGGTGATCGGAGCGACTTCGGTGCCACGGTGGCAACAGATGCTGATCGAGGTGAAGATCACATCCACCTCGCAGTGCGGCAGGCCGTACGCGGAGGTCACCGCGATCACCGTCGCGGTGACGTCTGCGGCGCCCGCCCCGCTGGCCATCTGGATCTCGCCGACGCGCAGGGCGAGGTCGAGCACCAGGTTGACGACGGTGTCATCGGGCAGCGCGGGTCCGATGATGTGCTGGTCGGACAAGGGACTGGCCGGTCGGTGGAGTTGCCTACTGATCACCTGGTGTGGGTGGGCCAGACCGGTGCGGCGCATGGCGAACCGCACAGCGTCACCTCCTTCGGGTCGTGCATTCTTGATCGTCCGCCGAGGTTGGAGTTCCCCGAATCGGTGTCCCGTTAACCGGAGCACCGGCCGTCACATCGTTCGCGGAGGTGCCGCCGTTGCACCCGAACGGACGTGGCCTCCGACACGTCCCAGGTCCGGCAGACACACCCCGACCGGCGCAACATCGAATCGGCATTCGGCCCAAAACCGGGTGACCCGGTACCCCACCGGCATGGTCGGACCTGCCCGGAGTGGCTCCGCCACTCAGCCCATATCACCCGTTCGGGTTAGCTCCCGTTCACCTGCGGCGGAGCAGCCGTACCGGGCGTAGACGGATATCCGCAGGTGACCCTCGGTTGGCCATGCTTACGATAGGCACGGGCCACGGCCCACGCCGGCGTAGCTCAATTGGCAGAGCACCCGCCTTGTAAGCGGAAGGTCGCGGGTTCGAGTCCCGCCGCCGGCTCCCTTCTCACCTGTGATCAGCGGGGAGCCCGCAGCCTCGGCATCTGTGACACGGTGTAGCCGAGGACAGCGCTCAGTGACACTCCGCCTGGAGGCTCTGAGTCATGGGGAAACGACTGGTCTACCCACCAGACGTCTGGGGCTTGTTCGCCACCGCGCATTGCGGCCCGCTGGGGCGGATCGAATCTCAAGCACGGAAGTGTTGCGGACGCCCTACCCACTGACTTCGTCAGGCGTTCGCTCGGCGGAGGCGTTCGGCTGCTTGTGTCCAGAGCGCCTTTCCGGACACCGCGGTGTAGCCGTGGAGCGCTTCCCATCGGATGTCGTGGGCTGCTGGCCACAGGCTGGCCGCCCAGGCGATCTGCTGCTCTTCCGCGGTAAACAAGTGGCTCCGCGCATCCTGGTATGCGGCCAGGAACGCCTCGGTACTGTCGATCGGAGGCAGCAGCGCTGGTCCCATCTTCGGGAATACCGCACTCGCGGCTCCCACCAGGGCAGCTTCTGGTTGCCAGGCCAGGCTGTCCCAGTCATGCACCGTCTGCACCTGCTGGTCGAGCCACCGCAGGTTGTGTGCCTCGAAGTCGGCGTGGCCCAACACCCGGGGCAGGCCGGTGGCCAGCAGGCGCCGACGCACCCGGTCGGCCGTGTCGGTGACGTAGCCGGGTACGAGACTCTGGTCCTTCTCATCGAGTGACTCGATCGAGGGCCACAGTCCGGGATTCGTGTGGTCCCAACGCAACCAGCGCGGGTTGGGCAGCGGCGGTGTGACGGTGAGGTCCGCGAGCCCGGTCATCAACCGGGCGAACACCTCGGCGTAGCGCACGGCGACCTGCGGCGAGTCCCCGTGCAGCACTTCACCTTCCGGGCGGTATTCCTCGGCGTGTACGGCCAGCGGACCGACCCCGACGACCGGCGTGAGTGGGCGGGCGCAGGGGAACCCGTTCTCGACCAGCCGTGCCTGTGCCGCGACGCAGGACACTGCTCGACCGTCGTCGGCTCGGGCCTTGACCACGATATTCGTACTGTCGGCCAACCGGAGACCGAACACCGTGGATGTCGATTGTTCTTGGAACAGCGTGTCGACGGGTTGGCCTCCGAGATGGTCCAGGCACCACTCCGGTAACCAGTTCGGCAGATTATCCAGCGACACAGTGACGACTGTGCCATAGGCACTCAAACGCGCCGGATATTGCCTGCGGGAGGATATGTGGTTGGGTCGAACGCGGCCGTCTCAGGCTTCCCATGCCTGGAGGAGATCCTCAGGTTCCCAGCACGCCGCAAGGGGAAGACCGGCAGTGACACCACTGCGTGATACGGCGACCAAGGGGGGTCTCCGGATTGGCGCCGGGAACGGCCAACATGTGCCGTACCTGTGCCCCGTAATCATGCGAATCGAACGGCTGATTCTCCAACCACTTGATCGAACCCAAGAACTGAATAGACCGAGCCACGGGTTCGCGGTCGGCGCCGACCAGGTCGATCGCTGGATTGTTCTGCCGATTCCACCATCCTCCGACGATCTCGGCCTGCGCAAAGCGGTCGTCGGGCAGCAGGCGCATCAGTGCTTGTCGGACAACTGGCTCGATCGCGCGGCCGCGCCAACTGGTCCAGAAACGTTCGATGCGGTTGAGCAGGAGGTCGAACGCGGCCGCGTTCGACCAACGGTATGGCGCGCCACAGAAACGCCAGCCAGAATCGAAGGTAGGTGTCGGCAATCCGGTACCGCTTGTTCTTCGTGTCCGCTCTCGTCGACAGCGGATTGTCGGCGACCAGGACGCGTTTTTCCTGCAACGTGTTCAGGATCGGCGACAACGACCCGGATGCCAGGGGCCTTGATCCGCCGACCTGGGCGGCGATCGCGGCGAAGGTCCGCTCTCCGCTGCCTACCGCCTCCGACACCGCGCGGGAGTGCCTCGCCTCCGGGAACTCGCCGAGCAACGACAGTTCGCCGGCCATCAACAGCGGCGACAGTGGATTGCTTATTTCCCGTCACAGGTACTCGCCGCGATCCATCCCCGGTTCCCATGCTTGCGCCACTTCCGGGAACCCCCCGGTGCAGCGGATTCACTGTCATCCGCACGGCACGGCCGAAGAAGGGCCGATCGGAGGAGCCGAGGGCCTCCATCACCGACAGGTCGCTGCCCACCAGCACGAGGAGCACGGGTTTGGCGCTGAGGTTACGGTCCCAAACTGTCTGCAGCGCGCCTTCGAACTCGGGGTCCTGCTCCACCAGCCAGGGCACTTCGTCGAGCACGACAATGCTTGCCGTGTCGTCGGGCAGCGCCAGTGCCAGCGTCCGCAGGGCCGTTCCGGTCCGTGCCTTGCAGCCCGGCGACGGCCTGAGCTCCCGGTAGACCTGACTGGGCAATCGCGGCAACGAAATCGGCTCGCTCCGACACCGGGTTTCGACCTCGGGTGGCCTGGAACACGACATAGGGGAGACCGGTCCTGTCGCAGAACTCCTGCACCAGCCGTGACTTGCCGACCCGTCGACGGCCGGTGACGATCACGGCGCCGCCTCGGGTGCCCGCCCGTTGCTCCATGACCTGGCGCAACTGCCGATCAGTAGGACCAGGTCCGCCGCTCTGCCCTTGAAGTCCATCAGGTCTGGTCTGTCCCTACGTAGACTCAATCTAACGTAGTCTGGCTCTAGCATTGTCGGATCGGTCGCTGGTCAACCGTTGTTCAACACGACACGCAGTGCGCCCGACTTGAATCCCACCACTGAAAGAACCTCGGCCCCCACCGGACCGGCCGACCACGTCAGCGTCCGCTTCCCGCACCGTTCGCGCTTCGGCGTCGGGTGCCCTGATCGACCCCTGGGTGATGTAGGCGCCGTCGCCGACGGTGATCCGCGCGCCGGAATCCAGCGTGAACGTGACGTGTTCCCCGAGATCGATCGCCGTCACGCTGTGTCCCCGCAGCGGCAGGCTCCACCGGTCGTCCAGCTCCCGTGGCTGGGAAGGTGTCTCGGCGGTCATCGGCGGCGCGACTCCTCGGGCAGATAGTCGTCGAGGTTACCGAACGTTGTCGCTTCAGATCCGGTTCTGGCTGGTTCCGGATCTGATCGGTTCTGAAAACCACCCAGTTTTTGCAGCTCGGATCTGGCTGGAGAGCTGCCTGGCGGCCGTCTGTTTGCACAAGTCTTGCGCAACGACGCCTGGCGGGTCGGCAACCGTCCGCGTGACCACTTCCGAAATCGGCTCCGACTGAATCATCGAGACATTCGAAACTTAGCTGTCGCGGCTGTTCGGCGCCCTGTTGATCAGAGTCGGAGAAGCTTGTCCGTTGCGCACGGTCGGGCAACCTGATTCGGGCGGCCATTGTGGACTGACGGGGTGTTGGATGAGAAAGCCTTTCTGTTCAAGGATGTTTACCGATAGTGACCGGAGTGGGACACGCGCGGAGCAGGGTTTTCCCTGATGACAGGGGTTCTCTGGTAGTCGATAGCGGGAGTCCTGTGCCCACAAGGACATTGGGGGCCAGTGGCAGGGAGTAACGGAATGAAATGTCAGGTCCGGTGGATATTGTTCGACCACCCGGGAAATGGCGGTGTCGATATTAACCCAATTGGCCCAGTATGTGGCCGTCGGGCCAGGTCGGCGACCTGTGACCCAACTGCCGGCACCGGTTGGGAGTGCGGCGGGACATGGCGACGAAGGGCGCTGAAGGGCGCAAGCAAGCGGATCGGGCGGCGAGTCTTGCAGCAAGGACGCTGAAAGATTGCACGAGGCCGCGGATCGAGAGTGAATATGCGTCAGTCGGCATCTTCATGCAGCGACGAGATCGCTATACCCTGCCTGAGGGCTCACTGACCTGGTCCGCGAGACAGAAGGAACTCCATGACCGAGAACCCAGCCGACGCGCCCCCCACCGCCCACCCGGAATGGTGGCGCAGCGCGGTGATCTACCAGGTGTACGTGCGCAGCTTCGCGGACGGCGACGGGGACGGTGTCGGTGACCTGCCGGGCATCCGCGGCCGCCTGGACCACCTCGTCGACCTCGGAGTGGACGCGCTCTGGCTGACCCCGTTCTACTCCTCGCCGATGGCCGACGGCGGGTACGACGTGGCCGATTTCCGTGCGGTGGACCCGATCTTCGGCAACCTCGGGGACGCCGAGAAGCTGATCACCGACGCGCACACCCGCGGCCTGCGGGTGATCGTGGACATCGTGCCCAACCACACCTCCGAGCGGCACGTCTGGTTCCAGGCGGCACTCGCCGCACCGCCCGGATCGTCGGAGCGCGCCCGCTACTGGTTCAAGGAGGGCAAGGGCCAGCACGGTGAGCAGCCGCCCAACGACTGGGTCTCGCACTTCGGTGGCCCGGCCTGGACCCGGGTGACCGAGGCCGACGGCAAGCCCGGCCAGTGGTACCTGCACAACTTCGCGCCCGAGCAGCCCGACCTGAACTGGGAGAACCCCGAGGTCCACGCCGAGTTCCTGGACATCCTGCGGTTCTGGCTGGACCGCGGCGTTGACGGCTTCCGGATCGACGTGGCGCAGGGGCCGGCCAAGCCGCCGGGGTTGCCCGACGCGCACCTGAGCGAGCTCGGACCGTTGCGCAGCAACGCCGACCTGCCCTTCTTCGACCAGGACGGCGTGCACGAGATCTACCGGGAGTGGCGCAAGGTGCTCGACTCCTACCCGGGGGAGCGGATCGCGGTGGCCGAGGCGTGGGTGCGCAACGCCGAGCGGCTGGCCCGTTACGTCCGGCCCGACGAACTGCATCAGGCGTTCAACTTTCTCTACCTGAAGACCGCGTGGTCGGCGTCGGCCTTCCACGATGTCATCGAGACCTCGCTGTCGACGCTCGGCGAGGTTGGTGCGCCGTGCACGTGGGTGCTGTCCAACCATGACGTGACCCGGCACGTCACCCGCTACGGCGGCGGCGAGACCGGGCTGCGCCGGGGGCGGGCGGCGGCGTTGCTCACGCTGGCGCTGCCCGGCTCGGCCTACGTCTACCAGGGCGACGAGCTGGGGCTGCCCGAGGTGACCGACCTGCCCGACGGCGCTTTGCGGGACCCGGTGTGGGAACGCTCCGGGCATACCGACCGCGGCCGGGACGGTGCCCGGGTGCCGATTCCGTGGTCGGGCACGCAGCCCGCGTACGGCTTCGGTCCGGCCGGCTCGACCCGTAGCTGGCTGCCGCAGCCTGCGGCGTGGGCGAAGCTCTCGGTGGAGGCAGAGCGCGACGACGAGCAGTCCACCCTGGCGCTCTACCGGACCGCGTTGCGGCTGCGCCGGGAGCGCACCGGCGAGCTGCGCTGGTTGGACACCGGCGGGCCGGCGGACGTGCTCGCGTTCGCCGTGGGCACCGGTTTCGCCTGCACGGTCAACTTCGCGGCCGACCCGGTCACCGTCCCGTTGCCGTTGGCCGGCGCGCGGGTGGCCCTGGTCAGCGGCGGGGACGCGCCGGTGACCAGGGCCGGCACGGTGACGCTGCCGGGGGAGACCGCCGCGTGGTGGTCGGTCTCGGCGTGATCGGTGCCCGCCGGGGCCGCTCCGTAGAGTCAACAGCTGTGACGATGCGGCTTGCGGACATCGCGGCCCGGGCGGGCGTCAGCGAGGCCACGGTCAGCCGGGTGCTCAACGGTCGGCCCGGGGTCGCCGCGGACACCCGCCAGGCCGTGTTCAGCGCGCTGGACACGCTGGGTTTCGAGCGGCCGACCCGGTCGCAGCGGCGAGATGCCGGGCTGGTCGGGCTGATCACCCCCGAACTGGACAACCCGATCTTCCCGGTGTTCGCGCAGGCGATCGAGCGCACGCTGACCCAGCGCGGCTATCCGACGGTGCTGTGCACCCGGGTGCCGGGCGGGTCCACCGAGGACGAGTTCATCCAGTGCCTGCTCGACCGGGACGCGGCCGGCATCGTCTTCGTTGCCGGGCTGTACGCCGACACCACCGCCCGGCACGACCGCTACCGGCGGCTGGCCGAGCGGCCCCTGCCGATCGTGCTGATCAACGGGTTCGTGCCCGGGGTGCCGGCGCCGTTCTTCTGCACCGACGACCGGGCCGCGGTGCGGCTGGCGGTCAGCCATCTCGGCGCGTTGGGCCACCGGCGGATCGGGCTGGCCGTTGGCCCTGCCCGGTATGTGCCGGTGGTGCGCAAGACCGAGGGTTTTCTCGCTGCCGTGGCCCCGCTGCTCGGCTCGGCCGACGAGGCGGAGCAGCTCGTCGCCAACTCGGTGTTCTCGGTCGAGGGCGGCCGCTCGGCGGCGAATTCGCTGCTCGACCGGGGTGTGACCGCGATCGTCTGCGGCAGTGACCTGATGGCACTCGGCGCGATCCGGGCCGCCCGGGAGCGGGGGCTGCGGGTGCCCGAGGACTGTTCGGTGGTCGGCTACGACGACTCGCCGCTGATCGCCTACACCGACCCGCCGCTGACCACCGTGCGCCAGCCGGTGCCGGCGCTGGCCGGCGCGGCGACCGCGGCCCTGCTGGACGCGATGACCGGCGCGGACGTACTCACCGGCGAGTTCGTCTTCCAGCCCGAACTGCTGGTGCGCGGCTCGACAGCGGCCGCCCCGACCGCGGCTAGTGACCCAACAGCGTGACCAGCACGATGATCAGCGCGGTCGGCACGAGGATGATCAGCCAGCCCTGCCAGGTCTGTGGGCGCAGTCCGACGCCGACCCGTTTCGGGCCGAACCAGCTCCGGCCGCTCGACGAACTCATGACGTTGCCTCCGGATTGACGAAGAACAGGCCGCCGACCTGGCCGGCCGGGGTGAAACTGAACCGGCCGGTCAGCTCGCCGGCCTCGAACGACAGCGGCACGTCCACGACGGTGAAGTCGCCCAGCTGCCGGGCGAACGGCTCGCCGGTCAGCTCGTAGGCGCCGACCGAGCCGAGCACGCGGGCCCAGACGGCGGGCAGACCGGCCTCACCGAGCCGCTCGCTGACCTGCTCGGTGAGGCCGGCCCCTGCCTCGGTCCAGCGGCCGGCGACGATGTGGCCGAGCAGTACGAGCGCGCGCTCGGTCGCGTCGGGCAGCATCGCCTGCGCCATCTGCGCCCCCGTCCGTGGATCGATCGGCCGGCCGAACCGCTGGAACGCGGCCTGCCGGCTGGTACCCAGCACGTCGCCGAGCTCCTGCCAGGTGCGCCCGGCCGCCCTGGCGCCGTCCACCGTGGCGCGCAGCGCCTGCTCGGCGGCCCTGGCGAGGTCCTTGGCCCGGGCCACCGCGGTGAGCGGCACCGGGGTGCCCGGCGCCGGCAGTGCGACGGCGAACCGGGCGGCCTCGGCCCGCACAAGCTCGGCGGCGATGGCGATCCGCTGGCCGTCCGACTCAGCCACGTCGTCAAGGATCGGTTTACGGGTCGAATCTGTCAAGTACCCATTTACGTGCGGTGGGTGTTCCGCCCTGGCTCGCCGGGCTGCGCTGCGGCAGGTCGGACCGCAGTATTCGCGCTGGCGACCCCGGCCGTGCTGGGCCGGGATGGGCGTGCCGCACCGAGTGCAGACGGTGGGGGTGAAGACGTTGGCCATCGCGCCCTCCTGCCGGTTTACGTGCTCGCACGTTATCTTATAACGTGCCGAGGGGCGCAGACCTGACAACGAGCCGTACCCGGCTGTTGTGGAGTTCAAACCTGATTTGTTAACTACCTCACCGACATATCCGCAGACTCCCAGGTCGGCGGGTCGTCGAGAAGCTGATCAGTGGCTGACCAGGACATATCTCTGTTACGTTACCTTGGTATGTCGGAAATACGTGCGAACCGTGTCGATGGCGGTACGCCGCCGACCACGGAGGTGTCTGTTGAAGCGCCGACGCCAACTGATGGTGCCGCTTTGTGGAGAATTGCCCGTGACGCGAAGACGCTTGATCTGAACTCATCCTACGCTTATCTGCTGTGGTGTCGGGACTATGCCGACACGACAGCCGTGCTGCGTGTGGGTGGGGTGATCGGTGGATTTGTCACCGGTTATCGGCGGCCGATCCGGCCGGACACTCTTGTCGTCTGGCAGGTCGCTGTCGATGCGGCCCACCGGGGTGGCGGGCGCGCAACCATGCTGCTCGACGGGCTGGTGAGTCGGCTGTTGCGCAGTGGTGTCCGCTATCTGGAGACAACGGTTACCGCGGCCAACGAGCCGTCCAACCGCACGTTCACCGGCCTGGCCCGGCGTTGGAACGTCGCCTGTGAACGAACTGAGCTGTTCACCGCCGACATGTTCCCGGACCAGCACGAAGCCGAATTCCTGTATCGAATCGGACCTTTCGAACCAACCGCCGACCACGCCTCGGCGGTGTCCAGCGATAACGCCACGACCTGACGGGATCTGAATCAAAGTGGATATTTTTCAAAGTCGAGAATCCGAGGTGCGCAGTTACTGCCGTAGTTGGCCCGTCGTGTTCGAACGGGGCACCGGCAGCTGGATGACCGACGAACAGGGCAACGAATACCTCGATTTCTTCTCCGGTGCCGGCGCACTCAACTACGGACACAACAATCCGGTGCTGAAACGGGCGCTGCTGGACTACCTGGCCGAGGACCGGGTGGTGCACGGGCTGGACATGCACACCCCGGCCAAGCGCGAGTTCCTGGAGACCTTCACCGACCTGGTGCTCCAGCCGCGTGGCATGGGTGACTACAAGGTGATGTTCCCGGGCCCGACCGGCGCCAGCGCCGTCGAGGCGGCGCTCAAGCTGGCCCGCAAGGTCACCGGCCGTGAGTCGGTCATCAACTTCACCAACGCCTTCCACGGCATGAGCCTCGGCGCGCTCTCGGTGACCGGGAACTCGATGAAGCGCGGCGGCGCCGGCATTCCGTTGGTGCACGCGACCCCGATGCCCTACGACCACTACCTCAACGACCTCACCCCCGACTTCCTCTGGTTCGAGAAGCTGCTCAACGACAGCGGCAGCGGGCTCAACGAGCCGGCCGCGGTGATCGTCGAGGCGGTGCAGGGCGAGGGTGGCCTGAACGCGGCCCGGCCGGAGTGGCTGCACGGCCTGGCCGACCTGTGCAAGCGGCACAACATGCTGCTGATCGTGGACGACGTGCAGATGGGCTGCGGCCGGACCGGGCCGTTCTTCGGCTTCGAGGCCGCCGACATCAAGCCGGACATCGTCTGCCTGTCCAAGTCGATCAGCGGGTTCGGCTCGCCGATGGCGATCACCATCTTCTCCCCGGAGCTGGACGTGTGGGAGCCCGGTGAGCACAACGGGACCTTCCGTGGCTACAACCCGGCGTTCGTGACGGCGAGCGAGGCGCTGCGCACGTACTGGTCGGACGGCACGCTGCAGCGTTCCACCGAGGCCAAGTCCGCGCGGGTCCTCGCGACGCTGAACGACATCGCCAAGAACACCACCGGCACCAACATCGGCACCCGCGGTCGCGGCTTCGCCCAGGGCCTGGCCTTCGACACCGGCGAGATGGCCGGCAAGGTCTGCTCGGCCGCGTTCGAGCGCGGGTTGCTGATGGAGACCGCCGGTCCCAACGGCGAGGTCGCCAAGCTGATGCCCGCGCTGACGATCACCGACGCCGAACTCGCCGACGGCCTGGACCGGCTCACCGACGCGGTCCGCACCATCTGCTGAGGCCCCCGCACCCCGAGACCACCCGAGAACTCTTTCGGAGGACACACGTGATCGTTCGAACCCTGCAGGAGATCGAGGACACCGATCGGGATGTCCGCACGCCGAACTGGCGCAGCAAGCGCATCGTGCTGGCCGCGGACAACCCGACCTTCTCGGTGCACGAGACCGTGCTCTACGCCGGCACGGTGAACGACTTCTGGTACGCCGACCACATCGAGGCGGTGTTCGTCGTGTCCGGTGAGGGCGAGCTGCTGGACAAGGAGACCGGCGAGACCTACCAGCTCGCCCCGGGCAGCCTCTACCTGCTCAGCGGCCACGAGCACCACCAGCTGCGGCCGCGCACCGAGATGCGCACGGTGTGCGTGTTCAACCCGCCGGTGACCGGCGCCGAGGTGCACGACGAGCAGGGCCGCTACCCGCTGGCCGGCGCCGCGACCAGCTGAGCCGACCGCCACCACCGTGATGCCGAGGAGGCGCAGACAAGCATGACCGTCACCGACACCCGAGATGCCGGCAGTCGAACCGAGGACCGGTATCCGACCAGGCTGCCCGGCACGACGCAGCCCATCCCGCGTACCGATCCCACCGTGTGGTCGACCGACGACCGCACCGGGCCGTTCGCCCCGGCCGAGCTGGCCGGCTACGCGGCCGACGGCTACTCCATCGTCGAGGGGCTGCTCAGCCCCGCCGAGGTGCACACCTACCAGAGCGAGCTGGCCCGGCTGGCCGCCGATCCCAAGCTGCGCAAGGACGAGCGGATCGTGGTCGAGCGCGAGTCCGACGAGGTCCGGTCGATCTTCGAGGTGCACAAGATCAGCGGCCTGATCGACCAGCTCGTGCACGACCCCCGGTTGCAGGCGCGGGCCCGGCAGATCCTCGGCTCGGACGTGTACGTGCACCAGAGCCGGGTCAACTATCTGCCCGGCTTCAAGGGCAAGGGTTTCTACTGGCATTCCGACTTCGAGACCTGGCACGCCGAGGACGGCATGCCGCTGCCCCGCGCGTGCAGCATCTCGGTCGCGCTGACCGAGAACTTCCCGTTCAACGGCGGCCTGATGGTGCTGCCCGGCTCGCACCGCACGTTCGTCCCGTGCGTCGGCGCCACGCCGGACAACAACTACCAGAAGTCGTTGCAGGAGCAGGAGATCGGCGTCCCGAGCCAGCAGGACCTGGCCGACCTGACCAACGAGTACGGCATCGACCAGTTCACCGGGCCGGCCGGATCGGCGCTGGTGTTCGACTCCAACATCATGCACGGCTCGGGCAACAACATCACCCCGTTGGCCCGGTCGAACATCTTCGTGGTGTTCAACAGCGTCGAGAACGCGCTGATCGACCCGTACGCCGCCGACCAGCCGCGGCCGGACTTCATTGCCAGCAGGGATTTCACCCCGTTGTCGCGTTGAGTGCCGCGGGTCGCTGTAGTCGACCGCACGCGCTCTGTTAGGTTGGTCGCACTTCCACGGTGCATGATCAAGAGCAATCCGGAGTTTCGCTCGGGGTGAGCCCCGGACTGCTGTTGACCACGACGTGGAACAGGCTCCGGGAGGTCCGGATCGGGACCGGTACCTCCCGGAGCCGCTTGCGCTCCGGAGCTATTCTTCCGAATACATCTGCCGCTGAACCCGCTGGAAGTCCGACCAGAAACGGGTTTCCGCTCCCCGTCCGGCCGCTGGTCCCGTAGCTTGGCGCAGTGTGCCGTCGACTGGGGGACGGCGTGAAGGCAGGCGGACAGTGGTTCCGGACATTCCGGATCAGCTCGAAAACCAGGAGACCGTCGACGGTCCATCGGACGGTGACCTGTGGTTCGGCGTGCTCGGACCGGTGCAGGTGCTGGCCGGCGGGCACAGCCTGCCACTGGGCAGCCCGGGCCTGCGCGGCCTGCTGTTCCTGCTCGTGCTGGGCGCCAACCAGGTGGTCCCGATCGACCGGATCGTGGACGGCCTGTGGGGTGAGCGCCCGCCGGCGACCGCGCGGACCATCGTGCACGGCTACGTGTCCCGGCTGCGCCGGGTGCTCGCCGAGGTCGACCCGGGTGGCGGCACCGCGACGATCCTGACCAGGACGCCGGGCTACGAACTGCGTGTCGAGGAGTCCCGGATCGACCTGGCCAGGGCGCGCAGGCTGCTCGCCGCCGCGCGTGGCCAGCCGGCCGGCCGCCGGGCCGAACTGCTCCGCTCGGCCGCCGCGCTGTGGCGGGGTCCGCTGCAGGTCGATCCGCCGGTCGGGTCGGTGCTCGTCGAGGTCGCCGACCTGCGGCTGGTGCTCACCGCCGAGCGGGTGGAGGCCGAGCTGGAACTGGGCCGGCACGCCGAACTGGTCGGCGAGCTGCGCGGTCTGGTCCGCGCGCACCCGTTCGACGAGGTGCTGGTCGGCCAGTTGATCCGCGCCCTGCACGGGTCCGGCCTGCGGGCCGAGGCGCTGGAGCGCTACCACGAGTTCCGCCGTGGGGTCGCCGACGAGCTGGGCATCGACCCCGGCCCACAGCTGCGCCAGCTGCATGGGCTGCTGCTGCGCGACGAGCTGACCCCGCCGCCCGCGCCCGCCCTCGGCGCGCCGATCCCCGCCCAGCTGCCCGCCGCGGCGACCGGGTTCACCGGCCGGGAGGACGAACTGGCCTGGCTGAACGGTTTGCTGCCCAACCGTGCCGGTTCGACCGTCGCGGTACTCACCGGCACCGCCGGGGTCGGCAAGAGCGCGCTCGCGGTGACCTGGGGTCACCGGGTGGCCGCCGAGTTCCCCGACGGGCTGCTCTACGCGGCACTGCGCGGCTTCGACCCGAGCCAGCCGCCGTTGGCCGTCACCGATGTGCTGCCCCGGTTCCTGCTCGCCCTCGGCGTGCGGGCCCGGGACCTGCCCGAAGATCACGAGGAGCAGATCGCGCTCTACCGCTCGGTGCTGGCCGCCCGCCGGGTGCTGATCGTGCTGGACGGCGCGCGCGACTCCGAGCACGCCCGCCCGCTGCTGCCCGGCGGTCCGGGCGCGGTCGCGCTGGTGACCAGCCGGCGCAGGCTGGACGGGCTCGTCGCCAGCAGCGGCGCGCGGCTGTTACGGGTCGAGCCGCTGCCGCCGGAGCCGGCGATCCGGCTGGTGCACCGGGCCGCGGCCGACGCCGACATGCGGCTCACCGCCGAGCAGGCCGCCCGGCTGGCGGAACTGTGCGGGTACCTGCCGTTGGCGCTGCGGGTGATCGCCGCCCGACTGGCCGCGCATCCGGTCCGGCCGGTGGCCGACCTGCTGGCCGAACTCGCCGACGAGCACACCCGGCTGGCCGCGCTGGACATCGAGTACGCCGACACCAGCGTGCGGGCCGCGCTGGACGTGTCCTACCGCGGCCTGCACCCGGCGATCGGCGGTGCCTTCCGCACATTGGGCCTGGTGCCCGGCCCGTCGGTCGATCCGTACGCGACGGCCGCGCTGTGCGGCACCGACGTGCCGATCGCGCTGCGCAGGCTGCGCGCGCTGGCCGAGGCCAACCTGGTCACCGAGCGGGACGGCAACCGGTTCGTCATGCCCGACCTGGTTCGCCTGTACGCCAAGGAACTCACCGCCATCGAACTGTCCGAACCGGACAGATCGGCCGCGTTCGGCCGACTGTTGCGCTACTACCTGGTGACCGCCGACCGGGCCCGCCGCTGTCTGTGTCCGCCCAGCGACGAGCTCGATTTCGCCGGCCGGGCACCGAAAACGGCCCGGCCGACGCTGGACACCGCAGAGCACGGGCTGGCCTGGTTCGACGCGGAGTGGGCCAACCTGACCGCGCTGCTGCGCGCGACCGTCGCCGAGGGGCTGCACCGGGACGCGTGGCGGCTGGCCGCGCTGGCCGCCCCGGCGCTGACCGTGCGGCCCGACTACCCGGACTGGCCGGGATGGGCGCGCACCGGCCTCGCCGCGGCCCGGGCCGGCGGCGACGCCGACGGCGAGGTGATGCTGCTGATCGTCCTGGCCGCCGTGCTGGGCCGGGCGCAGCCGCCGGCCTGGGACGAGGCGCTGGCCGAGGCCCGGCACGCGCTGCGGGTCGCCACCGAACGGGACGACGCGCGGCTGATCCGGACCGCGCTGGACGCGGTCGCCGGCGGCCTGCTGGGCCAGGGCCGGCTCACCGAGGCGCTGTCCTGTGCCCGGGAGTCGCACCGGCTCTCGGTGGCCGCCGCCGACCAACTCGGGCGGGCGCACGCCGCGCTCACCATGGCCGAGGTGGAACTCGCGCTGGACCGCCCGGCCGAGGCCGCGGGCCACGCCCGGGACGCGGCCGGGCTGTTCGCCGAGATCGGCGATCCGGGCAGCGAGCTGGCCGCCGTGCTCACCCTCGCCGAACTGCACCTGGCCACCGGCCGGCCGACGCTGGCCCGGCCGCAGGCCGAACGCGCGGTGCGCCTGGCCGAGCGGTTGTCCGCGGGCCCGGCCACCGCGCGCGCCGGCCGGTTGCTGACCGCAGCGCGGCTCGGGGCGGACGTTTAGCCGACGGTTAGCCGGTGTGCAGCGCCGACTGCCAGAGTTCCTCACGCGTCGAGAAGTTGATCGGCGTCAGGGTGCCAGTGGGAGCGTGTGGGGGCTGCCACCCGGAAACAGCCGGCCGGCACCGTTGGGGGAGGTGCCGGCCGGTGTTCGCGGTTCGGGTCCGGCGCGCGGCTGCCCGAGCGGGGTCAGCTCCGGCCGTTTGGGCAGCAGGTTGTCGCCGGCGGACCGGCCACGCAGGTGCCGGCCGATCCACGGCACGAAGTGCTGCCGGGTCCAGGCCAGATCCGACCGGCGCAGGTCCAGCCAGGCCGGTGGCGGCACCGCCGGCCACGGCTCGTCCCAGCGTCCGTCCACCGCCGGGTCCACCGACACGCCCAGCACCCCGGCGGCCCGTAGCGCGACCCGGGAGTGGCCGGCGGGGGACAGGTGCAGCCGGTCGTCGCTCCACGCCCTCGGGTCGTGCAGGGCCCGCATCGACCACAGGTCGACCGTGTACGCGCCGTTGCGGTCCGCGATCGCCCGCAGATGCCCGTTGTAGGTGGCGATCCGGCCGCGCACCCGGCGCAGCACCGGGGTGGCCTTGGGGTCGAAGCCGGTGAAGATCACCACATCGCTGCCGACCGCCCGCAGTTGCGCGACGGCCGCGTCGACGACCTCGGCGAGCCCGTCGGGGTCGCCGCCGGGCCGCAGGATGTCGTTGCCGCCCGCGCAGAACGCCACCAGGTCGGCCTCGGCCCGCAGCGCGTAGGGCAGCTGGTCGTCCAGCACCTGACGCAGGTACTTGCCGCGGATCGCGAGATTGGCGTAGCGCAGCGCGGGCTGCTCCCTGACCAGCAGTTCGGCCAGCCGGTCCGCCCAACCGCGGAACTGGCCGTCGGGGCCGGGGTCGTTGAGTCCTTCGGTGAAACTGTCGCCGATGGCCACGAAGTTATGCCATCTGTGCACGTCCTCGCCCTCCCTGTAACGGTCCATACGTTCCCTCGAACATATCTGTATAGCCCAGCTAACCGTTCGGGACGGGCACTTGCGGCTAATTTTCTTCATGTAGTGATTTACTGTTAGAAGATAACTGGACGTTGGTAGGGGTCTACCAGTATTTTTCTAATGGTCTGGACCAATCTGGAGGACCGTTGGACACCGTCATCGCCGCCCCGCGCGCCCTGGTCAACGGCGCCATCACCGGACCGACGCACGTGCGGGTCCGGGCCGGCCGGATCATCGAGGTCTGCCCCGGCCCGCCCACCGGCCCCGGCCGGATCGAACTGCTGACCACCGGCCTGCTCACCGCCGGCCTGGTGGACATCCAGGTCAACGGCGCGTTCGGGGTCGACTTCGCCGACGTCGACGCGGCCGCCCTGCGGCACGTGTCCGGCCGGCTGCCCGGGACCGGTGTCACCCGGTTCCTGCCGACCCTGATCACCGCGCCGGTGCCCACCCTGTTGACGCAGGCCAGGGCGGTGCTCGCGGCCGCGGCGGCGCTCCCGCCGCAGGCCGGCGCACGGCCGATCGGAGTGCATCTGGAGGGGCCGTTCCTGTCCGCGGCCCGGCACGGCGTGCACGATCCGGGGCTGATGGTCGACCCGACCCCGGAGCTGGTCGAGCAGATCCTGGCCGACGCCGTGGTCGCGCCCGAACTGCGGATGGTCACCCTGGCACCGGAACGCACCCACGGCCTGGCCGCGGTGCGCCGGTTCGCCGAGGCCGGTGTGCTGGTCTCGGTCGGGCACAGCGACGCGACCGCCGCGCAGACCCGGCAGGCCGCCGACGCGGGCGCTCGGATGATCACCCACCTGTTCAACGCGCAGCGCGGGCTGGGCCACCGGGAACCCGGCGTGCCGGGCGCCGGCCTGACCGATCCGCGGTTCTCCCTCGGGCTGATCGCCGATCTCGCGCACGTCGCCCCGGACGTGTGCCTGCTGGTGTTCACCGCGGCCACCGGCCGGGTCGTGCTGGTCACCGACGCGGTGGCCGCGGCCGGGATGCCGGTGGGCAGTTACCGGCTGGGCGGCGCGGACGTGCTGCTCACCGAGGAGGGCGTGCCGCGCGCGCCGGACGGCACCATCGCCGGCAGCGCGCTGACCCTGGACCGAGCCGTGCGCAACATCGTCTCGCTGGGCATCGACCCGGCGGTCGCGCTGTCCGCGGCGACCGTGGTGCCCGCCGACACGATCGGCGAGCCGCACCTCGGCCGGCTGGCCGAGAACGCCGTGGCCGACCTGGTCTGGTGGGACGACGACCTGTACCCGCGCCGGGTCTGGGTGGACGGCGAGGTCGCGCACGAGGCCGACGACGCCGACCTGCGACTGGACCCGATGCGCCGACTCGACCAGCCCGATCGGACAGCCGAACCCAGTCACGCCGAAGAAGCCGTCGACCCGGTCGGCTGACCGGACGCGAGTGCGGATGCCCGCTTCTGACGGGCATCCGCACTCGTTGACGCCGACCGGAATCTGGTGGAGACGGTCAGCGGGTCTTGGTCACCTTGTTCAGCCCGCGCGGCTGGTCCGGGTCGCCGCCTCTGGCCAGCGAGAGCGCCAGCGCGAGCCGCTGGATCGGCAGGATCTCCAGGATCGGCGCGACCTCCTCGGCGCTGGCCGCCACCGCGAGCCGCGCTGCCGCCGGCATGTCGTGGGCGGCCGAGCCGACCGCGAGCACGTCCGCGCCCCGGCCGTGCACGGTGGCCAGCACCTCGCGCATGGCCGCCGCGCCGGCCCCGTTGCTGGTCACCGCGAGCACGCCGGTCTCCGAGTCGACCGCGGCCACCGGGCCGTGCAGCAGGTCCGCGCCGCTGTAGGCGCGGGCCGACAGGTAGCTCGTCTCGGCCAGTTTCAGCGCCGCCTCCAGCGCGCTGGCCAGTGAGTAGCCGCGCCCGGTGGTGACAACGCGCTCGACGTACCGGTAGCGCTGCGCTGCCTCGTCGGCCGCCGCGCCGGACTGGTCCAATGTGGACGATGCCAGCGCGCCGATGTCGGCCACCGCCCGGCCGTCGCCACCACGAATCGCGTCCACCAGCAGGTAGAGCCCGAGCAGGGTGGCGGTATAGCTCTTGGTCGCGGCCACCGCGAGTTCGGTGCCGGCCCGCACGTCCACCGAAAGTTCGGCGGCGGCCTGCAACTCCGAGCCCGTGGTGTTGGTCACCGCGACGGTCAGCGCGCCCTGGTCCCGGGCGGCCTGGGTGACCTCGATCAGGTCGGGCGAGCCGCCGCTCTGGCTGACGGTCAGGAAGAGCACGTCGGACAGGTCCGGCTTGGCCCCGTAGAGCGTGGTGGTGGACGGCGAGACCAGGCCGGCCGGCAGTTGCAGCAGCACTTCGATCAGGTACTTGGCATACAGCGCCGCGTGGTCGGAGGACCCGCGCGCGGCCAGCAGCGCGAACCGCGGCCGGCGGCCGGCCACCACCTCGGCCACCTCGGCGATCTCCGCCCGGTGCCCGACGAGCCCGGCGAGCAGTTCCGGCTGGGCGGCCACCTCCGCGGCCATCAGCGCGCCGGGAACCCGTTGCACCTGTTCGGTCACCGCTGCCTCCACCGTTCTGCACACCTCTTTCGGTCCGGCCGTTAGGTCTAGACCAATCTTAGCAAGCCGGCACCCGGCCCGCCGTCCGCCGCAAGTGTGCTACCTGCCAGTTTCCTCACATCAGCCCTTCACCGCACCGGCGGTGACGCCGCTGACCAGGTTGCGCTGCACGAGCAGGAAGAACACCAGCACCGGAATGGTGAACAGGCTGGACGCGGCCATCGCGCCACCCCAGTCGGTGCCGAACGCGGTCTGGAAGGTGGCCAGCCAGACCGGCAGCGTGTAGTGCGAACTGTCCTGCATCAACACGAACGCGTAGAGAAACTCGTTCCACGCGGTGATGAACGCGTACACCGAGGTGGCCACCAGACCGGGGCCCAACAGCGGGAAGGTCACCTTCCAGAACGCCTTCCACCGGCTGCACCCGTCGACCAGCGCGGCCTCCTCCAGGTCCACCGGGATGCCCGAGATGAACCCGCGCAGCGTCCAGATGGTGAACGGCAGCGTGGAGACGAAGTAGATCAGCAGCAACGAAACCAGGCTGGTGTCCAGGTCGAACCGGCGCATCATCAGGTACATCGGGATGAGCAGCGCCTCGAACGGCGCCAACTGCGCGCACAGCACCAACATCAGGAAGCCCTTGCGGCCACGGAAGCGCATCCGGGCCAGCGGCAGCGCGGCCAGCAACCCGCAGAACAGCGCCAGGATCAGCGCGCCGAGGGTGACCATCAGGCTGTTGCGCAGGTAGGTGCCGAAGCCCGGCTTGCCGACCGCGTCGGTGAAGTGCTTGAACGTCAGGTGGAACGGGATCAGGTCGTAGCTGCTGGTGATGATGTCGCCGGCGGGCTTGAAGGCGGTGCTCACCATCCAGTAGGTGGGGAACAGGAACAGCAGCGCGACGATGAGGCCGACCACCGACACGGCGGTCCGCTTGCCTCGGCCGGTTCGCAGCCGGGGCGGCCGGTTCGTCCGGAGCGCGACGTTGGCCATCACCACACCTCCCTGGTCCAGGACCGCACCAACAGCCGGATGTACTGCGCGGTCACCACGATGATGATCAGGATCATCAGCACCGACACGGCCGCGGCCACCCCGTAGTGGTGGCCGGAGATCCCGTCCAGGTACTGCAGCACCGACAGAGTGGTGCTGCCCTCGTCGGGACCGCCCTGACGGATCGCCCAGACCTGGGTGAACACCTTGAAGTCCCACAGAACCTCAAGGAACATGGTGATCAACACGATCGGCCGCAGCGCGGGCCAGGTGACCGAGCGGAACGTCTGCCAGCCGGTGGCGCCGTCGATCCCGGCCGCCTCGTAGAGCTCGGTCGGCACGGTCAGCAGGCCGGCGTAGAGGGTGAACGCCGCGAACGGCACGCCCTGCCAGGCGATCAGGAGCACGATGATCGCCATCGTGGAGAAGCCGGTGCTGAACCAGTCGTAACCGGTGAAACCGTGGAACCCCAGGTCGATCAGGGTCTTGTTGAGGATTCCGTAGTTCTGGTCGAAGATCCACTGGAACACCGTGGTGGCCGCGATGATCGGCATTGCCCAGGCCAGCAGCAGGCTGACCTGCAACACCACCCGGATCACCCGGTTCGCGTGCCGCATCAGCTGCGCGGTGGCCAGGCCACCGAGCATGATCGCCAGCACACACGCGACGGTGAACACCAGCGTGCGCACGACGATCGTCCAGAAGTCCGGATCGGAGAGCACCGCCTGGTAGTTGGCGAATCCGGTCCACACCGTCTGGTGCTGGATCAGCTGCGCCAGATCCAGTTTCTGGAAGCTGGTCAGCACCACCGAGACGATCGGGTAGCCGAGCAGCACGAGAATGGCCAGCACGGCCGGGGCGAGCAGCAGGTAGGGCAGTACCTGCCAGCGTGATCGGGCCGGCCGCCGGTTGCCCCGACGGCCGGCGACCGACCCGCGACGCTGGTTCCGCGACGCCGGGGTGGTGTTCCGCCCCGGCGCCGCGGTGTCAGTTGGGATGGTCATCCCGGTCATATTCGCCGACTCAGCTACTCGACGTGAGAATCTTGGTCAGCTGCGTGTTCGCGTCACCGGCCGCCGCGGCGACCGTCTTCTGACCCGAGAGCACCGAGGTCAGCATCGACTTCAGCGGGTTCTCGCCGTTCTCGACGGTGGCCCAGTTCGGCGTGATCGGGGTGACCTTGCCACCGGCCGAGGCGGCCTTGGCCATCGCGGCGCCGACCACGTTCGCGTCCAGTGCGCTGGTGTCGGTGGAGGTGCCCGGCACCGAACCACCGGCGGCCAGCTGGGTCTGGTACTTGGCCGAGCTCAGCAGCTGCAGGTAGGCCTCGGCAGCGGTCTGGTTGGCGCTGCCGGCGGCGATACCCAGGTCCGAACCGCCCAGGAACACCGGCGCGGTCTTGCCCGCGGTGGCCGAGGGGATCGGGAAGGCGCCCAGCTGACTGCTCAGCGCGGGGGCGTCGGTGACCACACCGGCCTCCTCCCACGGCAGGCCGATCATCATCGCCACGTGGCCGCCACCCTGGGCGAACACGTCCGACTGGGCCGGGGTGGCCTCGTCGGTGTCCTTGGGCGCTTTGGTGCCCGAGGCCTGGTAGAGCTGCTGGTAGAACTTGATGCCGGCCTGCGCCTGCGGCGTGTTCAGCGCGCCCTGCCAGTGCCCGCCGTTGTCGGTGGCCACGTCACCGCCGGCGTCCCAGATGAACGACAGCAGGGTGTACCACTCCTGGCCGGGCAGGTAGAGCGACTGGAAGCTGGGGTCGGTCGCGTAGGCGGTGCGCAGCTTGCTGATGTCGGAGAGCCACTCCGCGTTCGAGGTCGGCGTGCTGGTGATGCCCGCCTTGGCGAACATGTCCTTGCGGTAGATGACCGTGCGGTTGGCCGCGTAGAACGGCATCGCGTACTGCTTGCCCTGCCACGCGCCGGAGACCGTCAGGCCCGAGAGCCACTGCTTGCAGTTGAACGCGTTGTCGATCGAGGTCATGTCCATCAGCGCGCCGGACTGGGCGTACTGGACGGCCTGGGTGTTGCCCAGCTCCACCACATCGGGCGGGTTGCTGCTGCTCAGGGCCTTGGCGAGCTTGTCGCCGATGCCGTCCCACTCCTGCACCTGGTAGTTGACCTTCCAACCCGGGTGCGACTGCTCGAACTCGGCGTTGAGCTGGTCGGTCAGCGTCTTGGGGGCGGAGCCGTCCATCAGCCACACGGTCAGCGTGTGATTACCGCTGGGCACGCTGGCCAGGGTGGGGCTGCCACCGCAGGCCGGCACGCCGGAGCTGTTGGTGCTGCCGCTGGCGGCATCCGAGGAGCTCGAACCGCCACTGCTGCTGCACCCGGCCACGGCCAGCGCTGCGCTCATCGCGCAAACGGTTAAGAGGGTCGCACGCTTCATAGCGTTGTCCTTGTCGTTCTACGCCGGCTCGGGGACCGGTCGAACTGGTTTAGACCATTGCGGACCAGAGTGGTCCACACCACATGACGTGTCAAGCACGAGAGGGACTCGAAGTTGAGATGGTGGCCCCGGCGCGTGGTCGGCAGTACCCCATGGCGTTGCCGGCGCGTTGCTTCGGTGTTGCCCGGCCTTGCCGGATCGACGTGGGTCCAGGAGTATCTGCCGGTCTGCGGGTTGGAGGTTTCTGCGGGGTGTTAACGCGGGAAAATCCTCCGACAGGGCATCCTTGACAAGGACACGTAAGGAGGGTGCCATGCTGGAAACGTCGTCGGTCGGTGGTGCTGAACCCGCGGCGCGCGCACGCGTGCAGCGCGAGCCGAAGTACTGGGGGCTCAAGCGGCATTTGCTCGATCTGCTCCGGTCCATGCCGCCGGGTTCACCGATCCCGACGGAACGGTCACTGGCCGCGGATTTCGACGTGTCCAGGACGACGGTGCGGCAGGCGCTGGCCGAGCTGACCGTCGAGGGCCGGCTGCTGCGGGTGCAGGGCAAGGGCACGTTCGCCGCCGAGCCCAAGGTCGCCCAGCGGCTCCAGCTGTCCTCCTACACCGAGGACATGCGCGCCCAGGGCCGCCAGCCGTCCTCGAAGCTGCTGGAGATCGCCGAGGACCCGGCCGACCCGGAGCTCTCCCAGCTGCTGGGCGTGCGGGTGGGCGCGAAGGTGCTGCGGCTGCACCGGCTGCGGCTGGCCGACGGCGAGCCGATGGCGCTGGAGACGACACACCTGCCGACCAGCCGGTTCCGCGGCCTGCGCCGCTACGTCACCGCGGGCGGCTCGCTCTACCAGGTGCTGCGCGAGCGCTACGGGGTGGAGATGGGTCACGCCGAGGAGACCATCGAGACCGCGCTGGCCAGCCCGGACGAGGCGGAGCAGCTGGGCGCGGACGTCGGGTTGCCGATGCTGCTGCTGTCCCGGCACTCGTTCGACACCGAGGGCACGCCGGTGGAGTGGGTGCGCTCGGTCTACCGGGGCGACCGGTACAAGTTCGTCGCCACGCTGAACCGACCCTGAGGGGGCCCGGGGTGCGCGACCGGTCCGCGCACCCCGCCCGGCTCAGCGCCCGTCCGTGGCCAGCAGTTGGCCCAGCAGCGCCGGATCGATGTTGCCTCCGGAGATCAGCGCGACCGTCCGTCCCGCCGGCAGTTCGCTCGCCCGGTGCAGGTAGGCGGCCGGGGCCACCGCCCCGGACGGTTCGGCGACCAGCCGGGACCGCCGCGCCAGCAGGGTGATGGTCGAGTGGATCTCCGCCTCGCTGACGGTCAGGATGCCCTCCAGCGTCGCCCGCAGGTGCGCGAAGGTCAGCTCGGACGGCTCGGCCCGCAGCCCGTCGGCCGAGGTGCGCACCCGCTGGTCGGCCGGCCAGTGCACGAGTTCGCCGGCCTGCCAGCTGTCCCGGGTGTCTGCCGCGAGCTCCGGCTCGACGCCGAACACCGCCGCGTTCGGGCAGAGCGCCCTGATCGCGACGCCGATCCCGGCGGCCAGCCCGCCGCCGCTGACCGGCACGAGCACCACGTCCACGTCGGGCCGGTCCTCGGCGATCTCCAGCCCGATGGTGCCCTGCCCGGCGATCACGTCCGGGTGGTCGAACGGCGGAACCAGGGTGGCGCCGGTCTCCTCGACCAGCTTGTGGGCGACCGCCTCCCGCTGGTCCAGCGGGACGAGCACGACTTCGGCACCCAGCGCACGGGTGCCCTCCACCTTCAGCGCGGGCGCGGTGTCGTCGATGACGATCGTCGCCCGCACCCCGGCGGCCCGGGCCGCGTACGCCACCGCCTGCGCGTGGTTGCCACTGGAGTAGGCGACCACGCCCCTGGTCCGCGCGGCCGCCGTCAGGCTGGCCAGCGCGTTGTGCGCGCCGCGCACCTTGAACGCGCCGATCGCCTGCAGGTTCTCGGGTTTCAACCACAGCGGACGGTCCTCGTCGGCCCACAGGCAGGGCACCAGCGGGGTCCGCACCACCGCGCCGCGCATCCGGTCGGCCGCCGCCCGGATGTCCTCGATCGTCACCAGTCGCATGACCAGATCATGCCCGTCGGCGGCACCGGTGACCAGTATGTATATCCACAATGGACGGTCTGGATTGGTGTTCCTGCTCACCATCGGCCAACCAGCGGAGTCGCCGAGCCGTCCACCACGTTGACAGTGACGGAAGTCCGCTCGCCCACCAGCGCCCATTGAGGACCATGACCGAGGAGAAGAAGAACAACAACAAGACCGAAATCCGGCCCACGCAACTCATCGCGGGTGCACTGGCCGCGATCACGGCCGCGTTCCTGGGTTCCCGGATCGGTGTCGGCGGCACGATCGCCGGGGCGGGTGTCGCGAGTGCCGTGACCACCGTGGGTTCGGCGCTGTACCAACGCTCCCTTGAACGAACCCGCGAGACGCTGCGGTCCAAGGTCTCCTCGGTCCGCAACGTCGAGGCACGGGCCGCGAACGCGCGCACCACGATCGTCCGACCGGTCCGGCGCCCGGACGACCAGACCACCCGGATGCTGCGTCCGGTGTCTCCGCCGACCGGGACCGTGTCCCCACCCAGGGACGACAAGCCCTGGTGGCGGCGGTGGCAGGTGCTCGCCGGCCTCACCGCCGGCATGTTCCTGCTGGGCATGGCGGTGGTCACCGGGGTGGAACTGCTGCACGGCGGCCCGATCTCCGGCGGCAGCGCGGGCACCACGGTCGGCAGCCTGTTCGGCGAGCCAACTCAGCGGACGCAACCGGCCGACCCGACGACGCCGACCACCGGCAGCAGCACGCCGACCAGCACCGCGCCGACCAGCACGGCGGCGACGCCGACCCCGAGCAGCTCGACCACGGTCGCCCCGAGCACGTCCGCGCAACCCGGCGAGACGACGAACCCGACCACCACTCAGCCGACGGGAGTGACGCCAACCACCACCCCGCCGCCGGTGACGGTCACGTCGGGTCAGAATCCTCCTGGGCGCTGAGCCGTCGGATCGGCGAAGGGTCGCTTCGCTCCTGGTCCTCCCGTGCCGCTGGCGCGGCAGGACCTCACCGTAGCTGTGCGGCGAAGCCGGCTGCCGCCTCCCGCGGGTCCTCGGCCTCGGTGATCGCCCGGACCACCACCACCCGCCGCGCGCCGGCAGCCAGCACCTCAGCCAGCCGACCGGCGTCGATCCCGCCGATCGCGAACCACGGCCGCTCCGCCTGAGCGGCGTGCCGCACCAGGTCGAGCCCGGGCGCCGGCCGGCCCGGCTTGGTCGGTGTCGGCCAGCACGGCCCGACACAGAAGTAGTCGACGCCCGGCTCGGCCGCGGCCGAGTCCGCCTCGGCCACCGCGTGCGTGGACCGGCCGACGACCATCTCGTCGCCGACGATCCGCCGGGCGATCGGCACCGGCAGGTCGTCCTGGCCGAGGTGCAGCACGTGCGCCCCGGCGGCCAGCGCGATGTCCGCCCGGTCGTTCACCGACAGCAGCGCGCCGTGCCGGGCACACGCCTCGGCGAGCACTTCGAGTGCGGCGAGCTCCTGGCGCGCCTCCAGTTCCGGTGCGCCCTTGTCGCGCAGCTGAATGATGTCCACCCCGCCGGCGAGCGCCGCGTCGGCGAACTCGGCGAGGTCACCGCGGTCCCGGCGGGCGTCCGTGCACAGGTACAGCCGTGCGTCCGCCAACCGCTGCCTGATCCAGTTTCCGTCTGCTCCCGGCACGCAGCCAAGCTACCTGCCGGCGGACGCTGCGCTACCGTGGGCAGTGGTCCGCACGGGAGTCCGGAGGAACCGGGCTGAGAGGGGGCTGCCGCGGGTGGTGCAGGTCACCGCCGGGCGCCGCCCCGACCGTCGAACCTGATCCGGATCATGCCGGCGCAGGGAGCGAGAGTGCAGATGAGAGTCACCGTGGTGGGCGCGGGCGTGATCGGTGCGTCGATCGCGTTGCGGGCGGCCCGGTCGGGCGCCCAGGTCACCGTTGTCGATCCCAAGCCGAGGTCGGGCTCGTCCTGGGTGGCCGGCGGCATGCTGGCCCCGGTTACCGAGGCGTGGCCGGGCGAGGAGTCGCTGCTGGAACTCGGCAGGGCCGGCCTGGACCGCTGGCCGGAGTTCGCCGCCGAGCTGCGTGAGCTCGGCCACGACCCGGGCCTGCGCACCGAGGGCACGCTGGTGGCCGCCGTCGACTCCGCCGACCGCACCGAACTCAACACCCTCGCCGACTTCCTCGCCGCCCTCGGCCGACCCGCCGAAGCGCTCACCGGCCGCCAACTCCGCGCCCGGGAACCGAGCATCGGCACATCTGTCCGAAGTGGACTGTCAGTTCCCGGTGACCTCGCGGTGGACAACCGGCAACTGCTCGACGCGCTGCTCGCCGCGCTCACCGACCACGGCGTCACACTCCGCCGGACCCCCGCCACCGCCGTCCGGCCGGGCACGGTCGACCTCGCCGACGGCAGCCGGCTCGACGCCGACGTGGTGGTGATCGCGGCCGGCGCTTGGAGCGGCGCCCTGCACCCGGCGCTGGCGTCACTGATCCGCCCGGTCAAGGGTGAGATCGTCCGGTTGCGCGCCCGCCCCGGCTCGCTGCCGCCACCGAGCCGCACGGTTCGCGGCCTGGTCGAGGGCCGGCACGTCTACCTGGTGCCGCGCGACGAGGGACAGCTCGTGGTCGGCGCGACCCAGTACGAGGCCGGCTTCGAACCAGGCCCCCGGGTGGCCGGCGTGCGCGACCTGCTTGCCGACGCCGAACGCCTGCTGCCCGGTCTCGCCGACTACGAACTTGTCGAGTGCGCCGCGAGCTTCAGACCGGGCACCCCGGACAATTTGCCGGTGATCCGCTGGCTGGAACCGGGCGTGCTGGCCGCGACCGGACACGGCCGCAACGGCATGTTGCTCGCGCCGATCACCGCAGAACTCGTCGCCGACCTGCTCGCCGACGGGTCCACGGCACCGGCGCCACCCGTGTCATCCATGTCGTCGTCCACGGGGAGGGACCGATGAAGGCAATAGTCAACGGCGAGCACTGGGACCTGCCCGACGGTTCGACCGTCTCCGACGTGCTGCGCAGGCTGGACGCACCCGCCAGCGGCGTCGCGGTCGCCCGATCGGGTGAGGTGGTCCCCAAGGCCGAGTGGCCGGACACCCCGGTCCGGGACGGCGACGAGATCGAGGTGCTGACCGCGGTGCAGGGAGGCTGACATGAACACCGATACCAACGAGGTCCACCTGACCATGCCGACCGACGAGCCGGCCCCGGACGAGCTGGTCATCGCCGGTACGGTGTTCGGCTCCCGGCTGGTGATGGGCACCGGCGGCGCGACCAACCTGGCCATCCTGGAGCGGGCGCTGCGCACGTCGGGCACCGAGCTGACCACGGTGGCGATGCGCCGGATGGACGCGACCGGCGGCACCGGCGTGCTGGACCTGCTGCGCAGGCTGGGGATCACCCTGCTGCCCAACACCGCGGGCTGCCGCACGGCCGCCGAGGCGGTGCTCACCGCTCGGCTGGCCCGGGAGGCGCTGGACACCGACTGGGTGAAACTCGAAGTGGTCGCCGACGACCGGACCCTGCTGCCCGACCCGATCGAACTGCTGGACGCGGCCGAGCAGTTGGTGGACGACGGTTTCACCGTGCTGCCCTACACCAACGACGACCCGGTGCTCGCGCTACGACTGGAGGAGGCCGGCTGCGCCGCGGTGATGCCGCTGGGTTCGCCGATCGGCACCGGCCTGGGCATTCGCAATCCGCACAACATCGAACTCATCGTGGCCAGGGCGGGCGTGCCGGTGATCCTGGACGCCGGGATCGGCACCGCGTCCGACGCCTGTGTGGCGATGGAACTGGGCTGCTCAGCGGTGTTGCTGGCGACCGCGGTGACCAAGGCGACCGATCCCGCGCTGATGGCGGCGGCGATGCGCGACGGCGTCCGGGCCGGGCGGGCGGCGCGGTTGGCCGGCCGGGTGCCGCAGCGGTTCTGGGCCCAGGCGTCCAGTCCGCCCCGCTGAACCAGTTCGCCCCGCTGAACGCCCCGTTGAACCGTCCGGCACTGAACCATCCGGTGCTCAACCATCGCCACCGGACCGTTCGCTGTCGAATCAGCTGATGTTGAACGATTCGTGCTGAACCATTCCGGGGTCTCCGACGTTGTTGGTGTGTTCAGGTCGAGCGGGCCTGACGGTGGTTTCCGTCGACGCGCGGCATCATGGTGGGAACTGCCGTGTGAACCAAGGAGGCGAATCCGGCGTGACAGCGACACGGACCGAGGTGGTCGAGCATGAGGACACCGCGCGGCTGTACCTCGCGGTGGGCCGGCTGTCCAGATCACTGCGCCGGGTGGGGTCCGGCTCGGCGGAGCTCGGACACGGCGCGGCATCCGCGCTGGCCACCTTGGTGAACCACGGCTCGATGCGGCTGGGTGACCTCGCGGCCAAGGAGGCGGTGGCCCCGCCGACGTTGTCCCGGATCGTGTCCATGCTGGTCGACGCCGGTTATGTCCGGCGCGAGCCGGACCCGAACGACGGCCGCGCCTTCCTGGTCACGCCGACGGAGGAGGGCGAGCGGATCACCTCCGGCCTGTACTCCAGCCGGCTGCAGGAGTTGCGCCGTCGGCTCGACCGGCTCACCCCCGAACAGCGCACCGTGCTCACCGAGGCCCTGTCCGCCCTGGAAGCCCTGGTGATGGAGGAAGACCGCACCTGACCAACGGGCCGGCGAGGGTCGGCCGCCAACAGTCAACGGTCAGTGTCGATTCGTTCATCTGCGCGCTGTCGTGTGCTCAGTACCTCCCGTTACCGTCAGCTGGCGTGAATCAATTTCACGTTCAACGCGTGTTACGGGAGGCATGATGCTGCTCAGCCGGATTCGCCATCGGTTCGGTCATCACGCGCGGCGGGCCGGGTTGGTCGCCACGGTGGTCGGCCTGTCCGCCATCACTGTCACCGCGCTCACCGCGGCACCGGCGAGCGCCGACACCGGGTCCGATTCGCTGGCCCAGTCCACCGTCGTGGGCGTGCACAACACGTACAACCCGGCGGACTACCCGTACCTGGCGCAGGCGCTGGACGCCGGTGCGCAGATGATCGAGCTGGACGCCTGGGACGACGTGTTCACCCAGGAGTGGAAGGTCGGTCACGACAGCCTGACCAGTAACAGCAACAACTGCGTCAACGCATCCAGCCCGGCGGACCTCTACACCGGCAGCGCGAACAAGGACCTCAACGCCTGCCTGGACGACATCAAGTACTGGCTCGCCGCGCACCCCACGGCCGGCCCGATCTATGTCAAGGTCGAGCTGAAAGCCGGGTTCCAGAACAACCTCGGCCTTGGCCCGGCGGAGTTCGACTCGTACGTGAACGGTCAGGTGGGCAGTATCCTGTACCGCCCGGCCGACCTGCTCGCCGGCAAATACTCCACTTTGGACGCGGCCGCGAAGGCGAACGCCTGGCCGAGCCGTGCGTCGCTGGCCGGTAAGATGATCATGTACGTGATCCCGGGAACCGTCGAACTGGCCAACCCGACCGACACCCTGCACACCGACGTCGAATACGCCACGTACGTCAAGAACCTGTACGCCAGCGGCAAAATCGCCACCGCGACGACATTCCCCACGGTGTTGGGCGCGGCGACCGGTGACCCGCGCACGCAGTACTCGGACACCACGATCCGCCCGTGGTTCGTGTTCTTCGACGGCGACGCGAACACGTACGTCACGACGGTGGACACGTCCTGGTATGACACCAACCACTACATTCTGGTCATGACGGACGCGCAGAACGTCAGCCCCACCCTCAGTGACACCAACCCGTCGGTGTCCGACGCCCAGGCCAGGGTCGCCCAGCTGGCGGCCGACCACGCCAGCGTGGTCTCCAACGACTGGTCCAGCCTGCCCGCGGTCCTCTCCGAAACCCTACCGCGAGGCTGATTCGCGGGATTGGCAATCGTGGTACTGGCATTCGTGGTACTGGCAACGGAAGCGGGTCGGGGGCCGGTTGCTCCCGACCCGCCTCGCTCGTCAGTTTGCTGATGGCCGGGATGGTTGGGACGGCCTACCGGATGATGCCCGAGACCGCCGGAACGGTGGCGCTCCAACGCTTCCCTGGTGGCCGGCGTAGTTCCGGTGGCGCCCTGTCGCTTGCCAGATGGCCGGCGCCTCCCCGGCGGCGCCCCGCCGCATTCCCGCTGCGCACCGACGTTTCTCCGGCGGGCCCAGGGGCGCCCCCCGATTCCAGTCTATTCGGTTGGGCCGCCGGCCGGGCGCGTTCTGGACGACCTGTGGACAACTTGTCCACTGTGGATAACCGAATCCGCGCTCCGGCCGGTTCTGGTTCAATCGTCGATGGGGGAATTCAGTCGCCAGAAAGGAGAAACCGGACCGACACCAGCACCCAACGGATACGCATGCCGTACCGACATCGACACGAACCGCTTGCCGAAGCGTACCGCCTCGGGCACTGACGCGCCGCGAGCCAGTGCCGAGGTGATCGCAGAGGCCATGGTGTCGCCGCCACCATGGGTGTGCGGCGTGTCGAACCGCGGGCCGGGCAGCTCGATGAACGCCGTGCCGTCGTACAGCAGATCCACGCATTCGGTGTCCGCGCTCAGGTGGCCGCTCTTGATGAGTGTCCACTGCGGACCGAACGCGTGGATGGCGATCGCGGCGTCGGCGAGCTGATCCCTGGTGCGCACGTCGACATCGGCGAGCAGCCGGACCTCGTCCAGATTGGGGGTGACCAGCGTCGCCCTCGGAAACAGGTTGTTGCGCAGGGAGTCCAGGGCCTTCTCGTGCAGCAGCGGATCGCCGTGCATCGACGCGGCCACCGGATCGACCACGAAAGGAGTTGCCAGTGAACGCCCGATACCAACCCGATCACACGCCTGTGCGATCGCCTCGATGATCTCCGCGTTGGCCAGCATGCCGGTCTTCGCGGCGGCGACACCGATGTCGCCGGCCACCGCTTCGATCTGGGCGGCGACCACCTCGGGTGGAATCGCGGTGAAGTCCTTGACCCCTAAGGAGTTCTGCACCGTGACGGCCGTCACCGCGGTCATTCCGTGCACGCCGCATGCGAAGAACGTGCGCAGGTCGGCCTGGATTCCGGCGCCCCCACCGGAATCCGAGCCGGCGATGGTCAGCACGGTCGGCGGCGCGACGTTCGTCACCACGTTCTCCTGGTCGGTCACTCGGTCACCACCGGTAGGTAGATCTGGTGTCCGCCCGTGGTGAACTCTGTTGATTTGTCGCGCATACCGGCCTCGATCGCATCCACAGTGGACAGCTGATGTTCCTCAGCGTACCTTCGCACGTCCTGGGTGATCTTCATCGCGCAGAACTTGGGTCCGCACATCGAACAGAAGTGCGCGGTCTTCGCCGGTTCGGCCGGCAGAGTCTCGTCGTGGAACGCCCGCGCGGTGTCCGGGTCCAGAGCCAGGTTGAACTGGTCCTGCCAGCGGAACTCGAACCGGGCCCGCGACAGCGCGTCGTCCCACTGCTGCGCCATCGGTTGCCCCTTGGCCAGGTCGGCGGCGTGCGCGGCGATCTTGTAGGTGATCACGCCGGTCTTCACGTCGTGCCGGTCGGGCAGGCCGAGGTGTTCCTTCGGCGTGACGTAACACAGCATCGCGGTGCCCTGCCAGCCGATCTGCGCCGCGCCGATCGCCGAGGTGATGTGATCGTAGCCGGGCGCGATGTCGGTGGTCAGCGGTCCGAGCGTGTAGAACGGTGCCTCCCCGCACCACTGTTCCTCAAGCCGCACGTTCTCCGCGATCCTGTGCATCGGCACGTGGCCGGGCCCCTCGATCATCACCTGCACCCCGTGCTCGCGGGCCACCGACGCGAGTTCCCCCAGCGTGCGCAACTCGGCGAACTGCGCCTCGTCGTTCGCGTCGGCGATGGAGCCCGGCCGCAGGCCGTCACCGAGGGAGAACGTCACGTCGTAGGCGCGCAGGATCTCGCACAGCTCGGCGAACCGGGTGTACAGGAAGTTCTCCTGGTGGTGCGCCAGACACCAGGCGGCGAGGATCGAACTGCCGCGGGACACGATCCCGGTGACCCGGGCCGCGGTCAGCGGCACGAACGCCAGCCGCACGCCGGCGTGCACGGTCATGTAGTCGACGCCCTGTTCGGCCTGTTCGATCACGGTGTCCCGGTAGATCTCCCAGGACAGCGCGGCCGGGTCGCCGTTGACCTTCTCCAGCGCCTGGTAGATCGGCACCGTGCCGACCGGCACCGGTGAGTTGCGCAGGATCCATTCCCGGGTCTGCCCGATGCGTCGCCCGGTGGACAGGTCCATCACCGTGTCCGCGCCCCACCGGGTCGCCCAGACCATCTTCTCCACCTCCTCCTCGATCGAGGAGGACACCGCCGAGTTGCCGATGTTGGCGTTGATCTTCACCGCGAACCGCTTGCCGATCACCATCGGCTCGGCCTCCGGATGCCGCCGGTTGGCCGGGATGACCGCCCGCCCGGCGGCCACCTCGGCGCGGACCGACTCCGGGTCCACGCCCTCCCGGACCGCGCAGAACCGCATCTCCTCGGTCACGATCCCGGCCCGGGCCCAGGCCAACTGCGTCGCCGCGCCCTGCACGGATGCGCCCTGCACGGATGCGCCCTGCACGAGGGAGCCCTGCACGAGGGAGCCGGGCACGGGGGAGCTGGGCACGGATGCGTCGTGCGGGGCGGAGCGGCCGGCGATCCAGTCGGCCCGTACCTCGGGCAGCCCGGCGGCCACGTCGATCCGCGCGGTCTCGTCGGTGTACGGGCCGGAAGTGTCGTAGAGGTCGAGGTGTTCGCCGTTGCTCAGATCCACCCGGCGGAACGGCACCCGGAGACCGTCCTGTTCGCGATAAACCTTGTGTGATCCACTGATCGACCCGATCGTGACCCGCGGTCGAACGGATGCGTCACCCAGCGTCGTCAAGTCAGCCCCTTCCTACGCCGGCATTACCCGGTCAGGTTCAGTCGGTCGGCGGCACCGGGTCGCTGATCGCGACACCAACCGCCCTCTCAGCCCGCTTGGGTGCAAGCTCCCGAGGTTGTTTTCAGTTGTGGCCAGCCGGGTTCGGCTGCCCGTCCGAGGGTAGCCATCCCGGTCATCCGGTGCCAACCCCTGGTTCGGCGTACCGTTTCCCCGTGTTGGACCGGCAGCCCTTCTCGCCGGGCGGACGACGGTTGCGTCGACCCCCCGAGGTCCAGCGCTGCGCGCAGTGCGACGAACTGGCCGGCCGGGGCTATCCGGACTGCCCGGACTGCGCCGGTCTGGTGGACGGATTCTGGCTGGCCGACTGGTATGCGCTGCTCGGCGACGAGCAGGTCACCCCGGGCGGCGCGGACGAACGCCGGTTCGCCGAGCGGGTGCTGGCCGCCGAGATCGGCGCGCACACCTGGACCTGTGTGGACTGGGCGATGGCGATCACCGACTGTCCACAATGTCACAGTGAGCTGGGCACCGGACCGGTCGGCTGCGTGCTGTGCCAGATCGCCGACGAGACCCGCTGGGCGTGGCGCCACACCGCCCCCGATGGCACGGTCAGCCCGAACGAGCACTCGATCCGCGCGGCCCGCACGGCGCTGCGCGCCCCGCACCGGCACCGGTCCACCGTCGTACTCAACTGGCGGCTGTCGCTGCCTTTCCTGCTCACCGGCGAGGCCGCGAAGCCGGCCAGCTCCGGGTGGTTGCGGGCCTACCTGCGCTCGGGCCGGTACGAGGAACTAGCCGCCGCCGGCAGTTTCCAACAGCTGACCGGCACCCCGGAACTGCCCTGGCGCAGTTGCTGACGGCCGACTCGCGGGCAGGCATGGCGGCAGGGCCAGTGCGGTCGAGTCCTGTCGGTGCTGGGGACTAGTTTCGGTACCTGTCACTCATTGACGGAGAGGTGGCGGGCTGATGAACGGGGCGCTCCGGTCACCCGAACGGATCGGGCTCGGTGGCGGGGTCCCAGCTCAGCCCCGGCGTGCCCCAGCTGTTCCGCTTGAGCATCCGCTTGGCCTCCCGGGCGTTGCGGCCGACCAGTCGGTCCAGATAGAGCAGCCCGTTGAGATGGTCGGTCTCGTGCTGGAAGCAGCGCGCCAGGAAGCCGGTGCCCTCGGCCTCGACCGGGTTGCCGTCCGGGTCGAACCCGGTGACCTTGGCCCAGTCCGCACGACCGGTCGGGAACGACTCGCCGGGCACCGACAGGCAGCCCTCCCAGTCGTCGTCCGGGTCGGGCATGGTCTCCGGCACGGCCGAGGTCTCGATCGTCGGGTTGACCATCACACCCCGGTGCCGGGCACCCTCGTCGTCATCGCAGTCGTAGACGAAAACGCGCAGGTCGATGCCGATCTGCGGAGCCGCGAGCCCGGCGCCGTTGGCGGCGGTGTTGGTCTCGAACATGTCCTCGACGAGCGTCCGCAGGTCCGCGTCGAACGTCTCGACCGGGCGCGCGGGACGGTGCAGCGCCGGGTCACCGACGATCCGAATGGGATGAACGGACATGTTGGTGACTCTAAAGGCTCGGACCCGATGACTCGCCGGGAGATCGCCGGCACGCGATCACGATCACATGGTGTAATGACGCCCGTGAAATCACAGCTGTGTGATTTCGGATGACCGGGATCCCCGACCGCGAGGCGAGGAGCCAGATGGATGCCGCAGAGGCGCTGACGCCGGAGGACGGACCGGCGGACGGTGGCCTGACCAGCCGCGAGCAGGAAATCCTTGCCTTCGAACGGCAGTGGTGGAAGTACGCCGGCGCCAAGGAGCGGGCCATCCATGAGCTCTTCGACATGTCCGCCACCAGGTACTACCAGGTCCTGAACGGGTTGCTGGACAAGCAGGAAGCCCTGCAGGTCGATCCCATGCTGATCAAGCGGTTGCGCCGGGCGCGGGCGACGCGGGCGCGGTCTCGCGCGGCCCGCCGACTCGGGTTCGAACCGCGGTGAACCGAACCGAGCGGCGCGCGGCCCGCGCCGGCCAGCGGCGACGCCAGTCCGGCGCGGCCGACGACCCGTCGGCGCCCGGAGCACAAGGGAGATGTGGATGAGTTCGCTACCTCCGTCCGGGCCAACTCGGCCGGCCCGGACGGCCGGGTTGATCCTGCTCGGAGTGGCCGTGATCGCGGTCGGCCTGGGTGTGTTCGCGCTGACCAGCAGCGGCAACAGCCATCCCGCTGCCGCGTCGACCAGCACCAACCAGCCGGCACCGACGACCACGGCGAGCCGCCCCGCGACGAAGCCGGCCACCACGTCGCCGGCCACCACGACCAAGCCGCCGACCACCACTCCGGCGGGGCCGCCGGTCGGACCGACCACCACGATCGCGCCGCCGCCGACCACGACCACCCCGGACGGTGGCGTGCCAGGGATCGGCCAGGTGCAGGTCCGGGTCTACAACAACGGCACGATCAAGGGCTTGGCCGCTGCCGCCACCGCGGACTTCACCCAGGCCGGCTTCGACGTGGTCGAGACCGGCAACTACTCGCAGGGGTCGATCCCGACCAGCACGGTGTACTACACCTCACTGCCCGGTGAGCAGGCCACGGCCACGGCGTTGGGGCAGCAGTTCGGGATGCGGGTCCAGCCTCGTTTCCCGGGTATCGCCTATGCCAGCCCCGGGGTGATCGTGATCGTCACCAACGACTTCAAGGGCCACGGCGGCGGAGGCAGCTAAGGGGGGGTCCTGTCGCGCCAGCGACACGGGAGGACCAGGAGCGAAGCGACCCTTCGCCATTCAGACCCAACAAAGGCAACCAACGGCCACCGCTTAGCCAACGGCCACCGCTTAGCCAACGGCCACCGCTTAGCCAACGGCCACCGCTTAGCCAACGGCCACCGCTTAGCCAACGGCCACCGCTTAGCCAACGGCCACCGCTTAGCCAACGGCCACCGCTTAGCCAACG
>DATATV010000040.1:0-61960 GCA_036268615.1 Pseudonocardiaceae bacterium
CACGTCCTGCTCGCTGCGCACCCCGCCGCCGACGGTGAGCGGGATGAACACCTGGGCCGCGGTGCGCCGCACCACGTCGTAGGTGGTCTCCCGGCCGCCACTGGACGCGGTGATGTCGAGGAAGGTCAGTTCGTCGGCGCCCTCGGCGTCGTAGGCGGCGGCCAGTTCCACCGGGTCGCCCGCGTCGACCAGGTCGGTGAAGTTGACGCCCTTCACCACGCGTCCCGCGTCCACGTCGAGACAGGGGATGATCCGTACCGCTACCGCCATGTGTTCAGCCTATCCGGGCTGGTCGGACGATCAGATGCAGGAGCCGGCCGAGGGGGCTGCGGCACCGTGTTCGCCGCCGATCAGTCGCAACAGGATGGCCCGCAGCTGCTCCTGGTCGCCCTCGGCGAGCGTGCCGAGCAGTTCGTTCTCCACCGTGCGCACCGCCGCACCGATGCGCTGCTGCAACTCCCGGCCGGCGTCGGTGATCTCCGGGATGCGCACCCGGCGGTCGGTGGGATCGGGCCGGCGGATCACCATGCCGTGCTGCTCCAGCCGGTCGAGCACGCTGGTCAGCGTCGTCTTGTCCAGGGCGAGGGCCGAGCAGATGGCCAGCTGGGAACGGCCGGGGTCCTTCACCAGCACGGAAAGCACCAGGTAGCCGCGCATACTGCCGCCGTGCCGAGTGGCGGCCTGTTCCATCGCCTCACCGAAGCGCTGGGCCGCGCGGTGCAGCAGCCAGTTCACGTCGGAGACCGGAAGGTAGCTGCGCTGGAGCTCGGCCTGTCCCACCGTGTCAGCCTACGCCAGGACCGCTCCGACGCGGGATCTTCTCAGGTCAGAGCATCTCACTCCGCGAAGAGAAGTGTCGGCAGCAAGGCTTCGACAGGCCCGGGAACTCACCGCACGGGCAACAGCCCGGGCAGTGCGCAGAACATGACGAATCGGTCATCCGCGCCTACCTCGGACCGGCTCCGAACGGGGCTACTGTGGCCCGATGAATGCTGAACTCGACCGGCTGGGCGCGGAGAAATACATCCTGCTGACCACCTTCCGCAAGGATGGCCGGGCCGTGCCCACGCCGGTCTGGGCCGCTCAGGACGGCGAGCGGCTGGTCGTCTGGACGGCGATGGACACCGGCAAGGTGAAGCGCATCCGGCGGGACGGCACGGTCGAGATCGTGCCCTGCGACCGGCGCGGCAAGCCCAGCGGCGAGTCCCTGCTCGGTCGGGCCGAGTTGCTCGACTCGGCTGAGACGGCTCGGCTCACCGGGTTGATCGGGCGGAAGTACGGGATGCTGGGGAAGTTGTTGATCTTTTTCAGCCGGTTGCGGCGGGGGGACAGTGGGACCGCGCTGATCGGGGTGACGCTGGAGCAGCCAGCTGCCGACGTTGCCGAGGCGTCCGAGGCGGAACCTGGTACCGGCTCGGCTGACTGACGACTCGTTACGCTCTTACCGCTGCCAGCGCTGCCGGCATTGTGAATGCGCCGGTGTACAGGGCCTTGCCGATGATTGCGCCCTCTACGCCGTCGTTCTCCAGTTCGGCCAGCGCCCGCAGGTCGTCCACGCTGGACACGCCGCCGGAGGCGATCACCGGGGCGTCGGTGCGGGCACAGACGTCTGCCAGCAGCTTGTTGTTCGTGCCCTTGAGGGTGCCGTCCTTGCTCACGTCGGTGACCACGTAGCGGGCGCAGCCATCCCGGTCGAGGCGGTCCAGCACCTCCCACAGGTCGCCGCCGTCCTTGGTCCAGCCACGCGCGGCCAGTCGGTGGCCCTCGCTGGTGATGCGTACGTCCAGGCCGACCGCGACTCGGTCGCCGAACTCGGCGATCACCTTCGCGCACCAGCTCGGGTCCTCCAGTGCGGCGGTGCCCAGGTTGACCCGGCGGCAGCCGGTACCCAGCGCGGCGGCCAGCGACTCGTCGTCGCGGATGCCGCCGGACAGCTCGACCTGAACGTCCAGTTTGCCGATCACCTCGGCCAGCAGTTCCCGGTTGGAGCCCCGGCCGAACGCGGCGTCGAGGTCGACCAGGTGGACCCACTCGGCACCGTCGGACTGCCAGGCGAGGGCCGCGTCCAGCGGTGAGCCGTAGTAGGTCTCGGTGCCGGAGGCACCCTGAACGAGCCGGACGGCCTTGCCGTCGGCCACGTCCACGGCGGGCAACAGGGTGAGAGTCACCGGACAACCCTACTTGGCGTTCGGAGCAACCGGCATCACGACGGCCGACACCCCGCGCCCGACCGGGTCAGCCGACGACGGACTTGAGCCAGTTCTCCAGGAGCTGCGCACCCGCGTCGCCGGACTTCTCCGGGTGGAACTGGGTCGCGCACAGCGGGCCGTTCTCCACCGCCGCAACGAAATCCTCGCCGTGATGGGCCCAGGTGACCAGCGGCGCCGGGATGGTGTCGTCGGTCGCCAGGGTCCACTCGCGCACGCCGTAGGAGTGCACGAAGTAGAACCTCGCGTCGGTGGGCAGGCCGGCGAACAGGGTGGACGCGGGGTCCGCGCGGACCGTGTTCCAGCCCATGTGTGGCAACACCTCGGCGTGCAGCCGCTCGACCGTGCCCGGCCACTCGCCGCAGCCCTCGGACTCGATGCCGTGCTCGACCCCGCGCTCGAAGAGCACCTGCATCCCCACGCAGATGCCCAGCACCGGCCGGCCGCCGGCCAACCTGCGGCCGATGATGCGCTGGGCGTGCACGTCGGTGATGCCGCGCATGCACGCGGCGAACGCGCCCACCCCCGGGACGACCAGTCCGTCCGCGTCGATCGCGGCCCGGAAGTCGGCGGTCACCTCCACGTCCGCGCCGACCCGGCGCAGCGCGCGTTCGGCGGACCGCAGGTTGCCGGACCCGTAGTCCAGCACGACGAGGCGAGGCATTCGCCCAGGTTACCCGGTGGGTGTCCGCAGGTGAGCCGGCCCGTCAGCGCAGGAATGAGACGATCGACGCGTGGATGCCGGCGGCGTCCAGGCCGTGCACGGCGTCGTGGTCGTCCGCACTGCCGTACATCCGCACCTCGGTCTCCCGGCCGACGCCCAGCGAGCGGACCCGGTGCGGCACGTTGTCCAGCGCGGCGTTCACCAGGTAGGCCGACGTGCCGGCCAGGTAGGGCTCGACCAGGACCACGTCGGGCTGGTCGGCGGCGAGCGCGGCGGCGCGTAGGCCTGCGCCGTCCAGGGGTCGGGCCGTGGCGGTGTAGGCGACCGTCACGTCCAGCTGCTCGGTCGCGGCGAGCACCCGGTCGGCCACCGGGCCCACCGCGAGCACCAGGCCGCGGCGGCCGGTGCGCAGGATGGTCAGCCGGTCCGACCCGTCCAGCGCGTACGGCTGGCGGTTGGCCTGGCCGGAGAGCCGGACGTACACCCGGTCTTCGCCGGTGAAAGCCTTGTACAGCAAACGTTCCGCCTCCGCCGGGTGACCGGGCAGGTAGATCGTCCAGCCGGGCAGGGTGTCCACCAGTGTCACGTCGGCGGGCGACTGGTGGGTCCGGCCCGCGGCGGCCATGTCGTAGGACGCGCCCGCGCTGACCAGCACCGCGCCCACGCCCTGGTGGCCGAGGTCGAGCTTGAGCTGCTCGAACGGGCGCTCCACCAGGAACGACGGGAAGCTGTGCACGATCGGGCGCAGGCCGGTCAGCGCCAGGCCGCCGGCCACGCCGATCATCGCCTGCTCGCGGATACCGACGTTGATCACCCGGTCGGGATGTCGCTCCTTGGCGCCGGTCAACATGCTCGCCGAGATGTCGGCGAGCACCAGGGCCAGCCGCGGATCGGCGTCCAGCGCCTCGTTCACGACCTGGGCGAACGTGTCCCGCATGGTGGTGCTCAGCTCCTCGGTCTGCACCTGCGCGGCGGTGGTCATCACTTCTCCTTCGGCGTCGTCCGGACCACCACGGCCAGCGGGCCGTCCGGGTGGGGCATGCTGATGGCGGCGGCCAGTTGATCATGGTCGAGACCGAGCACGGTGTCGGTCTGCCAGCCCTCGACGGCGAACCGGCCGACCAGCCCGCCCGGCCAACCGAGGCTGGCGCTGCTGTTGTCGATGGCCAGCACGGTCAGCCGGTCCAGTCCCAGCCGGCCGGCCAGCGCGATCGCCTCGTGGTTGCTGCCCTCGTCCAGCTCACCGTCGCCGACGAGCACGAACACCCGGGGCTCGGTACGGCCGGTGGCGCGCAGGCCCAGCGCCACGCCGAGGGCGATGGGCAGGCCGTGGCCGAGTGAGCCACTGCTGATCTCCACCCCGGGCAGCAGCATCCGGTCGGGGTGGTAACCCAGCGGCGAGTCCACCGAACCCCAACCGGTCAGCAGATCCGGGTCAAGAAAGCCCTTCGCGGCGAGCACGGCGTAGTAGCCGGCCGGCCCGTGTCCCTTGGACAGCAGGAACCGGTCCCGGTCGGGATCGTCGACGGTGTCCGGGGAGATCCGGAGAATCCGGTCGTAGAGCACCCACAGCACGTCGACGGTGGACGACGCGGCGAGCGCGTGCTTCTCGTCACCCGTCATCCGCCCCATCAGGGCCGGCAGATCGGCGTAGCCGGTTGTGGTCGCAGTGGTCATGGCACCACTGTGCAAGCTCCAGTTAGATGGAGGTCAAGGAGTAATCTGGGTGCCGTGCCACCACTCCCCCAACAGCTGACCATCGGACAGGTCGTCGAGCGCAGTGGCGTGTCGCACACCGCACTGCGCTTCTATGAGGAGGCCGGCCTGATCGCGGCCGAGCGGACCACCGGCAACCAGCGCCGCTACCCGCGGACGGTGCTGCGGCTGCTCGCGTTCATCCGCACCGCGCAGCGGGTCGGGCTGTCACTGGAGCAGATCAAGGACGCGCTGGCCACGCTGCCGGCGGGACGGCCGCCGACGAAGACCGACTGGGCCCGGCTGTCCAACTCCTGGCGGGGCGAACTGGACGCGCGCATCGACGCGCTGCACCGGCTGCGCGACAAGCTGACCGGGTGCATCGGCTGCGGCTGCCTGTCACTGCGCACCTGCGCGCTCTACAACCACGAGGACGAACTGGCCGCGTTCGGGCCCGGCGCGCCGAAACTGCGGCCGGCCACCGAAGGTGGGATCAACTGAGGGGCAGGGCGTGTCCCGTGGATCGTCGCCGTGCAGCCGGAAAAGATCCACGGGACACGCCTAGGAGAAGTACCAGGCGGCGCCGGCGGCGATGGCCAGGGCCGCGGCGACGGCGAGCACGCCGGCCATCACCCGGGAGTTGTTCTTCCAGGAGGAGTAGACCCCGCCGATCAGGAAGCCGGCCACCAGGATCAGCAGCGGCAGTACCCATTCCTTGGACACTCAGAGCACACCTTTGGTCGACGGCACCCCGGGCGAGCGGGGATCGGGTTCGACGGCTGCCCGGATCGCCCTGGCCACCGCCTTGTACTGCGCCTCGGTGATGTGGTGCGGGTCGCGACCGTGCTCGACCCGGACGTGCAGGGCGAGCCGGCCGTGGAAGGCAAGCGACTCGAAGACGTGCCGGTTGAGCACAGTGGCGTAGTTGCCGCCGACGACGAACCCGGCCATCATCTCCGGCTCGCCGACGTGCACGCAGTAGGGGCGGCCGGACACGTCGACCGCGGCGTGCGCGAGCGACTCGTCCATCGGCACCCAGGCGTCGCCGAACCGGCGGATGCCGGCCTTGTCGCCCAGTGCCTGGCCGATCGCCTGGCCGAGCACGATCGCCACGTCCTCGACGGTGTGGTGGCCGTCCACCTCGATGTCGCCGGTCGCCGACACGGTCAGGTCGAAACAGCCGTGCACGCCGAACGCGGTGAGCATGTGGTCGTAGAACGGGACGCCGGTGTTCACCTCGACCTTGCCCGAACCGTCCAGGTCGATCTCCACCACCACCGAGGATTCCTTGGTGGTCCGCTCGATCCGGCCGACCCGGTTCATCCGGCACTCCCCTTGGTCTCGCTGATCTTCTCGCTGATCTTCTCGCTGGCGTCGACCTTCTCGCCGGCTCGCAGGAACGCGTCGTTCTCCTGCGGCGTGCCGATGGTCACCCGCAGGTGGCCGGCCACGCCAACGTCCCGGATGAGCACGCCGAGGTCCACATAGGACTGCCAACTCGCGGCCGCGTCCTCGAACGGGCCGAACAGTACGAAGTTCGAATCGCTGGGCACCACCCGGAAACCCAGCTCGACCAGGGCAGCGCAGACCCGGCGCCGCTCGGCGACGAGCTTGGCCACCGAACCGAGCGTCGCGTCGGCGTGGGCCAGCGCGGCCCGCGCGGCGGCCTGGGTGAGGCTGGAGAGGTGGTAGGGCAGCCGGACCAGTTGCAACGCGTCCACCAGGGCCGGGGCGGCGGCGAGGTAGCCCAGCCGGCCGCCGGCGAAGGCGAACGCCTTGCTCATCGTGCGACTGACCACGAGCGTGCCGGGGAACTCGGCGAGCAGGGTGACCGCGCTGGGCCGGTCGGAGAACTCGGCATACGCCTCGTCCAGCACGACCAGGCCGGGCGCGGCGGCCAGCAGCTCACGCAGTTCGCCGACCGGCACCGACTGCCCGGTCGGGTTGTTCGGGCTGGTCACGAAGACCACGTCCGGCTGCCGCTCGGCGACGATCTCGGCGGCGGCGTGCACGTCGAGCGAGAAGTCGGCCCGGCGCGGCGCGGGCACCCATTCGGTGCGGGTGCCGGCGGCGATGATCGGGTGCATCGAGTAGGACGGCTCGAAGCCCAGCGCGGTGCGCCCGGTGCCGCCGAACGCCTGCAACAGCTGTTGCAGGATCTCGTTGGAACCGTTGGCCGCCCACAGGTTGGCCGCGGTCAGCTCGACGCCGGTGGACCGGGTCAGGTAGGCGGCCAGGTCGGTGCGCAGTGCCACCGCGTCCCGGTCGGGGTAGCGGTGCAGCCCGGCGGCGACCGCGGCGGCCGCCGCGGTTACGTCGGCGACGAGTTCGGGCGGCGGCGGGTAGGGGTTTTCGTTGGTGTTGAGCCGGTAGGGCACGTCCAGCTGGGGCGCGCCGTAGGGGCTGTGGCCGCGCAGGTCGGCGCGCAGCGGCAGGTCGGCGAGGGTGATCCGGTCACCGATGGTCATCCGTCACTCCGCTCGTCCTGGCTGCCGTCCGAGGTGCCGTTCGCCGGGAACCTGGCGAGTACGGCCTGGCCGTGCGCGGGCAGGTCCTCGGCGTTGGCCAGGGTGACCACCTTGACCGCGACCTCGCGCAGCGCGTCCTCGGTGTAGTCGATGACGTGGATGCCGCGCAGGAAGGTCTGCACGGACAGGCCGGAGGAGTGCCGGGCACAGCCGCCGGTGGGCAGCACGTGGTTGGAGCCTGCGGCGTAGTCGCCCAACGACACCGGGGCGTATGCACCGACGAAGACCGCGCCGGCGTTGCGCACCCGCGCGGCGACCTCCCGGGCGTGCTCGGTCTGGATCTCCAGGTGCTCGGCGGCATACGCGTCCACCACCGTCAGCCCATCATCCACAGTGGACACGAGAACGCAGCCGGACTGGTTGCCGCGCAACGCGGTGAGGATACGCTCGCTGTGCTTGGTCGCGCCGACCTGGCGGTCCAGCTCGGCGTCGACCGCGTCGGCGAGCTCCACCGAGGTGGTGACCAGCACGCTGGCCGCGAGCGGGTCGTGCTCGGCCTGGCTGATCAGGTCGGCCGCGACGTGCACCGGGTCGGCGGTGTGGTCGGCCAGGATGGCGATCTCGGTCGGGCCGGCCTCCGAGTCGATGCCGATCACACCGCGCAGCAGGCGCTTGGCCGCGGTGAGAAAGATGTTGCCCGGCCCGGTGATCATGTCCACCGGGGCCAGTTCGGCGCCGTCGGTGTCGGTGCCGCCATGGGCGAGCAGTGCCGCGCCCTGGGCGCCGCCCAAGGCCCACACCTCGTCCACACCGAGCAGCTCGCACGCGGCCAGCACGGTCGGGTGCGGCCGGCCGCCGAACTCGGCCTGCGGCGGCGAACAGACGACCAGCGAGCCGACCCCGGCGACCTGCGCCGGAACGACGTTCATCACCACGGTGGAGGGATAGACGGCCAGGCCGCCCGGGGCGTAGAGACCGACACGCGCGACCGGCACCCAGCGCTCGGTGACCGTGCCGCCCGGGACGACCTCGGTGGTCACGTCGGTGCGGCGCTGCTCGGCGTGCACGATGCGCACCCGCCGGATGGCCTCCTCCAGCGCGCCCCGGATGGCCGGGTCGAGCTCGTCGAGGGCACGGGTCAGCTCGGCGGCCGGCACTCGCACGGTCGCCGGCCGCACCTTGTCGAACTGCTCGGTGTAGTCCAGCGCGGCGGCGGCCCCGCGTTCGCGCACGGCGTCGACGATCGGACGGACCCGGGGCAGCACCGCATCAACGTCCACCTCGGCCCGGGGCAGCGCGGCCCGCAGCTGCGCCGGGGGCGGGACGGAGGCGCGCAAGTCGGTGCGGCGGAGCATCATCATCTCTGTTCGTCAGGCGGTCGCGAGGCGGTTGTGCGGCGGTTGTCGGGCGGTTGGTACGGGCGTTCCCGGGGATCGGCCCAGGTCACCAGGGTACGGGTTCCGCCAGCTGGGACTTGGAGCGGGCCGGACGGCTCTACACCAGGTCAAACCGGTCATTGGCGTCGGCAAGCGCTATCCAACTATAGTGCGGATACCTGTACTATAGTTGGCATTCGCGCGGAAGGATGCGCCGATGGAACTGAGCCGGCCGCTGTCGACCGTCACACCCACCCTTGATGGTGACGTCCTCGCTGTGCTCGCAAGGAGCGACGCCGCGTTCACGACGGGCCAGCTCCACCGAATCCTGACGCGGAAGTCGGAGGAGGGCATTCGCAAGGTTTTGCAGCGGCTGGTCAAACAAGGAGTGGTGCACTCCGGCCGGGTCGGCAACGCCTTTACCTACCGACTCAATCGTGATCATCTTGCCGCGGAGCACATCCTCGGACTCGCCGCGCTGCGGGAGAAACTGTTCAAGCGCATCGAGGATCGGCTCAAGTCCTGGCAGCCGCCGCCGGTTTATGCCGCCGTTTTCGGCTCGGCCGCGGGTGGCTCGATGACGGCGGACAGCGACCTGGACCTACTGCTGGTACGGCCGGACGATACCGATGATTCCTGGTGGGAGAAGCAGGTCAACGACTTGATCGCCGAAGTGACCCGATGGACCGGCAACGATACGCGACCTCTGGAGTTCACGGCTTCCGAGCTTGCCGCCCGTGGCCGCGACGAACCTGTCCTGCGGGCCGTGCTGGACGAGGGGCTCACGGTGGCCGGAACCCGTTCCTGGCTCAACAAACAACTGCGACAGGGATGACCGGCTACCGCGGTATCCACTGGTCCAGGTTCCACCACGGCCCCCACGTCACGTCCTCGGTGGAGCCGTCCACGACCTGCTGGTAGCCGGTCCAGTCGTCGCGCATCACGTACTCGTGGTCGACGAAGACCAGGCAGACCAGGCTCGGGTTGGCGATGTAGGCGCGCTGGAACTGGCGGTAGTCGACCGAGCGCTGGCCCGGGTCGAGGGTGTGCCGGCCGGCGTTGAGGGGGTCGGCGACCGCTGGGTCCGGGGACGCGCCGAGCAGCGGGTACAGGCTCAGGTCCGGGTCGAACGGGTTGCCCGTGCTGATCAGCGTCGCGTCGGTGGCCTGTTTGGCGGCCAGTTGGTCGGGCGGGACCGGCGCGGTGGTGACCGCGACCCCGACCACCGCGGCGTCGGCGACGAATGCCTTGGCCAGGGCTTCGTCCACCGAGTCACCGGTCGGGTAGTCGAGGGTCAGCGCCGCCGGCTGGCCGGACCTGGCTCGCACGCCGTCGTCCTGGGCCACCCACCCCGCCGCCTGCAACGCCGACGCCGCCTTCGTCGGGTCGTAGTCGAACGTGGCGCTCGTCTCCACGAACTCCGGCAGCACGCTGGGCATCGGGGTGGACGCGGCCAGCGCGTCGCCGGCCAGCGCACCCTTGACCAGCGTCGACCGGTCAACCGCTTCGTTCAGCGCCAGCCGGACGGCCGGGTCGGCGGCCACCCCCGTGCTGGGCAGGGTGATCGCGCGCAGGTCGGCGGCCGGATCGACGAGCACGGTGAACGCGTCGGACTTGGCGAAGGTGGCCGCCTGCGCCGGTGACACCGCGGCTCCGTCCAGCTTGCCCGCGCGTAGCTGTGCCGCGCGGTCGGTGTCGCTGCCGTCGAACACCACCGTGACCTTCTTGATCTTGGGCACCGGCGTGTACTTCGGGTTCGCCGCGAGCACCATGTCCTGCCCCTTCGACCATGAGGACAGCAGGTACGGGCCGGTGCCGACCGGCTTGGTGTTCACCGGCGACTGGCTGACCGGCACCGGGGTGGCCAGCGCCACCGCCGGCAGGATGCCCAGCACCAGCAACTGCGGGAACGGCGCGTACGGATAGGCCAGGTTGAACCGGACCGTGCTCGCGTTCACCTGGTCCACCGAGGTGAGCATCGAATACTCCGCACGCAGCGGCGAGTTGACCACCGGGTCGAGCAGCGCCCGGTAGGTCGCCAGCACGTCCGGGACGCCGAAAGGCGTGCCGTCGCTGAACTTCGGGCCGGTCGCCACACTGATCGTCCAGGACCTGCCGTCCGCCGAGGGCACCGGCAGCGCCTTGGCCAGCACCGGCGCCAGGGTGCCGTCGGCCTGGTGTTCCAACAGGCCCTGGAAGATCTTGGCCGAGCCGTCGGACGCGTACCCGGCCAGCGGATCGAGGCTGGTCGGCTCGGTCGGGTCGGACAGCACCATCGCGGTGTTGCCGGGCTGGCCGGACGCGCTGGGTGTCGGCGTCCCGGTGCACGCCGCGCAGACACCGAGCAGCAGGATGATGGACAGCAGCAGACTCGGACGGAGCACGGCAACACGAGACGACCCAGGACGAGACACAGCATCGGACCATAGCGGCTGGCCGTGACCGCGGTCCGCCGAACGGGAGGTCGCTGACGTGCGGATAGCCCTCTGCCAGGTCACCTCGGCCGGTTCACCCGCCGAGAATCTGGACCTGATCACCGAATACACCGCGCGCGCCGCCGAACAGGGCGCCGAACTGGTGGTGTTCCCGGAGGCGATGATGGCCCGGTTCGGCGTCAGGCTCGCGCCGATCGCCGAGCCGCTGGACGGGCCGTGGGCGAGCACGGTGGCCGAGGTCGCGGCTCGGCATTCGGTGACGATCGCGGCCGGGATGTTCACCCCGGCACCGGACGGCCGGGTGTTCAACACGCTGCTGGTCACCGGCGGCGATCGGCATCTCGGTTATCACAAGATCCACCTGTTCGACGCGTTCGGCTTCGCCGAGTCGGACACGGTGGCGCCCGGCGACGACACGCTGGTGCTGGACTTCGGCGGTGTGCCGGTCGGTTTCGCGCTCTGTTACGACGTGCGCTTCCCCGAGTTGTTCCGGAAACTGGCCGACCAGGGTGCGACGGCCATCGTGCTGCCGGCGTCCTGGGGTGCCGGCTCCGGCAAGCAGGAGCAGTGGGAACTGCTGGTCCGCGCCCGCGCGCTGGACTGCACCTCCTGGCTGCTGGCCTGCGGCCAGGCCGACCCCGCCGAGTCGGGCATCGAGACGCGCGGCACGGCACCAACCGGGATCGGCCACAGCCTGGTCGCCGACCCCTACGGCCGGGTGCACCGGCAGCTCGGTGCCGGCCCGGACCTGCTCGTGGTGGACATCGACCCGGACCGGACGCGGGTGGCCAGGACCGAGATCCCGGTGCTGGCCAACCGCCGCCTGTAGCGGTCAGCCGCGCAGGTCCATGCCCAGGTCGAGCGCCGGCGAGGAGTGCGTCAGGCCACCGACGGAGAGGTAGTCCACGCCGGTGCGGGCGTAGGCCGTGGCCACGTCGAGGGTGAGACCGCCGGAGGACTCCAGCCGGGTCTTCACCCCGGCCGCGTCCCGCCTGCGGACCGCTTCGGCGCACTGCTCGGGCGTGAAGTTGTCCAGCAGCACCTCCTCGGCCTCCAGCCCGAGCACGATGTCCAGTTGCTCCAGGGTGTCCACCTCGATCTCGCAGGGCAGCCCGGGGCTCTGCGCCCGGACCGCGGCCAGCGCGGCGCCGACCGAACCGGCGGCGAGCACGTGGTTGTCCTTGATCAGGGCGGCGTCGCCGAGTCCGAGTCGGTGGTTGACCCCACCGCCGCAGCGCACCGCGTACTTCTGCAGCAGCCGCATCCCGGGCAACGTCTTGCGGGAATCCCTGATGGCACAACCGGTTCCGTCGACCGCGTCGACCCAGGCGGCGGTCGCGGTGGCGATCCCGGACAGGTGACAGGCCAGGTTGAGCGCGGTCCGCTCGGCGATCAGCAGGCCGACCGTGGAACCGCGCAGCACCAGCGCGGGCTCACCGGCCGGCAGCCGGGTGCCGTCCTCGACCCGGTGCAGCACCTGGTATCCCGCGCCGAACGGCGCCTCCCGGAAGTTGACGAAGATCCGGTCGAAAACGGCCAGCGCCAGCGGCAGGCCGGCGACGGTGCCCGGCTTGCGCGGGGTGATCTCGGCGACCGCGACGGCGTCCGGTGGCACGGTGGCCGTGGTGGTCACGTCCGGGCCGTAGCGCAGGTCCTCGTCCAGTGCGGTGTCCACCAGGCCGAGGACCTCCACCGGATCGAGGCCCGCTGCCCCGATCAGCTCGGTGACCTCGGGCGAGAACGGTTGTTCCGCAGGGAAAGTGTTTGTCATGCCGCGCCTCCCAACGCGAGTGGGGCTATGGTGATCAGCTGGCCGGACACATCCAGCCGGACCCGCAGGCTGTGCTGCCACGCGGCGTCGTCGCGGGTCGGGAAATCGGTGCGCAGGTGGCAGCCGCGGGATTCGGTGCGGGCCTGGGCCATCAGCAGCAGCGTCTCGGCGAGCATGGTCAACGCGCCGTCCTCCACCGCCGTTCGAGTCCACAGTGGACGCATGATGGCCGCGTCCCGCACGGTGGCGGCCGCGGTGGCCAGTCCGGCGGCGTCCCGGCCGATGCCGGCGTAGCGGCTCATCACCCGCTGCAACACCGCCCGTTCGGCCACCGCGACGGCCGGCGGCTCAGCCGGCTCGACCGTGCTCGGGTCGCCGAGCCGGCCGGTGGCCAGGTCGCGCGCGACCGCTCTGGCCACCCGCCGGCCGACCACCAGTCCCTCCAGCAAACTGTTGGACGCCAACCGGTTCGCCCCGTGCAGCCCGGTGCGGGCCACCTCGCCGGCCGCGTACAGGCCGGTCAGCTCGGTACGTCCATCCACTGTGGACACGATGCCGCCGCACGCGAAGTGGGCGGCCGGCGCGACCGGGATGGGCTGCCGGGTCGGGTCGATCCCGGCTTCCAGGCAGGCCGCCGAGACCGTCGGGAACCGCTGTGCGAACAGGCCCGCGGACAAGCCGGTGGCGTCCAGGTGGACGTGGTCGGTGCCGGTCTCGTTCATCCGCCGGGTGATCGCCGCGGACACCACGTCGCGCGGGGCGAGGTCGCCCAGCGGGTGCACGCCGGCCATCACCCGGGCGCCGTTGGCGTCGATCAGCACCGCGCCCTCACCGCGGACCGCCTCGGTGACCAGATTGCGCTGCCCCAGGCCACCGGTGAACAGCACGGTCGGGTGGAACTGGACGAATTCGAGGTCGGCCACGGTCGCCCCGGCCCGCAGGGCGAGCGCGAGTCCGTCGCCGGTGGCCACGCCGGGATTGGAGGTGGCCTGGTAGAGCTGACCGAAGCCGCCGGTGGCCAGCAGCACGGCCGGCGCGCGCAGCACCCCGGGCACGCCCGAACCGTCCAGCACGAGCAGGCCGCCGACGGCACCGGACGCGGTGTGCAGCGCGTCCACCGCGACGTGTCCTTCCAGCACCGGCAGGCCGCCGTCCCGGGCCGCGGCCAGCAGCGCGCGTTCCACCTCGGCCCCGGTCGCGTCGCCGCCCGCGTGCACCACCCGGAATGTGCGGTGGCCGCCTTCCCTGGTCCGGGCCAACCCCTCGCCGTCCCGGGCCGGGTCGAACACCGCGCCGAGGTCACGCAGCCCGGCGACGGCGCGCGGGCCGTCCCCCAGCACGGTGGCCACCGCGTCCGCGTCGCACAGGCCGGCACCCGCGGTGAGCGTGTCGGCGACGTGTGCGGACACCGAGTCACCCGGTTCGTGGTCGCCGGGCAGCACCACGGCCACCCCGCCCTGCGCCCAGCGGGTGTTGCCGTCGTCCGCGCCGGCCTTGGTGACCAGCAGGACCCGCAGGCCACGGGCGCGCGCGTCCAGCGCGGCGCTCAGCCCGGCCACCCCGGTGCCGACGACGACCAGGTCGGCGCCGGCCTCCCATCGCGGAGTCAGGCCGCTCATTCGGCACCGCCCGGCTTGCCGATGGTGATCATCCGCTGCACCGCGCCGCGGGCGCGGTCGGCCACGTCCGGCGCGACGTGCACCTCGTCGGCGCCCTCGCGCAGGCAGCGCAGCAGCGCGGCCGGGGTGATCATCTTCATGTAGCGGCAGGACGCGCGGTCGTTCACCGGGCGGAAGTCCACCCCGGGAGCGGCTTTGCGCAGTTGGTGCAGCATGCCGATCTCGGTGGCCACCAGCACGGTGTCCGCCGTCGTCCGGTGCGCGGCGTCCAGCATCCCGCCGGTGGACAGGATCTTCACCCGCTCCGCCGGCACCGCGCCGTCGCCGGCCAGGTAGAGCGCGGAGGTGGCGCAACCGCACTCCGGGTGGATGAACAGGTCCGCGTCCGGCACGGCGGCCGCGCGGGCGGCCAGCTCGGCGCCGTTGATCCCGGCGTGCACGTGGCACTCGCCGGCCCACACGTGCACGTTGTCCCGGCCGGTCTCCCGGCGGACGTGCGCGCCGAGGAACTGGTCCGGGCAGAACAGCACCTCGGTGTCGGCGGGGATGGACTCGACCACCTCGACCGCGTTGGACGAGGTGCAGCAGATGTCGGTCTCCGCCTTCACCTCCGCGGTGGTGTTCACATAGGACACCACCACCGCGCCGGGGTGCTCGGCCTTCCAGGCGCGCAGCGCGGTCGCGTCGATCGAGTCGGCCAGCGAGCAGCCGGCTCGCGCGTCCGGGATCAGCACGGTCTTCTCCGGCGCGAGGATCTTCGCCGTCTCGGCCATGAAGTGCACACCACAGAACACGATGGTGGACGCGTCGGACCGGGCCGCGATCCGGCTCAGCGCCAGCGAGTCGCCGGTGTGGTCGGCGATGTCCTGGATCTCCGGCAGTTGGTAGTTGTGCGCGAGGATCACCGCATCCCGCTGTGCGGCCAGTAGGCGCACCTCGTCGGCCCAGTCGGCGTCCGCCTCGACGCCGCGAAAGATCCCGTCCGCCGGGCTGCGCTGCACGATGGCAGTCGTGGCCATCTCGCCCTCCCAAGGTTTTCGACTAACAGTAGAAAACTCTGGCGATACTATCAGCCCGATGAGTCAGTTGGCACATGAAGTGCTGGCCGCGGTGCTCCAGGTGCGAGGGAACTCACTCCAGGCACTGCTCTGGCAGCGCGCCCGCGAGCCGCACGCCGGCCGCTGGTCACTGCCCGGTGGGGGCCTCGGTCTGGCCGAGGACGTGGAGACGTCGATCCGCCGTCAACTGGCTGAGAAGGTCGACGTCCGGCAGCTCGCGCACGTCGAGCAGCTCGCGGTGTTCAGCGCGCCCGACCGGGTGCCCGGCCCGCGGGTGGTGGCCACCGCGTTCCTCGGGCTGGTCCCGGCCGGCCTCGACCCGGTGGTGCCCACCGACACCGACTGGTTCCCGGTGGACGCCCTGCCGGCCACCGCGTTCGACCACGAGGCGATCGTGCTGCGAGCCCGGGATCGGTTGCGCAGCAAGCTTTCCTATACCAACCTCGGGTTCGCGCTGGCGCCCCCGGTGTTCAGCGTCTCGGCGCTGCGCGAGCTGTACTCGGCCGCCCTCGGCTACCGGGTGTCGGCGACCAACCTGCAACGCGTGCTGTCCCGCCGGGGGCTGCTCGAATCGACCGGGGACATGGCCGCGCCCGGGCCCGCCGGCGGTCGGCCGGCCGCGCTGTTCCGGTTCACCGGGCACGGCATGCAGATCACCGACCCGTTCGCGGTGCTCCGGCCGCCCGGCTCCCGCTGAGAAAGTTCGGGCGGGGAAGTTCACGCGAGGAAAATCACGCTCAGTATCAGTTCGGCTATTTCGGGCGGCGCGGCGGCGTGGTGCGTCGTAACGTAAAAGAGTGACAGAGACGATCCCGCTCTTCCCACTGGCGACCGTCCTGCTCCCCGGAACGTCCCTGCCGCTGCACATCTTCGAGCCGCGCTACCGCCAGCTCACCCTCGACCTGGTCACCGACAAGCGACCGGACCGGCGGTTCGGCGTGATCGCCACCCGGCCCGGCTGGACCACCGAGGGCATGGAGATCACCGAGCCCGCGCAGGTGCACCCGGTCGGCTGCGCCGCGCTGCTGCGCGAGGTCAAGCGGCTGCCCGACGGTCGGTTCGACATCGTCACCACCGGCGAGCGCCGGTTCCGGCTGCACGCCATCGACGAGAACTCCGCGCCCTACCTGCTCGGCGAGGTGGAGTGGCTGCCCGACACCGAGCCCAGTGCGCAGGACGCCGTCCGGCTGCCGATGCTGATGGCCTCGGCGCGGGCCGCGCACCGTCGCTACTGCAAGGCCGCCTGGCAGTACGGCGACTGGTCGGAACCGGCGGCCGACGCGGACGCCGCCGTGCTGTCCCACCTGGTGGCCGCGGACTGCCTGCTCGCCACCGAGGACCGGCAACATCTGCTGGCGGAGACGTGCCCGGCCCGCCGACTGCGCACCGTGCGCCGGCTGCTCGACCGGGAGGCCGGCTTCCTGGCCGCGCTGCACGCCGTGCCGGTGCCGCTGTCCGAACTCAACCAGAAGCGCAGCCTGAACTGAGTCCTGGCGCGCCAGCGGCACGGGAGGACTCAGAGCGAAGCGACCGCTGTCAACCCAACCGCCGGCCGAGATCAGCCGTACCGTTCCAGGCGACCAACATCCCGTAGGTGAGCACCGTGCCCAGCGGCTGCGCGATGATCACCCAGTTGGACTCGATCATCGGCGCGCGCTCGAACAGCTGGCCGATCCGCAGCGCGCCCGGCGCCGGATAATGGCCGCCGGCAAAGGAAACCCCGGTCTTCTGGGCGAGATACGCGGCGATGAACGAGCCGATCACCGCGGCCAGCAGCACGGTCGGACCACGCCGCTCGCGCAACATCCACACCGCGACCCCGACCACCAGTCCGGTGGCGAAGCCCAGCAGACAGAACACCGCGATGTCGTCGAACCGGTGGTAGTCCTCGTCGACCAGCCAGGCCAACTGCCCGCCGGCACCGAGGCCCATCTTCTCCGGCGGCGCGATCCGCGACCAGATCCAGCCCAGCCCGAGGCCCAGGACGGCGATCGTCGAGGCGATGCTCACCGCGGGCAACAGGTCGGCTTTGATCACCACCCGCGGCCGACGGTGCAGTATCTGCTGGTCCACCAGCGCCCAGGACTCCGGCGACACATCGGGCGACACATCGTGAGTCACGCGGCGACTGTACTGCGTGTGACTCACCCGGCTGAGGTGCGCTCGCCGTGCCGGCTGCACCGGGCGACCCAGCCGGCCGGCGTGACCTGCACCACCATCCGACGGGCACACTGCGCGCAGTACCGGGGCGGGTCCAGGAAGGCCAGCCGGGTCCGGCATCTGTCGTGCTCGCCCTCGGCTTCGGGCTGCCCGCACCAGCAGCAGAAGGTGGCGTCCACCGCAGTGTTCACAGCGTCTGACTCAGGGCTTTGACCGGCATCCTGAGGTCGGCCAGCATGGTCAGGTCCTGCTCGGCGGGCCGGCCGAGGTTGGTCAGGTAGTTGCCCACGATGATCGCGTTGATGCCGCCGAGCATGCCGCGCTCGGCACCCAGGTCGCCCAGGGTCAGCTCCCGGCCGCCGGCGAACCGCAGGATGGTGCGCGGCATGGCCAGCCGGAACGCGGCGACCGTGCGCAGCGCCTCGCTGCCCTCCACCACCGGGTAGTCCGCGTAGGGCGTGCCCGGGTTGGGGATGAGGAAGTTCATCGGGACCTCGTCGGGGTCCAGTTCGGCGAGCTGGGCGGCGAACTCGGCGCGCTGGGCGAGCGTCTCCCCCATGCCCACGATGCCGCCGCAGCACACCTCCATGCCGGCCGCGCCGACCATCCTGAGCGTGCTCCAGCGCTCCTCCCAGGAGTGCGTGGTGACCACCTCGGGGAAGTGCGAGCGGGCCGTCTCCAGGTTGTGGTTGTACCGGTGCACGCCCATCGCGACCAGTTCGTCCACCTGCTCCTGGGTCAACATGCCCAGCGAGCAGGCGATGTTGATCTCGATGCCGGCGGCGCGGATGGCCGTGATGCCCTCGCGGACCTGGGACAACAGCCGGGCATCGGGTCCGCGCACGGCGGCCACGATGCAGAACTCGGTGGCGCCGGTGGCCTCGGTCTGCCGGGCGGCCTCGACCAGGCCGGGCACGTCCAGCCAGGCCGACCGGACCGGCGTGGGGAACTGGCCGGACTGCGAGCAGAAATGGCAGTCCTCCGGGCAGCCGCCGGTCTTCACACTGACGATGCCCTCGACCTCGACCTCCGGGCCGCACCACTTGGTGCGCACCTCGTGCGCCAGTTCGAGCAGTTCGGCCAGCCGCTCGTCGGACAGCTGGAGCACTTCCAGGATCTGCGCCTCGGTCAGGCCGACACCTTGGTCGAGCACCTGTTGCCGGGCCAGTTCGAGTACGTCGACGCGCTCGGTTGCCTCTGGCGCTGCGGTCACCGGTGATTCTCCTTTGGTCGAGAGCAGGAAAGGCTTACGCAGTATGCCTCGCGGTGAAGGAATCCGAATCGAACTCCCCGTCCAACCAGGGCGAAAGTGAGTCTCTTGCCACATCGAGGAAACGTTCGGGTGAGAACGCTGCTATGCCGTCGGGCAGCACGCCCAGCAGCGGCGCGCCGGCCACCACCGGCAGGTCGGTGAGATTGCACCGGGCGGCCAGGTCGGGCTCGGCGGGCCACCGGCCGACCACTACGCCGATGCAGTTCAACCCGCGGCGCAGCAGCGCCTCCGCAGTCAGCGCGGTGGCGTTGAGCGTGCCGAGGCCGGCGTGCGCGACGAGCAGCACCGGCGCGGCCACCGCCCAGGCCACGTCGGCCAGCGTGCCGCCGGACTCGTCGAACCGGACCAGCAGCCCGCCGGCCCCCTCGACGAGCACCAGGTCGTGGTCGGCGTGCAGGTCGGAGACGGCCGCGGCGATCTCCTGGGTGCGCACCGGCGGCAGGCCGGAGCGCTGCGCGGCGGTCTCCGGCGACAGCGGGTCGGGGTAACGGGCCAGTTCCCGGGTGGTCACCTCACCGGCCAGCCTGCGGACCTCGGCCAGGTCCCCGGGCTCGTCGGGGGCCAGCCCGGTCTGCGCCGGCTTCAGCACGGCCACCCGCTGGCCACGGGCCAGGGCGAGGGCGGCGATCGCGGCGGTGACCACGGTCTTTCCGACGTCGGTGTCCGTTCCGGTAATGACGAGCTGGGTCACGTTCGGAAAGCCTACGACCGGCCACGCGCCGGGTCGCACCACCCCGGACCTGCACGGTTGTCAACCCGACCGGTGTGAACGGCGGTTGAGGGATTCCGGTGCCCCGGGTGACCATCTGGTGGCCGCGGGGTCCGCTCAGCCGGCCTTGGCCGCGGCGAGCACGCCCCGGCAGATCGCGTCGATGTCCTGGTCGGTGCTGACGTAGGGCGGCATCGTGTAGATCAGGTCGCCGAAGGGCCGCAGCCACACGCCCTCGGCGACGGTGGCCGCGGTCGCGGCGGCCAGGTCCACCGGGTGGTCGAGCTGCACGACGCCGATCGCGCCCAGCACCCGCACGTCGGCCACGCCGGCCTGGCTCGCGGCCGGTGCCAGGCCGGTCCGCAGGCCGGTCTCGATCCGGCGCACCTCGGCCGGCCAGTCCTGGCCGAGCAGCAGGTCGATCGAGGCGTTGGCGATGGCCGAGGACAGCGGGTTGCCCATGAAGGTCGGCCCGTGCGCGAGCACCGGCAGTTCCCCCCGGGAGATGCCCTCGGCGATCCGCTCGGTGCACAGCGCAGCGGCCATGGTGAGGTAACCGCCGGTCAGCGCCTTGCCGACACACATCACATCGGGTGACACCCCGGCGTGGTCGGCGGCGAACAGGGCCCCGGTCCGGCCGAAGCCGGTGGCGATCTCGTCGAACACCAGCAGCACGTCGTGCCGGTCGGCCAGTTCGCGCAGCACCCGCAGGTATCCGGGGTCGTGGAAGCGCATCCCGCCGGCACCCTGGGCGACCGGCTCGACGATGATCGCGGCCAGTTCGTCGGCGTGCCGCTCGACCGCGGCGGCCAGAATGTCCACATAGGATTCGTCGACACCGGAGGTGAAGCCGGGCGGCGGCGCGGGCACGAACTCCTGTTCCGGCAACACTCCCCGCCAGAGGCTGTGCATGCCGCCGTCCGGGTCGCACACGCTCATTGGGTGGAAGGTGTCCCCGTGATACCCGCCGCGCCAGGTGAGCAGCCGGTGCTTTGCCGGCCGGCCAACGGATCGCCAGTACTGAAGACACATCTTGATGGCGACCTCGACGGACACCGAGCCGGAGTCGGCCAGGAACACGTGCCGCAGCGGCTCCGGGGTGATCGCCACCAGCCGCTCGGCCAGCCGGATCGCCGGCTCGTGGGTGAGTCCGCCGAACATCACGTGACTCATCCGGCCCAACTGGTCGGTGGCGGCCGCGTCGAGCACCGGGTGCCGGTAGCCATGAATGGCCGCCCACCAGGAGGACATGCCGTCCACCAGTTCGCGGCCATCGGCGAGGTGCAACCGCACCCCGGCGGCCGACTCCACCAGCAGCGGCGACTGCCCGCCGGGCATCGGTCCGTAGGGATGCCAGACGTGCGCGCGGTCCAGGTCGAGCAGTGACGCGAGATTCACGATTCGCAGATTACGGGCCGGGCGGGCGGGCCCGTCGGGACGTCAGCGCGGGCCGGCGTCGCGACGGACCCGGGTGCTCACGGCTTGCGGCCGACCGCACCGGCGATGCAGTACTGCACCGCGTTGAGCGGCTTGATCCGCGGACCGTCCGGCCACCAGTCGGCACACCGGACCAGTCCGGGTTGGACCAGATCAAGGCCCGTGTACAGCTCCAACAGCTCAGCCTCGGTACGGAAGGTGCCCGAACCCATCGGGCTGTGCAGGAACATGTGTTCCATCTTGCGAGCCACTTCGCTGTGTTCGTCCTCCGGGTCGAGGAAATGGCTGAGCCCAACGTAAGAACCGGATGGCAGCGCGTCGATGTACTCGCGCATGATTTCCTTCGGCCGCTCCCGAGGACCATCGAAATGGTGCAATGTTCCCATTTGCAGCAACGCCAGCGGCTGGGTGAAGTCGATGTGCTTGCGGACTTCCTCGTTCTGCAGGATCTCCTGCGGCTGGAAGATATCCGCGGCGACAAAGTGGGTCTGGTCGTTCTCCTCCAGCAGCGCGCGTCCGTGCGCGAGCACCACCGGGTCGTTGTCGACGTAGACCACCTTGATGTCCGGGTTGAGCCGCTGGGCCACCTGGTGGGTGTTCTCGGCGGTGGGGAGTCCGGAACCGCAGTCGAGGAACTGGGTGATACCCGTCTGGGTCGCCAGGAAACGACACGCCCGAATCAGGAAACCGCGGTTCTCGGTGGCGAGTTCCTGAGCTTCCGGCGCGGCTTTCTGCACGTCGCGCAGAACCTGCCGGTCGATCTCGTAGTTGTCCTTGCCGTTGAGAAACGCGTCGTAAACCCGGGCGATACTGGCGCGGGTGGGATCGACACCAACGGGGGGCTTTCGTTCGGTCGCGACACTGTCGGGCATCACTGTCTCCCGGAGACTTTGCGGGTTGGGGATCAGACCGTTCGTAGGGTAGGGCCAGCCATCGTTTGGGTAAATGCAGGAGCCCTTGACTGTGCTCCGTTCGGGTGTATGTTGCCCAGTTGGCCGGGGATATTCGGCTAGTATTGACAGACCTGTCGTTTGGGCTGCGATTTTATGGGAGAGGCGTTATGACCGGGGTCAACGCAGTGGACGGCGACCAGGGCCTCGGCCCCACCGTCAGGCGGATGATCCTGGGTACCCAGCTCCGCAGGCTGCGCGAACGCGCCGAGCTGACCCGCGCCGAGGCCGGTTACAGCATCCGCGGCTCCGAGTCGAAGATCAGCAGGCTGGAACTGGGCCGGGTGAGCTTCAAGGAGCGCGACGTCACCGACCTGCTCACCCTCTACGGGGTGCATGACCAGGACGAACGGGACCAGTTCCTGTCCATGGTCAAGCAGTCCAACCAGCCCGGCTGGTGGCACCGGTTCAACGACCTGATGCCCAAGTGGTTCGAGGACTACGTCGGCCTCGAAGAGGCCGCGGCCCGGATCCAGACCTACGAGCTGCAGTTCGTGCCCGGCCTGTTGCAGACCGAGGCGTACGCCCGCACGGTGGTCAGCCACGGTCAGCGGCACGCCGTCAACGACGACGTAGAACGCCGGGTGGCGCTGCGGATGCGGCGGCAGAAGGTGTTGATGGGCCGGCAGGCGCCCCGGCTGTGGGCGATCATCGACGAGTCCGTGCTGCACCGCCCGCTCGGCGGCCGCGAGGTGCTGCGCGAGCAGATCGACCACATCCTGGAGTGGAGCACGATGCCGCACGTCTCGGTGCAGGTCGTGCCCTACGACATGAGCGGGTTCGCCGCCGAGGGGGCGTTCACGCTGCTGCGCTTCGCCGAGGCGGAACTGCCCAACATCGCCTACATCGAGCACCTGGCCGGCGCGCTCTATCTGGAGAAGCCGGACGAGATCGAGGTGTTCAGCCGGGCGATGGACCAGCTCGCGGTGAACGCCGCGACGCCGGACCGCAGCCGGCAGCTGCTGTCCAAGATCCGCGCCGAACTCTGAGTCCGGGCCGGGCCAGAACCGCAGGACACCTGCGCTGAGTATGACTCGGGACTGAGTCCAAGATCCGCACGTTAATCCTTTCGGGGGTAATGGCTGTGGCGTCGGCATGTGCGCGTGCACGTGCATTTACCCCTGCGTCGGCCCGTGCTACGGTGAGCACACAAGGCAAATGCACGTGCAGATGCGTCTCGCAGGCCCTTGTCACGAAGGGGGTTGCTCATGGCAACCGAGATTCGCAACGGAATGCCCGCCGACCGATTGACCGGTGCACTATGGCGGAAGAGCATGCGTAGCGGAGCGCTGGGCAACTGTGTCGAGTTGGCTCCGTTGGTCGGGGGTGACGTGGCGATGCGCAACTCACGCTTCCCCACCGGCCCCGCCTTGATCTACACCCGCGACGAGATCAGCGCCTTCATGGCAGGCGTGAAGGATGGCGAGTTCGATGACATTGTCGGCTGACACCGCCACCGGTACCGGCCACGCGGCCGAGTACTACCTGCGCGAGCTGGTCGCGCAGGGCTTTCAGTTCCTCCATCCGCGCGACCGCGGTGGTGAGCTGGTCGCCGTCGTCGGCGTCCGCGCCCACCACAACGTGGTCGACGTGATGTGGCTGCGTTCGGAAGAGGACGCCAAGGCCATCCGGATGCCCGGCGACGAGGAGAACGTGCTCGCTCCCAGGCGAACCCTGTGGCAGTCCGTCGGTGGCGCCAGCGATGTGCTGGCCGCCCTGCTGCACCTGCCCGACGAGTACACCGCCGGACTGATCGCGCAGCAGTCGACCAGGACGGCCGGCTGCTGGGTGCCGGTCAACGACGGCCACGCCAAGTGGCTGGCCACCGCGAGCTGATCTCCCCGACCGCCGCCCGGTCATCCTGAACCGGTGAGCGGCGGTGGGGCGTACCGGATTCGGTTCGCCCCACCCACCAGTTCGCCCGCCCCACAACCGTTTCAGCTCGTCAGTCGGTCGGCGGAAAGTTCGCCCCGGCACCAGTGCTCGCTCCCGCGGCCCCACTCGCCAGATGCTCACGCAGCACGTCGAGCAGCGCGGCCTGCGGAACTCCCAGTCCGGTGCACGCATCCCAGCCCGGTCCAGCGGGGTAGGAACCGTTGTTGCCGCTGGTGATGTCCCGCAGGCCCGGAACCGGTTTGCCGGCACTGATCCCGTCGTAGATCGCGGTCTGCAGCAGCCCCAGTCTGCTGTTCAGCACTTGCGCGTACCGGCAGATCAGCGCCGCCCACAACGGCGCGACCGCGCTGGTCCCACCGACCACGGTGTTGTTGCCGTCGACCCGGATCTGGTAGCCGGTGGCCGGATCGGCGACCGCGGCCACGTCCGGCACCCCGCGTCCGGTGCCCGAGCCACCGGCCCGGGTCGGCACGCCGGCGTCGGTCTGCCAGGACGGCAGCGCGACGGTGTCACTGACCCCGCCGCCGGTGGCGCCGCCGCTGGTCCCGTCGTTCCACACCACCTCCGACCGCACCGTGCCGTTCGCGTCGGCACGCAGGCTGGTTCCGCCGCAGGCCAACACATGCGGGCTGGACGCGGGGTAGTCGGCGTGCTGCTGGCCGTCGGTGACCGCGTCCGCGCTGCCGTTGTCGCCGGCCGCGACGGTGACGGTGACGCCGAGCGCGGCCGCGTCGGCGAACGCGTTGTCCATCGACGTACGGGCCTGGGCGGTCCAGTTGTCCTCGGACTGCCCCCAGCTGATGCTCAGCACGGTCGGCGTCGGGGTGGCGTGCACCGCGTCGCTGATCGCGTCGACGAAGCCCTGGTCGGTGTTGGGCGCGAAGTACACCAACTGGCTGGCCTTCGGGGCGAGCGCGCCGAGCACCTCGATGTCCAGCAGCACTTCGCTGTCGGCGCCGCTCGGGTCGCCGCCGGGCACGTTCGTGACGTCGTCCACCGGCACCGCGGTCACGCTCGGCGCGGTGACGCCCAGGCCCTGGAAGTAGGTGTCCAGGTCCGCCTGGTCGAAGCCGCCACCGAACTCAAGGATCGCCGCGATCTGGCCGGTTCCGTCGGCGTCGGCGGGAAAGCCGTAGATGCCGGCCAGCGCGGTCGGAGCATAGGAGGTGTTCTGCGCTGCGGCGGCGGCCAACGGCCGGATGCGCGGCACGACCTGTGGCCGGTTGTCCAGGCCGAGTACCGCGATGACCATGCCGTCCAGCTCGGCCGGCACCTGAAGATCACCCGATCGAGCGAAATGTGTGATCGATTCGCCGGTCACCGGGTGCTCACTGCGGACCGTGTTCAGTGCTGCGCCAAAGAGTGAATTCGCCACCGAGACGGGCGCGGTGGCCCGCACCCGGCGCGACGCCTCGTGTACGTCGGTGACCCGCGCGCCCGCCGTCTCCAGTACCCCGCGCACCCGGTCCAACTCGTCGGGGTGCGCGCCGAACTGCCCGGCGAAGTCGTCCAGGCTCACCATGTCCGGGCCTTCGACGAGTTCGGTCGGCAGCTCACCCCGGCGGCGCAACAGCACGGTGAAGGACACGGTGGCGTCCTGGTCGGCGGGCCCGATCACGTCCGCGCCGGCCAGCGCGGCCCGCGCGCTGCCCGGCAACGGGACTTGCTGGATGTCAGTCATGACAGGAATCCTCTGGCCTGAGTCTGGTCGCGGCTACCGATTCACCCGGATGCCGCATCACGGCTGCACCGGACCGCCACCGTCCTTCGCCCAGTCGGAGACGACCTCGTCCAGCACCGACATCGGCAGCGGACCGTTGCCCAGCACCAGGTCGTGGAACGCACGGATGTCGAACCGGTCGCCCAACGCCTGCTCGGCAACGCCACGCAGCCGCTGCAACTCCAGCCGGCCGACCATGTAGGACAGCGCCTGGCCGGGCGCGGCGATGTAGCGGTCGGTCTCGCTCTCGATCTCCACCTCGGACATGGGAGTGTTCTGCCGCAGGTAGTCCAGCACCTGCGCGCGGCTCCAGCCCTTGGCGTGCAGGCCGGTGTCCACCACCAGCCGGCCGGCCCGCATCGAGTCGGCGGTGAGCATGCCCAGCCGGGCGATGTCGTCGGAGTACAGGCCCATCTCGGCGGCCAGCCGCTCGCTGTAGAGGCCCCAGCCCTCGATGTAGGCGTTCACGTCGGCGATCCGGCGCAGCAGTGGCAGGTCGGTCAGCTCCAGCGCGATGGTGAGCTGGAAATGGTGCCCTGGCACGGCTTCGTGGAACGCGGTGGACTCGGCCTCCTGCCGGAACCGATCGGTCACCCGGTGGGTGTTGGCGAAGTAGATCCCCGGCCGGCCGCCGTCCAGGGCAGGTTGCAGGTAGTACGCGGCGGCTGCGCCCGGCGCCTCGTTCTCCGGCACCGCGCGCACCTCGCAGCGCTGGCTGGGCAGCCGGCCGAACCACTGCGGCGCGGCCGCCTCGGCCCGGGCGATCGCCGCGCGCGCGGCGTCCAGCAGCTCCTCCGCGGTGCCCCAGCGCAGTGCCGGATCGGTGCGCAGCCTGCGGAAGATCTCCTGCAGGTCCTCGGTGCCGAACACCCGTTTGCCGATCTCGGCGTACTCCTTGGCCAGCTTGTCGATGATGGCCAGGCCGGTGTTGTGCAGGTCCTCCGGTGTCCGGTCGGTGGTGGTGTGCACGCCGATCAGCGCCTGGTAGGTGGCCGCGCCGTCGGGCAGCCAGCGCAGGCCGGGCCGGTCGGACGGCCGGCCGATGGGCAGCACCTCCTCGGCGAGCCGGCCACGGTAGGTGGTGAACGCGGGCCGGACGGTGTCGGCCAACAACTGCTCGCGGCGCACGGCGAAGCCGGCCCGGAAGTCGGCCGACAGGGCCTCCGGCGGGGTCGGCGCGAGCAGCGGATCGTGTGCCGGGTCGGCAAGGTAGCGGTCGATGTGTTTGATCGCCGAGTCGACCAGGTGCGCCACCGGCAGCCGACCGGCGGCAATGCCCTGTCGGTGCCGGTCCATCGCGGCGGCCAGGAAGGCCGGGATCGCGGCCAGCCGGGCGAGATAGGCCTCGGCGTGAGCCTCGGTGTCGAGCGAGATCATCGGCAGCATGGTCAGCAGCATCGGGGCCGGTGCGACGAAGAAGTCGGTGACGGTGTGCTCGATCAGTTTGCTGTCGATCTGCGCGACGCGCGCCTGTGCCTGCTGGATCACCACCGCCCGGGTGACCCGGTCCTGGGCGGAGAGCTGCCCGGCGTCCAGCGCCTCGGCCCGCTGGATGACGCCCTCGTAGCGCGCCCGGAACTCCTGCTCGGCCGGCTCGCCGAGGTCGGCGAGCCGGCCGTGCTGACCGTCGACCCCGAGCAGCGTCGCCATCAGCGGCTCCTGGTCGAAACCGACGTCGACCAGTTCGTCCGCCAACGTCGTCACTGGGCTCGCGGTGTCGGTCATGGTCGGCCTCCGGTTGTCGGCAGCGTTGTCTTCCCCGATCGTAGGAGAGAACGAGCGGCTCGCTTGGCGGCGTTTCTACCGGCTTTGCAAAGATCACTCTCGTGCCGGTGCGTCCCGTCTCCCCCGAGGTCCTGGTGACCGAACTGGCCGAGTGGATCGCGGCCACCCGGCCGACCGAATGGCTGCGGATCGTGCTGGACGGCGCGCCACCGGCCCGGCCCGACGAACTCGCCGATGCGCTGGTGGAACCGCTGAAAGTGCGTGGCCGGGCGGTGCTGCGGGTGTCCGCGGCGGATTTCCTGCGGCCGGCTTCGCTGCGCTACGAGCGGGGTCGGACCGATCCGGACGCGTTCTACACCGACTGGCTCGACCTGGCCGGCCTGACCCGGGAGGTGCTCGCGCCGCTCCAGCCGGGCGGCACCGGCCGGGTGCTGCCCTCGCTGTGGGACGCGGCCAGCGACCGGGCCACCCGCGCGGACTACACGCAGTTACCCGAGGGCGGGGTGCTGCTGCTCGACGGCGCCCTGTTGCTCGGCCGCGGGCTGCCGGCGGAGCTGACCGTGCACCTGTGGCTGTCGCCGGCCGCGTTGGCCCGGAAACTGCCCTCGGCCCAGCAGTGGGCGCTGGCCGGTTACGCGCGCTACGAGCAGGAGGCGACGCCGGCCGAGACCGCGGATCTGGTGGTCCGGGTGGACAACGCGGAACATCCGGCGATCCTGCGGGACAACCGGGTCTAAGCAGCCCTTATCCGCACTTCAGCCCGTCCGGCGGCCGGGGAACACGTCCCCGATGTCCGGTACCGGGCGGCACCGGAGCGTCCCTGTCGGGAAGCGGGTAGGTTCGAGCCGTGGTCGCCCCGGATCCTGTGGATATCCGCCTGCTCTCGCTGGTCGCAGAGGTCGGCCGGGCGGCCGTGCACGAACTCGCCGCCCGGCTGGGCATGGACCCCCGTGAGGTCGCCGCTCGACTCGTCGCGCTGTCGGCGACCGGGCTGCCGCTGATCGTCGGCGTCGAGTGCGACCAGAACGGGCTGCGCTCGGCGGTGGCCGGCGCGATGAACTACGCGGCGCAGCAGAACGGCCCCGGGGTGGCCGGCATGCCCTCGGGCGCGTATCCGGTGCAGGGCATGCCGTCCGGCCCGTACCCGGCCCCCAACGCACCCGCTCCGGGCCAGTACCCGGTGCCGGGCAACACATCCGGGCCGTATCCGGCAGCCGGCACGACCCCGGCGCCCTATCCGGTGCCGGGCGGCAACTCCGGCCCGTACCCGCCGCAGCAGTGGGGTGGGCCGTCGGGCTCGTATCCGGTGCCGCAGAACGCGATGCCGGTCCGTCAGCAGGCTGCCGCGCAGGCGCAGTCGGCCGCCGCGGACCCGATGAGCACCTGGGGTCCGCCGCAGACCGCGTCCTGGGCGCGCGGCGACCAGCCGCCGCGACTGAGCCAGCCAGCCGCCGCGGGCGGTGCGCGGGTCGGCAAGGTCGGCGACCGGTTGCAGACCGAGGGCCTGGACGGGGAGCAGATCGTCATTCAACTGGTCGAGGTCGTCGACCCGGCCGATTTCCTGTTCACCGCGGCTGGTTACCGGCTGCGCGAGGGCGAGCGCGCGGTGGTCGTGCACACCGAGCTGACCAACCGCGGCAGCATCCCGTTCCCGACGCTGCCCGACCTCTACCTGGTGTTGATCGACGGGGACGGCAAGGCGGTCGGCAAGGCCCCGGTCTCGCTGTCCTCCCGGCCGCCGCACCGGATCGGCGTGCAGCCCGGCGAAACCGCGGGCGGCCACACCGTCTACGTCATCTCGGACACCACGCCGATCACGTCGGTCCGGTGGAGCGCCCGTTCCGACGACGACAAGCACGTGCTGACCTGGTCGGTCGACAACTGAGCAACCGGCCGGTCAGCCGCGCAGCACGTCCAGCGCATGTTCCAGGTCGGCCGGGTACTCGCTGGTGAACTCGACCCAGCGGCCGTCGGACGGATGGGCGAAACCGAGGGTGCGGGCGTGCAGCCATTGACGGGTCAGGCCGAGCCGCTGAGCCAGGGCCGGGTCGGCGCCGTAGGTGAGGTCGCCGACGCACGGGTGGCGCAGCGCCGAGAAGTGCACCCGAATCTGGTGGGTACGGCCCGTCTCCAGCTTCACCGCGAGCAGCGACGCGGCCGGGAACGCCTCCATCAGTTCGTAGTGGGTGACGCTCGGCCGACCGCCCTCGATCACCGCGAACCGGTAGTCGTGCTTGGGATGCCGGTCGATCGGCGCGTCGATGGTGCCCCGGCTCGGGTCGGGATGGCCCTGCACGACCGCGTGGTACTGCTTGTCCACCGTGCGTTCCTTGAACGCCAGCTTGAGCGCGGAGTACGCGGGCTCGCTGCGGGCCAGCACCATCACGCCGGTCGTGCCCACGTCCAGCCGGTGCACCACGCCCTGTCGCTCGGCCGCGCCGGACGTGGCGAGTTGGACGCCAGCGGCGGCCAGGCCGCCGACGACGGTCGGGCCGGTCCAGCCGGGGCTGGGGTGCACGGCGACCCCGACCGGCTTGTCCACCACGACGATGTCGTCGTCCTCGTAGAGCACGGTGAGGCCGTCCACCGGCACGGCGAGCACGGTCAGCGGCGCCTCCGGCTCGGGCAGGCTGACCTCAAGCCACTGGCCGGCGATGAGGCGGTCGGACTTGCCGGCCGGGTTGCCGTCCACCCGGACCTCGCCGGCCGCGGCCAGCTCGGCCACGACCGTGCGGGACAGGCCGAGCAGCCGGGCGAGGCCCGCGTCGACCCGCATCCCGTCCAGCCCGTCGGGGACGGGCAGTTCACGCAGATCGGTCATGACGCGGCGTCCGCCTCGGTCTTGTCAGCGGCCGACTTGTCCCTGGCGGACGTGCTGCCGCCGCCGTTGCGGTCGCGCCGGCCGATGCCGCCGTCGTAGTCCCGGCCGAACGCGGCCAGCAGCACGATCAGCGCGCCGCCGACGCAGATGCACGAGTCGGCCACGTTGAAGATCGCGAAGTACTCGGCATTCGGACCGAACACCGAGATGAAGTCGACGACGTGGCCCTGCAGGGGAGCCGGCGCCCGGAAGATCCGGTCCACCAGGTTGCCCAGCGCGCCGGCCAGGACCAGGCCAAGGCCGATCGCCCAGCCGACCGAACGCAGCCGGGGCGCGATCCAGATGATCGCCACCACCACGGCGAGCGCGATCAGCGAGAGAATCCAGGTCAGGCCGGTGGCCATGGAGAACGCGGCGCCGGAGTTGCGGACCACGTCGAAGTACACCAGGCCACCCAGCAGCCGCACCGGCGCACCACCTTCCAGGTGCGCGACCACCAGCGCCTTGGTCAGGATGTCCGACCCGAGCGCGATCACAGCCACCGCGGCCAACACCAGGACCCTGGTCGGCGGGGCGATCGCCGGCACTGCCGATGGGCTCGGCTCGGGGCCGGATTCGCTGGTCGGTTCGGTACTCACCGCACCATTGTCCAGCATCCCCCGACCAGCGGTCAGCCGGCCAGGAACGGCGGCAGCGGGCGCGGGTCGCCGGCCGGGGCGAAGCGCCCGTCGACCAGCTCGTAGGTCCACTGTGGACCGTGCTCGACGAGTCGGCGCAGCGCTGCGACCAACCGGTCCACGTGCTCGGCGGTGCTGCCCAGGCCGATGCTCACCCGGACCGCCCTGGTCTGCGTCGAGCCGGCCGCGGCGAGCAGCCGGCCGGTGAACAGGTGCGCGCAGAACGCGCCGTCCCGCACACCGATGCCGTGTTCGGCGGAGAGCACCGCGGCCACCAGGCCGGCGTCCACCCCGTCGATGACGAAACTCACCACGCCCACCCGCTCGTGCTCCGGGCCGAAGCCACGCAGTTCCCGTAGGCCGGGCACGGTGGCCAGGCCGGCCCGCAACCGCTCGGCCAACTCCTGTTCGTGCCGCTGGATCGGTGCCCAGTGCCGGCCGAGCGCGTCACACGCGGCGGCCAGCGCGTGCACGCCGACCACGTTGGGCGAGCCTGCCTCGTGCCGGTCGGGACCGGTCGACCAGGCGATCGCCAGCTCGGCGCCGTGGTCGCTGACCCGGCTGGTCGCGCCGCCGCCGATCAGGTACGGCTCGGCGGCGCGCAGCCAGTCCGCGCGGCCGAGCAGCACCCCGCTGCCGAAGGGGGCGTAGAGCTTGTGGCCGGAGAAGGCGAGGTAGTCCACGTCCAGGGCACGCGCGTCGATCGGCCGGTGCGGGGCGAGCTGGGCGGCGTCCAGGGCGATCCGGGCGCCGTGCTCGTGCGCGACCCGGGCGAGCTGGGCGATCGGCCACAGTTCGCCGGTCACGTTGGACGCGCCGGTGACCACGACCAGCCGAGGGCCGATCGGCGCGGTGCGCAGCGCCTCGGCGACCGCCTGCACGGCCTCGGCCGGCGAGCCGGGCGCGGGCAGCCTGCGCACGTTCGGGCCACGCCAGGGCAGCAGCGCCGCGTGGTGCTCGCTGTCGAACAGCACCACCGCGGTGCCCCGGGGCACCGCGCGGGCCAGCAGGTTGAGCGAGTCGGTGGTGTTGCGGGTGAACAGCACGGTGTCGCCGGGGCGGGCATGCACGAACCGGCGCACGGTGTCCCGGGCCTGCTCGTGCACCCGGGTACAGACCTGCGAGGCCCAGCCGGCGCCGCGGTGCACGCTGGCGTACCAGGGCAGCAGCTCGTCCACGGCGGCGCGGACCGCGGCCAGGGCGGGGGCGCTCGCGGCGTGGTCGAGGTTGGCGTAACCGACCTGTTCCCCGGTGACCAGCGGCACGGTCAGCTCCGCGCCGACGACGGCCGGTACCGCGGAATTCGACCCGGTGGCCTGGGTGGCGGCGGGCTGGGACAGGGCGAGGGTCATGGCTGGCTCCCGTACGGGTCAGGACCCGCGTGGGGTCCGCGCTTGCCCGACCGCACGACGCGGCAGGCCTGGTCCTCACCCGGGGCACCCCACCGCGGAGGAGGGTTGCCGGCCAGCTAGCCGGGGCTTGTCGCTGGCACTCATGACCTGGTCCCGACGTTAGCCCAAGCGCGGCGGAAATCGCCAGTCAGCGGTCCGGATACTGAGAACCGGACACATCACGCGGTCCGGCGGCCGGGCGCGAGCGGCCGGGTCTGCGCGGCCAGCGCGGTGGCGAACGCGCGCAGCATCTGCCAGCCGCCGGCCGAGTCGCCGGTGACCAGCCAGGTGTCGCTCGCCCCGCCGAGCACCGCGACGAACATCCGGCCGACCAGCGCGGTGGGTATGCCCCAGCTCACCCCGGCGCGCTCGGCCAGCGTCTCGAAGTACCGAGTGGCGCCGTCCAGGTACTGCTGGTACTTCCAGACCTGAAGCTCGACCAGAGCCGGATCGCGCAACGAGAAAGCGGTGAGTTCGTTCAGCACGAGTTGCCGGTCCCGGTCGGCGGTCATCCGCTGCCAGAGCCCGCGCAGGCTGTCCCGCAGCGCCTTGCGCACGTCGGTGGTCACCTTCAGCGGCGCCATCGCCGCCGCCAGGTCCTCGGTCACGGTGTGCCGGACCAACTCGTGGAACAGCTCCGCCTTGTCCCGGAAGCAGTAGTGGAAAGCGCCCAGCGGCATCCCCGCCTCGGCCACGATCGCCCGCGTCGTGGCCGCCGCGACCCCCTCGGCGGCCATCACCCGCCAGGCGGCCGCGACGAGTTCCGCGCGGCGCTGTTCGGCGGGAATTCGGGGCACGGCAAGAACGGTAGCCAGATCACGAATAGTTGGTCAACCGACCAAGACCGTTGACACCGGAACCGGACGTGGCTCAAGCTTCCCTGCTACGGCGGATATCGCCGGGGGCAGCTCGACCAGAAGACCCGAGGAGTCGTGATGGCGACGGTTGACCTGTCCCAGGAGGACCGGCGGTCGGCGATGGACGAGCCGACCACCCCGGTGCGCGGGCGGTGGATCTCGCTGTGGACGCTCGGCCAGTTCGGCATCTATCTGCCGCTGTACGCGGTGATGCAGGTGCTGCTGCCCGAACAGGCGGACAACCTGGCCGGCGCGGACGGCAAGGTGGCCGCGCTGGGCTGGGCCACCGCGGTGGCCGCCGTGGTGACGATCCTGGTCAACGTCCTGGTCGGCGCGTTCTCCGACCGGACAACGGCGCGGCGCGGGCGTCGGCAGGTCTGGGTGCTGGGCGGCGCGCTGATCGCCGCGATCGCGCTGGTCGGCCAGGGCAACGTGCACACCGTGCTGCTGATGGTGCTCGTCTGGGGCGTCGTGCAGGTCGGACTGTCCACCATGAGCGCGGGGCTGAACGCGGCGCTGCCCGACGAGGTACCGGTGCGGCAGCGCGGGTTCGTCTCGGCGTTCCAGGGCATTTCGCTGTCCGCCGGGCCGCTGGTCGGCATCGCCCTGGTCGCCGTCGTGATCACCGGCATCCGGTCCGGTTACCTGTTGCTGGCCGGCTGCACGATCGTGCTCGCGGTGCCGTTCTTCTTCGGTACCAAGGGAGTTCCGCTGACCCGCGCGGAGAAGCCACCGTTCTCGCTGCGCACCCTGCTGGTCGGCACGATCGCGCCCCTGCGGCACGCCGACTTCAGCTGGGCGTGGTCGGGCCGGTTCTTCATCCAGCTGTCCAACGCGCTCGCCCAGCTCTACCTGTTGTACTTCCTGCAGGACCGGGTGCACTACAGCGATCCGCTCACCGGCGTGCTGATCCTGACGGTGATCTACACGGTGGCCGCGGTGGCCGTGTCGATCCCGGTCGGCCGCGCCTCCGACCGGTCCGGCCGGCGCAAGCGGGTGGTGGTGATTTCCTCTGTGCTGCAAGGGATCGCCGGGCTCATCCTGGCCTTCATCCCGACCTGGCCGGCAGCCATGATCGCGGCCGGCGTGCTCGGGCTGGGGTACGGCGCCTACGCCTCGGTGGACCAGGCGCTGATCACCCAGGTGTTGCCAACGGCCAAGGACCGCGGCAAGGACCTCGGCATCATCAACATCGCCAACAATCTGCCCTACGCGCTCACCCCGGTGATCGCCGCGCCGGTGATCGACCACCTCGGCGGCTACCCGGTGCTGTACACGCTGGTGCTGGTGACCGCGCTGATCGCGGCGATCACCGTGCAGCCGATCAAGAGCGTCAAATAAGGCAATCGCTCGTCGCAGCGGCACCATAGGATTCGTCCGTGGACTGGCATACCTGGCACGACGGATACGACCGTCCCGGCTCACTACTGGCGCGGCGGTTGCTGGCCGTCCAGCAGCAGATCCGGTCCGTGCTGGACGGCAGCCCGCCGGGCGCGTTGCGAGTGGTCAGTCTGTGCGCCGGCCAGGGGCGTGATCTGTTGGGGGTGCTGGCCGATCACCCGCGTCGGGCTGATGTCCGGGCGCGCCTGGTGGAATTGGACCCACGCAGTGCGGCGATCGCGCGGGGCACCGCCCGGGCGGCCGGTCTGGCCGGGGTGGAGGTGGTCACGGCTGATGCCGCGCTCACCGACCGCTACCAGGACATGGTTCCGGCGGACCTGGTGCTCGTCTGCGGCGTGTTCGGCAACATCACCGACGAGGACATCGAGCGGACCGTCGGCGGCTGCGCCCAGTTGTGCCGAGCCGGCGGCGCCGTGATCTGGACCCGTCATCGCGGTGCGCCCGACCGAGTGCCGCTGATCTGCACGTGGTTCGAGGAACAGGGCTTCGACCGCGAGTGGCTGTCCGGGCCGGAGCTGGCTGCCGCCGTCGGGGTGCACCGCTTCGTCGGCGAGTCACAGCCGCTCGCCGACGGCCTGCGCATGTTCACCTTCGCCGAGTTCGAGGCGCTCAGCTGATACCGCGCCAGCGGGCGTGCCGGCCGCCCCGGTCGACCGCGCGAATCCGCGCCTCGGCCGCCGGCCGCACCTGCTCGGTGGCCACCACGAGCAACTGGTCGCCCTCCTGCAGACGCGTCTGCGGGTCCGGGGTGAAACCGACGTCGGCGCGCACCACCAGGCTGATCGTCGCTCCTGCCGGCAGCCGCAACTCGGCGAGATAGACGCCGTGCAGCCTGGACCCGGGCGGCACCCGGACCTGCAACAACCCGGCGTCGAACTGGTCCAGCGGCGCCGAGTCCACCTCCAGCTCCAGCGGTTCGGCCGACCGGGACAGGCCGAGCACCCGGGCCAGCAGGGGCAGCGTGCCGCCCTGCACCACGGTGAGCACCACCACCAGCACGAACACCGCGGACACGAGTTCCTGCGCTCCGGGCCGGCCGTCGGTCAGCGGGATCAGCGCGAGCACGATCGGCACCGCGCCGCGCAGCCCGGACCAGGACAGAAACGCCTGTTGTCGCCAGCCCAGCCGGAACGGCAGTGCGGCCAGCAACACCGAAAGCGGCCGGGCCAGCACGGTGACCACGGCGCCGGCGACCAGCGCCGGAATGACCGCGTCGAGCAGTTTGGGCGGTGAGGCGTACAGGCCCAGCAGCACGAACAGGCCGATCTGGGCCAGCCAGCCGAGGCCCTCGGCGAAGGACAGCGTGTCCGAGCGGTGCGGCAGATGCGCGTTGCCCAGCACCAGCCCGCATACGTAGGTGGCCAGCAGGCCGGAGGCGTGCGCGAGGTCAGCCCCGGCGTAGGCGAGCACACAGACCGCCACCGTGGCCAGCGGATACAGGCCGGTGGCCGGCAGCGCAGCCCGCCGCAGCAGCCAGGCCGCACCCCAGCCGAGCAGGCCACCGACCAGCGCGCCCGCCACCAGCTCGTACCCGGCCAGCAGCGGGGTCGTCCAGGACACCGCGTCGGTGGAGGCGAGCAGCACGACGGCCAGGTAGACCGGGGCGTCGTTGAGGCCGGACTCCAGTTCCAGCGCGCCGGCCAATCGCTTGCTCACGCCGATCCCGCGCAACACACTGAACACCGCCGCGGCATCGGTGGAGGAGAGCACGGCGCCCCACAGCAGCGCGGTGCGCCAGTCCTGCGCCAACAGGAAGTGCAACGCCACCCCCGTTACCGCGACACTCACGATCACGGCCACAGTGGACAGTACGATTCCCAGTCCCAGTGCGGGTTTCACGCTGTCCCACCGGGTGGTCAGGCCACCTTCGGTGAGGATGAGCACCAGCGCCGCGATGCCGAGCGACTGGGTCAGCTTGGCGTCGTCGAACCGGATACCGAAGCCGGATTCGCCCAGCGCCAGACCGATTCCCAGATACAGCAACAATGACGGCAGCCCGAGCCGGACCGAGACCCGCACGGCGAGGACCGCGACCAGCAGCACGACGGCGGAAATCCCGAGCACCAGAGCCAACTGGCCCATTCCGCCTCCTTCTCCGCCGCCGGATCACCAGGTGCGTACAGATCCATTGTGGCCGGAAAACGACGAAGATGGGCGATCGAGCCGGAACCGAGCGTCAGGTCACCTGATCCGCGATCAGCCGGTCGATCAGCGCGGGCAGGCCGGCCGGCGCCGTGCGCACGGCGATGACCTTGTCCCGGGCGTGTTCGCCGGTGAGCACGCTGAGCTGCTGGCGGCGCACGCCGAGGGCGGCGGCCAGCACCCGGCGGACGGCCTCGTTGGCCTTGCCGTCCACCGCGGGTGCGGCCACCGAAACCAACAGCGCCAAGCCATGTGGGCCGTCCCGGCCACCGCCGACCGTGTCCCGGCGGGCATTCGGCCGCACCCGCACGGCGAACCGGACGGTGTCGGGATCGGTCATCAGTCAGCCAGGTCGGCCAGTTCGGCCGCGGGTTTCGCCAGCGAACCACGCACCGGTTCGACGACCCTGGCCAGTTCGTCCCGCAGATATTCCGCGAGCGACTGGCCGACCTCGGCCGCTCTGGCCGTCAGGGCCAGATACACGTCATTGGACACGCGAATACGAACATCCACCGCCACCCGATCAGTATTGCCGGCAGCCTGCGCGGCATGTCAACCATGACGGGAAAGCCGACCGCGTCGGCCCCCCGTTCGGCCCAACATTTGTCTCGTTGTCTCAAACTTTGTTTACCCGCACAGCAACGGTTCCACCGTCGGCGACGGCCCCGTCGAACGCGTCGGCCGGTGCCTGCCCGGCCGCGCCGGGCGTCACCGAGTCGGCCAGCGTCTCGGCGGCCAGGAACGCCTCGTGTGTGCGCACCGCGGCCAGTACCTCCTCGCTCGCCCACACCGCCAGCGTGATCCGGTCGGACACGTCGAGGCCCGCCTCCCGGCGACCCTGCTGCACCACCCGGACAACGTCCCGGGCCACGCCCTCGGCGGCCAGCTCCGGGGTGACCGCGGTGTCCAGCACGACCAGGCCGGCCCCGCCGGGCAGCGCGGCGGTCGCCCCGGGATCGGTGGCGACCAACTTGCGCTCGAACTCGCCGTCGCGCAGCTCGATCCCGGCCGCGACCACGGCACCGTCGGTGGTCGTCGACCACTCGCCTGCCTTGACCGCGCGGATCACCTTCTGGGTGTCGGCCCCCAGCCGGGGACCGCACGCCCGGGCGTTCACCACGAGCTCGAAGTGCCCGTGCGCGGACACGTCGGTGGTCAGCACGACCCGCTTGACGTTGACCTCGTCGGCGATCAGGTCGACGTAGGGCCGCAGCGACTCGGCGTCCGGCGCGGCCACCACGAGTTCGGCCAGCGGCAGCCGCACCCGCAGCTTGTTCGCCTTGCGCAGCGACAGCGCCGCCGAGCAGACCCGGCGTACCTCGTCCATCACCGACACCAGCGCCGCGTCCGCGGGCAGTTCGGCCGCCAGCGGGAAGTCGGTCAGGTGCACCGACCGCTCGCCGGTGAGCCCGCGCCAGACCGCCTCGGTGGTCAGCGGCAGCAGCGGCGCGGCCACCCGGCTGGTCACCTCCAGCACGGTGTGCAGGGTGTCCACCGCGTCCTGGTCGCCGGCCCAGAACCGGTCCCGGGACCGGCGCACGTACCAGTTGGTGAGCAGTTCGAGGAAGCGCTCCACGCTCGCACACGCGCCGGACAGGTCGTAGTTGTCCAGCGCCGCGGTCACGTCCACCACCAGCTCGTGGGTGTGCGCGAGGATGTAGCGGTCCAGCACGTGCGTGCTGTCGGTGCGCCGGTGGCCCTCGATGCCCTCGGCGTTGGCGTACAGGCTCAGGAAGTACCACGAGTTCCACAGCGGCAGCACGGCCTGGCGGACCGAGTCGCGGATGCCCCGCTCGGTCACCGCGAGGTTGCCGCCGCGCAGCACCGGGCTGGCCATCAGGAACCAGCGCATCGCGTCCGAGCCGTCCCGCTCGAACACCTCGTTGACGTCCGGGTAGTTGCGCAGCGACTTGGACATCTTCAGCCCGTCGTCGCCGAGGACGATGCCGTGCGCGATGCAGTTGCGGAACGCCGGCCGGTCGAACAGCGCGGTCGCCAGCACGTGCATGTTGTAGAACCAGCCACGGGTCTGCGCGTTGTACTCGACGATGAAGTCGCCCGGGTAGTGCCGCTCGAACCAGTCGGTGTTCTCGAACGGGTAGTGCACCTGGGCGAAGGGCATCGAGCCGGACTCGAACCAGCAGTCCAGCACCTCGGGCACCCGGCGCATGGTCGACCTGCCGGTCGGGTCGTCGGGGTTGGGCCGGGTCAGCTCGTCGATCGCCGGCCGGTGCAGCTCGGTCGGGCGCACACCGAAGTCGCGCTCCAGCTCGTCCAGCGAGCCGTACACGTCGGTCCTCGGATAGGCCGGGTCGTCGGACATCCACACCGGGATCGGCGAGCCCCAGTACCGGTTGCGGGAGATGTTCCAGTCCCGGGCGTTCTCCAGCCAACGGCCCATCTGGCCGTCGCCGATGTGCTCGGGCACCCAGTTGATCTGCTTGTTCAGCTCGACCATCCGGCCGGCCAGCCGGGACACCGCGACGAACCACGAGGTCACCGCGCGCTGGATCAGCGGGGTGTCGCAGCGCCAGCAGTGCGGGTAGTTGTGCAGGTAGCTCTCGTCGCGCAGCAGCCGGCCGTTGGCCCGCAGGTCGCGGATGATCACCCGGTTCGCGTCGAACACGTGCAAACCCTGGTAGGGCGGCACCTCGGCGGTGAACTGGCCGTTCGACGCGACCGGCACGACCACGTCGATGCCGGCGGCGTCGGTGACGACCTTGTCCTCCTCACCGAAGGCGGGCGCGATGTGCACCAGCCCGGTGCCGTCCTCGGTGGTGACGTAGTCGGCGGACAGGATCTGGTGCGCGTTCTCCCGGCCGAGGAAGAAGTCGAACGGCGGGGTGTAGCGCCGGCCCAGCAGCTCGCTGCCCTTGACCCGAGCCACCACGTGCTCGGCGATGTCCTCGCCCAGCTCCCGGGTGTAGGCACCGAGCCGGGCCTCGGCCAGCAGGTAGCGCTGCCCGTCGTGCTCGACGGTGACGTAGTCCACGTCCGGGTGCACGGCCATCGCCAGGTTGGAGGGCAGGGTCCACGGGGTGGTCGTCCAGATCAGCGCGAGTTCGCCGGTCTCCAGCGGCATGGCCACGGTGACCGCCGGGTCCTGCCGCTCCCGGTAGGTGTTGTCGTCCATCCGGGTCTCGGTGTTGGACAGCGGCGTCTCGCACCGGGTGCAGTACCACAGCACCCGGAAGCCCTCGTAGACCAAGCCCTTGTCCCACAAGGACTTGAACGCCCACATGACGCTTTCCATGTAGTCCAGGTCGAGCGTCTTGTAGTCGTTCTCGAAGTCCACCCAGCGGGCCTGCCGGGTGACGTACTCCTCCCACTCGGAGGTGTAGCGCAGCACCGAGGCCCGGCACGCCTCGTTGAACCGGGCCATGCCCAGCGCCTCGATCTCGGACTTGTGCTTGATGCCCAGCTGCCGCTCGGCCTCGACCTCGGCCGGCAGCCCGTGGCAGTCCCAGCCGAACCGGCGGTCCACCCGGTGCCCGCGCATGGTCTGGTAGCGCGGCACCACGTCCTTGGCGTAGCCGGTGAGCAGGTGGCCGTAGTGCGGCAGGCCGTTGGCGAAGGGCGGGCCGTCGTAGAAGACGAACTCGTTGGTGCCGTTCTCGCCCGTCGGCCGGTTGGTCACGCTGGCCTGGAAAGTCCGGTCGGCGGCCCAGTAGGCCAGGGTGTCCACTTCCAGCGCGGGGAAGGACGGCTGCGCCGGCACGCCGGCGGCGTCGCCGAAACTGACCTTGGGATAGCTCATCGGGGGTACCTCGTCCGTGGCTCGCATGGCGGTTGGAGTCCATGCGGGGACGACACACCTCCCGGCGTACCGCGGTACCACCCCGCTTGCCCGCGCCTGTCGACGCGCGCCGCTCTCTACCGGCTGTGACGGGCCGGACCCGTCCGGTTCTACTGAGCCCGCAGACCTCACAGGGAGGCCCGAAAGCCGTTCTTCCGGAGGCTCCCCGGTGATCGCCGGATCAACACCTGACTGCGCCCAAGGGTAACCATCCCCGGCGAGTCGTTTGTTCCCGGGCGGGTCGCCCCGGCCGGCTCACCCGGCCGCGGCGCCCTTGCGGGCGGCCGCGGCCAGGGTCCGGTCCGGGGTGCACACCGCACACGGGGTGAAGCCCAGTTGCCGGGCCTCGCGGACCGGCAGGCCGATGGTCCGCCGGCCGGCCAGCCAGGCGCAGCTGGTCAGGTGGTAGCGCGGTCGTTCGTCGACCACCACGACGGTGACCGACAGCTCGTTCACGGCAAGCACGTCGGCCACGTCGGTCTGCTCTTCGGCCGGTTCAGCGGCCAGGTCGAGATCGGCAGCCGGTTGGGCTGCCGCGACAGCCGGTACCGCCCGGCTGGGCGGAACCGTCGATGGGGCGACAACAGACTCACCCTCGGCACCGGGCTCGTCAGGCTGAGCAAACCCGGTGTCGTGATCAAGCTCCGGCTGATCGGACCCGGTCCGATCGACCTCGGTGTCCGCCCCGTCCCACGCCGCTGCGTCCGCGACATCGTCGGCCGCGAGCACACCACGACGCCGCCGCACCCAGTAGACGATCAGCACCACAGCACCGAGCGCGGTCACCCAAAGGGACAACCACGCCCACAGCATCGTCGTGCTGACCAGTGCGGCCAGCAGCAGCCCGAAGGCCACCAGGATGAATATGGGGACCAGATACAGCACGCGTACCTCCGTCGGCCATTATCCGGCCGACGGAGGCTGTCAGCCAGCTTCGGCGCGCGGCCCGAACGAGTAACCGGTCTGCGTCGACCGGTTCTCCGACGGCGCGGCGGAGCCACGCTCGTTCAGGTCCCGAAGGCTGGATTCCAGGAAGGTTCGCAACCTGGTCCGGTACTCGCGCTCGAACGTGCGGAGCGTCTCGAGTTCCTTCTCCAGGGTCTTCTTCTCGGTGGTCATCGTGCCAAGCATCTCGGTGTGCTTGCGCGACGCCTCGCGTTCCAGCGTGGTCGCCTTGTCCCTGGCCGTGCGCTCCAGGGTCTCCGCCCTGGTCCTGGCCTCGTTCAGCATGGTCTCGGCCCGGGTTCGGGACTCGTTGACCATGGTGTCCGCCTTGGCCCGCGCCTCGGAGAGCAACTGCTCCGACTTGGTACGCGCCTCGGCCAGCATGCCGTCCGACTCGGCCTTCGCCTCGCCGGTCAGCCGGTCGGCCATCTCCTGGGCCAGGCCCAGAACCTTGGCCGCCTGCACATGGTGGTCACCACCGCCCATCGGGCCGGGGGTGGTCTCCTCCATCGACGTGGGGGGCGGTACGGGCGCCAACCGGCGCGATGGCGGGTCGTCCCGCACCACCGGAGCAGCTGCCCTGGCACCGTCCAAGTCCGACCGCGCCGCATCGAGCTGCTGGTCCAGCGATTCCACCTGCTGGCGCAGCTCGTTGTTCTCCTCGATCAACCGGGCCAGTTCGGCCTCGATCAGGTCGAGGAAGGCGTCCACCTCGTCCTCGTTGTAGCCCCGCTTGCCAATAGGAGGCTTGCTGAACGCGACGTTGTGCACGTCAGCGGGGGTCAAGCCCATCAGATCACCTCACGCACTCACGGTTGCGGTACCCGCTCCCCGTCTCATCCCGGGTACGCCAATCGCATCAGTATGAACACAACTAGCAGGAGCACCATAATCGATACGTCTAGCCCTACGCCCCCTATTCGCACCATCGGTATCACCCGACGGACGAGCCGGACCGGAGGGTCGGTCACTGTGTAGATGGTCTCCAGCGTGACCGCAACCCCTCCCGCCGGCCGCCACTCGCGAGCGAACGCCCGAACGAGCTCGACGACGACACGGGCGACGAGTAGCAGCCAGAATACGAACACCACGTAATACAGCACGGTGCGGGCGGTCTCCACCCCGTCAACTGTGCCACTATCCAGCGCGTCACCGCCGCTCGACCCACTGAGTACCGGCTGTGAGAAATCACCGGGAACCATCGACCCCGGGCCCGGCCCGGGTCCGCGACCCGGCGGTGGCCGTCAGCCGAAGAAGCCGCCCTCGGCGATCCGGCGACGGTCCTCGGCAGTCACGTCAACATCGGGCGGTGAGATCAAGAACACCTTGTTGGTGACCTTGTCCATCGAGCCGCGCAGCGCGAATGCCAGCCCGGCGGCGAAGTCGACCAGCCGCTTGGCGTCCGCGTCGTCCATGTCGGTAAGATTCATGATCACCGGGGTGCCGTCCCGGTAGCGCTCACCGATCGTCCGTGCCTCCATGTAGCTACGTGGATGCAGCGTGGTGATCTTGCTGAGCGGGTGCGGCGCCGTCTCCGGCACGGCCCTGGTCCGGGGCAGCGGCTCCACCTGCGGCTCGACCGCGAGGGCGCCACGCACCGGGGTGACCGTCCGGGTGGCCGTCTCCGGCGTCCACGGGCGGCGGGCAGAGCGGCGATCTTCCGGCTCGTAGCCGGCGAAGTCGTCGGGCTGGTCGAGCCGGGACACCGGGCGTGGGCTGCCCAGCGGCCGACGGCTGGGGCCCCGGCCGTAGCCGTCGTAGTCGTCCGGGTCGGACTGGTAGGCCGAGCCGTAGCCGCCGTAGCGGTCGTCCTCGTACTCGTCCATCTCGTCGGCGGGCACCATCCCGAAGTACGCCTTGAGCTTCTGCAGCGCGCTCATCGCCGTCCCTCCTTCGGTCCGGGCGCCGATGCGGCACGAAGCGCCCTCCGCCTGCTGGCTCGCTCGCTACACTCGCTCACGGTGCCACCCCTCCCGCGGTCCAGGACCACGCCCCGACTCGGCACCCCACGCGCCGTACCAGGTCATGGCGGCCCTTCTTCCGCTACTGCTTGCGAGGCTAACTGTCTAGTACCCAGCAGGGCCGTTCCGACACGCACACAGGTGGACCCCCACCCGATAGCGACTTCCAGGTCCCCGCTCATCCCTGCTGAGACCACTATGGCCTCAGGATGATCTCCACGCAGCCGGTTTGCCACGATCGACAACTGTTCAAACGCAGGCGCCGGAGATTGGTTCAATGGTGCGACAGCCATCACGCCACGCAACCTGAGCGCGGGACTCGTCGCCACAAGTTCACTCAATCGAGGGACATCATCGACGGGGCAGCCGCCGCGGCCCGGATCGTCGTCCAGCCTGACCTGAATCAGCACGTCCAACGGCTCGGCGCGCTCGCCCTCGGCGAGTGCGTGCTCGGTCGCGCGGTCCAGCGCGACGGCCAGCCGCTCGGAGTCCAGCGACTGGACCTGACTCGCCCAGCGCGCGACCGAGCGTGCCTTGTTGCGTTGCAGCCGGCCGACCATCTGCCAACGGGCCGGGAGGTCGGGCCGGGCGGCCGCGAGTTCGGCGACCTTGCCGACCGCCTCGGCGTCCCGGTTCTCGCCGAACTCGGTCAGCCCCAGATCGGCCAGGATGGCGACGTCGGCTGCCGGGAAGGTCTTGGTCACCGCGAGCAGGTCCACCTCGGCCGGATCGCGCCCAGCGGCCACACAGGCCGCGCGGACGCGCTCCCGCACGGCGGTCAGGGCGGCGGCCACCTCGGCTCGCCGGCCCGAGTCGGCGCTTGCGGGCTGCCCCTGGTCGCTCACGCGGCCGCGTCCTCGATCCAGATGACGCCGGCGATCCGCCCGGTGGTGCCGTCCCGACGATGGCTGAACAGGGCCTTGTCCTCGACCGTGCAGCGCGGGTCGATGCCGATGCCGGCCACGCCGGCGTCGGCCAGCTGGTTCCACAGGCCGGCCCGCAGGTCCAGGCCGGGGGTGCCGTTGCGGGTCTTGCTCGCCGCGCCGGGCAGGTGCTTGGCCACATCGGCCCGCATCGCCGCAGGCACCTCGTAACACTGCCCGCAGACCGCCGGCCCGAGCAGCGCCTCGATCCGGTCGAGCCGGGCACCGGCGGAGCGCATCGCGGCCAGCGCGGCGGGCAGCACGCCCACCCGGGCGCCGACCCGACCGGCGTGTACCGCGGCCACCACCCCGGCCTCCGGATCGGCCAGTAATACCGGCACGCAGTCGGCGACGAGCACCACCAAGGCCAGCCCGGGAGTCGCGGTGACCAGTGCGTCGGTGGCCTCGGCCGGACCGTCGCCCGGCCCGGTGACCACCGTGGCCGTCCGGCCGTGCACCTGTTCCATCCAGACCAGCCGGTCGGCACCGAGCCCCAACTCGGTGGCCAGCCGCTGCCGGTTGCCGGCTACCGCACCCGGCTCGTCCCCGACGTGGCCGCCGAGGTTGAAGGAGTCATAGGGCTTGGCGGACCGGCCGCCGGCCCGAGTGGTGACGACACGACGAATCCGCACATCACGAACTCTATCGACGATCGAGGATCACCGACGCATGAACGGCGGCACATCGACCTCGTCGTCCGGGTCGTCGGCCACCGGCACCGCCCGGCTGGGCAGGCCGCCACCGGTCGGCGTGTAGTGGTTCGGGTGCTGGGTGGAGCTGCCCGGCCGCGGGCTCGGGTTGCTCGGCGGCACCGAGGAACCGCCCTGGCCGTTGTAGCCGCTGGCGTAGCCGGACTGGTAGGCGCTGCTGTGCTGCTGCTCGCTGGGCCGCTGCGGTTCGGGCTGCCGGGTCGACTGCTGCTGGGGCGCGGGACGGTTGTCGACCGGGGGGCTCGGCGAGTTTCCCGCCTGACTCGACTGGCCGATCTGACCGGCCTCGGCCGAGGCCACCGCGTTGCGCGAGGTGACCACCCGCGGGTCGAGCTTCTTGTGCGTCGGCGTGCCGCTGTCGAACCCGGCCGCGATCACGGTGACCCGGACCTCGTCGCCGAGCGAGTCGTCGATGACCGTACCGAAGATGATGTTGGCCTCGGGGTGCGCGGCCTCCTGGACCAGCGAGGCGGCCTCGTTGATCTCGAACAGGCCGAGGTCCGAGCCGCCGGCGATGGCCAGCAGCACGCCGTGCGCGCCGTCCATCGAGGCTTCCAGCAGCGGCGAGTTGATCGCCTTCTCGGCGGCCTGGATGGCGCGTCCGTCGCCGCGCGCCGAGCCGATACCCATCAGCGCACTGCCCGCGCCGGACATGACGCTCTTCACGTCGGCGAAGTCCAGGTTGATCAGACCGGGGGTGGTGATCAGGTCGGTGATGCCCTGCACACCGGAGAGCAGCACCTCGTCGGCCGACCGGAACGCGTCCATCAGGCTGACGCCCGCGTCGCCCAGCTGAAGCAGCCGGTCGTTCGGGATGACGATCAGCGTGTCGCACTCGTTGCGCAGCTCGGCGATGCCGTCCTCGGCCTGCTTGGAGCGCCGCCTGCCCTCGAAGGAGAACGGCCGGGTGACCACACCGATGGTCAGCGCGCCGAGCTTGCGGGCGATCGACGCGACCACCGGCGCGCCACCGGTACCGGTGCCGCCGCCCTCACCCGCGGTGACGAAGACCATGTCGGCCCCCTTGAGGACCTCCTCGATCTCCTCGCGGTGGTCCTCGGCGGCCTTGTGGCCGACCTCGGGGTTGGCGCCCGCGCCGAGACCCCGGGTGAGTTCGCGGCCGATGTCGAGTTTCACATCGGCGTCGGACATCAGTAGGGCCTGGGCATCGGTGTTCACCGCGATGAATTCGACGCCCTTGAGGCCGACTTCGATCATCCGGTTGACAGCGTTGACGCCGCCGCCGCCGATGCCGATGACCTTGATCACCGCAAGGTAGTTGTGCGGAGGGGTCATCGGGTCCGCCTTCCTGATCTTGACCGCCGGTACGCATGCGCAGGTGTTCACGTTGCCGGCTCGACCACATCCATCCGAGTTCCGGTCAAACACTAAACCTCAACCAGAGGCTTAAAGTTCTGTCAACCCCGTACTTCGAAGTAGGACGGTATGCGCCGGAAAACGCCGGGTCCAGCAGCCACGCCGTGCCGCAACGGACATGTTGGTCACTCTGTGCGTACGGACGACTGTCGGATTCCTGCACCACGTGCAGTCTAGCGATCAGTGTCAGGCGACTCTGAGTAGATCACTCCCCCGCCGAACCGTCCACTTGACGCGTCAGTAGGCAGCCGCCGGCGGCGCCGTCGCCCGATCACAGTCTTGACGCGGCGGCCCAGCACTGCCACGGTCGGGCATTCGCAGGGGCGCTCGAACACAGGGCACGGGTGAACGGCGTGGCACTCCGCAAGTCGCAAGGCGGGACGTTGCTGTTGGTCGGCGCGATCTTCGCCGTCATCGTGGCGACCATCGCACTGCTGACCGTCCGCGCTCCGGAACCGGTGACCAGCGCGAACACCCAACAGCAGCCGAGCACGAGCACCACCGCACCGCCGAGCACCTTCCTCAGCGCGACCGGCGTCGAGGCGAGCTGGGTGATCGCGGAGAACCGGCAGCCGGGCACCGGGTCCTGGCAGATCACCGGCGCGCCGCCGACCGGTTCGATCAGCGGCTACGCCAACCAGGTGGACGCCGACGCCGGACAGCAGGTCACCTTCTACGTGTCCAGCTCGGCCTCGACGTTCCACGTCGAGGCCTATCGCATCGGTTACTACAACGGCACCGGCGGCCGGCTGGTCTGGCGATCACCGGACGTGACCGCGACCGCGCAGCCGGCCTGCCCGCTCACCCCGGGCACGAACATGGTGAGCTGCGACAACTGGACGGCCTCGGTCAAGGTGACGATCACCAGCGCCTTCGTCCAGGGCGACTACCTGTTCAAGCTGGTCGGCGCTGACAACGAGCAGAGCTACGTGCCGCTGACCGTGTGGGACCCGATGAGCAGGTCCACCTACCTGCTCAAGAACGACGTGTTCACCTGGCAGTCCTGGAACCCCTACGGTGGCTACGACTACTACACCGGCCAGGGCCCGTGCCCGCCGAAGGTGTACCCGGTGTGCAACCGGGCCAGGGTGGTCAGCTTCGACCGGCCCTACGGCGACGGGCAGGGCGCGGGCGACTTCCTCGCGTTGGAGGCGCCGCTGGTGCGCTACGCCGAGCAGCAGGGCCTGGACGTGTCCTACGCGACCGACCTGACCGTGGCCCAGCACCCGACCGTGCTGGCCGACCACAAGGCCCTGATCTCACTTGGCCACGACGAGGCGTGGTCGCTGCCCGAGCGGAACGCCGCGACGGCCGCCTTCCAGAAGGGCACCAACATCGCGTTCTTCGGCGCCAGCGCGGTGCTCCGGCACGTCCGCAGCCAGCCCTCGCCGCTCGGCCCGGACCGCGAGTTGGTCGACTACCGCGACTCCACTTCGGACCCGTTGAACGGCAACGGAAACCCGCTGGACGTCACGGGCAACACGTGGGCCTCGGCGCCGGCGCACTGGCCGGAGGAGGGCTTTGTCGGCGCCGCCTACAACGGCTTCCTCGATCCACAGGTGACCGCACCGCTGAGCGTGGCGAACGCGGGCGCGTGGGTGTTCGCCGACACCGGCCTCGGCAACGGCTCGACGCTGCCCGGCGTGGTCGGCTCGGACGTGGACGCACTGGCGCCCGACGACGCCTACCCACCCGACGTCGAGGTGCTCGCGCACTCCGCGCTGCCGGCCGCCCAGGGGGAACCCAACACCCGCGCGGGCCCGGTCTTCTACTCGGACATGACGTACTACACGGACCCGGCGGGCAAGGCCGGCGTATGGGACAGCGGCACCACCAACTGGGTGCCCGCGCTGACCCCGTGCCCGGTGCAGCAGAGCTGCTCGGCGCCGACCGTGCAGAAGATCACCGGCAACGTCTTCTGGCTGTTCGGCCAGGGCCCGGCGGGCCGGCAGCAGCCGTCGGTGGCCAACCGGCAGCAGTTCTACCCGAGTCCCGGGTAGGCGCTACTTGATCGTGGGCAGGTCGGGGCTGGACACGTCGTAGACCTTGCCCGGCTGGCTGAGCAGGGCGCCCAGGACCGCGGCCTTGCGGGCCGAGTCGTCGGCGCCGCCCCACTCGACGGTCCGGCCGTTGGCCAGTCCGAACTGGACACTGCCCGGGGTCAGCGCGCCGATCGTGACCACCTGGGGACGCAGCTGCGCCGGCAGCGCGGCCAGCACCGCCACCACCGCGTGCGTGCGCGGGTCGGCCGGCGCGGCCGAGGGCAGCTGGATCACCGGGAGGCCGGCCGGGGCGGCGGGCACGGTGGCGAAGTCGTAGCCGGTCGCGTCCACCAAATGCACGCCGCCGGGCAGGGTCAGCACGCCCGCCGGGGCGCGTTCGGTGATGTCGATCCACACCGAGGTCGGCCACTCCCGGAACACCCGGACGGTGGCCACCCTCGGCAGGTCGGCGACCCGGGCGGCGATCGTGTCGGTGGACAGCCGCAGCATCGGCGTGCCCATCGGCACCGCGGCGGCCGCCCGCACCTGGTCGGCGGTCAGCGCCTGCGCGCCGGTCACGTCGACCGATCCCACGCCCAGCACCGGGGTGAACAGCAGGGCCAGCACGACAACGACCACGCCGAGCAGCGTGCTCAGCGCCCCGAGCCGGCGGACCATGATCCGCCGGTGGGTCGGCCGCCGCTTCGCCCGGCGCGCCCGACGGGACGGCTTCGGGTCCGGCTCGGTACGGTCCCGGGCCGGTCGAGTGAGCGTGTCGGTGCCGGCCCGGTCGGGCCGGGTGCGGGCGCGCGGCTGGGTACGGCTCTGGGTACGGCTCTGCGTGCGGGTGGCACTCGTGCGCCGGCCGGCCGGGGTCTTGTCGGTCGAGTTCGCCGCCGGTTTTTCCGCTCGCGGCGTCGTGCGCCGGGTCGGGGTGTCGTCGTCCTCGGGATGTTCGGCGTAGCGGTGCGCGGTGCGGCCGGGGGTCCGCTCGGTCCGGCGTTCGGTGCCGCGTTTCGCGGTGCGCTCACCGGTCCGACGAGCCCGCTGGCCCGACTCGGGCCGCGGGCGGCGCGGCTTCGCGGCCTGCTCACCCGAGCCGTCGGCGCCGGTGTCGGTCTGGTCCGCCTCGTCGTCAGGCCGGCCGGCCTCGTTGCTCACCCCGGGTCACCCGCCCGCGCGCCGGTCCAGGGCGGACAGCACCTCGACACCCAGCCCGGTCACGTCCCCGGCACCCATCGTCAGCACCAGGTCGCCGTCCCGGGCCAGGCCGGCCACGAGGTCGGGCACCCGGTCGAAGCCCGGCTCGTAGTGCACCTGCTCGGCGGGCAGCGGCACGGCGTCGGCGATCACCCGGCCGGTCACTCCGGCGATCGGCTCCTCGCGCGCGCCGTAGACGTCCAGCACGATCACCTCGTCGGCCAGCGCCAGCGCCCGGCCGAACTGGGCCGAGAAGTCCCTGGTCCGCGAGTACAGGTGCGGCTGGAAGATCACCAGCAGCCGGCCGCCGCCGGTGACCAGCCGGGTCGCGGTCAGCTGGGCGGACACCTTGGTCGGGTTGTGCGCGTAGTCGTCGTACACCCGCACGCCGGCCGCCCGGCCCTTGAACTCGAACCGCCGACGTACCCCGCCGAAGGCGGCCAGGCCCTCGATCAGGCCCTCCACCGGCGCACCCAGCTCAAGGCCGGCCAGCAGCACGCCGGCCGCGTTCAGCGCCATGTGCGCACCGGGCACGGCGACCCGCAGGGTCAGCCGCCTGCCGTCGACCTCGACGGTCAGCTCGCTGCCACCGGCCCGTTCGTCGCTGGTGCCACCGGTCGGCTGGAAGTCGCTGAGCACGGCACTGTCCGGACCGGACGCGGTGAACCCGTAACGGCGCACCCGCACGCCGGCCGCCTCGGCCCGGTCGGCCAGCGCGGCCGAACCCGGGTCGTCGGCGCATGCGACGAGCACCCCGCCGGGCTCGATCTGCTTGACGAAGTCGTCGAACACCGCGACGTAGGCGTCCACCGTGCCGTGGTGGTCCAGGTGGTCGGCCTCGACGTTGGTGACGACCGCGACCCGCGGATGGAAGGCGAGGAACGAGCCGTCGCTCTCGTCGGCCTCGGCGATGAACGCCGCGCCGGTGCCGTGGTGGGCGTTCGCGCCGGACTCGTTGAGGTCCCCGCCGATGGCGAAGGACGGGTCCAGCCGACAGTGCTGCATCGCCACGGTCAGCATCGACGTGGTCGACGTCTTGCCGTGTGTGCCGGCGATGCAGGCCACCTGGTGGCCGGCCATCAGCTCGGCCAACGCGGCCGACCGGTGCAGCACGGTGATGTCCCGGCGGCGCGCCTCCACCAGCTCCGGGTTGTCCGCCCGGATCGCGCTGGACACGACGATCACCTTCGGGCCGGCCGGCAGCAGGTCCAGGTTCTCCGCGCGCTGGCCGATGGCCACCCGCGCGCCCTGCGCGCGCAGCGCCAGGATGGTCCGCGACTCCTTGGCGTCCGAACCGGACACCTCGGCGCCCCGGGCCAGCAGAATCCGGGCGATGCCGCTCATCCCGGCGCCGCCGATCCCGATGAAATGTGCGCCCTTGAGGACGTCCGTCGCGCTCACTTGCCTGCCACCTCAAGAACCATCTTGGCCAACACCTCGTCGGCCACCCGGTGGCCACTTCCCTGTGCCGCACCGCTCATCCGAGACAGCCGGTGCGCGTCGTTGAGCAGCGGGATCAGCAGATCCGCCACCTTGGTCGGGTTGATCTCCGCGTCCGGCACGAGCAGCGCCCCGCCGGCGTCGACGATCGGCCCGGCGTTGAGCGCCTGTTCGCCGTTGCCGTGCGGCAGCGGCACGTACACCGCCGGCAGCCCGACCGCGGACACCTCGGCCACCGTCATCGCGCCCGACCGGCAGAGCACCAGGTCGGCGGCGGCGTAGGCGAGGTCCATCCGGTCCATGTAGGGGAACGTCACGTACGGCGGCGCGCCCGGAACCTGTTGCACCGCAACGGTGTTCTTCTTGCCGTAGACGTGCAGCACGCCGATGCCGGAATCGCCGAGCGGGCCGGCCGCGCCGGACACCGCGACGTTCAGCGAGCGGGCACCCTGCGAACCGCCGGTGACGAACAGCGTCGGCGCGTACGGGTCGAGGCCGAAGTAGGACCGCGCCTGAGCCCGCAGCGCGGCCCGGTCCAGCGAGGTGATCGACTGGCGCAGCGGGATGCCGATCACCTCGGCGTTGGGCAGCCCGGAATTCGGGCCGGCCGCGGCCACCCGCACGGCGAACCGCGCGCCGATCTTGTTCGCCAGGCCGGCCCGCACGTTCGCCTCGTGCACCACGATCGGCACCCGGCCACGGGCGGCGAGATAGGCCGGCAGCGAGACGTAGCCGCCAAAGCCGACCACCACGTCGGCGTGCACCCGATCCAGCACCGCCCGGGTGGCCCGGACCGCGTCGCGCACCTTCAGCGGCAGCCGGAGCAGCTCCGGGGTGGGCTTGCGCGGCATCGGCACCGGCGGGATCAGCTCAAGTTCGTAACCGCGCTGCGGCACCAGGGTCTTCTCCAGACCGCGCTCGGTGCCCAGGGCGACCACCCGCGCGTCCGGCCGCAGCCGGGAGACGGCCTCGGCCAGCGCCATCGCCGGCTCGATGTGTCCCGCGGTGCCGCCACCGGCCACCACGACGACCGGGCCGGCCGAGTACCGGCGGGTCGGGGCGTCGGCGCCCGGGTCGGGCCGCGCGCTGAGGGCATCGCCGAAACTGCCGCCCAAACTGCCGTCAAGGGTGCCGGAGAACCGTTCGGGGATATCGCTCACCGGCCACCTCCTTCCGCGGGTCGTCCGGCGGCACGCCCGGAACCGTGCCGTCCAGGAGCCCATCGTTCCGCACCCGCCCGTTGGCCGGCGCGGCGGCGGTCCCCGGTGCCGGCCGACCGGGCCGTACGACGACGTTCCTCGGCCGGCGCGGGCGCACCGGCCCGGCCGGTCGCCCGGCCGGCCGCCGGGCGCCCACCGGCCCTTGGCGGGGTGGACGGACGGGCCGGCCTGCGGCGGACCGGCGGCTGGTAGACCTCGGGAGCGGGCAGGTTGAGCAGGCCACCGACCCGGCCGGGGCCGACGTTGCGCAGCGCGGCGACCGCCTCGGGTTCGTGCCGCGCGCAGTTGGCCAGGATGCCGAACACCAGCATGGTGACCACGAGCGAGCTGCCGCCGTAGGAGATCATCGGCAGTGGGATGCCGGTCACCGGCAGCAGGCCGACCACGTAGCCGATGTTGATGCCGGCCTGGGCGACCAGCCAGGTGGTCAGCGTCGAGGCGACCAGCCGGTTCCACGGATCGATGTTGCGGGTGGCGATCCGCATGCCGACCACGGCGACCATCGCGAACAGGCCGAGCACCAGCACGCAGCCGATGAAGCCGAGCTCCTCGCCGATCAGCGCGAAGATGAAGTCGGTGTGCACGTTGGGCAGGTACTCGTACTTGGCCGAGCCCATGCCGAGGCCCTGGCCGAACAGGCCGCCGTCGGCCAGCGCGTAGCGCGCCTGGTTGGCCTGGTAGGCCGTGCCGGAGGTGTCCACCCCCGGGCTCAGGAAGGACAGCACCCGGGCCAGCCGGTAGGGCGCGCTGATCGCCAGCGCGGCCAGCGCGGCCAGCGCGCCGGCCAGGATCACCGCGAACAGCCGCAGCTGGGCACCGACGAACCAGAGCAGCGCGATCAGCACCACACCCAGCGTGATCGTGGAGCCCAGGTCGGGCTGCAGGATGACCAGGGTGAACATCACCAGCGCGACCGGCACCACCGGGACCAGCAGATGCCGGTACTGGTGCAGCACGGCCCGCTTGCTGACCAGCACGTTCGCGCCCCACAGCGCGAGCCCGAGCTTGGCCACCTCGACCGGCTGGATGGAGATCGGGCCGATCGCGAACCACCGGCCGGAGCCGGACACCGCGTGACCGAGCGGGCTGAGCACGAGGACCAGCACCGCGATCGACGCGACCACGGTGGGGCCGGCGACCGACCGGATGCGGCGCAGCGGCACCCGCATCCCCAGCCAGAACACCAGCAGGCCCAACAGCGCGAACGCCAGCTGCTTCTTGAACAGCGCGTACACCGAGGTCGAGCCGGTCTGCACGGACTCGACCGGGGACGCCGAGGCGACCATCACCAGGCCGATCGCGGTGAGCAGGCCGAACACCGCGAGCACCAGGTGGAAGGAGGCCAGCGGCCGGCCCAACCACGCGGTCAGCGGACCGAACGCGGCCCGGATCCGGGCGATCCGCCGATTGGCCGGCCGGCGGGCCCGGGTCGATCCGCTGGTCCGCGGCTTCTCTGTGGTGGACGTCACATGCCGTCCCGCAGCGCGGCGACCGCGGCGGCGAACATGTCACCGCGTTGGCCGTAGTCGGTGAACATGTCCCAGGACGCACCGGCCGGGGCGAGCACGACGGCGTCGCCGGGGCGTGCCAGTTCCCTGGCCGCGCGCACCACCTGCGACATCACGGTCATGGGGTCATCGTCTCCTGAGGACACCGAGTAAACGGGGACATCCGGCGCGTGTCGCCGCAGCGCGGTGCCGATCACCTCCCGGTCCGCGCCGAGCAGCACAGCGCCGGCCAGTCGATGGCGGGTTTCCTGCACCAGGTCGTCCACGCTCGCGCCCTTGAGCAGCCCGCCGGCGATCCACACCACTCGTTCGTGTGCCCTGATGGACGCGGCAGCGGCGTGCGGGTTGCTCGCCTTGGAGTCGTCGACGTAGACGACGCCGTCGATCTCGGCCACCGGCACCGCCCGGTGCGCGCCCGGCCGGAACGCCCGCAGCCCGGCCGCGACCGCCTCGGCCGACAGCCCGTACGCCCTGGCCAGCGCGCTCGCGGCGAGCGCGTCGAAGAGCGCGGAGGGTCCCGGCGGGCGCACCTCGTCCACCGCGGCCAGCACCTCGTGCTCGGCGAACGCGCGGTCCACCAGGTGGCCCTCGTCCAGGCCGAGCCGGCCGGGCTTGGGCGGGCCCATGGTGATGCCGACCTTGACCTCGGCCGGCGCGGCGGTCAGCAGCCCGGCGACCAGGTCGTCGTCCACCCCGGCCACCGCGACCGCGCCGGTCAGCACGCGCGCCTTGGCCTCGACGTAGGCGGCCATCGTGCCGTGCCAGTCCAGGTGGTCCTCGGCGAGATTGAGCAGCACACCGGCGGTCGGCCGGACCGAGGGTGCCCAGTAGAGCTGGAAACTGGACAGTTCGACCGCGAGCACCCGGTGTCCGGCGGTCACCGCGTCCACCACCGGCAGGCCGACGTTGCCGCAGGCGATCGCGTCCAGGCCGGCCGCGGTGAGCATCTCGGCCAGCATGCCGACCGTGGTCGTCTTGCCGTTGGTGCCGGTGATCGCCAGCCAGGCCGGCGGGTCGGCCATCCCGGCACACATCCGCCAGGCCAGTTCGACCTCGCCGATCACCTCGATGCCGCGGGCGGCCGACTCCACCAGCAGCGGGTTGGTCGGCCGGATTCCCGGACTGGTCACCACCAGGGTGGTGCCCTCCGGCGGCGCGGCCAGGTCGACCGCGGTCCGCACCCCGGGCACCGCGCGCGCGACCTCGGCCAGCTGCCCGGGGTCCGTGCCGGTCACGGTGACCCACGCACCCAGCCCGAGCAGTGCCCGCGCGGCCGACTCGCCGGTCACCCCGGCGCCGGCCACCAGCACCTGGGCGCCGGCCAGTTCGGCGGAGCCGACCGACTGGTCAGCCGCCGCCATAACCGAGCCATTCGGTGTAGAACAGGCCGAGACCGAACATGCAGCAGGTCGCGGCCAACAGCCAGAATCTGATGATCACCGTGGTTTCCGCCCACCCGGCGAGTTCGAAGTGATGGTGGAACGGGGCCATTCGGAACAGTCGGCGGCGGGTGGTGCGGAAGACCGCGATCTGCAACACCACCGAGAGCATCTCCACCACGAACAGGCCGCCGATGACAACCATCAGCAGCTCGGTGCGGGTGGCCATCGACAGTCCGGCGAACAGGCCGCCCAGCGCGAGCGAGCCGGTGTCCCCCATGAAGATCTTGGCCGGTGCGGCGTTCCACCAGAGGAAGCCGATACAGCCGCCCATCGCGGCCGCCGCGACCAGCGCCAGGTCCAGCGGGTCACGGACCTGGAAGCAGCCCAGCGCGCGGGCCGCGGTCGCGTCGGCGCAGTCGTGCGTGGTCTGGAAGTAGGTGATGACCATGTAGGTGGCCAGCGCCATGCCGGAGGTGCCGCCGGCCAGGCCGTCCAGGCCGTCGGTGAAGTTGACCGCGTTGGACCAGCCGGACACCGCGAGATAGCAGAAGATGACGAAGCCGACGGTGCCGAAGGACACCACGCTCACATCGCGCACGTAGGACAGGTCCACCGAGACCGGCCGCAGCCCCTGTTTGTCCGGGAACTGCAACGCCAGGATCGCGAAGGTGATCGTCGCCGCGAGCTGGCCGACCAGCTTGGCCGTCTTGTTCAGGCCGAGGTTGCGCTGCTTGCGGATCTTGATGAAGTCGTCCAGGAAACCGACCATGCCCAGCGCGGTGGTCAGCAGCAGCACCAGGATGCCCGAGGCGGTCGGGCCGTTGCCCCGGCCGGACGGGGTCATCGCCAGGATCAGGTGCGAGCCGATGTAGCCGACCCACATCGCCACGATGATCGCCAGGCCGCCCATGGTGGGCGTGCCGCGCTTGGCCTTGTGGCCCTGCGGCCCCTCCTCGCGGATCTCCTGGCCGAAGCCCTGCCGGGAGAACACCCGGATCAGGTACGGGGTGAACAGGATCGAGACGAACAGCGCGATCACCGCGCCGATCAGGATGCCCTTCACCGCACGCCCTCCAGCAGGGCGTCCGCGACCCGCCACAACCCGGCCGCGTTGGACGCCTTGACCAGTACGACGTCCCCAGGACTCAGCTCGGCACGCAGCAACGCGACCGCCGCCTCAACGTCCGGCACGAGTACCGACTCCTCTCCCCACGAACCCTCCAGGTGTGCACCCTGGAACATGGCTCTGGCCTCGTCGCCGACGACGACAAGACGACTGATGTCCAGCCGTACCGCCAGCCGGCCGATCTCGTCATGCCCGGCGATGCTCTCCTCGCCGAGTTCGCCCATCGGGCCGAGCACCGCCCAGCTGCGTCGCTGGTGGCCGTCCGTGGTGTTCCGGCTCATCGTCGCGGCCGCCTTGAGCGCGGCCCGCATCGACTCCGGGTTGGCGTTGTACGCGTCGTTGATCACCGTGACACCGTCGGTCCGGGTGGTGACCTCCATCCGGCGACCGGACACCGGCCGGGCCCGCTCCAGTCCGGCGACCACCTGGTCGAGCGTCGCGCCCAGCTCCAGCGCGATGGCCGCGGCGGTCAGCGCGTTGCCCACCTGGTGCGCGCCGTACAGGCCGAGCTGCACCTTCGCCTCGCCGGTCGGGGTGACCAGCCGGAAGCCGGGCCGGGCCGAATCGTCGAGCAGCACGTCGGTCGCGCGCACCTGCGCGGTGCTCGCCTCACCGACCAGCACCACCCGGGCCGCCGTGCGCTCGGCCATCGCGGCGACCAGCGGGTCGTCGGCGTTGAGCACCGCGACCCCGTCCGCCGGCAGCGCCTCGACCAGCTCGCCCTTGGCGATCGCGATCTGCTCGCGGGACCCGAACTCGCCCAGGTGCGCGGTGCCGACGTTGAGCACGGCGCCGATCCGCGGCGGGGCGATCTCGCACAGCGCGGCGATGTGCCCCGGGCCGCGCGCCGACAGCTCCAGCACCAGGTGGCGGGTCTGCTCGGTGGCCCGCAGCGCGGTCCACGGGTGGCCCAGCTCGTTGTTGAACGAGCCGGGCGGCGCGATCGTCGGGCCGAGGTCGCCGAGCAGCCCGGCGATCAGGTCCTTGGTGGAGGTCTTGCCCGACGACCCGGTCACCCCGACCACGGTCAGCCCGTGCTCGGTCAGCCGGGACACGACGAACCGGGCCAGCGCGCCCAGCGCGGCGAGCACCGCGGCGCCCGAGCCGTCCCGGTCGCCGGCCAGCGCGAGCGCCCGGCTGGCGCCGGCGGCCAGCGGCGGCACGATGATCGCCGGCCCGTCCACCGCACGCGCGGCCAGCACGGCCACCGCACCGGCGGCGATCGCACGTTCGGCGAAGTCATGGCCGTCCACCCGCTCGCCCGGCACGGCGACGAACAGGTCACCCGGCCCGACCTTGCGGGAGTCGAACTCGACATTGCCGGTGACCAGCACGGTCCCGTCGGCACGATCAGTCCGGCCACCGACCGCGTCCGCGATCGTGGCCAGGGTCACAGGAATCACCGATTCACCTCGTGGAGCGCGAGATCATGGATGGCCTCGGCCAGTTCGTCACGGTCGGAGAAGGGGTGGACCACGCCGGCGATCTCCTGGCCGGTCTCGTGGCCCTTGCCGGCCACCACGACCACGTCGCCCGGCCGGGCCGCCGCGACCGCCCGGCGGATGGCCGCCCGCCGACCGTCCACCTCGACCACCTCGCCGCGGTCGGCCGCGGGCACGGCGAGCGCGCCGGCCAGCATGGCCGCGCGGATCTCCGCCGGTTCCTCCCGGCGCGGGTTGTCGTCGGTGACCACCAGCAGCTCCGACCGGCGCGCGGCGGCCTCGCCCATCAGCGGGCGCTTGCCCGCGTCCCGGTCGCCGCCGCAGCCCAGCACGGTGATCAGCCGACCGTGCCCACCGGCCCGGTCCAGTTGGCCGCGCACCGCGTCCAGGGCGACCGCGACCGCGGCCGGCTTGTGCGAGTAGTCGACCACCGCGGTGAACCGCTGGCCGAGGTCGACCCGCTCCATCCGGCCGGGTACGTCCACATCGGAGATACCCAGCGCGATCGAGGTGGCGTCGATGCCGGCGGCGCGCAGGATCGCCGTGGCCAGCAAGGCGTTGGCCACGTTGAAGGTGCCCGGCAGCCGGACTTTCAGCGGGATGCGCAGCCCGCCGGGGCCGACCGCGGTGAAGGACTGTCCGCCGTCCGCGTCGACGCTGGCGTCCTCGGCCGTCCAGGTGGCCGGGACCTCGGTCGTGCTCACCGTGATGGTGTCCGCCGTGACCAGTCGCCGGCCCCACTCGCCGTCCACACACACCACTTCGATACGGGAGCGGCCGTCGAAAAGCTTGGCCTTGGCGGCGAAATAGTCCTCAAGCGTCGGGTGGAAGTCCAAATGGTCCTGCGAGAGGTTGGTGAAGGCGCCGATCGCGAACTCGACACCGGCCACTCGGCCCAGCGCCAGCGCGTGGCTGGACACCTCCATCGGCACGTGGGTCACGCCCTGCTCGACCATCAGCGCGAGCAGCGCCTGCAGGTCGGGTGCCTCCGGCGTGGTGAACGCGCTGGCCAGCCGATTGCCGGCGATCCGCGTCTCCACCGTGCCGATCAGCCCGGTGATCACGCCCGCGGCGCGCAGGCCGGCCTCGACCAGGTAGCTCGTGGTGGTCTTGCCCGAGGTGCCGGTGATGCCGAGCATCGCCAGCTTGCGGGACGGGAAGCCGTAGATCCGGGCGGCCAGCCGGCCGAGCACCCCACGCGGGTCCTCGTGCACCAACACCGGCAGGGCACCACCGGCCAGTTCTGGCCGCTGGGCGCCGATCCGGTCGGTGAGCACAGCCGCGGCGCCGGCCACGATCGCGTCGCCGACGAAGTCGGCGCCGTGCGCGTTGGCGCCGGGCAGCGCGGCGAACAGGTCGCCGGCACGCACGTGCTGAGCACGCAGTGTGGCGCCGGTCACCCGGACCGGACGACGGTTGGCATCCACGATCAACTCGGCACCGACCGACGCGGCCAGTTCGGCGACGTCAACCGGGTCGATCAAGGCGGGACGAGGCGGGACGCTGGGGACCTTGCCCTCCGGAATGGCTGGCACAGCCCGGAAGGCTACCGGCCGTGCCCCGGCCACCCCGCACCCCGCCCAGGACTGCGCGCGCGACCCCGGTGATCAGCCCGGATGATCGGCCGAGCCTTCCGGAAACCCGGCCCGCAACTTCTCGGCAGCAGCTCGGCCAACCAGGTCGGCCATATCGCGCGAACCGCACGTATTCGGCTGTCTCTGGCATAATCCGGAACCGGAACACCGGCCGAAAGTTTTCTGCCGGCCGTCGAGCAGAGGGACGTTTCCGGTGGCCGAGGACGGCGTACGGCGAGTCACCATCACGGCGATCGCCCAGGAAGCAGGCGTCTCCGTACCGACCGTCTCCCGAGTGGTCAACGGCCGGGGGGACGTGGCGGCGCAAACCCGCGCGCGGGTCGAGGAACTGCTGCGCAAGCACGGCTACCGGCGCCGCGGTGGCGGCGCTCATGACCGCGCCAACCTGATCGACCTGGTGTTCAACGACCTGGACAGCCCGTGGGCGGTGGAGATCATCCGGGGGGTCGAGGCGGTCGCGCACGAGGCCGGCATCGGTACCGTCGTCTCGGCCATCCACAGCCGGTCCAGTTCGGCCCGGCAGTGGATGAAGAACCTCCAGGCCCGGGCCTCCGACGGAGTCATCCTGGTCACCTCGGTGCTCGACCCCAAGCTGCACGACGAACTGCACCGGCTGCACGTGCCGATCGTGGTGGTCGACCCGGCCGGCGGCCCGGACATCGACGCACCGACGATCGGCGCGACCAACTGGGCCGGCGGTCTGGCCGCCACCGAACACCTGCTGGAACTGGGCCACCACCGGATCGGCTTCATCTCCGGCCCCCGCAGGCTGCTGTGCAGCCGGGCCCGGCTGGATGGCTACCGGGCCGCGCTGACCTCGGCGAACATCGCGGCCGACGCGGAGCTGATCGTGCCCGGCGACTTCTATCACGAATCCGGCTACTTCGGCGCGAACGTCCTGTTGGACCTGAACCGACCGCCGACCGCGCTGTTCGCGGCCAGCGACCAGATGGCGCTGGGCGCGCTGGAAGCTTTGCGGCAGCGAGGAATCCGGGTGCCCGAGGACATCAGCGTGGTCGGTTTCGACGACCTGCCCGAGGTGCGCTGGTGCCCGCCGCCGCTGACCACCGTCCGCCAGCCGCTGACCGAGATGGGCCGGCTGGCCGCGCGCACGGTGCTGCGCCAGTTGCAGGGCGAGGAGACCGAGACGCTGCGGGTCGAGCTGTCCACCGAGCTGGTCGTGCGGTCCAGCACGGCACCGCCGGGCCAGGGCCGGTAGCCGGCGATGACGCCTTTATCGGCTGATCTTTCGGCCGGTTTCCGGAATCCGGTGCTGCCCGGGTTCCATCCGGACCCGTCCGTGTGCCGGGTGGGCACGGACTTCTACCTGGTCACCTCGACGTTCGAGTGGTTCCCCGGGCTGCCGGTGTGGCACAGCCGCGATCTGGTGCACTGGCGGCCGATCGGGCACGTACTCGACCGGCCCGAGCAGTTGCCGCTGGACGGGGTTCGGCCCTCGGGTGGCCTGTACGCGCCGACCATCCGCTGGCACGCGGGCCGGTACTACGTCGTCTGCACGCTGGTCGATGGTCCACCCGGTCGATCGGGCAGTTTCCTTGTCACCGCGACGAATCCGGCCGGTCCGTGGTCACAACCGGTGTTGCTGGAAGGACCCGGCGGGTTCGACCCGTCGTTGTTCTTCGACACCGACGGTTCTGCCTGGTACTGCGCGACCCGGCCACTGTCGCGACCGGACCCGGGCGGTCGCACCGAGATCTACCTGCGCGAGTTGGACCTGGCGACGCACACGCTGACCGGCCCGGAACACGTGCTGTGGCACGGCGCGCTGGTCGACGCGGTGTGGTCGGAAGGGCCGCACCTGTACCGGGTGGACGGACGCTACTACCTGCTGACCAGCGAGGGCGGCACCGAGCACAACCACGCCGTGACCGTCGCCCGGGGCGACCGGATCACCGGTCCGTACCAGGGAAACCCGGCGAATCCGAGCCTGACCCACCGCCAGCTCGGCCGTGGCCGGCCGGTGGTCGGCGTCGGCCACGCCGATCTCGTGCGCACCGCGCACAACGAGTGGTGGGCGGTGCTGTTGGGCACCCGACCGGATGCCGAGGGTCGACACAACCTCGGCCGGGAGACGTTTCTCGCGCCGGTGCGCTGGGAGGACGGCTGGCCGGTGTTCTGTGCCGGGGTCGGCCAGGTACTGCTCGACCAGCCCACCGCGCCCGCGCTCGACCCGCACCCGTGGCCGCCCACCCCGGTCCGGGACGACTTCACCGGCGATCGGCTCGGCCCGGAGTGGAACGTGCTGCGCACCCCACGGGAAACCTGGTGGGACCTCAGCGCTCGCCCCGGTCACCTCCGGCTGCACCTGCGGCCGGACCCGGTCGGCGAGCGGACCCAGCCGTCCCTGGTGGCCCGCCGGCAACAGCACTGGTCGTTCCGCGCGGCCACGGCGCTGGACTTCACCCCGGCCGGCCCGGCCGAGTGCGCCGGGTTGGTGCTGCTGCAGAACGACGCCCACCAACTCCGCTTCCTGGTACACGGCAGCGACTCCGGCGCACACCGGGAACTGCGGGCGGTCCGCCGGGCCGGCGGCGTGGACGAACCCGTCGCCGTGGTCGCGCTGCCGCCCGGTCCGGTCGAGTTGGGCGTGCGCGCCGGCGGTCAGGACTACCGCTTCGGCTACCGGCTCGGCGCCGGCAGCTGGCAGCATGTGACCACAATGGACGGTTCGGTGCTGTCCACCCAGGTCGCCGGCGGCTTCACCGGCGCGTTTCTCGGCCTCTACGCTGCCACCACCGACGACGGCCGGCCGAGCCGGTCGGTCGCCGACGTCGACTGGTTCGACTACGAACCGGTCGACGTCGACTGACCGGAGTCGATCACGGTTCGACGAAGGTCTGGTAGGGCGTGGTCGCGGTGGACGCCGGCAGGTTGTACTTC
>DATATV010000041.1:0-128174 GCA_036268615.1 Pseudonocardiaceae bacterium
GCGTTGTTGCCCTTGAACGTGCTGGCGACCGAGGTCCAGAACGGGATCGCCTCGGCCGAGTCGGGCATCGGCTTCTGGCAGGTGGCCTGCGCCGAGGAGCAGCCCGCCGAGTTGCCGGTGTAGAGGCCGTCGGTCCAGTGCAGGTCGAGGATCGCGACGATTCCGTTGCTGTTCAACAGGTTCACATACTGCTCGACGGCCTGCTGGTAGGTGGCGCCGGCGTCGGCCGGGGTCACATAGGACTCGGCATTCCAGCATGCCTCGTTGAGCGGCACCCGCACCGCGGTCACGTTCCAGCTCTTGATCGCGGTCACCGACGCCTGGTCCATCGGACCGTCCCAGATCCCGTTGCCCTGCACGCAGGCGAACTCGCCGCCCGAGCGGTTGACGCCGTGCAGCACGACGGTCGCGCCGGCGGAGTTGACCAGCTGGTTGCCGGACACGTGCAGTTGCGGCGCGGCCCCGGTCGGTCCGCCGCCGCCGGTCGAGGTGGCCACGGTGATCGGCACCGCGGTCGAGGTGACCGTGTGGCCGGCCGCGTCGAACGCCTCCGCGGTCAGCGAGTAGCTGCCGGCGGCCACGTTGGCCCAGCTGAACGTGTAGGGCGCGGTGGTCGACGTGCCCAGCAGGGTCGATCCGGCGAAGAACTCGACCTTGCTGATGCTGCCACCGGTCTCCGCGGCCGAGGCGTTGATGGTCACCGTCGCGGGCGCGGTGAACGCCTGGTTGGCCGTCGGGCTGGTGATGCCCGCCGTCGGCGCGCCCGGCGTGCTGGTCGCGCCGTTGCACGCGGTGCCGTTGAGGGTGAACGTGGTGGGCACGGCATTGGTGCCGGAGTAGGACAGGTTGAAGCCAGTGCTCGCCGAGCCGCCGGTGGCCAGCGAACCGTTGTAGCTCAGGCTGGCCACGGTGACGTTCGCGCCGTTCTGGCTGTAGGTGCCGTTCCAGCCCTGGTTGACCGTCTGGTTGCCGGCGAAGGCGAAGCCGAGCGTCCAGGACGAGACGGCCGGCCCGTTGTTGGTGAGGTTGATGTTGACGGTCGCGCCCGCGCCCCAGTCGTTCTGCACCTGGTACTGCACCACACAGGCCGGCGACGCGGCCGCGGCCGCCGGCAGCGCGGCGGTCGCGCCGGACAGCAGTAATGGCACCGCGGCGGCGGCGCAGACGAGCGCCCTGGTGAAGACCCTTCGGTATTTCATCCGCTCTCTCCTGACACAGGTCGGTTCCAGCGCCGAGCTGCCCCTGATTCCTGCCGCGCCTCGGTGACGACGGTCACCAGGTCCGGTGGGGCGATCTTGGTTTATTCTGGAAATTCAGAGATTGGGAACGGTCCCAAAGTCTAGGACCGGGATCAATTGAGAGCGAACCAAAGCCACAAAGCCCGGATCAGAACGAGAAACTTACATACTGGACCCGGCGGAGGCGAACACTTGAGGTCGTGGCCGGCCGGAGTGGGGGGCCACCGGAGTGGGGACAGCACAGCACGACCCAGGGAAGCGGAGCGGGCAGGTGGCGGAAACAGCGAACGGGCCTCATCCAGGGGCGCTGCATCTCGGGACACTGCCGACACTGGAGGCGGTCGCGGCGATCGCGGGGGTGTCCAAGTCGACGGTGTCCCGGGTGATCAACGACTCCACGGTGGTCAGTGCGGACGCCAAGGCGCGGGTCGAGGCGGCCATCGCCGAACTGGGCTACGCGCCCAACCGGGCGGCCCGCAGCCTGGCCCGGCGGCGCAGTGACTCGCTCGCGGTGATCGTGCACGAGAGTGACGCGACGCTGTTCTCCGACCCGTTCTTCGGCCGCATCGTGCGCAGCATCAGCCAGGCGCTGGCCAACTCCGAGGTGCAGTTGGTGTTGCTGCTCGCGCAGACCGACGCGGACTGCGCCCGGGTCGAGCGCTACGTCCGGCAGGGCCACTCCGACGGGGTGCTGCTGGTCAGCGCGCACGGCGACGATCCACTGGCGATCGCGCTGGCCACCGCGGAGGTGCCGACGATCATGGCCGGCCGGCCGCTGTTCGACGCGTCGCTGCCCTATGTGGACTCGGACAACCGCACCGGCGCACGGATGGCGGTCGAGCACCTGGTCCAGCGTGGCCGCGGGGTGATCGCGACGGTCGCCGGGCCGGCCGACATGTCCGCCGGGGTGGACCGGCTGGCCGGCTACCGGGACGGGCTGCGCGCCGCGGGCGCGAACTACCGGCGCTCGTTGGTCGAGTACGGCGACTGGACCGCCGAGAGCGGCCACCGGGCGATGCGGGCGCTGCTGGCGCGGGAGCCGGCGATCGACGCGGTCGCGGTCGCGTCCGACCTGATGGCGGTGGGGGCGTTGCAGGCCCTGCGCGAAGCCGACCGGGACGTGCCCGGCCAGGTCGCGGTGGTCGGCTTCGACGACACCCCACTGTGGAGCTGGGGTTACGGCGCGGTGCCGCTGACCACCGTGCGGCAGCCGGTGGAGCAGATCGGCACCGAGATGACCAGCCGCCTGCGCGACTACCTGGAAGGCCGCGCGCCGACCATCGACTCGGTCACCCTGCCCACCGAACTGATTGTCCGGCAGACAACCTGACGGAGCACTGGCACCGCTCCCAACACGATGCTGATCGATGCCAGTGCCCGCTCGTCAGTCCGCGATCTCGTCCTGGACCGGCAGTTCGTTCGCCGCCGCGGCCGCCGCGTACCAGCGCGCGCTGTCCTTCGGAATGCGCCGCTGGGTGGCGAAGTCGACGTAGACGATGCCGAACCGCTTCGAGTAGCCGTAGGCCCACTCGAAGTTGTCCAGCAGCGACCAGACGAAGTAGCCGCGCACGTCCACCCCGTCGCCGATCGCCGAGCGCACCGCACCCAGGTGTTCACGCAGGTAGGAGATGCGCTCCGGGTCGCGGACCCGGCCGGTGGGATCGACGTAGTCGTCGTAGGCCGCGCCGTTCTCGGTGATCATCATCGGGATACCGGGATAGTCCCGACCCAGCCGGACCAGCAGCTGGTGCAGCCCGGTGCCGTCGACCGCCCAGTCCATCCGGGTCCGCCGCCCCGCCGGATGCAGGAAGTCGATGTCGTCCGCGGCCGGCCAGGGTGAGTGTGAGCTGGCCCCGTGGCCGTCCGCCCGCACCGCGTCCGCACCCGGCCTGCGGGCCGACACCAGCATCGGCGTGTAGTAGTTCACCCCGAGCAGATCGATCGGTCGGGAGATCTCGGCCAGGTCGGACTGGCGCACGAACGACCAGTCGGTGACCGAGACGGTGTCGGCCAGCACGTCGGCCGGGTACTCCCCGCGCAGCACCGGGTCAAGGAACAGCCGGTTGGCCAGGCCGTCGATCCGGCGGACCGCGTCCTGGTCGACCGGTTCGTCGGTGGGCGCCCGCACGGTGCTCGGGTTGAGCGTCAGCGCGACGGTGTGCCCGGCGGGCAGGATGTCGCGCAGCACGCCGACGCCGAGGCCGTGCGCGAGCAGCAGGTGGTGCGCGGCCGCCAGCGAGCTGGCCGGCTCGGACCGGCCGGGCGCGTGCACCCCGGAGCTGTAGCCGAGGAAGGCCGAGCACCACGGCTCGTTGAGCGTGGTCCAGGTCGACACCCGGTCGCCCAGCGCGGTCGCGGCGATGCCGAGGTACTCGGCGAACCGGTAGGCGGTGTCCCGGTTGGGCCAGCCGCCCGCGTCCTCCAGGTCCTGCGGCAGGTCCCAGTGGTAGGCGGTGACCGTCGGAGTGATGCCGTGCTCCAGCAGCGCGTCCACCAACCGCTGGTAGAAGTCGAGCCCGGCCTGGTTGGCCGGCCCCTGCCCGGTGGGCTGGATTCGTGTCCAGGCCAACGAGAACCGGTAGTCGGTGATGCCGAGGTCGGCCATCAACCGCACGTCCTCGGCGATCCGGTGGTAGTGGTCGGCGGCGATGTCCCCGTTGTCCGCGTTGTGCACCGCCCCCGGCCGGTGGCTGAAGGTGTCCCAGATGGACGGCGATCGGCCGTCCTCGTGCACCGCGCCCTCGATCTGGTAGGCGGCGGTCGCCGCGCCCCAGCGGAACCCGGCCGGGAACCCCTCCACGGTTCGCGGCCGCGAAGCTGGTTGGGCGGATTGGTCGGTGCCCAGTTGAACAGCGCTCATCAGATGGTCCCTCCTTCGTGAACGCGGACGGCAGCCCGCCCGGCCGGATCGGCTCGGACGGGCGCTGTCCGCTTCATGAGCGACGGGCGTCCAATCAGGACACCGGGGTCAGGTGCAGCACGGTGTATTCCATGAACGGTGAGTTGGGGGTCGGATTCATGTACGGGTCCTGCGGGGTGGGCCAGCCGGTGAACTTCTTGGTGCTGTACTCGTCCCACGCCGCGCCGTAGAGCAGCGGGATCACCGGTGCCTGGGCGGACACGATGTTCTGCAGCTTGGTCAGCGCGTCCTGCTGGGTGGCCGCGTCGTTGCTGTTGGCATACTCGGCCAGGGCGGCCTGGGCGTTCGGGTCGTTGTAACGACCCTGGTCGCCGGTGGCCGCGGTGCCGGTCGGCGCGGTCAGCGTGGAGTCCAGCCAGTTGTCGTACTGGTAGTACGGCGACGGGCCCTGCTGTCCCCAGTGGATGGTCGCGTCGAACGCACCGCTGTTGTAGTCGGCGGTCCACGCGTCGGCGGTGACGCCCGGTGCGACCGTCACGTCGAAGCCCAACGAGTTGAGCTGCTGGGCGATCAGGCTGGCGTCCTCGAAGTAGTCCGAGTACGACGCCGGGTCCTCGATGGTGAACTTGATCGTCGCACCGTTCTTGGTCCACTTGCCATTCTGCTGGGTGTAGCCGTCACCGGAGAGGATCTGGCTGACCTTCGACTTGTCCTGGGTCAGGTCGTTGGTCAGCGACGGCGTCTGGAACTTGCTGTCCACCGGCAGCAGCAGCCCACCCGAGGAACTGGCGGCCGGCTCGTAACCGGTCTCACCGATGGTCGAGAGCTGGTTGCGGTCGATGCCCGCGCTGACCGCGCGCCGCACCGCCGGGTCGTTCAGCGGCGTCTTGGTCACGTTGAGCTGCAAGGTCACCACGTTCACCGGCGCGAACCAGTACTTGTTGTGCGTCGGGTCCTTCGAGGTGAACACCTTGTCGATGTTGGCGATGTCGTTGCCACCCCAGTCCAACTGCCCCTGGGACAGCGCCAGGCTGGCGGTCGTGTTGGACACGTACGAGGGGAAGCTCAGGTGGTCGATCTTCACCGGCTGCCAGTAGCTGGGGTTCTTGTCCAGGGTGAAGCCCTGCGAGGAGAACTGGCCCAGGGTGTATGGACCGGTGCCGACCGGGTTGGTGTCGTTCCACTTGGACGGATCGCCCACCGTCGACCAGATGTGCTGCGGCACGATGTAGACCATCGAGCCGATGTAGAACAGATTGGTGTACTGCGCGGTCGCGAAGTTCAGCACCACGGTGTTGGCGTCCGGCGTCTGCACGTCGGTCGGGTTGACGCCGTTGGTGTTGATCGCCTTGTTCGCCTTGAGCAGGTTGAAGGTGAACGCGACGTCCTTGCTGCTGAACGCCTGGCCGTCACTCCACTTCACGTTCGGCCGCAGGTGGAAGGTGATCGTCTTGCCGCTGTTGGAGAAGTCGTAGGACTGGGCCAACCACGGGTAGACGGTGCCCGGCTTCATCGAGTTGAACTGCAGCAGCGGCTCGTAGATCATGCCGACCGCGTTGACCTCGTAGCCGGTGTCGTTGGTGTCGTAGGGGTTGAAGTCCCTTGTGAACGGGGAGACCGGGTTGTCCTCGATCACCAGGGTCGAGGTGTCCGTACTGGCCGTGCTGGCATGGCTGGAACATGCGGCCAGACCGACCGCGACCATACCCGCCGCGACCAGCGCGGCTAATGCTCTCCCAGGCATTTGGTTACACTCCATCGTGTCCGGCTGGCTTCTCCGCCAGCCTGTTTGGCAAACGACCTGTCGGGGTCTCTTGTGGTTCGGGTACCGGCGCGAAGTCGGCCGGGCCCAGATCGTGGGGTACGCGCACCCCCGTCGAACGGCTGCGGTGCCGGGCGCGGTCAGGCCGCTGCCCCGGTCGGATGACTGCCGCGCTGCTCGGTGTGCAGCCAGCACGCGCTGATGTGTCCTGTGGTCACCTCGATTCGTGGCGGGGCCGTGGTCCGGCACACCGGCATGGCATGTGGACAACGAGGATGGAACCGGCAGCCCGCCGGCGGGGCCGCCAGGCTGGGCGGGGCACCCCGGCCGGCCAGCGACACCGGGCCGGATCGGCGCGGGTCGGGCGCGGCGGCGCGCAGCAACTGGGTGTAGGGATGGGCCGGCGCGTCGGTCACCTCGGTGGCCGGACCCGTCTCCACGATTTCGCCGGCGTACATCACCGCGACCGTGTCGGCCAGGTAGCGGGCCGAGGCGATGTCGTGGGTGACGTAGAGGATCGCCAGTCCCTCGGACTCGCGCAGGTCGGCCAGCAGGTTGAGCACGCCCAGTCGGATGGACACGTCCAGCATGGACACCGGCTCGTCGGCCAGCAGTACGTCCGGCCGCACCGCCAGCGCCCGCGCGATGGCCACCCGCTGGCGCTGGCCGCCGGACAGCTCGTGCGGGTACTTCTCGATGAACTGCCTGGTCGGCGTGAGCGACACGCGGTCGAGCAGTTGGTGGATGGTCGGGTCGAGGTCACCGCGCGCGGTGCCGTGGATGCGCAGCGGCCGTTCCAGGTGGTACCGCACGCCGTGCACCGGGTTGAGCGAGGAGAACGGGTCCTGCAGGACGAGTTGCACCCGCCGGCTGTAGGCCACTCGGGGCGACCGCGCCGGCACGGCCTCGCCGGACAGCAGCAACTCGCCCGCGGTCGGCTTGATCAGCCGGGCCAGCAACCGGGCCACGGTGGACTTGCCCGACCCGCTCTCGCCGACCACCGCGGTCACGGTGGCCCGGTCCAGCCGCAGCGACACGTCCTCGACGGCGTGCACCGTCTGCCGGCGCAGCAGTCCGCTGCGCAGCGGAAAGTGCTTGGTCAGCCCGCGCGCCTCCAGCGCGGCCGGGCCCTCCGGCGTCCTGGTGTCCCCGGTGGGCCTGCCGTTCTCGGTCGGCTTGCCGTCGTGGCCGGTCATGCCGCTCCCCCTACGGTGTTGCCGGCCTCGACCACCGGCGGATGATCGGTCAGTTCGGCCGGCGGCGTGCGGTCACCGTCGTGCAGCCAGCAGGCCACCGAACGGTCCGCGGTGCCGCCGGCGAGTTGCAGCAGCTTCGGCGTGTCGTGCCGACACTGCTCCAGCGCGTACCCGCAGCGCGGATGGAACGCACAGCCCGAAGGCACGTTCCGCAGGTCCGGCGGCGAACCGGGAATGCCGGTCATCCGGCTGCGTTCCCCGGACAGCGCCGGGAACGAGCCGCGCAGGCCGTAGGTGTAGGGGTGGCACGGCGAGTCGAACAGGGTGCGGGCCGGCGCGCGCTCCACCAGTCGACCGGCGTACATCACCGCGATCGAGTCGGCCAGTTCGATCAGCAGCGAGAGGTCGTGGGTGATGAACAGCACCGAGAAGCCCAGCCGGTCACGCAGGCCGATCAGTTCCTCCAGGATCTCCCGCTGGGTCACCACGTCCAGCGCGGTGGTCGGCTCGTCCATGATCACGACCTTGGGCTCCAGCGCGAGCGCCATCGCGATCATCACCCGCTGCCGCATCCCGCCGGACAGCTCGTGCGGATAGCTGCCCAGCCGGTCGCCGTCGATGCCGACCAGACCGAGCAGCCGCACCGCGCGCTGCTTCAGCTCGCTCGACGACAACCCGGGACGGTGCGCCCGGATCACGTCGGAGAGCTGCCGGCCGATCCGCATCACCGGGTTGAGCGCGTGCATCGCGCTCTGGAACACCACCGAGATCTCCGACCAGCGCAGCTTGCGCAGCTGGTGGGCGTCGGCGGCCATCAGGTCCACCGCCGGGCCGTCGTCGACGGCGAACCACGCCTGGCCGCCGGTGATCACGCCCGGCGCGCGCAGCAGCCGGGTCACCGCGTAGGCCAGCGTGGACTTGCCGCTGCCGCTCTCCCCGGCCAGGCCGAGCACCTCACCGCGGGCCAGTCGGAGGCTCACGTCGACCACCGCGTGCACGGCGTCCGCGCCGACGCCGTAGTCCACGCTCAGGCCCTGGATGTCCAGCACCGCTTCCTGGTCGCTCATCGGTGACCGCCCAACACCGGCGTCAGCCCGAGCTTGGCCCGGCGCGGCAGCCCGGCCCGGCGGGCCACCTTGCGGGACAGTCCGGCCGCCCGCAGCCGCGGGTTGATGAACTCGTCGATGCCGAAGTTGACCAGCGCCAGCGAGGTGCCCAGCAGCGCGATGGCCAGGCCGGGCGGGAAGAACCACCACCACGCGTTGACCTGCGCGGCGTTCAGCGACTCGGCCCAGAACAACATCGAGCCCCAGCTCCAGTGCGACACGTCCACGACGCCGAGGAAGGCCAGCGCGACGAACGTGCCGATCGCGTAGAGAACGGTGAACAGGAACGAGGACATCACGATCGCGGCCAGGTTTGGCAGGATCTCGTGGCCGATGATCCGCCAGCGCGGCTCGCCGATCACCCGGGCCGACTCGACGAAGTCCCGGCGCCGCATGGACAAGGTCTGCGCGCGCAGCACCCGGGCGCCCCATGCCCAACCGGTCAGGCTGATGATCAGCCCGATCACCACCGGATTGGAACTGGTGCTCTGCGGCAGGTAGGCGGCCATCACGATCAGCAGCGGCAGCGCCGGAATCACCAGGAACACGTTGGTGACCAGGGACAGGATGTCGTCGACGAGGCCGCCGACAAAACCCGCGGTCACACCGACCACAATGGACAGTGCGGTGGCGGTCGCGCCGGCCAGGAAGCCGATCAGCACCGTGCTGCGCGCGCCGACCAGCAGTTGCGAGAACACGTCCTGGCCGGACTGGGTGGTGCCCAGCCAGTGCGCACCGGACGGCGGTTGCAGCAGGTCGGCGGTGGTCGCGCTCGGGTCGTGCGGCGCGAGGATCGGACCGAGTACGGCCAGCAGCAGGAACAGCACGAGCAGGGCGAACCCGATGAGAATCTTCGGGGATCGCGGTAACCGCAGCCGGCTGGCCCGAACCGCGACCACCGGTTCGTCCGGCAGGGCAATCAGTTCCGGGTCAACATCGACGGACATGAACGCTCACGCCTCCTGTCGGGTACGTGGATCGAGCAGGGTGTAGACGAGGTCGGCGACCAGGTTGGCGGCCAGCACCGCGAACGTGATGATCAGGAAGATCCCTTGCAGCAAGGGAAAGTCCTCGGACTGGACGGCCTGCAACAGCTGGAAGCCGATGCCGGGATAGGAGAACACGATCTCGGTGAGCAGCGCGCCGGACACCACGAAGCTCAGCGACAGCGAGAAGCTGGACACGCTGGGCAGGATCGCGTTGCGGGCCGCGTAGCCGACCACCTGCCGGCCGGGCAGCCCCTTCGCCTCGGCCACCAGCACGTAGTCCTCGTCCATCGTGGTCACCATCATGTTGCGCATGGACAGAATCCAGCCGGCGATCGAGCTGGCCACGATGGTCACCGCGGGCAGGAACCCGTGCTGGATCACGCTGCCCACGAACGGCAGGCTCAGCCCAGGGGACATGCCCTGGTCGAAACCGCCGGCGATGGGGAACCAGCCGAGGTCGTTGCCGAAGAAGATCAGCAGCACCAACGCGAAGAAGAAGTACGGCACCGCCTGGAAGAACGTGGACACCGGCAGCACGCCATCCAGCCAGGACCCGCGTCGCCAGGCGACCAGCGCGCCGGCCAGCGTGCCGACCACGAAGCTGATCACCGTCGCGGTGCCGACCAGGATCAGGGTCCAGGGCAGCGCCGCACTCAGCACGGTGGACACCTGGGCCGGGTAGAAGCTCGTGGACAGCCCGAGGTTGCCGTGGAAGAGCTGACCCCAGTAACGGAAGTAGTCGCCCCACAGGGACTGGTGGCCGCTCAGCCCGAGCTGCACCCGCAGCGCGTCCACGGCCTGCGGGCTGAGCTTGCCCTCCGATCTGGCGACCAGGTTCTGCACCGGATCGCCGGGCATCAGGTGCGGCAGGAAGAAGTTCACCGTGATCGCCGCCCACGCGGTAACCAGATAGAACGCCAACCGGCGTAACAGATGCGGCACGCTCGTCTCACCCTTTCCGACCGGTACGCGCCGCCGGGGACTCCGGCGGGCAACCACAGCTCTCCCGGACCACCAGCGTGGTCGGCAACACGATCTCCGGCTCCGTCATCGGCTCGCCGTTGACCAGCGAGTACAGGACGTCGAACGCGGTGGCGCCGAGTTGGTGGATGGGCTGGCGAATGGTGGTCAACGGCGGATGCAGGTGCCTGGCCACGGGGATGTCGTCGAATCCCGCCACGGCCACCTCCGCCGGCACCCGCACCCCGCGCTCGGCCAGGGCCCGCATCACACCGATCGCGGTCTGGTCGTTGGCGCAGGCGATCGCCCTCGGCAGCGGGTGGCCGCTGTCGAAGACCGCCCTGATCGCCGCCGCTCCCCCAGCAGCCATGTAGTTTCCCTGCCACACCGGCCCGGTCCAGCACGCCGCGCCGACCTCGTCCACCGCCCGCTCGAACGCCTCGGCCCGGGCCAGGTTGTCCGGGCTGTCGGCGTGGCCGGCCAGGTAGGCGACCGTGCGGTAGCCGTGGTCGACGACGAGATGCTGGGCCAGCGCACGCATCCCGGTCGCGTTGTCGCTGCGCACGTTGACGCCGCGTTCGATCGCGGTGCCGGCCAGGATGACCACCGGCGTGCGCAGCGCGACCTGCTGGATCTCCGCCGCGGTGAGCACCTGGTCGTGCAGGATCAGCCCGTCGCACTTGCCGGCCAGCGCGGAGATCCGCGGCTGCGGGTAGCGGTCGGACACCGGCACCGAGCTCATCAGCAGGTCGAACCCGCGGTGCCGGGCAGCCACCTCGATACCCCGGTTGATCACGTCCTCGAACAGCAGGCTCTCGTTCTCGTCCTCGAACAGGCCGCCGTCGGTGGCACCGGTGAGCGCCCGGCGGAACACCACGCCGACGATCTCCTTGAACCGGTTGCTCAGCGCCCTGGCCGCGCCGTCGGGCACAAAACCCAGCTCCTGCACCGCGCGCAGCACCCGCTCCTTGGTCTCCGGCCGCGGGTTGTTGCGGTTGTTGAGCACCCGGGAGACCGACGCGATGGACACCCCGGCATGGCGGGCGACGTCGTAGATCGTCAGGCCGTGCGGATCGGCGTCGGAGTCGTTCATCAACCTCGTCCTTATTGCGGTAAGCGCTTACTGGGAGCGCTTGCAGTAAGCTACGTCACAGCGATGACGCGTTCACACCGCTATCGACGGACCGTTACCCAACCGTGACGGGACGCCACCGAAATCGGCAGGTCAGCGCCCGGATTCGACCGGTCGGACCGCGCTGCCGGCACCGGCCGGATGTGATACTTGTTCAGGACGGCAGGTCAGCGCGGCGAGAAAGGTCCACCAGGTATGGCGTCGGGGTCACCATCGGCAGGCATGCCGGCGCCGGCCACCGCACCGGTGGTCTCCCGCCGCCGCGAACTCGGCGACACCAGCGCCCGGTCCCTGTTGACCACGATCCTCGGTGAGTACGTGCTGCCCGACGACGGTCCGGTGTGGACGGCCACCCTCGTCACCGTGCTCGCGCTGTGCGGGGTCGAGGAGAAGTCCGCCCGACAGGCGCTCGCCCGGACCGCGGCGGAGGGTTGGCTCAGCTCCGAACGGCACGGCCGCCGGGTGTGCTGGCACCTCACCGCGCCGGGCCGCAGGCTGCTGGTCGAGGGTGCCGAGCGGATCTACGGATTCGGTAGTGCGCACCAGGAATGGGACCGTCGATGGCTGATGCTGATGGTCTCCGTACCGGAGTCCAAACGCGACCTGCGGCACCGGCTGCGTACCCGACTCAGTTGGGCCGGGTTCGGCACACCCGGCCCTGGCGTGTGGATCTCCCCGCACGTCGCCGCGGAGGCGGAGGCGAAGTCCATTCTGGCCGAACTGGGCATCGACCGGCAGGCGATGTCGTTCGTGGCCACCTACGGCGCGCTCGGCCAGGTGCAGGACATGGTCGCCGCGGCGTGGCAGCTCACCGAGGTCGCCGACCGGTACGACCGGTTCACCGAGCAGTTCGCCGAACTGCGCCCGGGTTCCGGTGACGAGGTGCTCAGCGCACAGGTCCGGCTCGTGCACGAGTGGCGCCGGTTTCCCTTTCTCGACCCGCAGTTGCCCACCGAGCTGCTGCCGGTCAAGTGGAGCGGTACCAACGCCACCGAACTGTTCCGCGCCAAGCACGCCGAATGGCAGCCGGCGGCGCGCCGGCGCTGGGCCGAGCTCGCCGCCGGCTGATCTTCCCGCGTGCAGTCCCCAACGCGGTGTCCCCAACGCAGCGTTCAGCGCGGATGTCTCAGCGCAGTGCGGTCGCGGCGCCGAACGACGAGTACGGGATCAGCCAGCCCACGGTGACCACGAGCACGACGAGCCCGACAGCGCCGAACAGCAGCACCCAGGCCAGCCCCGGCACCCCGGTCAGCCGGGCCAACTGGTCGGCGTCGGAGTCCCGCGCCCGGCCGCGCCGGCGGGAGCCCTGCAACTCCCACACCGGGCGGATGCCCGCCACGATCAGGAAGAACGTGAACGCGTAGGCGAACGCGCCCTGCACCTGTGGCGTGGTGAACCAGGAGACGGCGAAGATCACCCCGGCGGTGACCAGGATGGACAGCACGCCGTAGGCGTTGCGCACCAGAACGAGCATCGCGACCAGCAGCACCACGCTGAGCCAGAGCACCGCGGTGATGTGCTGGCTGGCCAGCAGTCCGGCGTAGGCAAGGCCGAGCAGAGAGGGAGCGAGGTAACCGGCGAGCGCGGTGGCGACCATGCCCGGCCCGGTCGGCTTGCCCCGGGACAGCGTCACCCCCGAGGTGTCCGAGTGCAGCTGCACCCCCTGCAGCCGGCGGCCGACCATCAGTGCCACCAGGGCGTGCCCGCCCTCGTGCGCGACGGTCACCACATTCCGGGCCACCTGCCAGACGTGTCTGAGCAGCACCGCGAGCAGCGCGACGAGCGCGGCGCCGAGCACCACGAGGGTGGGCGGACCCGGCTGAGTGCCGATGACCTCATGCCAGACGTGATCAATGGTGGACAGATGCACGGCGACACTTCACCATCCCCGGCCAGGCCGCCGCCACCCGCCCACCCACACTCTCAGCGACTACCCAGGACCGGCTGGTCGAGCGTGGCCAGCCGGCTGAGCAACAACCCGGCGACCTTCACGTCCGGGCTCAGCGAGTGGTCCAGCACCGACGGGTCGACCGCGTCCACGACCAGCCGATACGCCTCGCCCAGCACGGTGTTCCCGGCCGGCGGCACCGCCCGCAGCCGCAGCGCCCGAACCGCCGCGAGCAGTTCGCAGGCCAGGGTGAGCCGCAACGCGGCGACCGCGCGCCCCGACTGCCGGGCGGACTGGAAGGCGAAGCTGGAGTGGTCCTCGACGCCCCGGGACACCACCGCGTGGCCGAGACTGGCCGGCGACGCCGTGTTGCGCACCTCGGCGAGCGCGGAGTGCGCGCTGTACTCCAGGATCATCAGCCCGGAGCTGCCGGTCGGCCCCTCGGCCAGGAACGGCCGGCCGCCGGTGAACGCCGGTTCCAGCAGGGTGCCCAGCCGAGCGGTGCTCAGCTGGCCGGTGTGCAGCAGGGCCAGCCGCATGGTGTCCATCGCCATGCCCAGGGCGGCGCAGTGAAAGCCGCCGTGGTGGTAGGCGGCGCCGTCGTCGGCCCAGATCAGCGGGTTCTCCGCGGCCGCGTTCACCTCGACGGAGAGCACCTGCGCGAGCGCGTCCAGGGTATCGGTGGCGACCCCGTGCACCTGCGGGAAACACCGGTAGCCGAACGGGTCCTGGACCCGGGCGGGTTCCCCTGCAACCGGTTCCAACAACGCCCGCATTCGCGCGGCCACCCACACCTGGCCCGGGTGCGGCCGGGCGGCGTGCACCCGTTCGGCGTAGGGCTCCAGTGAACCGTCCACGGCCAGGAAGGACAGTCCGGCCACCAGATGGGTCGCGTTGACCAACTCTCGGGCGGCCTGCCAGGCGAGCGCGGCCAGCCCGATGGTCAGCGCGTTGCTGCTGATCAGCGCGAGCGCGTCGCCGGTCGCCATGGTGATCGGTGGCGGTCCGGGGTTGGTGCCCAGCCAGGGCCGCTCGCCGATCAGCACCAGGCCGGTCTCGGCCAGTGCGGTCAGGTCACCGGTGCCGATCGCGCCGAACTCGTGCACGCCCGGGTAACAGCCGGCGTTGAGCCCGGCGGCCAGTGTCTCGGCGATCACCGGCCGCAGCCCCGCGCCGCCGGCGAGCAACTGGTTGACCCGGACCACCAGCATCGCCCGGGCCTGCTCCGCCGAGAGCAGTTCGCCCATCCCGCCGGCGTGGCTGCGCAGCAGCCGCAGGCCGTGACCGCGCTGGTCGTCCTCGGTCAGGTCCTCGCTTCGGTTGGCGCCGACGCCGGTGTTGCGGCCGTAGAGCCGTTGCCGTGCGACGATCTGCTCGACCGCGGCCTCGGCGGCGGCCATTCGACGCAGACCGGCCTCGGCCAACACGACCGGCACCCGGTCGCGGGCGACCAGCACCACCTGTTCCGGACTGAGCGTGGTCCCGTCCAGCACGACGGGCGCCGGTGCGCCGGTGATGTCGCCGTTGTACGCCGGCGCGGCGGTGTCGATGGACAAGTGCACCTCACAGACACCCTGCTACTGGCCAGTTTTTGGCCGCTCACCTGGAACTATGCGCGTCCCACCGGCCCGCTGACAAGACTGCCGCCGACCCACCGGCAGACCCAATCAGCCGATTTCACCCGCAGCCGGCCGCCGGTCTGAAACAATGACGGGAAAAGCTTCGATCTCCCTGGTAGCCGGGTCGGACCGGCTCGAACGGATCGGGGAACACAACGTGGGCGACGAGGATCGTCTCATCGCCGGTCGCTACCGCCTGGTGGAACGGATCGGCGGCGGGGCGATGGGCATTGTCTGGCGCGCTCAGGACGAACTGCTCAAACGCACCGTCGCGGTGAAGCAGTTCCTGCCGCAGGCCGGCCTGGCCGGAGCCGCGCTGGACGAGGCGCGCGAGCGGGTGCGCCGCGAGGCCAGGATCACGGCCCGGTTGCAGCACAACTGCGCGGTCACCGTGTTCGACGAGGTCGAGGACGGCGGCGTGCCGTTCCTGGTGATGGAGTACGTGCCGTCCAAGAGCCTGGGCGCGGTGCTGGCCCAGAACGGCCCGCTGGAGCCGATCGAGGTGGCCCGGATCGGCGCCCGGCTCGCCTCCGCCCTGGCCGCGGCGCATCGGGTCGGCATCGTGCACCGCGACGTGAAGCCGGCCAACGTGCTGGTGGCCGACGACGGCTCGGTCAAACTGGTCGACTTCGGCATCTCCCGGGCGGTCGGTGACGTCGTGCTCACCGCGACCGGGCTGGTCTCGGGTACCCCCGCCTACCTCGCCCCCGAACTGGCCGGCGGCGAGGACCCCTCACCGGGGTCGGACACGTTCTCGCTGGGTGCGACGCTGTACGCGGCGGTCGAGGGCCAGCCGCCGTTCGGCCTGCACGACAACGCGCTGGCGGCGCTGCACGCGGTGGCGACGGGCCGGGTCCGGCCGCCGCAGCAGGCCGGTCCGCTCACCGCGGTGCTCAGTGGACTGCTACGCATCGACCCGACCGAGCGGATCAGCATCGAGGCGGCCGAGTCCGCGTTCACCGCTATCGCCGGCGGGGCCTCGGCGGCCGACAGCGGCTCACTGATGGCGTCGCTGTCCCGACTGTCCACCGCCAAACCGTCCACTGTGGACCACACGCTGACGGTGCCGGTGCGCCGGTCGCGACCCAGCCGGACCGCGGTCATCCTCGCCCTCGGCACGCTCGTGGTGATCGGCGGCGCGCTGGTCGGTGCGATCCTGCTGTCCTCGAACAACCAGCACGCGAACGCGGCCAGCGGGACGGGCGCGGCCAGCACGAGCACCACCGGTCAACCCGGGTCGTCGAGTGCCGCGCCGACCAGTGACGTCCGCAAGTTCCTGGTCGGCTACTACGGCCTGTTCCCCAACCACGTCGACCAGGCGTTCCAGCTGCTCAGCCCGCACTACCAGCAGACCGGCTCCGGCGGCCTGGCCGCCTTCCGCGGCTTCTACCAGACGATCGCCTCGGTGCAGGTCCGCAAGGTCACGGTCACCGGCAAGCACAGCGCGACCGCGACGCTGGCGTTCAGCAAGCGGGCCGGTGGGGTGAGCGTGGAGACCTACAAGTTCACCCTGGTGTCCAGGAACGGCGGCCTGCTCATCGACAACGCCCAACGAGTCACCGACACCTGAGCAGCTGCCGCGGATACGGAGTACTTTCCCGGCATGGCCAACGATCTGCTGCCCGATCCGAACACCCCCTTCGGCGAGCGGGTACGCCGCAGGCTCGCCGAGGAGACGGTGATCTGGCTGACCACGGTGGGCCGGGACGGCACCCCGCAGCCCAACCCGGTCTGGTTCCTGTGGGAGGGCACCGACAGTGTGTTGATCTACAACACGCCGGTGGCCAACCGGCTGACGCACGTCAAGCAGCGCCCGCAGGTGGCGCTGCACTTCGACGGCGACGGCAGCGGCAGTGACATCGTTGTGCTCACCGGCACCGCCGAGCAGTTGGACGGGCATCCGCTGGCCCACGAGAACCCGGAGTACACCGCGAAGTACGCCGAGCGCGCGGCGCGGATCAGTGGCGACGTGGCGAGCTTCGCCAAGGCCTACCCGGTCGCGCTGCGCATCAAGGTCACCAGGATTCGGGGTTTCTGAGGCAGCCCGACGTGCCGCAGGAAGCCCCGCACGACTTCGCCAGGGCTGTCATCGACGTCTCGCGGTACTGAAAAGCTCAGGCCGGCGGCTGGGCGCTCAGACGTCCAGGCCGGGAAAGACCTTGGCCGCGTTGCCGGACAGTACGTCCCGCAGGACCTCGGCGGGCAGGGCGAGTTCGCGCAGCGCGGCCACGTTGCGGCTGGCGCCGGGCACGCCGGGCCAGTCCGTGCCGAAGATGAACCGGCCGGCGAGCCGGTTCAGGTCGAACCGCGCGTAGTACCGCGGCAGCTTCTTGGGCGGCAGGCCGGCCAGGTCCAGCCAGACGTTGGGCCGGGTGGTGGCGAGGAACGCGGCGGTGTCGTACCACCAGCCCCGGCCGCCGTGCGCGAACACGAAGTTCAGCTCGGGGAAGTCCTCGACCACGTCGGACAGCAGCGCCGGATCGCCGAAACTGGCCCGCGCGCCGGGAAAGCTGGACGTGCCGGAGTGCAGGATGACCGGCACCCCGCGCTCGACGCACACCTGATACGCCCGGTAGAGCTCCTTGTCGGCTGGGCTGAAGCCGCCGTGCACCGGGTGCAGCTTGAGCGCGACCGCACCCAGATCGAGTTGCCGCTCCACCTCGGCGGCGACCGGAAAGTGCAGGTGCGGGTTGACGTTGGCGACCAGCCGGAAGCGCGTCGGGTTGTGGGCCACGATCGGCAGCACGTCCTCGATCGGCTGGATGCCGGTGGCCCGTGGGCTGTACTCGCAGAACAGCAACGCCCGGTCGACGCCCTCGGCGGCGAGCAGCGCGTCCAGCCGCTCGGGCACCGGCACACCCGCGTCGTCGTACACCGACCGCCACGGGTGCGAGCCCGAGAACTGGTCGGCCCACTCCAGCCAGGCCGGCTTGAGCGTGCTCAACCGCGGCACGTGCAGATGGGCGTCGACCAGCATCTCCGCCTCGGTCACCGCTGATCCTCCCCCGCTCAGGCCGTCGCGGCCGGCAACTCCGCTGCTGGATCGACCGGCAGCACCGGCACCGGGTCGACCGTCAGCTCCGACCTGGCCAGTTCGCGCAGCACGTTACGCCGGATCTTGCCGGTCGCCGTCTTGGGCAGCTCGGCCAGCTCGACCACGGCGCGCGGCCGCTTGAACGCGGCCAGGCCCTGCCGGCAGAACTGGATCACCTCGTCGGCGTCGAGCCTGCGGCCGGGCACCGGCACCACGCAGGCGACCGGTTTGTCCAACTCGTCCGCGTCCGGCACCCCGACGACCGCGACTTCGGCGATGTCCGGGTGCTCCAGCAACCGGTTCTCCACCTCGCTCGGCGTCACCCAGATCCCGCCGGCCTTGATCATGTCGTTGAACCGGCCGAGGCAGGTGTAGGTGCCGTCCTCGTTGCGCAGATAGGTGTCGCCGGTGCGCATCCACTCGCCGACGAACACCTGCCGGGAGGTGTTCGCCCGGCACCAGTAGCCGATGGCCGCGCTGCGCCCGGACACGAACAGCTCGCCCGGCCGACCGACCTCGTTGATCACCACACCGTTCTCGTCCCGGATCTCCACCTGGTAGCCCGGTACCGGCGTGCCCGACGAGGCCGGGTGCACCTGGCCGGGGCGGTTGGAGATGAAGATGTGCAACAGCTCGGTCGAACCGATGCCGTCCAACACCTCGACGCCGAACCGCTCGACCATGCCGTGGAACATCCGTGGCGGCAGCGCCTCGCCGGCCGAAACCCCTTGGCGCACGGTGCTGAACGCGTCCGCGGGCAGGTTGCCGGCGAGCAGCGGGCCCCAGAAGCTCGGCGTGCCGAACAGCAGCGTCGGCTCGTCCCGGTCGGCCCGCTGGGCGAACAGCGCCGGGCTGGGCCGCGCCGGTTCGAGCAGCGCGGTCGCGCCGACCGAGAGCGGGAAGAACATCGAGTTGCCGATGCCGTAGGCGAAGAAGAGCTTGGCCACCGACAGGCACCGGTCGGCCGGGGTGATGCCCAGCACGCCCTGGCCGTAGTCCTCGGCGACCAGCCGGATGTCCTCGTGCCGGTGCATGGCCGCTTTGGGCGTGCCGGTGGTGCCCGAGGTGTAGAGCCACAGTGCCGGCGAGTCCGGCCAGGTCGGATAGGGCCGCACCGGACCGCCGCCGGCCGCGCGCAACTCGGCCCAGGAGTGGCCGGTGATCCCGGCCCGTAGCGTGCCGACCTCGGTGCCGGCCAGCACCAGCTGCTCGACCTCGGGCGCGAGCGCGACCGCCGCCCGGACCGTGGCGGCGAAGTCGGCCGAGCCGAGCACCACCCGGACCCGCGCGTCCACCAGCATGGTGGCCAGCTCGGCGCCGGTGAGCATGGTCGACGTGGGCACCGCGACCGCGCCGAGGTACATGGTGGCCAGGATCGCGGTGAACAGCTCGACGTCGTCGGCCATGCACATCAGGACGCGTTCCTCGGGCCGCACGCCCAGCGCGCGCAACCCGGCGGCGACCACCCGCACCTCGGCGGCCAGCTCGGTATAGCTGAGCGTGCGGTCCGGCGTGATCACCGCGGTGCGGTCACCGAGTCCCGCGTCGACCTGCCGGTCGACCAGATAGCCGGTGGCATTGAACAAAGTGGCACTAGTCGCCGTTGACGTGCTCATCCGCACCTCAGCTCAGGTGGACGTACTCGTAGTCGAAGGGCCGGCCGTTGATCCCGTTGTTCGGCGGCGCCACCCAGCTGGCGATCCTGCCCCGCTCGTACACCGGGTGCATCAGCGACCGGACGAAGGCGAGATCCTCAGTGGTGGGCAACCACTTGTGCATGTTGGCGTCCCAGGTGGACGCGTCCACGACAGTACCGTCCGGCGTGATGTGACAGCCAGAGTTCAGGCCGACCTTGCGGTTGAAACCCGGGTGCGGCAGGGCGAACCGGAAGCCGATCTCGTGCTGGTCCAGGATGCGGTTCCACCGCTTGACGCCGGTCTCGCAGTCGGCGATGTACTCGCCGCGCAGGTCGATGTTGAGCGCCAGCAGCGTCTGCACCTCCTCCGTGGTCCATGTGCCGTCCTCGACCGGCTTGTCCAGGAAGGTGCTGCCGCCGGTGAGCTGGTGGTCGTCCTTGCGCCGGGTCTCCTGCCAGCGGCCCTTCAGCCCGGCGGTGTAGTAGTTGGCCGCGTTGGTGGAGGTCTCGCTGCCGAACAGGTCCAGCGAGACGGTGTAGTGGAAGTTCAGGTACCGCTGGATGATGTCCAGCGGGATGCCGCCGTGCGCGGCGATGTCCACCGTGTCGTGCTCCCGCATCAGCTGCGCGCTGCGCGTCACCACCCGGTCCACCCCGGTGGTGCCCACCATCATGTGGTGCGCCTCCTCCTTGAGCATGAACTCACAGGTGCGCGAGAGCGGGTCGAACGCGCTCTCCTTCAACGTGCCGAGCTGGTACTTGCCGTCCCGGTCGGTGAAGTAGGTGAACATGAAGAACGCCAGCCAGTCGGCGGTCTGCTCGTTGAACGCGCCGAGAATGCGCGGGGTGTCCGGACTGCCGGAGTTGCGGAACAGCAGCGCCTCGGCCTCCTCCCGGCCCTCCCGGCCGAAGTAGGCGTGCAACAGGTAGACCATCGCCCACAGGTGCCGGCCCTCCTCGACGTTGACCTGGAAGAGGTTGCGCAGGTCGTAGAGGCTGGGCGCGGTCAGACCGAGCAGCTTCTGCTGCTCGACCGACGCGGGTTCGGTGTCGCCCTGGATGACGATGAGCCGCTGGAGGTCGGCCCGGTACTCCCCCGGCACCTGCTGCCAGACCGGCTCACCCTGGTGCTCGCCGAAGGCGATCTGCCGGTTCGGGTCGCGCTCGGCCAGGAAGATCCCCCACCGGTAGTCCGGCACCCGCACGTGGTCGAAGTGGGCCCAGCCCTCCCGGCCGACGCTCACCGCGGTGCGCAGGTACACGTCCCGGGTGTCCAGGGTGGGGCCCATCTCGCCCCACCAGTTGAGGAACTTCGGCTGCCAGCCCTCCAGCGCGCGTTGCAGCCGCCGGTCGGAGGCCAGCGCGACGTTGTTCGGGATCTTCGCGTCGTAGTCGATGCCCTGGGTCATCGTGTTCACACCCGCTTCCGGTCGAACGTGGCCTTCTGCCCGGTGCCGTAACGGCGCAGCGCGCCCTCCGGACCGCTCGCGTTGGGCCGGGTGAAGATCCAGTTCTGCCAGGCGGTCAGCCGGCCGAAGATCTTCGTCTCCATGGTTTCCGGGCCGACGAACCGGTGGTTGGCCTCCATGCCGGTCAGCGCGTCCGGGGACAGCGCTCGCCGGCCCTCGATCACCAGCCGGATCTCGTCCGCCCAGTCGAGGTCGTCGGGCGCGTCGGTGACCAGGCCCAACTCGTTCACCTCGGCCGGGGCCAGTGGCCGGCCGATCTCGCCGTGCAGCCAGCCGAGGTGGTCGTCCTCGCGGTAGAACCGGGACGCCAGCCGGGACAGCTCGTTGCCCATCGGGAAGACCCCGAAGTTGGCCCTGGACAAGGTGATCGACGCGCGCTCGGCACTGTCCTCGTCGTCGATCGGCGGACCGTCCAGAATGTACTGCCGGTCGCAGGCCAGGGTGAGCTCCAGCAGCAGACCGGCGAAGCAGCTACCCGGTTCGATCAGCGCGATCAGGCTGCGGCTGGTCACGTCGAGCCGCTTGAGGGTGCGCTTGAAGTAGAGCACGATCTCGTTGCACAGCCAGTCATCCGCCGCGTTGTCCAGCACCACCCGCTCGTGCGCGAGCACCGCCGCCGGGTCGCCCTCGGTCCGGATGATCCAGGTGCCCAGCTCGTTCTCGTTGGTGCGCAGGCGAAGGATCGCGTCGTCGAGTTCCCGGGTGAGCGCCAGCAGCCAGTTGTCCGCGCCCTGCGTCGCGATCTCGGCCGGGTCGGCGGGCGCGGGCGTCTCCGGTCCGCGCACGGTGAGCGTCACCGTGCCGCCGGCCCGGTCGTACTCGGCGCGCAGGTGCGGATAGCTCAGCCCGTCCGCGGTGGCGGTGCGGTCCAGTGGGGTGAGTTCGATCCCGCTGGCCTCGGTCGGGCGCGAAGTGAGGTCGGCGAGTTCGTGCGCGCGCGCTCGGAGCGCCTCGGTGAACCCCTGCCGGGGCGCCAACTCGTCGACCAGCTTCCAGTCCACCGCCGTCCTGCCGCGCAGACCGTCGCTGCGGGTGGCGAACACGTCGGCCCGGTCCTTGCGCACCCCGCGCTTGTCCACCAGCCGGGTCAGGCCGCCGGTCCCGGGCAGCACGCCCAGCAGCGGTACCTCGGGCAGCGCCACGGTGGAGGAGTTGTCGTCGATCAGCACGATCCGCTCGCAGGCGAGGGCGAGTTCGTAACCACCGCCGGCACAGGAGCCGTTCACACCGGCGAGGTAGGTCTGGCCGGAGTGTTCGGTGGCGTCCTCCATGCCGTTGCGGGTCTCGTTGGTGAACTTGCAGAAGTTCACCTTCCACCCGTGCGCCGACCCGGCCAGCATCCGGATGTTCGCGCCCGCGCAGAACACGTTGTCCTTCGCGCTGGTCAGCACGACCGCGCCGACCTCGGGGTGCTCGAACCGGAGCCGCTGGGTGGCGTCGTAGAGCTCGATGTCGACGCCGAGGTCGTAGGAGTTGAGCTTGAGCTCGTAACCGGGGACCAGGCCGCCCTGTTCGTCGACGTCCATCAGCAGCCAGGCGATCGGCCCGTCGATCCGCAACCGCCAGTGCCGGTAGGAGTCGGGATGCCGGTCGAAGCTCACCTCGGGCGACCCCTGTCCGGTCACCGGCTCGGCGACCTCGGCTGGCGTGGTGGCAACCGCCATCTGCCGCACCTCCTCGTCATCGCGGACGCGGTCGGTTCATTCTCTACACCTGGCCGTCCTTACGTCAAGCTTCTGTAGAACTATTGCCGCGTCGCGGTGAAGTTGGTGTTGGTGATCGAAGGCCGTCAGCGACCGTTTACTGGTCACGCCGGTACGGTTGTGCCGTGGTTCGGGGCTACCCATTGCGTCCGGTACTGGTAGACGCCGGTGTGGCTGGGTTGTGTGTGCTGGCATTCTGGCTGCCATTCCGTAACCAGCCCAACTGTCCTCTCCCCCTCCATATCGCGTTGCCCATCCTGCTGGCCGTAGGGCTGTTGTTCCGGTCCCGACAGCGGGTGATGTCGTTCTGGCTGGTCGCGGGGTCGACTCTGGTGGGCGTGATCCTCGGGGTGACGAGCGATCCATTCACCGCAGCGGCATGGACGCTGTGCGCGGTCGCCGCCGCCCGGCGCGGGCCAGGGCTGTCGTCCGCCGTGTCGGTGGCGCTTGGCGTCGCCATCGTCGCACTGATGCTGGTGGGCGGTCCCGACCTGCCCAAGACGCGCTTTACGCTGTTGAGCGTGCTGTTGTTGGCCGGCGGATGGCGGCTGGGTACCGCGATCCGGCAGGCCCGGACGGAAGCCGAACATGCCGCCCGGATCGAGAACCAGCGCGCCCTCATCGCCGAACGGCTGCACATGGCCCATGAGGTTCACGATGTGGTGTCGCATTCGTTGGCGACGATCGCGGTCACGGCCGGCGTCGGAGCACGTGTCGGATCCGATCCCGAACGACTGCGGCCCAAGCTTCTGCAGATCGAACAGATCAGCCAACACGCGTTGACCGACCTCAGGTCGGTACTGGGCGTGGTCCGAGACGGCAACGCGATCGCGGAACGCGGGCCCCAGCCGGGGATCGAGTCACTGCCAAGCCTGATCGACCGGGCGACGAGCGCCGGTGTTCCCGCGGAGTTGGTGGTGAGCGGGGCCGACGACATCCCGCCCGGCGTCGGGTTGGCGGTCTATCGGATCGTGCAGGAGGGGTTGACGAACGCGACCCGGTACGCGCCCGGAGCACCGTGCATGGTGACCGTCACCGGAACTGGTTCCGAGGTGCGGGTCGATGTCCTCGACAACGGGGACACCACCACGGCGTTGCCACCTGTCTCTGTCCACGGGGGTGGCTACGGCCTGCGCGGGTTGCGGGAACGGGTGGAGTCGCTCGGCGGAGCGTTCACCGCGGGGCCCCGCGGTGACGGCGGGTTCGCGATCCGGGTGATGATCCCGCTGACAGCGCCGCCGGGGTCGGTATGACCGAGCGGATCAGGGTGCTGATCGCCGAAGATGACGACGTACTCCGCGCCTCGCTGTGCGAGTTGGTCGACGACAGCCCGGGGCTGATACTGGTCGGCCAGGCCCGCGACGGTCGCGACGCGATTGACGCCGTGCACCGGCTGCGTCCGAACGTGGTGGTCATGGACATCCGGATGCCGAAGATGGACGGACTCGCAGCGACCCGAGCGATCCGAAGCGCCGCACCCGCTGTCGCGGTCCTGATTCTGACCACGTTCGACCTGGACGAGTACGTCTACGAGGCCCTCCGGGTCGGGGCATCGGGATTTCTCCTGAAGAACACCGCAGTCAGCGACATCGTGCGGGCCGTTCATACCGTCCACGACGGACACGCACTGTTGTCGCCGGAGGTGACCACGCGCGTGATCGCCGAATTCGCCTCTCGCCGCGACCGGAGGCGTCCCGAACGGGCACGGTTCGACATGGTCACGAACCGGGAAAGGGACGTGATTTCGGCGATCGTGAACGGATTGTCGAACGAGGAGATCGCCGCCGCACTGTTCCTCAGTCGCGCCACGGTCAAGACGTATCTGAGCCGGCTGTTCGACAAACTCGGCGTCCGGGACCGCACCCAACTGGCGATTTTGGCCTACGAGTCGGGCTTCGTCGACACGCTTCGCTGAGTGTCAACCTTTGGCCGATGTGGTCGGCACGATCAGACACGACGCTGGAGATCGTGATCGACATATGCCATCTCACCAAACGACATGGCCGGACGGCCGCCGTGCGGGACGTCAGCTTCACCGCGGCACCTGGTCGGGTGACCGGTTTTGTGGGGCCGAACGGCGCGGGTAAGTCCTCGACCCTGCGCATCCTGCTCGGCCTCGACTCCGCCGACTCCGGCACCGCGCTCATCGACGGCGCGCCGTATCGACGGTTGTCCAACCCGCTGCGCACGGTCGGTTCGCTGCTGGAGGGGAGCGGGGCACACCGATCCCGCCGAGGGCGGGCCCATCTGTCGTGGGTCGCGCGCAGCAATGGCATACCGCGATCGCGGGTCGCCGAGGTGTTGGAGTTGGTGCGGCTCGGCGATGCCGCTCGCAAGCGGGTTGGTGGCTACTCGCTGGGGATGGGTCAGCGGTTGGGCCTGGCCACAGCCTTGCTGGGCGACCCGCGGGTGTTGGTGCTGGACGAGCCGACCAACGGCCTGGACCCGGCAGGCATCCGCTGGCTGCGCCAGTTGCTGAAGTCCTACGCGGCCGAGGGCCGAACGGTGTTGCTGTCCAGCCATCTGATGAGCGAGATGGCGAACACCGTCGACGATGTGGTGGTGATCAACGACGGTCGGATCATCGTCCACGGCTCGGTCGGCGAGATCATGGCCGGTCACGCCACGTTGGAGGACGCATTCTTCGCCCTGACCGGCGACCAGTCCGACCATCGGCGATCCGGCGAGCCACGATGAACACCCTCGTCGCCGAATTCCGCAAGCTCGTCGCCCTGCCCTCGACCCTGGTCGCGATCGGCATCACCCTGGTTTGCTCGCTTGGCATCACCGTACTCAACGTGAGCCAGATCCACGCGAAGCTGGCTTCGGGAAACACCGATTCAATGGTGAACACGAACCTGGTCAACACCGTCTTCACCGGCCCGTCAACAGGCGTCATCGGGGTGATCGTGCTCGGTGTCGTGATCGTCAGCAGCGAATACACGGCCAACACCAGCGACGCCGGTGGCGGCCGGCAGATCGTGACCAGCCTGACCTGCGTCCCCCGGCGCGGTCAACTCCTCGCGGCGAAAGGATTCGTACTCGTCGTCGTCAGCGGAGCCCTCGGGGCTGTCCTGGTTCCCGTGACAATACTGGTGTCCCGCGCCATCCTGGGTCAGTACGCGCGACCGCTGGACCAGACGATCGACAATGTCGGTGGACGAATGGTCGCCGGCATCGTCGGGTACTGGATCTGCGCGGCGTTGATCACCTTCTCCATCACCGTCCTCGCCCGACACGGCACAATTCCACTGATCGCGTTCATCGCCAACACCTCGGTCGTGTCGATCGACCTTCTGCTCGCCAAGTTCACGCCCATCGGGAAATTCCTGCCGGATGTCGCCGGATCGCAGATGTTCTCCGTGAACTATCCGGCACCCCACATGCTTTCACCCGCCTGGGGCGGAACTGTGATGGGCCTGTGGACCGTCGGTCTGCTCGGTGTCGCGGCGACCGTGTTCGTTCGGCGAGACGCATAGGGACCACCATGAGTCTGGGCAACGCGACGCTCGCCGAGCTGAGCAAACTGAGCACCCTTCGCGGTGTGTCCGCCACGCTCGCAGCGACGGTCCTGTGCGCGGTCGGGCTGACCGCACTGTTCGTCGCCGAAACACTCCACCAATCCCTTGTGCCGCACCAACTCGCCGCGTCGGCGGCGGTAGACACCGCCCTTCGGGTCATTCCGTACTGCCAGATCGGCCTGATCGTGCTGGGTAGCCTGACGACGGCCAGCGAGTACGACGGATGGCAGATCCGTACATCGCTGGCCAGCGTCCCGAAGCGGGCCATGCTGCTCACCGGAAAGCTCATCGCGTATCTGACCGTCGCGGTTCCCGCCGCGCTGACCACCGTTGGCACGGCGGTCGTCGCCACGGAAACGGCCCTCGGCGGGCACCGGGTACCGGTTGGCGCGCTCTGTGCGGCACACAACCTTCTGGCGATGCTGGGTGCCGCAAGCTACCTCGTGCTGATCGGACTGCTCGCCAACGCGGTCGCCGTGCTGGTCCGAAGCTTCATAACCACCCTCGTCCTGGTGTTGACAGTCGTGCTGGTGCTCTCCCCTGCGCTGGCGGCGGTCACCAGACTGGCCGCCTACCTGCCCGAACGTGCCGGCGCGCTGCTCTACCAGTCGAACCCCGACACCGACGGCGTGCTCACCCCGGTTCAGGGCGCGGCCGTCCTTGGCACCTGGATCGTGGTGCTGCTGAGTGCCGCCGCCGTCGCCTTCATCGCCCGCGACGCATGACGACAGACCTCTGGATGAGCGATTCCGTGGAGATCGCGCGAAGGGGCCGCGGTGCGGACACGAGAGGAGGGTGTCCAAGATCGAACTGTTTCCCGCCCTACGGAGCCAGTCCGGCTACCACAAGCGGTTGAAAGCAGCACAACCGCTGCTGCGCAAGGCGATTCCGACCCTCACCGGGTGGAACCCGTCCTGGTTCGACACCATCCGGAGCACCGATGCCACTCCAGTGCCCTGCGGGATGTCCCGCGAGACCGTGAAGCGTTCCGACCGGGCCGGGCACGCCGACTACGGCTACTGTGCGTCACACCCCGCTGGTACTGGGGCCTGAAGCTCCACCTGGTCTGTTCTAGAATCGCCCAATGGCTTCGCCGGACACGGATCTCGACACGACCGCTCCGCTGGACGTACTGCGCCGCGTCTTCGGTTACGACGCGTTCCGCGGCGAGCAGCAGCAGATCATCGAGCACGTCTGCGCCGGTGGCGACGCCCTGGTGCTGATGCCGACCGGCGGCGGCAAGTCGCTGTGCTACCAGATTCCCTCGCTCGTCCGCCCCGGCGTCGGGGTGGTCATCTCACCGTTGATCGCCCTGATGCAGGACCAGGTCGACGCGCTGCGCGCGCTCGGCGTGCGGGCCGGCTTCCTCAACTCCACCCAGGACGGCTACCAGCGGCAGGAGGTCGAGGCGGCGTTCGTCGCCGGTGAGCTGGACCTGCTCTACCTCGCCCCGGAACGCCTCCGACTGGAGTCGACGCTGCGCCTGCTCGACCGGGGCACCGTCTCGCTGTTCGCGATCGACGAAGCGCACTGTGTGGCCCAGTGGGGGCACGACTTCCGTCCCGACTACCTGGCACTGTCCGCCCTGCACGAACGCTGGCCGGATGTGCCGCGGATCGCGCTGACCGCGACGGCCACCGAGGCAACCCACGCCGAGATCGCCAGCCGGCTCAACCTCGGCGCCGCCCGGCACTTCGTGGCCAGCTTCGACCGGCCCAACATCCAGTACCGGATCGTGCCCAAGAACGAGCCGAAGCGGCAACTGCTGGACCTGCTGCGCGCCGAACACCCCGGCGACGCCGGCATCGTCTACTGCCTGTCCCGCAACTCGGTGGAGAAGACCGCCGAGTTCCTGGTCGGCAACGGCATTCCGGCGCTGCCTTACCACGCCGGCCTGGACGCGCGGGTGCGCTCGACCAACCAGGCGCGCTTCCTGCGCGAGGACGGCCTGGTCATGGTCGCCACGATCGCCTTCGGCATGGGCATCGACAAGCCGGACGTACGGTTCGTCGCGCACCTGGACCTGCCCAAGTCGGTCGAGGGCTACTACCAGGAGACCGGCCGGGCCGGTCGAGACGGCCTGCCCTCCACGGCGTGGCTCGCCTACGGCCTGCAGGACGTGGTGCAACAGCGCAAACTCATCGACTCCGGCGAGGGCGACGACGCCCACCGCCGCCGCGCCGCGAGCCACCTGGACGCGATGCTCGCCCTGTGCGAGACCGTGCGCTGCCGCCGGACCCAGTTGCTGGCCTACTTCGGTCAGCAGGGTGACACCTGCGGCAACTGCGACACCTGCCTGAGCCCGCCGGAGTCCTGGGACGGCACGGTCGCCGCGCAGAAGCTGCTGTCCACGGTGTTCCGGCTGCAACGCGAGCGGCGGCAGAAGTTCGGCGCCGGCCAGATCGTCGATATCCTGCTGGGCAAGAAGACCGCCAAGGTGATCCAGCACGACCACGACTCGCTCACCGTTTTCGGCATCGGCACCGAGCTGCGTGACACCGAATGGCGTGGGGTGGTGCGCCAACTCCTGGCCCAGGGCCTGCTTGAGGTCGAGGGCGACTACGGCACGCTGGTGCTGACCGAGGCGAGCGCCGAGGTGCTCGGCAAGCAGCGCACGGTCCCGCTGCGCCGCGAGCCGGAGGCCCCGCCCGCGCGGGCGGCCAAGACCGCCAAGAACAAGGCCGCGGCAGCCGCGGAGCTGCCCGAGGAGGCCGTCCCGGTCTTCGAGCGCCTGCGCGCGTGGCGGGCGGCCACCGCGAAGGAACTGGGCCTACCGGCCTACGTGATCTTCCACGACGCCACCCTGCGCCAGATCGCCACCGAGTCGCCGACCAGCCTGGCCGAACTCGGCACGGTCAACGGTGTCGGTGAGAACAAGCTGGCCAAGTACGGTCAGCAGGTCCTGGACACGCTGAACGCCTGAGCGCTCATCCCGTAGGCGGACCGGTGACACCGCCATGGCCTACGTCGGTCACCGTTCCCGCGCCCGGATCGCCGCCAGCACCCGGGCCACCGTCGGCGCGCGCCGGGACGCCGACCGGACCAGCGCGCTGATCCGCCGGAACCGTGCCGGCGACAGCTCCCGGGTCACCACCGATCCCGGCGGCAGTTGGGCGATCGCCAACCGGGGCAGCACCGCGACGCCGCTGCCGCCGGCGACCAGGGCGGCGATCGTGGCCAGCCCCTCGAACTCCCAGCGCGCCGCCGGTTGGACCGACCCGGCCGCCAGCAGCCGGTCGGTGGCCGCCCGCGAGGGCTGATCCGTCGGCGCACACAACAACGTCTGGCCGGCCAGCACCGCGCCGGTCAGCGCGACAGGTCCGGGCTCACCGGCGAGGGAATGCCCCACCGGCACAGCGAGCACGAGCGGGTCGCGCCGCAGCCGTACCGCGCTCAGCCCGGGCACGGTGGCCGGTCGATGCGGCGGCCACTCGTCCACCACCGCGACGTCCAGTTCCCGCGTGTGCAGCCCGTGTACCGCCTCCCCGGCGTGCACCTGTCGCAGCACCACCTCCAGCCTGGGGTGCGCGCGCTGCACACCGGCGAGCGCTCGGCCCAGCGTCAGCGCCGTGGTCGGCACGGCCCCCACGGTGACCCGTCCGGCGACCTCGCTGCCCAGCGCCGCGAGGTCGGCCTCAGCCGCCTCCACCGCCGCCAGCACGGTGGCCGCGTGACCGGCCAGCGCGCGTCCGGCGTCGGTCAACACCGCGCTGCGGGCGGAGCGCTCCAGCAGCGCCGCGCCCGCCTCCCGCTCCAGCGCGGCCAACTGTTGGGACACCGCCGACGCCGAGAAGCCGGCCGCCTCCGCCGTCGCGCTGATGCTGCCGTGCAGTGCGAAAAGCCGCAGCAACCGCAGCCGATGATTGTCGAGCATCAGCGAATCTTATGCTCAGCCATGACTTCCCGCGCTGTTCACGATGCTTCTGGCCGGTCAGGATGGAGACCGGAGTTACCCACCGGAGAGGGGAAGACCATGACCGTCTCGGCCACCCTGGCCATCAACGAGGAAGTCGCCCGCAGGCGGCGCGCGGGCACCAAGACCGTGGCCCTCGGTTTCGGCGAAGCCGGCATCCCGGTACACCCGTTGCTGACCGCCGCGCTCGCCGAGGCGGCGCCGCTGGCCGGTTACGGCCCGGTGGCCGGCATCCCCGAGGTGCGCACGGCCGCGGCGGGCTACTGGGCCCGCCGCGGCCTGCCCACCGAGGCCGAGCAGGTGGTGGCCGCGCCGGGCAGCAAGGCGCTGCTCTACGCGCTGCTGCGCACCGTGCGCGGCGCGGTCGCGTTGCCGCGCCCCAGTTGGGTCGGCTACGCGGCGCAGGCCGCACTGCTCGGCCTGACCACGCACGCCGTGCCGACCCGGTTCGGCGAAGGCGGCGTGCCCGATCCGGACGCCCTGGACCGAGCGGCCGCCGCCGCCCGTGCCGAGGGCAGCCCGCTGGGCGCGGTCATCCTGACCTCGCCCGACAATCCCACCGGCACTCTGGCCACACCGGAGACGCTGCGCGCGCTGTGCGCGGTGGCCGACCGGCACGACCTGCTGATCATCTCCGACGAGATCTACCGCGATCTGGTGCACGATCCCGCGACGCCCGTCAGCAGCCCCGCCGAGTTGGCGCCGGACCGCACGGTGATCACCAGTGGCCTGAGCAAGAACCTCGCTCTCGGTGGCTGGCGGCTGGGTGTCGCCCGGTTCCCGGACACGCCCGCCGGCCGGGCCCGCCGCGATCAGGTGATCGCCATCGGCAGCGAGATCTGGTCCGCACCGGCCCATCCGGTGCAGTGCGCGGCCGCGTTCGCCTTCACCGAACCCGACCAGCTGCGCGCGCGGATCACCGCCAGCCGACAGCTGCACCGCCGAGTCGTCACCGCCGTGGCCGAGGAGTTCTGCCAGGCCGGAATCCCGGTCCCCGCACCCAAAGCCGCGTTCTACCTCTACCCCGACTTCAGCCCACACCGCGATCACCTGCACCGGGCACACGGCATCAGCACCGACGCCGACCTGGCCCAAACCCTGCTCCGCGACCACGGCATCGCCACCCTGCCCGGCGCGGCCTTCGGTGACCGCCCCGAAGCCCTGCGGTTGCGAATCGCCACCAGCCAGCTCTACGGCACCGATGACCCGCAGCGCACCGAGGCGCTGAACAGCCCGGACCCGACGGCGCTGCCGTGGATCGCCGGCCAGCTCGACGAGCTGCGCGCCGCCCTGGCCGCGATCACTCAGTAGACAGCGGGGACACCGGCCACCAGCAGCTCGCCCTGGCCGATCAACACCGCCTGACCACCCAACCGAACCTTGTCGGGCAACACCCGCAGCGCGAGTTCACCGCCGCGCGCCGACGCCTGGACCGCGGTCAACTCGGTACGCCCCAACCGGTCGGCCCACAGTGGCCCGAGCACCGCGTGCGCCGACCCGGTGACCTGGTCCTCGTTGATGCCCAACGCGGGCACAAAAACGCGGGAGGTGAAGTCGGCGCCCGGGCCGCCGGCCGCGGTGACCACCAACCGGCTCGCCGGCAGTGCGAGCACCTGGCCGAAATCCGGTCGCACCGCCGCGACCTGTTCGGCGGACTCAAGTTCCACCACGTACTCGAAGTCGTTGCGGCCGAACCACACCGCCTCGGCCACCCCGAGCGCGGCCAACGCGGCCGGCGGCGCCGACGCGGGGCTGACCTGGCCACGCGGGAAGTCCAGCCAGATTCGGCCGGCCTCCCGAGTGGCAACCAGCTGGTCGTTCGGCGCGCTGAACTCGATCGGCTGATCGGCCGGCACCAGGCCGGCTTCGTAGAGGGCGTAGGCGGCGGCCAGCGTGCCGTGGCCGCACAGCGCCAGTTCCTGGGTCGGGGTGAACCAGCGCAGGACGAAGCCGAATGGCCCGGACCGCAGGAACGCGGTGACCGGCTGGTTGAACTCGGCGGCGATCAAGGCCAACCGGTGGTCGGGCAGCTCCTCGTCGAGCAGGCACACCACCGCGGCGTTGCCCCGGAACGCCGCACCGGTGAACGCGTCCACCCAGTAGAACCGCACTGTTGACCCCCTTCGCCAACCGGCCCGTCGATCGGGCCGTGCTGGTGATTCTGCTGCCGCCGAAGATCCGCCCGGAAGGGCCAATTCGAGAGAACTGGGCTCCCCGAGCGCTATCGGCCGCTCCAGAACGGTTCGACGGTGGCCCATTTGCGCGCCCACTCGGCACTTCTTGCCCGGTCGAGCCACCAGCTCACCAGGCCGAACAGGGCGGCCAGCACGGCGACGACCCCGATCATGCTCAGCACGGTGGTCAGCACGCCCTGCCAGCGCGCCTGTTCCTGGGTCAGCGGCGCGGGGACCAACCGGCCGTTCGCGTCCACCCAGACCTCGACCGTCTCGCCCTTCACCGATCCGGACGGGGCCGGCACCCGGCCGGTGCGCTGCTGCCCGTCGGGCAGTTCCCACACGGCCGGCGAGTACAGCACGACCACGATCTCCGGTTGGTCGGTGCCGAGCGGCACGTTCGCCGACAGCACGGCGGAGATCCGGTATCGCTGTCCGGACTCCGCGGCCGCGACGACGGCCTGGCGCTCGTGCACGAGCTGGCCGGCGGTGATCGCGATCGGGACGGCGACCAGCGCGAGCAGCACCGCCGCCAACAGGGCCGCGCCCTGGACGCGGTCGAGTCGCCGCACCAGGGGGCTGTGGCCCCAACCGAGCCGCGCCAGGGCGGCTGTCACGTCTGTCATGCTCGCTCAGGTCAGTCGTTCGGGTCAGATGGCCCGCGCCTCACGCGCCGGGACCGGCTCATCGGCCAACAGTCGGTGGCGCACGGCGAACGATGCCGCCTCCAGCCGGGAGTGCACGCCGAGCTTGGCCAGCAGGGACTGCACGTGGGTCCGCACCGTCGTGCGGGAGACGCCCAGCGCGGTCACCATCGCGGTCGTGTCCATACCTTCCACCAGCAGCGCCAGGCACTGCCGCTCGCGTGCGGTCAGGTGCGCGGCCAGCCGGTGCGCGTCGTCGGTGCGGGCCGACCGGTTGGCCGTCGGCGGGTTGGGCACCTCGACCACGAGTTCGCCGCGCAGGATTCGCCCCAGCGCGCCGGCCAGCGCGTCCACCGTGCGCGTCTTGTGCAGGTAGCCCGACGCACCGGCGCGCAGCGCGCGGGCGGCAGCGTCGTGATCGCGGTCGGCGCTGAGCACGAGCACTTTGGTGCGCGGGCAGGCCGCCAGAATCAGGCTGATCGCCTCGATCCCGTCACCGTCCTGGAAATGCCGGTCCACCACACAGATCCGCGGCTGGTACCGGCCGACCGCCTCGATCGCGCGGACCACCGAATGGGCGACCGCGCTGATCACGAAACCCTGGCGGGCCAGCACGATGGACATCGCGTCCACGAACACCGCGTGGTCGTCGGCGAGCACGAGGTCGGCGACGGGATGGATAGTCGGCTCGGTCACGCCGCCACCTCCCCGGCTGCCCAACCGGCCAGGAAATCCAGCAGCCGGGTCAGTTCGTCGGAGGCGCGGCCAAGGCGCGCACCGGAGTCGGCGGGCAGCGTCGGGTCGCCCCGCACGACTTCAAGCAGTATCGACAGGGTCACCATTCCGTGTTCGAGATCGTGCAGCAGACCGCGCAGTGAGATGTCCATGGCCGCTCCCCTCAGCCAGCCCCGGGCAGCACGATATGGCACAAAATCGGTCCCAGCACCGCTCGAATTTCTGACTCCGGAAACTGTTCGCTGACTTCATCGAGCCTGTGACCTGGGACGTTACCTAGGTGACGCAAATAAATTCGGCCGATTGCGGTGCGCCACGAAAGGCGGCACAAAGTCCTTCCGAATTAGGTCCTAAGACCCTGATTTCCAATCGTCCATTCCGGTCGGCCGGGCCGCCTACTCAGCGCTCAGGCCCGCGCCGCACAGTCGGCCGACGGCTCGCCCGAACGGCGGCGGCGAGCACAGCCAGCCGCCACGCAGCGAAACCGGGCGCACCCCTGGATTGATCCCGCCGATACGACCGATGCCGGGCGTACCCCCGTCGGCCCGAACCAACTCAGCCTGCGCGCATCTCGGCCACCTCGACCGGTTCGCCGCGGCGCCGCGAGGTCTCGCACGCTTCGGCGACGTAGAGTGCTTCCAGGGCCTCGGCCGGGCCGCACGGGCTGTCCGCGATGCCGGCCAGCACACCCACGAACCGGACCAGTTCGGCCACGTACGCGGCCTGGAAGCGTTCCAGGAAGTCCCGGTAGGGCGGTTCCTGCTGCCAGGACACGTGCGGTTCCGCGGTGGGCAGCGGTACCCGGTCGTCCAGGCCGACCACCAGCGTGCCGGCCGACCCGCACAGCTCCAGCCGCACGTCGTGGCCGGCGCCGTTGTACCGGGTCGCGCTGACCGTGGCGAGCATGTCGTCGTCGAACCGGAGCAGCGCCGCGCAGGTGTCGACATCGCCGGCCGCGGCGAAGAAGGGGGCACCCCGGTTGCTGCCCTCGGCGTAGGCGGAGACGACCTCGCGGCCGGTCAGCCAGCGCAGGATGTCGAAGTCGTGGATGCTGCAATCCCGGAACAGGCCACCGGAGGTCGCGATGAACCCGGCCGGCGGCGGAGCCTGGTCGGCGGTGACCGCCCGGACGGTGTGAATCCAGCCCAGCTCGCCAGCCAGGAACGCGTCCCGGGCGGTCTGGTAGCCGCGGTCGAACCGGCGGTGGAAGCCGATCTGCACCGGCACCGCGCTCGCCTCCGCGTGCCGGACCACCTCCAGCGTGGCCGGCACGTCCAGCGCGACCGGTTTCTCGCAGAACACCGGGATCTCCGCGTCCAGCGCACGATGGATCAGGCCGGCGTGCGCGCTGGTCGCCGCGGTGATCACCACCCCGTCCAGGTCCGCGCCGAACACCGCGTCCACGGTCGGGGCGGCGTCGATGTCCAGTGAGCGCGCGACTTCCTCGGCCCGGGAGGTGTCCACATCGGCCACCAGCACGGCGTCGACACCGGCGATGTCGCGCACGGTCCGCGCGTGCCGGGCACCGATCCGGCCGGCGCCGATCAATCCGAGCCTCATGGTCCCCCTTGCCCGCGCGGTTCGGTCAGGCCAGGGCGTCCCGGAGGTCGGAGACGTGGTCCTGGGTCTGCTCCAGCAGTGGCCGAAGCGCCTCGGCCACGTCCGGCAGCCCGAGCTCGGTGGCCTCGGCGACCCGGTCACGGTACCGGCCGAGCTGGCGCTCCTCCAGGTCCAGATCGGCCTGCAGGGCGTCCCTTCCCTCGGCGATGTCCTTCACCGGCGGGACGACGACGGTCGGGGTGCCACCAAGAAAGTCGATCTGCTTGGCCAGCGTCGAAGCGTGCTGGAGTTCCTGACTGAGGTGCGCGCCGAGTTCCTCGACGATGCTGCGGTACTTCGCGCCCTTCACGGTCGCGCCGTGCTGGATGTACTGGATGATCGACTGGTACTCGGTACCGAGGTCCTCGTTGAGCTGCTCGATGAACGCTTCGGTGTCCATTCACGATCCTCCGTACTCGTCCGACGGGTGTGCACCAAGAGCGTTCCCGAGAACGATGACCGCGAAACACGACCGGCGCTAGCGCATCAACTGCCCGATCGCGGTCGCCATGCTGTCGCAGGTGTGCACGCGCTCGTCGAGGCCGGTGACCTCCAACGGCCGCAGCACCGCCGTGGTGGTGGCGATCACCCGGAGTTCGGTGGCGTGGGCGGCGGCCAGGCCGGCCGCCTCGGCGAGCACCGCGAGGCCGGCCGACCCGAGAAAGCTCACCCGGGTCATGTCCACCACCAGCGCGCCGCCGTCGGCGGCGAAGTGTTCTCGGACGCGGTCGGCCAGCGTCGGTGAGGTGAGCATGTCCAGCTCACCCTCGACCTGTAGGGCGACCAGGTTCGGGCCGAGTTGCTCGGCACGCACCGCAAGGTCGGCTCCGGCCGCGACCGCGTACTCGCTCGCCGCGCCCTGCTGGGGTGGCTGACCACCAGCTTCGGCCACAAGTGCCTCCCGCGCCCGCATTGCTGCTCTGTCTCCGCTTTCCACCAGGGACAACCCTAGCGCTGTGGGTGCGGGAGCCGTAGCACCAGATCCAGTTCCGGTGATCCGGCCGTGCGTCGAGACGTCAGCCGGCGCCGTCCAACCCGTCTGCCTTGACCAGTTCGATGTGCAGCCTACGGGCGTCGGTGCCCTCCTCCGAGAGCCAGGTCGTGACCGAGTCGGTGAGCGTACGCAACACTCGCCAGCCGAATGAGTGCTGGTCAATGGGCTGGTCGCTGTCCGAGTCCACCGCCGCGAGCAACCGGATCACGCCTTCGGACACCTGGAACTTGCAGCTGAGCACCGAGCCCGGCCGGGCCCGCACGATGAGCGTGGAACACATCTCGTCCACCGCGAGCTTGACGTCCTCCACCGTGTCCAGATCGAAATCCTCGCGGATGGCGATGGTCGCCGCGACGGACCGGACAATCGGCAGGTGGTTCAGTTCGGCCCGGAGCCTGATCTCCGCGTCCGTACTGAACGACTGTTCCTCGCTCACAGGCTCGTGCTCGGACACACGCGGTCACCTCGGTGCTCGTCGGACGCCATCTGGCACTGCATCGGGCAGCGGCCGCCCGTCCGGACGACCTTAACGCCGTCGGGCTTGCCTGCGTGGGAGCCTCCCGGGCACGTCATCGCTTGATCACCTGCCGCAACGCTTCCGATCTAGCCAGTACCCACCGGCCCGACCGTCAAACTCGGCAGGAACGAGGTTTGAACCCGGCCGATCCCGGGAAGGGACGGGCAGGGGGACCGGGACGCCGGTCCTGGCCGACGAAGGTGGGCGAGGCAGGTGGACCACACGGTGAGCCCCGACAGCGACGAGACGGAGTGCTTGGTCGAGGCGGTGCTGCGTGCCGGCGAGATCGACGACGCGATCGACCGGGCGCTGGCCGCCGGCGACTGCGGCGACCAGACGGCGATGCTGCTCGAATTACGGCGCCTGGCCGAGTTCGGTCTCGACGCGTTGACCGTCGCGGTCTGGGAGGTGGCCAGCACCGCCGCCGAACTGTTGCACGCCGCGGGCAGCGGGCCCGGTGACAGCGCCCTCGTCGAGATCGAACTGCTCGGCAGCGGCAGCGGATTCACCGCGGGCGAGCCACTGGACGCACCGCTGCGCACGGCGCTCCGCCTGCTGGTCTCGCTGGCCGGCGGTGACCAGCAGGACGCGATGGTGGCGCTGGACGAACTGTGCGTGGCCGGGTCGACCGAGTCGGCGGTGGTGCTGGTGCACCTGTTGATGTGGACCGCCCGGCTGCGCGAACTGGCCGGGCCCGAAGCCGCCACGGCCACCATTCCGCGACAGGTTACGCCGACCGATTCGCTGGGTACGCTGAGCGACAGCGTGCTGCCGAGCTAGGTTCCGGGCGGCTGTCCGGAAACCACGAGCGAGGAGCGACTTTCCCCTATGTGCTGCGGATAACCATGACTCACGCCCGGACCCCACCGGCGCGGCCCTCGGTCCCGACCCCGGGTCTGACCCACCCCGCGCTGTTCTACCGCGACCGCGAGGAGTACCTCGCCGGCACGATCCCGTTCGTGGTCGACGGTCTGGCCGGCGGCGAGCCGGTGGCCGCCGTGGTGCCGACCGAGAATCTCGCGCTGCTGCGGGCCGAACTGGGCCGGCAGGCCGACCGGATCACCCTCATCGACATGGCCGAGGCCGGCCGCAACCCGGGCCGGATCATCCCCGGCGTGCTGCACGCCTTCGCCGACGCGCACCCGTACCACCGGGTGCGGATCATCAGCGAGCAGATCTGGCCCGGCCGGTCCAGCCGCGAGTATCCGGCCTGTGTGCGGCACGAAGCGCTGATCAACGTGGCCTTCGCCGAGCGCCGGATGACCATGCTGTGCCCGTACGACTCGGCCAACCTCGAAGCGACGGCACTGGCCGACGCGTCCGCGACCCACCCGGTACTGATCGCCGCGGAGCGTCGGTGGCCGAGCCAGGGTTACCGGCCGGAGCAGATCATCGACACCTACAACCTGCCGCTGCCGACGCCGAGCGCGGATGTGTTCGTGGCGGGCGTGCGGGATCTCTCGGCGCTACGCCGGTTCGTCACCGACCGGGCCACCCGGCTGGGCGTGTCCGCCGACCGCGTCGCCGACCTGGTGTTGGTGGTCAGTGAACTGGCCACCAACAGCATCGAGCACGGCGGCGGCGAGGCGACCGTGACGGTGTTCGCCGACGGCGACCAGATCGGTTGCCAGGTCTACGACACCGGCCGGTTGACCGACCAGCTGGCCGGTCTGCGCCCGGCCACCGTTCGGCAGTCGCGCGGCCGGGGTCTGTTGCTGGTCAACGAACTCGCCGAACTCGTGCGCACCCACGCGAGCACGAACGGCACCACCGTCCGCACCTGGCTGCGGCGCGACCCGACAGTGGGGTGAGCTATTCCCCCACCGGCTCCGGGACCGCCTGGATCGCCAACAGGGTGAGGTCGTCGTGGCTGTACCCGGCCAGCCACCGGTCGACGTCCGCCTCCACCGCGTCCACCAGGTCGGCCGCGGTCGCGCCGCCGAGTTCGCCCAACAACTCGCCGAGCCGCTCGGTGCCGAACTGCTCCGCCGGGTCGCCGGCCCGGCGCGCCTCGGTGAGACCGTCGCTGTAGAGCAGGCAGATGTCTCCGGGTTCGAGCACGACCTTGGCCTCGGTGAACCGCACGTCCGGGAAGATGCCGATCAGGCCACCGGTGGCGGCCACCTCCTCGACCCGGCCGTCGGCCCGCCGGATCAGCGGGGCGGGATGGCCGGCGCAGCCGAGCACGAGCCGCACCGAACCGTTGCCGGCCGGGACCATCGTGCCCACCACCGCGGTGGTGAACCGGCTCGCGCTGGTCGTGCGGATGGCGTGGTTGAGCAGACCGAGCAGCTTCGCCGGTCCCGTCTCCACCAGCCGCAGCGCGCCGAGGCAGCTGCGCACGTGGCCGGCCAGCGACGCGGCCTCCGGGCCGTGCCCGCACGCGTCGCCCAGCGCGAACACCACCGGGCTGTCCGGCTCGTCCTGCTGGGGATACACCTCGTAGAAGTCGCCGCCGACGCTCAGCCCGGTGCTGGCCGGCCGGTAGCCCGCAGCCAGTCGCACACCCGGCAGCGTGGGCAGCGGCGCGGGCAGCAGGCTGGACTCCAGGCCCGCGGTGAGGAACGTCTGCTCGGCGAACCGGATCGCGTTGCCCAGCGCCGCGCCCACCCGGGCGCCGAACTCGCTGACCAGGTCGAGGTCGATCGGCTCGGTGTCGTCGCTCGCGCACTGCAGCAGCACCAGTGCGGCCAACGGCCGGACCGGATCGCTGGCCGGGTCGACCAACGGCACCACCAACACGTCACTGTTGGGCGTGAACCCGGCCGGCAGCGGCCAGCCACCGGCGGTGCAGGTCGTCATCAGCACCGACTTGCCGCCGTCGGGGTCGGTGAACAACTCGCTCAGGCCGGGCATCGTGGTCAGCGCGCCCTGGCCGATCCGGCCCTCCGCGGTGCGCGTCCCCGCCTCGGCCGACTCGATGTGGTGACGCCACCAGGCCACCCGACCGCGCTGCGGCGGCAACACGACGACAGCGCAGTCGGCCAGCGTGGGAACCGCCAGCGCGACGATGGCCGCCGCGATCTCCCCCGGTACCGGCGGCTTGCGCAGCAGCCGGCCGGTGGCCGCGAGCAGGGCGAGCCCCGGACCTTCCTGCACCGATGTACCTCCCGCGGGTACGCCTGACGCCGTCGCGACACTCGTAGAGCCAGATTAGCCCGCACGGCAAACCCGGTCCGGCGCCCCCGGTACCGACGCTGAAAACGGGCAGGCCGGATGTCAAGCGGAGCCGTCCGTGGCAGGCTGGTCATGCTGGTCCGCGAAGACGGTGAGCGAGGCAGGCAGGACTGATGGACGACGTGCAGGCCGCACAGCAGGTGGATGAGGCGTTCCTCGGGCGGCTGCTGTCCGCGCTCGAGGACATCCGGGACGGCAACTTCCGGCGTCGGCTTCGGCCGCCCACCGGCGAGCTGGCCGGCCGGCTGGCCGATGCCGTGAACGACATCGCCGCCCGCAACCAGCGTTTCGTCGGCGAACTGGCCGAGGTGCACGAGGCGCTCGACGACGCGGACCACTTCACCGGCAGACTCGTCGGCGAGATCGGCCCTGGTGGCTGGGCGGTCGCCGCCGAGTCGGTCAACGGCATGATCGAGGACCTCGCCAAGCCGATGATCGAGCTGGGCCGGGTGCTCGCCGCCGCGGCCGAGGGCGACCTCTCGCAGCGGATGTCGGTCGAGGGCTGGGACCCGCAGCGCCGGGTCCGGCTGCGCGGCCTGTCCCGGACGGTGAACGGGCTGCTGGAACAACTCGCACTGTTCGCCGACGAGGTCACCCGCGTCGCCCGCGAGGTCGGCAGCGAAGGACGACTCGGCGGTCAGGCCCGCGTCCCCGGCGTCGCCGGCACCTGGCGCGACCTCACCGACTCGGTCAACTTCATGGCCGGCAACCTCACCAGCCAGGTCCGCAACATCGCCCAGGTCGCCACGGCCGTCGCCCAAGGCGACCTGACCCAGAAGATCTCGGTCGACGTCAAGGGCGAGATGCTGGAGCTGAAGAACACCCTCAACACGATGGTGGACCAGCTCTCCGGGTTCGCCGACGAGGTCACCCGGGTGGCCCGCGAGGTCGGCGGCGAGGGGCGGCTGGGCGGTCAGGCCCGCGTCCCCGGCGTCGCCGGCACCTGGCGCGACCTCACCGACTCGGTCAACTTCATGGCCGGCAACCTCACCAGCCAGGTCCGCAACATCGCCCAGGTCGCCACGGCGGTGGCCAAGGGCGACCTGGCGCAGAAGATCACCGTCGAGGCGCGTGGTGAGGTGGCCGCGCTGTCGGAGACCCTCAACGGCATGGTGGACACCCTGCGGGCGTTCGCCGACGAGGTCACCCGCGTCGCCCGCGAGGTCGGCACCGAGGGCAAGCTCGGCGGGCAGGCCCAGGTGCGCGGCGTGTCCGGCACCTGGAAGGACCTCACCGACCACGTGAACAGCATGGCCGGCAACCTGACCGGTCAGGTCCGCAACATCGCGCAGGTGACCACGGCGGTGGCCCAGGGCGACCTGAGCCGCAAGATCGACGTGGACGCGCGCGGCGAGATCCTGGAGCTGAAGACCACCATCAACACGATGGTGGACCGGCTGTCCGCGTTCGCCTCCGAGGTCACCCGCGTGGCCCGCGAGGTCGGCACCGAGGGCAAGCTCGGCGGGCAGGCCGAGGTGATGGGGGTGTCCGGCACCTGGCAGCAGCTCACCGAGAACGTCAACCAGCTCGCCAGCAACCTGACCACCCAGGTGCGGGCCATCGCGGTGGTCGCCACCGCGGTCACCGCGGGCGACCTGACCCGGCAGATCACCGTCGAGGCCGAGGGCGAGGTGGCCGATCTCAAGGACAACATCAACCAGATGATCGCCAACCTGTCCGAGACGACCACGGCCAACCAGGAGCAGTACTGGCTCAAGACGAACGTGGCCCGGCTGTCCGCGCTGATGCAGGGCACCCGTGATCTGACCGCGGTCGCCTCGCTGATCCTCGGCGAACTGAGCCCGCTGGTCGTCGCGCAGCAGGGCGCGTTCTTCCTGGCCACCGACGACGTGACCGAGGGCACCGTGCTCGAACTGACCGCGAGCTACGCCTACCGGCCGCCCAACGGCACGATCATGCGGTTCCGGCTGGGCGAGTCGCTGGTCGGCCAGGTCGCGGTGGACAAGCGGACGATGCTGGTCAACGGCGCGCCCGGCGACTACCTGTCGATCTCCTCCGGCCTCGGTTCGGCGCCGACGGTCACCCTGGTGCTGGTGCCGGTGCTGTTCGAGGGCCAGGTGCTCGGCGTGATCGAGCTGGCCTCGGTGTCCGAGTTCACCACCGTGCACCTGGATCTGCTCGACCAGCTCAAGGAGACGATCGGCACCACGATCAACACGATCCTGGTGCACTCGCGCACGGACGCGCTGCTGGCCGAGTCCCGCAGGCTCGCCGGTGAACTCCAGTCCCGGCAGGTGGAGCTGCAACGCTCCAACACCGAGCTGGCCGAGAAGGCGCGGCTGCTGGCCCAGCAGAACAGCGACATCGAGGCGAAGAACATCGAGATCGACGCGGGCCGCCAGGAGTTGGAGGAACGCGCCCGGCAGCTGGCGATCGCGTCGAAGTACAAGTCCGAGTTCATGGCGAACATGTCACACGAACTGCGCACGCCGCTGAACAGCCTGCTGGTGCTGGCCAAGCTGCTCGCCGACAACGGCGACGGCAACCTCACCGCCAAGCAGACCGAGTTCGCCCGGACCATCCACTCCGCGGGCTTCGACCTGCTCCAGCTGATCAACGACATCCTCGACCTGGCCAAGGTCGAAGCGGGCCACCTCCAGCTGGACACCGCGCCGGTGTCGATGGACGGCCTGGTCGGCTACGTGGAGACGTTGTGCCGGCCGCTGGCGACGGAGAAGAACCTCGCCTTCACCGTGGTCGTCGCACAGGACACGCCGCCGGTGTTGTTCACCGACGAGCAGCGGTTGCAGCAGGTGCTGCGCAACCTGCTGTCAAATGCGGTGAAATTCACTCAGGAGGGCAAAATCCAGCTCGACGTGCGCGCGGCCGCGGCCGACGAGGTGCGCGGCGGGCGGCTGCGGCGGGCGTTCGGCCGGGTCGCTTTTGTGGTGCGGGACACCGGAATCGGCATCGCCCAGGACAAGCTCGCGGTGATCTTCGAGGCGTTCCAGCAGGCCGACGGGACGACCAGCCGCAAATACGGCGGTACCGGCCTTGGGCTGTCGATTTCCCGGGAACTGGCCGACCTGCTCGACGGCGAACTGCACGTGCGCAGCACGCCCGGCGAGGGCAGCACGTTCACCCTCTACCTCCCCGTGCGGCACTCCGCGGACCTGTCCGTGCGACCGCCCGCGGCGCCGCTCAACGGGCAGTTGGCGAGCACGTCGTACACCGGCCCGGATTCGGCGAATGTGGCCACCGTCACCAGCGGTGTGAACGGTCAGGACACCAGCACGTGGCCGCCGGCGGTATCGTCGGGAACACTTGGTGCATCTCGTTTCCACGGTGAACAGGTGTTGATCGTGGACGACGACCTGCGCAACGTGCTCGCGCTCTCCGCGGTCCTGGAAGCTCACGGACTGCGGGTGGTCTCGGCCGACAACGGTGTCGCCGGAGTGCGGGCACTGGAGCAGCACGCCGACATCGCCGTGGTGTTGATGGACATCATGATGCCGGAGCTGGACGGAAATGCCACGATGGAAGCAATCCGGAGCATGGCCGGATATGCGGACCTTCCGATCGTCGCGGTCACCGCGAAAGCGATGCAGGGCGATCGGGAGAAGAGTCTGGCATCCGGTGCCACCGACTACGTGACCAAGCCGGTGGACACCGAATACCTGCTCGACCTGCTCTCCGGTTACCTCACCGAGGACAGCCGGATCGGACCAGTGGAGAACCAGGTGATCGAGCGCTGATCGGCTGGCAAGGAGGCGTGGTGCGCGGCGGTGCCGGCTGGCGGGACAGACAACCTTCGCAACCCCTGATCGGTTGGCGGCTGCGGGCCCGACTGACCCGCAACCCGTTGCGGCGAAGGCAAAGCGCGGTAGAACAGCTGGCCACCTTCGGCCTCGTGCTGTTCCTGCTCGTGCTCACCGCCGGGGTCGGGCTGGCCGCCGGTACGGTGGCCGTCGCCGCGTCGGCCCGGCTGACCGAGGCCGGGCAGCCCAAGCACCAGATCACCGCGGCGGTGTCGGACACGGTGGCCGATCCGGCCGCCCATCCCGACAACCACACCGTCACGCTCAGCTGGCGGTGGAACGGCGCGGCACACACCGCGGCCGAGCCCGCGGACACGATGTGGCTGCCCACCGGCAAGACGACCACCGTGTGGGTGGACAACACCGGCAGGCTCACCCCGCCGCCGATCCAGCCCGGGGACACCGTGCTCGCCGCGATCGTCGCGGGCATCGGCGTCACGCTCGCCGCCGCCGTGCTCGGCTGGTGCGCGCTGCGGATGTTCTCCACGTGGCTGCTGCGCCATCAGTCCGAGTCCTGGCACGAGGAGTGGGCCCGGGTCTCACCGGTGTGGCGGCGCCGGCACGGCTGGCACTGAGCACCTGGTTTCCCGCGGGACCGGATCGGGTAGCCAACACCAATGCGCACCGCCGCGGACAACCTGGTGGCCGGCCCGAGATGACCGCGCACGGCGATCAGCCGCCCGTCACTCCCGACCAGGAAACCACCACACACCAACAATCCTGGCCTTCGGTCGCCGACGAGATCCGGGACGCCGTTGCCCGCTCGAACACCGAGAGGGACCAACGGCCGGCAACAGACCGAAACTAGCGCAGCACCCGCTGGTAGACCCGGGCCGCCTCGCCCGCCACCCGGTCCCAGGAGTAGCGGGAGTCGACCCGGTCCCGGCCGGCGTTGCCCATTGCCGCCCGTCGGATCCGGTCGGTCAGCAGCGAAGCGACCGCCCTGCACAGTGCGCCGGTCCGGCCGGCCGGCACCAGCACCCCGGTCAGCCCGTCCACCACCGTATCGGCCAGTCCGCCGACGGCGGTGGCGACCACCGGCGTCCCGCACGCCATCGCTTCCAGCGGCACCAGGCCCAGCGGTTCGGACTCCGGTGAGCACACGACGACATCGGCCGAGCGCAGCAGCGCCGGCAGCTCCGTGCGGGGCACCCGGCCCAGTAGCCGCACCCGGTCGCCCACCCCGTTCGACTCGGCAACCCGCAGCAGTCGTCTCGCCTCGGGATCGTCGGTCACCGGGTCCACCGTGCCGCCGCCGGCGATCAGCAGCTCCGCATCGCGCAGCATGCGCAGAATGCGAATGATCTGCTCGAATCCGCTGGGTTCCGCGAGCGGACCGACCGACACCAGCCGATACCGGGCGGTGCGCTCGGCGACCGGCCCGTCCGGCCGGAACGCGGTCAGATCGACCCCACCGGGCGCCACCGAGATCCGGTCCCGGCCCACGCCCATCCGGATCAGGTCGGGCACCTCGTCCGCACAGGTGGCCAGCACCCGGGCCGCGGCCCGGCCGATCATCCGCTCGATCCGGCCCCGGTCCCCCGGTCCGAAGCCGTGATATGTCTGCACCACCGGCACGCCCAGCGGCCGGGTGGCCAGCAGCGTGGCCAGCCCGGACAGCCAGAAGTGCGTGTGCGCCAGATCCGGCCCACGGCGCCCCCACTCCGCGGCGAGGAACCGGCTGAACTCACCGAGATGCGGTGCGAGTTCACCGCGGTACAGCAGCCGCGGTGGGCCTGCGGGGACGTACACGACCACACAGCCCTGCCGGACGACGACCCGTTCGGGCAGGTCGGGACCGTCTTTTCGGGTGTAGACGGTCACCCGGTGGCCGCGCGCGGCCAGTGCCCGGGACAGTTCGGCCACGTACACGCCCTGTCCGCTGAATCCCGGCGAACCGAGCCCACCCAGCGGGTTGGCCTGCGCCGACACCAGCGCGATCCGCATGACGTGGCCTCGTCCTCAGCCCCGCACGACCTCAGTCCCCGACGGACAGGTGGCGCAGCCAGCCCGGCACCACGGCGTCGGCGTGTTCGACCGAGTCGAGCAGGCCCAGCAGCGCCAACATCCAGCCGGCCAGGTGCAGGAAGACCAGCGCCATCTCAGCCGGCTCCTGCTCGGTGACCAGGTCCTGCTGCGCCAGCGCGTCCCCGGGACACCCGTTGACCAGCGCGAGCAGCATTCGCACCGCGGCCCGCAGGGACGGCTCGGTCTCGTCGATCTCCACCGCCGACCCGTTGGGGTCACACAGCTCAAGGGCGACCTGGATACCCTTCTCGGCCTCGTCGGCCGAGGATCGCAGGATGCTCGCGTCGGCCGTGGCCAGCTCCCAGACGGCGGCCCGCGCGGTGAGTTCCCCGGATTCGATCAGCGAGGTCACCCGATCCCGGGTTTCGTCCTCGTCGCCGCGCCGCATGGCATCGAGCACGCTGGCGATGGCGGCGCGCAGATAGTCGCGGTTTTCCATTGGGTACCAACCGATCCTTCCACCTCGTCGGTCGCTCGTGGTGAGCCGGGTCAGTTGACCGGTCACCGGTCGCACATCTGCCGCGTACCCGTTGTGCCCGGGGGTCAACCATGCGGTGCCTTGTCCCAGCCGGTGGACGGTCGTACGGTGGAGTTTCAGCGGTTGACCACACAGCCGCGACCGGGGACATCGATCAACCCGGGTTATCTGCTGCGGCGCTGCCGCCATCGGCCGTTCCTGGCCAGTTGCCCCGGATGTCCCGAACGCGTCAGGTCAACCTGTGGAGGAGTGACCATCACGCAACAGCGCACCGAATACGACGACCTCGCCCCACTGTTCGCGCAGTTGGCAGACACCGATCTGTCCGACTCGGAACGATGCCACGTTCGAACCCGGCTGGTCGCCGAGCATCTACCGGTCGCCGAGCACATCGCTCGCCGCTTCACCAACCGCGGCCAGCCCACCGAAGACCTCAAGCAGGTCGCGGCGTTGGGCCTGATCCAGGCGGTGGACCGCTTCGACCCGGACCACGGCAGTGACTTCCTGTCGTTCGCGGTACCGACGATCACCGGTGAGGTGCGTCGCTACTTCCGCGATTCCACCTGGTCGGTCCGGGTGCCCCGGCGGCTCAAGGAACTCAACGCCACCATCAGCACGGCCGCGGCCACTCTCGGCCAGCGGCTCGGCCGCGCCCCCCGGGCCAGTGAGCTGGCCGCCGAGCTCAACCTGCCGATCGAGGAGGTGCGCGAGGGGCTTGCCGCCGGCAACGCCTACCGCAGCGACTCCCTCGACGAAGCCCTCTCCAACGACGGGGAGAACCGCACCTCGCTGGGTGACCGACTCGGCGAGACCGACGACGAACTGCTGTCGGTGGAGAACCGCGAGGCGCTCTACCCGGCGCTGGCCAACCTGGCCGAACGCGAGCGCACCATCGTGGTGCTGCGGTTCTTCGGCAACTTCACCCAGACCCAGATCGCCGAACGGGTCGGCATCTCGCAGATGCATGTGTCCCGGCTGCTCGCCACGAGCCTGGACAAGCTGCGCCGGGCACTCGTGGAAGAGAGCCCGGCGCAGGTCGGCTAGCCGGTCAGGTGGCGGTCACCTGGCTGAGCGCGGTGGTCACGTCCGGAACGATCTCCAACACCTGATCCAGGCCGGTGACCTGCAAGGGGCGCAGCACGGTCGGGGAACTGGCGACGACCCGGACGGCCACCCCGCTCGCGGTGGCCAGGTTGCGCGCGTCGGCCAGTACGGCCAGCCCGGCCGAGCCGAGGAAGGTCACTCCGGTCACGTCGACCACCAGGGGCCGGACCTGACCGGCCGCGGCGAAGTGGGTGCGCACGTGCTCGGCGAACACGGGCGCGGTCAGCATGTCCACCTCGCCGACCACGTGCAGGACAACCGCACGCTCGTCGACGGTGGTCACCGCGACCTCGATCGCCTCCGCTGCCGGCCGGGGCCCTGAAACCGCCTCCGGCCGCACCGATTCGAACGGCTGCCCGCCAACTTCAGCCACTCCGGCCTCCTGAACGTCATCAGTTGGGATTCCGGCATGCGGCAACCCCGAGTAAGCGCCGGCACCAGAATTGGTACCGGACTGCCTCGGCTGGGTGTTCAACCGTCACAACCTTAGCGCTGCGAGTAGACCGGGTCATGACAGCCACGGCGGACCGGGAACCGACCGGCGGGTAGCCGGCTTCCGCCGGTGGTCAGGCGATCCACACCGTCTTGGCGTTGCAGAACTCCCGGATGCCCAGGTCGGCCAGTTCCCGGCCGTAGCCCGAGTTCTTGATTCCGCCGAAGGGCAGCTCCGGGTAGGAGACGGTCATGCCGTTGATGGTCACCGAGCCGGCGGCCAGTTCGGTGATGAACTGCTCCCGCTCCACCGGGTCCTGGGTCCAGGCGACCGAGCCCAGCCCGAAGGAGGTCGAGTTGGCCACTGCGATGGCGCTCTCCACGTCCGGCACCACGTACAGGCCGGCGACCGGGCCGAACACCTCCTCGGCGTACATCCGCATGTCGGCGGTGAGGTCGGTGACCACGGTCGGCGGGTAGAACCAGCCCGGCCGGTCGGGGCGGGAACCGCCGCACAGCACGGTCGCGCCCTTCTTGACCGCGTCGGTCACCTGCTCATCGACCTCGTCGCGGCCCTGTTCGGTGGCCAGCGGTCCGACGTCCACACCCTCGGCCATCGGGTCGCCGACGACCAGCGCGGCCATCTTCTGCGCGAACAGCCGGCTGAACTCCTCGGCACAGTCGGCGTGCACGATGAACCGCTTGGCCGCGATGCAGCTCTGCCCGTTGTTCTGGCTGCGCGCGGTGGTCGCCACCGTCGCGGCGCGCTCGATGTCGGCGGAGGGCATCACCACGAACGCGTCACTGCCGCCCAGTTCCAGCACGCTCTTCTTGACCTCCGAACCGGCGGTCGCGGCGACCGCCCGGCCGGCGGCCTCACTGCCGGTCAGGGTGACCGCGACCACCCGCTCGTCGCGCAGGATGCCCTCGATCTTGTCCGAGCCGACCAGCAGCGTCTGGAACGCGCCCGGCGGGAATCCGGCCTCGGTGAACACCTCGGCGAAGGCCAGCGCGGTCTGCGGCACGTTGGACGCGTGCTTGAGCAGCCCGACGTTGCCGGCCATCAGCGCGGGCGCGGCGAACCGCAACACCTGCCAGAGCGGGAAGTTCCACGGCATCACGGCGAGCACCGGGCCGATCGGCTGCCACGCGACGTAGGCCTTGCTCGCGCCGACCGCCTCGGCGTCGGCGGGCTCGTTGGCCAGGAAGGCCTCGGCGTGCTCGGCGTAGAAGCGGGCGCCCTTCGCGCACTTGGTCACCTCGGCGCGGGCCGAGGCGAGCGTCTTGCCCATCTCGGTGGTCATCAGCTCGGCGAGCCGGTCGGTCGACGAGTCCAGCACGTCGGCCGCCGCACGCATCCAGTTGCGCCGCTGCTCGAAGGTGGAGTTCCGGTACTCGACGAAAGTCTTTGCCGCGGTGGCAAGGCACTCGTCGATCTCGGCGTCGGTGAACGGATCGAACGTCCGCACGGTCTCGCCGGTCGCCGGGTTGATCGTCGCGATGGCCATCAGGTGCACCTCACACTGTTGTCACTGTGTTCCGACCAAGTGTCTCCCGCCCGGGTGTTACCCGCACTGTCGGCAGCGCAACACCTCGGGTGCCCCGGACCACCCGTCACCCAGGGTGTTCACCGGGGTTTGAATCGGCGGCCCGCGGGGAACTGACCTGCGATGACGACCGATCTCGCCGCGTTCGGCGAACCGAGCGGGCAGGGTCTGACCCAGCTGGGCGAACTGCTCGTCGCCCTGCTGCTCTCGTCGCTGATCGGCCTGGAACGCCAGCTCAAGCAGAAGAGCGCCGGCCTGCGCACGCACACCCTGGTCGGCCTCGGTGCAGCGCTGTTCATGCTGGTCAGCAAGTACGGCTTCACCGACGTGCTGGACCCCGGCCGGGTGGTGGTGGACCCGTCCCGGGTGGCCGCCCAGATCGTGTCCGGCATCGGTTTCATCGGCGGTGGGCTGATCTTCGTCCGCCGGGACGTGGTGCGCGGTCTGACCACGGCCGCGGTGGTGTGGGTGACCGCCGCGGTCGGCTCGGCCTGCGGCGCCGGGCTGCCCGTTCTCGGCGTGGTGGTCACCGGTGCGCACTTCCTCGTCGCCTACGGCTATCCGCCGCTGCTGCGCCGACTGACCCGGCAGTCCTCGATCGGCTCGGCGTCCGTCCGGCTGCGTTATCTCGACGGTCACGGCGTGCTGCGGGACGTGTTGGGCGCCGCGACCCGGCTCGGTTTCTCGGTGGTCGAGCTGGACAGTGAAAAATTCGAGGAGGAGCCGCACCCGCCGAGCATCGACCTGATGCTGCGGGTGACCGGCCGCGCGGACCCGACCGAACTCGCCGCCGCGCTGTCCGAACTCGACGGTGTGCGAGCGGTGCGGATCGAGGGGGACGAGGAGTAGTTCATCGCCTGGTCTTGGCCGTGTGCGTGCCACGTAGGTTCACCCGGACCAGTGCGGCGGCAAGATTGGCGAGTCGGTCGGGTTCGACCAGCGCGCCGAGCTGCGCCGGATCGGTGGGCAGGCCGAGCGTGCCGGCCGTGGTGAGCGCGCGCCGGTCGAAGTAGGGCCGCAGCTCCGGCCACACCGCCTGCGCCTCCCGGCAGAAGATGTGCGCCCCGGTCTCGCCGATCCGGGGGAACTCACGCAGTCGCCGGCGCAATTCCGACAGATCACCGGCCGCGGCCGCGCGCAGCTCGCGCAGGTCACCGCCGTAGCTGTCGAGCAATTGCTGCGCGCTGTCGGCCAGGTAGCGCGCGGTGCTCTCGTCGTAGCGGGCGTAGCCGCCGCGGCCGACCGCGTCCACCCGCTGCTGCCAGGTCGAGTCGAGCATCCCGGTCGGCGTCCGCCAGCCCGCGGTGAACAGCTCGTGCGCCGCGGCCACCGCGATCTCGGCGCGGATGCGCACCGACAGCAAGGTGGTCAGCACCAGCAGCTCGTAGAGCGGCGAGGGCTTGTCGCGCAGGGTGATCCCGGCCTGGGCCGCGTAGGTGGTGCCGTGCTCGGCCAGCAGGTCGGACAGGGACGGGGTCGGCGCCGAACCGCTCATGTGCCCCGGGTACCCGGTTGCGGCCCGGCGCACGCACCGGAATCGGCGCCGGGGCCGGTTTGGCGCGCGGGCGCACCGGGTACCTGACCAGTCATGACGGGCACCGGCCAGCGCGCCACCCCGCCGGTCGCCGCCGCGATCTGGCGCCCACCGATGCTCGCGACGCTGACCCCCCAGCGCTTCTCCAGCGATGCCTGGCTCTACGAGCGCAAGCTCGACGGGGTGCGGGCGATGGTCACCCGGGACCACGGCACGCCGGCCCTGTGGTCGCGCAACCACAAGTCGATGGACGCCGGCTACCCGGAGCTGGTGGACGCGCTGGCCGGCTTCGGCCCGGACCGGTTCGTCGCCGACGGGGAGATCGTCGCGTTCGAGGGCCGGCAGACGAGCTTCGCGAAACTCCAGGGCCGGATACACCTGACCCGGGCGACCGACATCGAGCGGGCCGGCGTGACGGTCTACCTGTACCTGTTCGACCTGCTCGTACTCGGCGACACCGATCTCACCCCGTTCCCACTGCGCGACCGGAAACGGTTGCTGCGCAAGGCTTTCAACTACATCGACCCGATCCGGTTCAGTACCCACCGCAACACCGACGGGGAGAGCTTCTACCGGCACGCCTGCGAACACGGCTGGGAGGGCCTGATCGCGAAGCGGGCCGACTCCGCGTACCGGTCGGGACGGTCGCCGGACTGGCTGAAGTTCAAGTGTGTCACCGGGCAGGAGCTGGTGATCGGCGGTTTCACCGAGCCGGGCGGCAGCCGGATCGGCTTCGGTGCGCTGCTGCTGGGCTACTACGACGACGGCCGGCTGCGCTACGCAGGCAAGGTCGGCACGGGCTACGACCACCGCACCCTCACCTCGCTGCGGGCCCAGCTGGACGACCTGGAGATCGGCGCGCCCGCGTTCGACGAACGGGTGGCCGAGCCGGGTGCGCGCTGGGTGCGGCCGGAACTCGTCGCCCAGGTCGACTTCGCCGAGTGGACCCGGGACGGCCGGCTGCGGCATCCCCGGTTCGCCGGCCTGCGCACGGACAAGGCGGCCACCGAGGTGGTCCGGGAGGCGGAGTAGATGGCGCGACCGATGTGGCAGGGCACGATCAGTTTCGGCCTGGTCACCGTGCCGGTGGCGATGTACGGCGCGACCGAGGACCACGCCGTGCGGTTCCGGCAGCTCCAGCGCGGCACCGCCGACCGGGTGCGCAACCAGCGGGTGAACGAGCGCACCGGCGACGAGGTGCCCTATCCGGACGTGGTCAAGGGCTATCAGGTGGACCAGGACGAGTACGTCGTCGTCGAGCCGGACGAACTCGCCGACATCGCCCCGGACAAGTCCCGGTCGATCGAGATCGAGACGTTCGTCGAACTGTCCGAGATCGACCCGATCTACTTCGACCGCACCTACTGGCTCGCGCCCGCCGACACCGACCACGCCCACGCGTACTACCTGCTGCACAAGGCGATGTGCAGCACCGACCGCGTCGGCATCGCCCGCTTTGTTATGCGCAACAAGGAATATCTCACGGCGGTGCGCGCCGGCCGGCGGGTGCTGACCCTGCAGACCATGCATTTCGCCGACGAACTGCGTGACCCGGTGCGGCTCATTCCGGACCTGCCCAAGGCCGACCGCCCCAGGCGCAAGGAACTGGACATGGCGGTCGCGCTGATCGAGTCGATGTCCGGCGCGTGGCAGCCCACCGAGTACGCGGACACCTACCAGGAACGGGTCCGGGAGTTGGTGCGCGCCAAGCAGGACGGCGAGCCGACCGCGAAGCCGGCCGGGCCCGCGGAGCCGACGAACGTGCTGGACCTGGGTGAGGCCCTCCGGCGCAGCGTCCGCGGCCGCTCGCCCGCCAGGTCGGCCACCTCAGCCAAGTCCGCTGCGAAGCCGAAGCTGTCGGAGATGTCCAAGTCCGAGTTGGACGGGCTGGCCCGGGAGCTGGGGATCAAGGGTCGGTCGAGGATGACGCGGGCGGAGTTGGCGAAGGCGGTGGGCCGGGCCCGACGCCGGCCGGGTGCCCGCCGCACGAAGGTCTCCTGAAGCACCGAGGCACGGTCTCCCGGCCGGCGGTCCACCAGCCTCTGACACAATCGACCGACGTGATCCGTCCGCGCCTGAACCGGCGGGCCCTGTTGGCCCTCGCCGTCCTCGCTGCCCTGGTGCTCGTGGCCGTGCTGCTCCCTGTTCCCGGCCCGACGCAGCTGCGAGCGTGGGCCGCGGGTGCCGGGGCCGCCGCACCGCTCGTGCTGTTCCTCGCGTACGCGGTGCTGACCATCGCCCCACTGCCGCGCACGGTGTTCACCGTGGCCGCCGGACTGCTGCTGGGCACGGTGACCGGCACCGTGGTGGCGATCACGGCGACCGCGGTCAGCGCACTGCTCGGCTTCGCGCTCGCGCGCAGCGTCGGCCGGGGACTGGTCGCGCGACACCTGGACCGAACCGCGGTACGCGCGGTGAACGACCGGCTGGCCGACGGCGGCTGGCTCGCGGTCGCCTCGCTGCGGCTCATCCCGGTCGTGCCGTTCGCGCCGCTGAACTACTGCTGCGGCATCGCCTCGGTACGGCTGCGGCCCTACCTGGTCGGCTCGGTGCTGGGCAGCCTGCCGGGCACCATCGCGGTGGTCGCGCTCACCGACACCATCACCGGCACGATCACCGGCACCGGCTCACCCGCGATGTTCGCCGTGTCGGCCGGTTGCGCGGTGCTCGGCGCCGCCGGCCTGGTGCTCACCATCCGCCGGGGCCGCCGGCCGCGCAGCACGCCGGTCGCCGTCGAGGAAGAGGCACTGCCGGCGAGGTGAGTGCTCACCTCAGGTGAGCTGTCGATCCTGCCCGGCCAGCGGGTTCCTACCCGGTCGACGCAACAGTCGGTCCTGCCGCGAGTGGTCCTGCCGCGAGGCGTCACGAGCGGGCGTCTCGGTGGGCGCGGCGAAGAACCGGTTCGTCGTCCGGTCGGCGGTGGGGGTGTCGAACTCCTTGCTGGACAAGGTGAACCCTTCGACGATCGGCCGGAGTCAGAGCACCCGGGTCGCGTAGGACATGATGCCGCCGTAGTAGCGCACGGGCGTGATCCGGATCGTCGTGCCCGACGCGTACGCCTCGATCATCTGGCCGTTGCCGATGTAGAGCGTGACGTGGTGAATCCCCGACGACGAGCCGTTGGACGAGTAGAACAACATGTCGCCGGGCTGGATCTGGGACAGCGGCACGTGTTGCCCGGCCGTGTACTGGTAACCGCTGAAGTGTGGCAGCGAGACCCCGGCCGCGGCGAACGCGTACACCATCAGGCCGGAACAGTCGAAGCCGACGATGTCGTAGTCGTGGTACTCGTCGGCGACCCCGCCGTCGTGGATGCCCAGCGTCGGGCCGTGCGCGTTGCCGCCGCCCCACGAGTAGGGCACGCCCAGCTCGGACATGGCCCGCCGGATCACCGCGGCCACCGCGCCGGAACCGGCCACCGGCACCGTCGTCCGCCCACCGGTCCCATGGCTGCCGCCACCGGTGCTGCGCCGCGCGGCGGCGGCCGCCGCTGCCGCGGCCGCCGCCTCGGCCTGCTGCTTGGCGACCTGCCACGCCTGGTACTGCGCGCGCTGCGTCTTCAGGTTGCCCACCGCGGACTGCGCCGCGGTCAGCTGCGTCTGCAAGGTGTTCTGGCTGGCCTGTAGCTGACCGGTCTGGCCGACCTGGGCCTGCTGCGCGGACTCGGCCGCGGCGATCGCGGTGTCCGCGCGCTGTTCCGCCGCGGTCGCGTCGGCCTGCTTCTGCTGCGCGGCGATCAGCGCGGCCCGGCGCAGCGAGTCGGCGTTGGCCTGCGCGGTGCGCGCCTGCTGCATCTGGTTGAGCACGTCGAGCTGGGAGCTGCCGATGGCGTCCAGCAACTGCTGCCGTTCCAGCATGTCGGCCGCGCTGGTGGCACCGAAGTAGGCCGACACCGAGCCGATCGTGCTGCCCTGCTGGAAGCTGCCGGCGACGAACTGGTCGACCTGGGTGCGCAGCCGGTCCACCTCGGCCGACGCGGCGGTCAGCGCGAGTTGGGCGGCGTCGGCCTGGTTCTGCGCCGCGGTCGCCGCGTCCTGGGCGGTCTGTAGGTCGACCAGGGCCTTGTTGGCATCCTCCTGGCGCAGTTCCACCTGGTCCTGGAGGTCCTGCAACTTCGTCTGGGCCTGGGCGAGCTGGTTGGCCAGTTGGCCGACCTGCGCGGCCTTGGCGTTGGCAGCGGCCTGGGCGGCGGAGATCGCCGAGTCGCTGGGGTTGGGCGGGGGCGGTGGCACCGCGCCGGCCACCCCGGCCCCGCTGGTCGCGGCGGTCAGCATCGCAGTGGTCAGCACCAGGGCCACGCATCCACCGCGCAGCCACCCAGCTGTTCCGGCCATCTCCACCCCGTTCCGCCGTTCGGCGCATCGCATACCGCCGAACGGTCCCCTGTGCACCGCATGGCCACTGTGCCACTCCTACCTCGGCAAACGCCACACAACCCAGGGAAAACTCACCCATCGTGAGTCCCACCAGCATCACTTGACTACTCAACGTTACAAACGCCCCACCAGCACCGACTCCATCGCGTCACCGGTTCGGAGCAATCCGAGTGCCACCGGTCACCCGCCATGCGATCATCGACAGGTGCGCGCGATGGTCGACCGATTCGGGGTGGCCATCACCGGGGGTGGGCTCACGGTGTTGGTGGTCGGCACGTTCCTGCCCTGGTTGAGGTCGGGGTCCGGGCTGCACGACAGCTATCAGTCGGTGGACGTGCTGCGCGAGCTGATCATGTCCGGCGACGCCCCGGTGATCAGCGCGCTGGGCTACTGGCAGGCGATCATCCCGGCGATTACGGTGAGTGTTGCACTGTATGCACTGCGGCTCCGCCGAACGGCCGCCTGTGCCATCTGCGTGATCTCGATCGGCGTCGGCGCGGCCGCCGGCTACCTCGCCCTCCAGGGCCACAACACCGACCTGTTCATCGGCCTCGCGCCGATCGGCCCGACGGTCACCTTCGTCGGCGCGGTCCTCGCCCTGGTCGGCGCGGTCGCCCTGCTGATCAGCCTGCGCGAGCCGGCGCCGGCCCGGGGCTGAGCCGGCGCCGAGCCGGCCCCGCCCGGTCCCGCGACCGGTCAGATCAGCTGGGAGCGCCCCCAGCCCCGGTTCATCCGCCACGCTGCCAGCGCGCCGGCCAGCACCGCCAGCCCGAGCAGCACTCCCTCGGCCCGCGCCAACTGGCCGAGTTGACCGGCCAGCGCGGCGTGCAGCGCGGACATCGCCCAGTACGCCGGCGACGCGGGCGCGATCCGCTGGGCCCAACCGGGCAGGTCGGCCAGCGGCACCAGCGCTCCGCCGAGACTGGTGAACAGGAAGCTGCTGATGTCCTGCACCGCGGAGAACTCGGCCTGGCTGCGCAACAACGTGCCCAGCGCGGCCCCGACACACAGCAGGGTGACCGACCAGGTGGCGACGGCGATCGCGAGCAGTCCACAGTGGTCCGCCGGCATCCCCAACACCGTGACGCCGAGCAGCAACACCAGCGCCTGCTGGACGAGCAGTACCACGAGCGCGGGAATCACCTTGCCGGCCAACAACTCCGTTGACCGCGCCGGGGTGGATCGCAGTCGGTCCCAGGTGTGCCAGAACCGTTCGGTGAGAATTCCGCTACCCGCCACCGACAACGCGAGCATGGAGAACAGCACGAGGACTCCGGTGACCGCCTGTACGGTCCCGCTCGCCCGTCCCTCGGCGGCCAGCGCGGCCCGGTCCAGCGGGGTGAACACGAGCACCGCGACCAACGGCATCAGCAGCCGGCTGAGCACCGGACCCGGTTCCCGCAACAGCAGTGTCGTGTTGTGCCGGACCAGGGCGGCCGACCGCAGCGGGAGGATCGACTCAGGCGACACGACGCACCGCCGACTCGTCCGACAGCACCGGCTGTTCGGTCCGGGCCAGCGCCCGGTACAGCTCGTCCAGGCCGGGCCTGCTGATGTCCACCGACTCGGGGGCGACTCCGGTGGAGACGAGTTCGGCCAGCGTCGCCGCCGGGTCGTGGCTGGCCACGATCAGCGTGCCGCCGGTGACCGTGCCCCGGTCGCGCAGCACGCCCGGCACGCCCCCGGCGAAGGTCGCCCGCACCTCCCCCGGCAGTCCGGCCAGCAGATCCTCCTGCCGGCCGCGGGCGATCACCCGACCGCCGGCGGCCACCGCCAGAGTCGCCTTCAACTCGGCGAGTTCGGGCAGGTAGTGCGTGGTGTAGACGATCGCCGCCCCGGCCGCCGCCCGCGCGGCGACCGCGTCCAGCAGCGCGGACCTGGTCAGCGGGTCGGCGCCGACGGTCGGCTCGTCCAGCAGCAGCACCGGCGGGTCGGGCAGCAGCGCGCAGGCGGCCTGGGCACGTCGGCGCTGGCCGCCGGAGAGCAGGCCGACCGGCCGGTCCAGCACGTCGAGCAGGTGCAGTTCGGCGGCGGTGGACTCGATCGCGGTACGCAAGGCCCGACCCCGGATGCCGGCCAGGCTGCCGAACAGCCGGAGGTGCTGGCGGACGGTGATCGGCGGGTAGAGCGCCTGTTCCTGGGGCGCGACCCCGAGCAGTCGACGAGCCGCGCGCGGCTGCGCCAGGGCGTCCACCCCGGCGACGGTGACCGTGCCGGCGTCCGGCCGGACCAGCCCGGTGACCACCTCGACGAACGTCGTCTTGCCGGCACCGTTGTGCCCGACCAGCCCGACGATCTCCCCCGGCGCGACGGTCAGGTCGAACCCGGCCAACGCGGCCCGGCCCTGGTAGCGCTTCACCAACCCCCCGGCGATCAGCATCGACATCACTCCCCATAAATGATCTACGCTGTATAGATCTACACTGTATAACCGTGGCGGACCGAAAGCAAGAAATCCTGGACGCGGCGCTGGCCATCGCCGACGAACGCGGCATCGACGCGATCTCCATGCGGGCGGTGGCCGACCGCGTCGGGCTGACCCCGATGGCGCTGTACCCGCACGTCGGCGACAAGTCCGGGCTGCTGGACGGGCTGGTCGGCCGAATCCTCAGCGAGCTGCCGGTGCCCGACTCCGGCACCGACTGGCGCGACCGGCTCGACGCCCTCGCCCACGCGGCCCGGGGCGTGGCCAAGCGGCACCCGGCCGCGGTCGGCCTGCTGTTCTCCCGACCCGGCATCACCCCGGACGCGGTCCGGGTGATCGACGCGGTCTACCAGGCACTGCTGGACGCGGGCGTGTCGCCGGCCCAGGTGCCCCGACTGGAGCGGATGTTCAGCACACTCGTGCTCGGCTACGGCATGTCCGAGGCCAGCGGCCGGTTCAGTACGGGCGAACTGGACCCGCGCGGCCGACGCGGCCAGCTGCCCGAGGGCGCGCTGCCCGGCCACCAGGCGCTCGCCGAGTACCTCGATCGGCCGGTCGACTGGGACGCGGAGTTCGCCGCCGACGTGGACGACCTGGCCCGGGTGATCGAGGCCAGCTCCCAACAGTCGGGGTCGTGAGCTTCACACCCCAGGTTGGCAGCGAATAAAGGACAAGCGTACTGTTTGCCATGAGGGGCCCGCCGGGTACGCCATCGGTAAGTACGCGAGACTCGCCCCAGGTGCTCACCACACCGCCCGTCTGGACCTGTTAGACCCGAACTGACCTGCGCCGTCACCGGATGGAGTACAGAGAAGTGACCTCACCGACGAGCAAGGACAGCTTCGGCGCCCGCGGCACACTCAGCGTCGGCGACGCCTCCTACGAGGTGTTCCGGCTCAATGCCGTCGACGGCGCCCAGCGCCTGCCCTACAGCTTGAAGATCCTGCTGGAGAACCTGCTGCGTACCGAGGACGGCGTGAACATCACCGCCGACCACGTGCGCGCCCTGGCCGGCTGGGACCCGTCGGCCGACCCGTCGACGGAGATCCAGTTCACCCCCGGCCGGGTGGTCATGCAGGACTTCACCGGCGTGCCCTGCATCGTCGACCTGGCCACCATGCGCGAGGCCGTGACCGAACTGGGCGGCGACCCGGAGAAGGTCAACCCGCTGGCCCCGGCCGAGCTCGTCATCGACCACTCGGTGATCGCCGACATCTTCGGGCGCCCGGACGCGTTCGAGCGCAACGTCGACCTGGAGTACGAGCGCAACCGCGAGCGCTACCAGTTCCTGCGCTGGGGCCAGACCGCCTTCGACGAGTTCAAGGTCGTCCCGCCGGGCACCGGCATCGTGCACCAGGTCAACATCGAGCACCTGGCCCGCGTGGTCATGGTCCGCAACGGTCAGGCCTACCCGGACACCCTGGTCGGCACCGACAGCCACACCACCATGGTCAACGGCCTTGGCGTGCTGGGCTGGGGCGTGGGCGGCATCGAGGCCGAGGCGGCCATGCTCGGCCAGCCGGTGTCCATGCTGATCCCGCGCGTCGTCGGCTTCAAGCTGCACGGTGAACTGCCCGCCGGCGCCACCGCGACCGACCTGGTGCTGACCATCACCGAGATGCTGCGCAAGCACGGCGTGGTCGGCAAGTTCGTCGAGTTCTACGGTTCCGGCGTGGCCGCGGTGCCGCTGGCCAACCGGGCCACCATCGGCAACATGAGCCCCGAGTTCGGCTCCACCTGCGCGATCTTCCCGATCGACGGCGAGACCATCGAGTACCTGAAGTTCACCGGCCGCGGCGCCGACGAGCTCGCGCTGGTCGAGGCGTACGCCAAGGAACAGGGCCTGTGGCACGACGCCGAGCAGGAGCCGACCTTCTCCGAGACGCTCGAACTGGACCTGGCCACCGTGGTGCCCTCGATCGCCGGCCCGAAGCGGCCGCAGGACCGGATCGAGCTGACCAACGCCCGCAACGCGTTCCGCGGTGTGCTGCCGGACTACGTCACCGCCGGCACCGACGAGCCGGCGGAGACCAAGTCCACTGTGGACGAAGCGTCCGAGGAATCCTTCCCGGCCAGCGACGCCCCGGCCTACTCCACCGCGGGCAACGGCCACGACGGCGCGCCGCGCCCGGCCAACTCCGCCGCCATCGGCGCCGAGGGCCGGCCGAGCAGGCCGACCAAGGTCACCATCGACGGCAACACCTTCGAACTCGACCACGGCGCCGTCGCGATCGCGGCGATCACCTCGTGCACCAACACGTCCAACCCCTCGGTGATGCTGGGTGCCGCGCTGCTGGCCAAGAAGGCGGTCGAGCACGGGCTGGAGCGCAAGCCGTGGGTGAAGACCACGCTGGCGCCGGGTTCCAAGGTGGTCATGGACTACTACGAGCGCGCGGGTCTGCTGCCCTACCTGGAGAAGCTCGGCTTCAACCTGGTCGGCTACGGCTGCACCACGTGCATCGGCAACTCCGGCCCGCTGCAGGACGAGATCTCCGCGGCGGTCAACGAGGCCGACCTCGCGGTGGCGGCGGTGCTCTCGGGCAACCGCAACTTCGAAGGCCGGATCAACCCGGACATCAAGATGAACTACCTGGCCAGCCCGCCGCTGGTGGTCGCGTACGCGCTGGCCGGCTCGATGGACCTGGACATCGCCACCGAGCCGCTGGGCACGGGCACCGACGGCAAGCCGGTCTACCTGGCCGACATCTGGCCGTCGCCGCAGGAGATCCAGGACGTGGTCGCGTCGGCCATCTCCTCGGAGATGTTCACCAAGGACTACGCCGACGTGTTCGCCGGTGACGAGCGCTGGCGCTCGCTGCCGACGCCGACCGGCAAGGTCTTCGAGTGGGATGCCGACTCCACCTACGTGCGCAAGCCCCCGTACTTCGAGGGCATGGGCACCGACCCGGAGCCGGTCACCGACATCTCCGGCGCCCGGGTGCTGGCGCTGCTGGGTGACTCGGTGACCACCGACCACATCTCCCCCGCCGGGTCGATCAAGGGGGACTCGCCGGCCGGCAAGTACCTCACCGAGCACGGCGTGGACCGCAGGGACTTCAACTCCTACGGTTCCCGCCGGGGCAACCACGAGGTGATGATCCGCGGCACGTTCGCCAACATCCGGCTGCGCAACCTGTTGCTGGCCGAGGAGAACGGCGGCGCCGGCGTGCAGGGCGGCTTCACCCGCAACTTCCTGGCCGGCGGCGAGCAGACCAGCATCTACGACGCGTCGGTGGCCTACGCCGAGGCCGGCGTGCCGCTGGTCGTGTTGGCGGGCAAGGAGTACGGCTCGGGTTCGTCGCGCGACTGGGCGGCCAAGGGCACCGCACTGCTGGGCGTGCGCGCGGCCATCGCCGAGTCCTTCGAGCGCATCCACCGCTCGAACCTGATCGGCATGGGCGTGCTGCCGCTGCAGTACCCGGAGGGCGAGAACGCGGCGTCGCTGGGCCTGACCGGCACCGAGACCTTGGCGGTGTCCGGCGTGACCGCACTGAACGACGGCTCCAACCCGCGCACGGTGCACGTCACCGCGACCAAGGAGGACAACTCCACCGTCGAGTTCGACGCCGTGGTGCGCATCGACACGCCCGGTGAGGCCGACTACTACCGTAACGGCGGCATCATGCAGTACGTGCTGCGCAAGATGCTCCGCGGCTGAGCTGGATCTGTGCTGGAAGGTGGGGCGTCCGACCGGGCGCCCCACCTTTTTTTGGCAGCCGATTGTGGCGCTGGGGCCGGAACGCCTGATCCGCCAGTATCGAGGCAGAGTTTGCACTGGTCAGGTCCAGTGCGGTGATCGGGGAGGTGAATCGTGGCCGGAGTGCACGACGTTGCCGCGGCAGTTCTGGCAAGAACAGGCCCCGAATCGCCGATGAAGTTGCAGAAGCTGCGTTATTACACCCAAGGCTGACATCTTGCCATCCACAACAGGCCCCTGTTCGACAGTCGAATTGAAGCGTGGTGGCGGTCGGGCCCGGTGGTGCCCGAGGTCTATCGGGAACACGAGGAGCAGCAAGAGGTCAGCGCGTGGCAGGCGGGCGACCCCGCCGCCCTGGGTTCCGACTCGGGCAAGCCGGCCCGCGCTGCCAGCCACGGATCTTCGGTGACGCGGCGTTGTCCCACGAGGTCATGACCAGATATTTCCGTAGGCTCATGTCAGATCCGGGTAACGCGGTCACTCAGGCCCGAGGCCGGCGTCCGACTCGAAGGTCCTGAGGTGTCCGCGGACGCAAAAAAAGCCGCGCTCGCCGTCGCAGCTGGCACGTTGACCGCAGACGAAGCCGTCGCCATGCGAATCGAAGCGCAGCTGCGACAGTGACATCGATCTGGCGCCTTCGACCTGGCGCACCTGCAATCATTTCACCGACGGTTGTTCGGCGACATATACCCATGGGCAGGCCAGCTCCGCACTATCAACATCAGCAGAACTGCCCAGTTCGCACCTTGGCGGTTCATCCAGCGCTGCGCGGACGATCTGTTCACCAAACTCAAGGAAGAACACCGGCTGGCTGGCCGGGCGGCCGAGGAGTTCGCTGCCCGCTGCGCCCACTATTTCGGTGAGGTCAACGCACTGCACCCATTCCGAGAAGGAAACGGTCGGGCCAACGAGCATTCTTCGACGGACTGGCGAGGCACGCCGGCTGGCGTATCGACTTCGCGGCCCTCGATCGCGGCAAGTACTACGAGGCCTGCCGACAGAGCATGTCCAGCGCACCAACACTCCTGATCGAACTGTTCACCAAGGCCCTCAGCCCGGCGGATCCGCCGTAGGGAGCGTGGCCTCCGACAAGCCCGGTTCGCCGAGCGACCGCGCCGAGCCCAGCGTCACGATCAAGAGACCGCCCCGACCGGCTCCAACACGAACACCCGAATCTCCCGGTCAGCCCGTTCCGCATAGGTGTCGTACGCCGGCCAGTGCTCCCGCAGCAGCGCCCAGCACTCGTCCCGCTCCGCATCGACGGCCAGCCGGGCGGTGACCTGTTCGTGCCGGCCGCGGACGGTGACCGACGCGGTCGGGTCGGTCAGCAGATTCGCCGACCAGCCGGGGTGGGTCTGGCCGCCCCAGTTCGAGCCGGCGACCACGTAGCCCTTGGGCGACTGGACGAACAGCAACGGCACCGTGCGCTGCTCGCCGGAGTGGCGGCCGGTCGTGGTGAGCAGCAGGCCGTTCACGCTCGCCACATCCGCGAGGCCGAAGCGGCCGGAGGTCAGGCGGTGCAGGGCGGTGTCCATCGGGACGGCGAACTTGAACACTCGGGAAAACCAGGTGGCCGTGCCCAGTCGGCGCGCCAGCACTCCCAACGGATTCATCCGCACAGCGTAACGATCATCCCGGTGCCGTCATTCGGGGCGCCGGGCCCGGATGAACTGCATGAACCCGTGCACCTCCTGGTGCACGTCCAGGTAGCCGAGCTTCTCCAGCCAGTCGGTCAGCTCCTCGCGGGTGAACAGGTGCATCCCGTTGCGGCGCCGCGTCTCGGCGAGCACCCACCGCAGGTCCTCGTCGCCCCGCGCGCAGGTGGTGAACAGCGCGATCCGGCCGCCCGGGGCGAGTGCCTCGGTCATCCGTTCGATCGCCCGGAACGGGTCGGTCATCAGGTGCAGCGCCAGGAAACAGCCGACGGCGTCAACCGTGCCCGGCCGCAGCGGCAGCTCGGTGGCGTCCGCGCGCAGGAACGCCGCGTTGACCTCGTCGGTGTCCCACACCGCGCGTTCCAACATGCTCGGCGACACATCAACGCCGATCGCCAGCCCCCGGTCGCCCACGGCGGTGGCAAGCGTCCGGGTGAAGTTGCCCGGTCCGCAGGCCACGTCGACGACGACCTCGCCGCCGGTCAGCTCCAGGTACTCCGCGGCCAGCTCCCGCTCGCCTGCCTCCGACGGCCCGAACGGGCCCTTCAACAACTGCCCGAGCACCGGCCGCCAGAGCCGCTCGTACACCCCGGAGATCGTCCTGGTCAGCATCAGCGACTGGATCAGGTTCGGCGACTTCGGCGGCTCTGCGGTGCCGAGCACGTCCAGGTAACCGCGGACCAGCATCGGCGCGTGCACGCCGTCCAACAGGGCCGCCGCGTGCCGCACGGCGGGCGGCAACTCGACATGGACCCAGTGGCCCGACTCCGAACCGACACCCATGCCGAGCCCCTCCCCGTCCGACCGCGGTGCCGGCCTACGGCACCGCTCGTGCCAGGGACACCGCGAAGCGGCCCGCGGTGTCCGTCCACCAGTGCGCCAGCTCGAAACCGGCACCGAGCAGTTCGTCGCGCACACCGTCCCGGCGGAACTTGGCCGACACCTCGGTGCGCAGTTCCTCGCCCGCCGCGAACCGCACGTCCAATTCGAGCGCGGGCAGCCCGACCACCATCTCCCGGGTGGCGCGCAGCCGCATCTCGATCCAGTTCTGCTCGGCGTTCCACACCGCGACGTGTTCGAACGCGTCCACGTCGAAGTCGGCGCCGAGTTCGCGGTTGACCACCCGCAGCACGTTGCGGTTGAACTCGGCGGTGACCCCAGCGGCATCATCGTAGGCCCTGACCAGCACGTCCTGTTCCTTGACCAGGTCGGTACCGAGCAGCAACCATTCGCCGACATCAAGCACCGAGCGCACCCCGGCGAGGAACTTGGCCCGCTCGGCCGGCACCAGGTTGCCGATCGTGCCGCCGAGGAAGGCGACCAGCCGGGGGCCTGCGCCGGGCAGCAACTCCAGGTGTTCGGTGAAGTCACCGACCACCCCGTGCACCGCCAGGCCCGGGTAGTCCGCGGCGATCGCCGCCGCGGACTCGCGCAACGCCGCCGGGGATACGTCCAGCGGGACGAACTCGCGCAGCGTGCCGCCCGCGCGCAGGGCGTCCAGCAGCAACCGGGTCTTCTCCGAGGAACCGGAGCCCAGCTCGACCAGGGTGATCGCGCCGGTCGCGGCGGCCACCTCGGCCGAGCGGGCGGTCAGGATCTCCCGTTCGGCCCGGGTCGGGTAGTACTCCGGCAGTTCGGTGATCCGCTCGAACAACTCGCTGCCCCGGGCGTCGTAGAACCACTTCGGTGGCAGCGTTTTCGGGGTGGCCAGCAGGCCGGCCAGCACGTCCGCGCGCAGTGCCTTGGCCTGGTGGTCCTCGCTGAGATGGTTCTCGATCACCGGTTCGGTCTGCTCGGTCATGCGGTGTTCCTCCAGGTTCGGGTCACAGGTCGTGGACGGTCAGGCCGGACCGGTCGGCGATCACGAGTTGCCGGTCGGACACCGCTCGCCAGCCCGGGTCGGTGTCCCAGGGCTCCGAGGCGATCACCGACCGGTCCGGGCCGGTCAGCACGGACAACGCGTGGCCCCACGCGGTGGCCAGCACCGTCTCGCCGTCGGTCAGCAGCAGGTTGAGCCGGGAATCGGGCGCCGCGTCGGCCACGTCGGTGACCAGCGCGGCCAGCGCGTCCTCGGGTTCCTGGCCGGCAGCGAGCCGGTGGCGCAGCAGCGCCCAGAGCAGCGCGGCGTCGGTCGGCGCGTCCATCGTGAGCAGGTCGACGACGGGCAGGCCGGCGGCGAGCGCGGCCATCGAGTCCGGCCAGCCGCGCACCACCCCGTTGTGGCTGAACAGCCAGCGGCCGCCGGCGAACGGGGCACTGGCCGACTCGGTGACCGGCATCCCGACGGTCGCCGAGCGCACCGCGGCCAGCGCGCAGCCGGTGGTGATCGTGCCGGCCAGGTCGGCGAAGCCGGTGTCCGACCACATCGGCGTGGCCCGGCGGTAGCCGACCGGCTCGGGCCGGTCGGTGGGATACCAACCGGCGCCGAAGCCGTCCGCGTTGATGGTGCCGCCGCCGCGCATGTCGGTCGGCGCCCAGCTCTGCCGCAGCAACGAGTGCGGCGGGTCGATCAGCAGCGCCGCCAGCGATACCGGCGAGCCGAGGTAGGCGAGGTGTCGGCACATCCGCCGGGTCAGCCCAGCTCGTCGGGGCGCGGGTCACGGGCGCAGCGGAACCCGGCGAAGATCTGCCGCCGGATCGGGTAGTCCCAGTTGCGGAACGTGCCGCGGACCGCAGTGGTGTCGGTGCCGAACGAGCCGCCGCGCAACACCTTGTAGTCCGGCCCGAAGAACACCTTGGAGTACTCCGGATACGGGAACACCTGGAAGCCCGGATAGCCGTGGAAGTCGCTGCTGGTCCACTCCCACACGTCCCCGATGAGCTGACGCACCCCCAGCGGCGACGCACCCGCCGGGTACGCGCCGACCGGCGCCGGGCGCAGGTGCCGCCCGCCGAGGTTGGCCCGCTCGGGGGTGGGTTCCTCGTCGCCCCACGGGAACCGGCGGGACCGGCCGGTGGCCGGGTCGAACCGGGCTGCCTTCTCCCACTCGGCCTCGGTCGGCAGCCGCCTGCCGGCCCAGGCCGCATAGGCCTCCGCCTCGTAGAAGCACACGTGCAGCACCGGTTCGTCGACCGGAACCGGCTCGACCACACCGAACCGGCCACGCAGCCAGCCCGACCCGTCCCGCTGCCAGAACCGGGGCGCGGTCAGCCCGGCCTCGGTCCGGTGCGCCCAACCCGCCGCGCTCCACCACTTCGGGTCGTCGTAGCCGCCGGCCTCGATGAAGCGCAGGTAGGCGCCGTTGCTGACCGGTGTGGTGTCGATGACGAACGCGGGCACGTCGGTCTGGTGCGCGGGTCGCTCGTTGTCCAGCGCCCACGGTTCGGTGTCGGTGCCCATGGTGAACGGCCCGCCGGGCACGAGCACCTCGCCGGCCCGGAAGCCGGTCGGGGCGGCCGGCGGGGCCGGCGCGTGCAGCACCGGCGCGCCGGTGCGCAGCTGGTGGGTGGCCAGCATCGTCTCGGCGTGCTGCTGTTCGTGCTGGATCACCATGCCGAAGGCAAAGCCGTCGGCGACCAGCCTGCGGCCCTCCAGCGCACTGGCCGACAGCACGTCCAGCACCTTGTCGCGGACCTGCCGGACGTAGCCGCGGGCCTCCCCGGGCCCGAGCAGTGGCAGGGCCGGCCGGTCGGCCCGGGGATGCTGGAAGGCGTCGTAGAGGTTGTCGATGTCCGCGCGCACGGCCTCCCGGCCACCCACGTCGCGGACCAGCCACAGCTCCTCCTGGTTGCCGATGTGCGCCAGGTCCCAGACCAGCGGCGACATCAGCTTCGAGTGCTGGCGGACCAGGTCCTCGTCGTCCACCGCGTCGGTCAGCGCGACCGTGCGGTCCCGGGTGCGCAGCAGCCGACCGGCCACCTCGTCCCGCAACTGCTCGACGCCCAGCCCCTCGACCGGACCCACGATTGATTCCGTCATGCCAACTCCCCTCCGGCCGGCCCGGCCTTGTGCCTGCGTTCGTCCAGCATTTCCAGCACGGACCCGATGGTCTGCTCGCTCAGATCGGTGTTGACGCTCAGCGCGGTTTCGCCGATGGCCAGCACCGCGTCCACCGCCCGGGCGATCGGCGGGTCGGTCAGACCGTCCCGGGCCGAGGGCAGCCAACGGTCGGCCACCGGTTCGGTCGCCGCCACCACCGCGTCCACGGTGGCCTCGTCGGCGAACAGCGCGGCCAGCAGCGCGACCGGCGCGATCCAGTCCTCGCCGGGCTGGGTGTCCAGGTAGCGGACCTCCAGGTAGCCGCGCGGGCGTACCGGCGGGAACAGCGTGCTGAGGTGGTAGTCCAGGTCGTCCACGGTGGGCGGCCGGTCCAGCGCGCCGTTGATCCAGTCCGCGAAACTGACCCCGGGTGGCACGTCCCACCGGCCCTCCGGCCTGCGGACGCAGATCAGCGGCGTGTTCACGGCGAGCTCGGCCCAGCTGGCGGCGGGGTCGGCGGTGACCGGGGCGGGGCTGGTGCGTTGCGGGTCGGCGCCGAACATCGCCCGCATCCGCGCCGAGGACCAGCCGTCGGGCCGGTCGTGGTCGTCGGAGTTGGCGAACAGCGCCGAGAGCACCGGCCCGAGTGCGTTGACCGCGGCCCACCGGGTCGCCGCCCGGTCGGGTTCGCCGATGTCCAGGCAGACCTGGAGGCCCGCGGACGCGCACATCCAGGCGATCCCGTCCGGGCCCTCGGGCGCGAACGAGTTCGCCATCGCGGTGTATCTGGGGGTGTCCAACAGCAGGCGTGGCTCGCGGTGCGGGTCGAAGGCCTGCCGGCCGAGCACGAGACCGTGGTCGGCGAGAAGTGCGGCGAGCTCAGCGGCGTCAGCGGCGACGGCGTTGAGCAGCGCGGTCAGTGCGGGATGTGGCGGTGCGGAGATCTCGACCTGGCCACCGGGTTCGACGGTGACCAGCGAACCGTGCCGGAGCGGCCGGTTGGGACTGATCGGGTTCAACGTGAGCGGCGTGTGGTCCCCCAGCGCCGCGCACAGGTCCTGGGCGGTGAGTTGTCGGCGCGGTTGGCCGGCGTGGTGCACGGTCCATTCCAGTTCCGCACCGAGCAGTCGGGGTGGGCCGTGTTTGAAGCAGACAGAGGCGACATAGGCCTCGGCCGCGGCACGGTCGTGCAGCGGTTCCGATGCCGGTTCGGCCGCCGGTGAGGCCGATAAGGCAGTCATCGAATCGTCCCTTGCTGGTAGGCGCGCTTCTGGCGCTGATTCGGCATCCGACGCTACCCGGCGGGTCTGACAACCGCACGAATTCGTAATGGAGCCATAACGCACGGGGGTTGACCGGTACGCTTGGGCGGTAAACCTGGTCACAGTCACCCGACCGGACTATCCCGAACCGTACGTACGGTTTGCGAGACAGGGTGTCGGCCTGGGACGATCTGCGGATGCCCAGGGTCAGCCAGGACCATCTCGACGCCCGCCGCAGACAGATCCTCGACGGCTCACGCGCGTGTTTCGCCCGCTACGGCTACGAGGGCGCGACCGTCCGCAGGCTGGAGGAGGCGACGGGGTTGTCCCGGGGCGCGATCTTCCACCACTTCCGGGACAAGGAGTCGCTGTTCCTCGCGCTGGCCGAGGACGACGCGCAGCGGATGGCCGAGGTGGTCGCCGAGCAGGGCCTGGTCCAGGTCATGCGCGACCTGCTGACCGGCCGCTCCGGGGACCAGCCCGAGCACCCCGCCGACTGGCTGGGCACCCGGCTGGAGGTGTCCCGCAGGCTGCGCACCGACCCGGACTTCCGGGCCAGGTGGGCGGAGCGGTCCGAGGCGCTGAGCACGGCCACCCGGCAGCGGCTGCTGCGCCAGCGGGCGGCCGGCAACCTACGCGACGACATCGATGTGGACGTGCTCACCGCGTTCCTGGAGTTGGTGCTGGAGGGCCTCGTCTCGCACCTGGCGATGGGCCTGCCCGCTGACGACCTGGGGCCGGTGCTCGACCTCGTCGAGGAGAGCGTGCGGCGGCACCGGACCGGCGCGAGGAGCGACTGACCGGCGAGAACAGGCGACCCACCGAGAAAACCGGCTGACCCCGGCCGCGCCGCCTGGTTAACGTGACCCGGTGATCACCCGACTGGTCCGGTACGCCGTCGCCGCGACGCTGGCCAGGCTGGCCGACGAGATGGTCAGCATCACGCTGGTCCTGCTGATCCTCAACCGCACCGGCAGCGCCGCGCTGGCCGGCCTCGCGGTGGCCGGCTACACCGTGCCCGCGGTGCTCACCGGCCCACTGCTGGGCGCCTGGCTGGGTCGCACCCAGCGGCCGAAGATCGCGCTGATCGGCAACGAACTCGTGCTCGGCGGGGTCGCGGTCGGCCTGGCGGCGGGGGTCGGCCGGTTGCCGGACGCGCTGGTGGTCGGCCTGACCGTGCTGAGCGGAATCTGCCTGCCGCTGATCAGCGGCGGGTTCAGCAGCCTGGTGCCCCGACTGGTGCCGACGGCGGCGATGCACCGGGCGAACGTGGTGGACGCGGTCACCTTCAACGGGGCCGCGATGGCCGGACCGGCGGTGGCCGGCACGATCGCCGGAATCTTCGGGCCGGCCGTGGCGATGGACACCATCGCGACGGTCTGTCTGCTCGCCGCGCTGGCCACCCTGCTGATCCGGATCGAACCGGAGACGGTCGACGAACGACCCGATCCGCTGCTGGCGCTGGTCCGCGCCGGACTGCGGCATCTCGCGCGCACTCCGCCGCTGCGCGCGGCGACGCTGACCACCATCGTCGGCCTGAGCGGCTACGGCCTGCTCACGGTGGCGCTGCCGGAGTTCATGCCCGGAATCGGCGCCGCCCGCGACCATGCCGGCTATGTCTGGACGGCGTTCGAGGTCGGCGGGACGGTCAGCGCACTGCTGCTGTCCGGCCGGCTGCGCCGGTTCCGGCCGGAACGCGTGGTGTTCGGCACGATCGGCCTGTTCGGGCTGGCGCTGGCGAGTTGGCCGCTGGCCGGCTCGCTGCTCGTGCTCATCGGCGCCGCCGCGCTCGCCGGACTGGCCGACGGTCCGGCGCTGCCGGCCCAGTTCGCCGCGCGGCAGCGCTACTCCCCCGGTCCGCTGCTCGCCCAGGTGTCCACCACCGCGGCCAGCCTCAAGATCGGTGGTTACGCGGTCGGCTCGGCGCTGGGCGGGTGGCTCGTCCCACTGATCGGGCCCGGGCAGGTGATCCTGCTGGTCGCCGAGTTGCAGCTGGTCGCGGTCGGGCTGGGCTGGCTGGCCGGACTCACCAGCCGCGGTGATCCGACCCGAACACCTTCAGGTGTCCCAGCGTCGACCGGCCGGTGACCCGGATGACCGGGCCGTCCGCACTGCCCGGGCCGGCCAGGATCTTGCGCTTGGCCAGCACGGCGTCGCCCTCGTCGATCACGGTCGCGCCCGGCCCGACGGTGAGCACCACCTTGCCGCAGAACGAGGTCGCCTCGACGAACACCACGGCACCCGGCTGCGCGTCGGTCAGGTCGAGGAACACCGCACCGAACCGGGACCGCGCCTGGATCGGCTGGTCCAGCTCGGGCCTGCGGACGATCTTGCTGAACGTGGCGACCACCGGCGCGCCGGTGAAACCCACGTGGCGGACCGGGGAGCCGAGGTCGGCGACACAGGGTGCGAGGTCGTCGGCGGTGCGCGCGCCCCAGACCCGCTCCACCCGCTCGGCGTGCTCCGGCCAGGTCAGCCTGCCGTCCGCGACCGCCTCGTTGAGCAGCGCGACCGCCTGTTCACGCTCACGGTCGGACAGCCGCAGCGCCGGTCCGGCCGGCTCTGCCGGCTGCGTGACTCGTTGCGGGAGCGAACTCATTCCGCACCTCTTCCCCCTCGATAATCTTAGCGACTGAGATTCTCCCGTATCGCGTCGACTCCGTCAAGCGGCGTACCGTGGGTACGGCGGTTGCGGTGCGAATTCGGGCGGCGAAGGGATCTGGGGATGTCCGGTTGGCAGGACGCACGAATCGGCCTGATGATGTTGGCCGGACGGACCATGGTGCGGACGTACGCGTTCCGCGGAGATCCCTACTGCCAGGTGATGTCCCGCAAGCCCGACGCCGACCCCTACCGGCTCTACGAACGGGTGCGCGCCAACGGCGAGCTGTCCCGCAGCCGGCTGGGCATGTGGGCGACCGCCTCGCACCCGCTGATCAACACCATCCTGCGCGACCAGCGGCTGGGCGTGCGCAGTGCCGACGACCGCAGCCGGGACGCGATGACCACGGTCGTGCGCGGCTCCGCCGACCTGGTTCACCCGATCGAGGACTCGTTCCTGTCGATGGACCCGCCGACGCACACCCGGCTGCGCCGATCGGTCGGCCCCTGGTTCACTCCCCGGGCGCTCAACCAGCGCGCCGACCGGATCGAGACGATCGTGGACGGCTTCCTGGACGAGTTGGCCGGCCGGGACGAGTTCGACCTGATCGACGACTTCGCCGTGCGCGTGCCCATCCAGGTGATCTGCGACCTGCTCGGCATCCCGGACAGCGAATACCCGCCGTTCGTCCGCTGGGGCGCGGCGATGGCCGCCTGCCTGGACGGCGTGTGGAGCCTGTCCCAGCGCAACAAGCTCAACCGCGCCATGGTCGAGATGGACGCGTTCTTCGACGAGCAGATCGCCCGGCGCCGCCGCGAGCCCGGTGACGACGTGATCAGCGGCCTGGTGCAGGGCACCGCGGACGCGCCACGCGATCCGGTCCAGCTGCGCCGCGACCTGGTGGCCACCGCGGGCCTGCTGCTCGTCGCCGGCTTCGAGACCACGGTCAACCTGATCGGCAACGGCGTGGTGCAGCTGCTCGGGTCGGAGTCCTCCCGGGAATGGTTCCGGGCCAACCCGGACAAGGCGCCCGAACTCGTGGAGGAGGTGCTCCGGCTCGACCCGCCGGTGCACCAGACGATGCGGATCGCGCACGAGCCGGTCGAACTGGCCGGCGTGCGGATTCCGCGCGACGGCATGATCACCCTGTTGCTGGCCGGCGCCAACCGCGATCCGGAGGTGTTCACCGACCCGCACCGGTTCGACCCGACCCGGGCCAACGCCCGCGAGCACCTGGCCTTCTCCGCGGGCATCCACTACTGCCTCGGCGCCGGGCTGGCCCGGATCGAGGGTGCGGTGGCGCTGCGCGCGCTGTTCCAGCGGCTCCCCGACCTGCGCCAGGCCGGCCGGGTCAGCTACCGGCAGACACGCAACATCCATGGGGTCCGGCATCTGCCGGTGCGCGGCCACGCCGTCCGCCGCAACCCCGCCGTCGCCTGAGAACTCCTGGTCAGCGGCCTCAGCCGGTCTCGGCCTCCGTCTCGGCGGCCGGCCAGGGCAGCCGGACCACGCCGGAGTCCAGGTCGATCGGGCCCGCGCCGGACTCGTGATCGTCGATCTTGGCGACCGCGACCCACTCCTTGCGTTCGTGCACGTGCTTGCGGGACGGCCCGAACAGCGTGTCCAGCTCGGCGGACACCATTTCCGCCATGGGCTGTCTCGCCCGCTTGGCGCGCCGCTTCCGACGCCGTCTCAACCAACTCACAGGATCAAAGGTACGCCGGGCACGTACCGTCCGGCAGCACCTGGGACCAAACGGAATAAGAGCTACCAACATGATGGCGCAGGATCAGGGAACGGTTGGCGGTTACCAGCTGGGATTGATCACCGGCCGGACCGGCCGCCCTGATTGAGCCAAATGGACCTGCGGCGATTACCATGCCGATTACACTGGACCGAGTAGGTCCTTGCTGATCCACTTTTCGAGGAGTGACTCCTTCGGTGCTCGACGCACCTTCAGCTGGCCACAGTAGCCAGCCGGGGATCAGCCCCGGCGAAAACCCTCCGCCTGTCTCCACCGCGCACGGCGTGGCCGAGCACCGGGATCACCGGTGAACGGCCTGGTCCTGGACGCCATCGGCGCCGGCGCCGTCCTGCTGCTCACCGCGGGTGCCTCCGTCTTCGTCGCCGCCGAGTACTCGCTGACCACCGTCGAGGTCGTTCAGGTCGACCGGGCTGCCCGGCAGGTCGGCGACCGGCGGGCGCTCAGCGTGCAGAAGGCCGTGCACTCACTGTCCTTCCAACTGTCCGGCGCCCAGCTCGGCATCACGCTGACCACGCTGGCCACCGGCTACCTGGCCGAACCGTCCATCGCCGGTCTGCTCCGGCCGCTGCTGACCGGGATCCACCTGCCCACCGGCCTGGCCGAGCCGATCGGGCTGGCCATCGCGCTGCTGCTCACCACGACGGTGTCGGTGGTGTTCGGCGAGCTGATCCCCAAACACCTGGCCATCGCCCGCGCGCTGGCCACGGCACGCGCGGTCGCCGAGTTCCAGACCGGCTTCTCGCTGGTGTTCCGCTGGCTGATCAACTGGCTCAACGGCTCGGCGAACTGGGTGGTGCGCCGGCTGGGCGTGGAACCGGCCGAGGAGCTGCGGTCGGCGCGCTCACCCGAGGAACTGGGCTCGCTGGTCCGCACCTCGGCCGAGCGCGGCACGCTCGACCCGGGCACGGCCACCCTGCTGGACCGCTCACTGCGGTTCGGCGACCACACCGCCGAGGACCTGATGACCCCGCGGGTCCGGGTGGAGGCGCTGCGCGCCGACTGCACCGTGCTGGATCTGGTGGAGGCGAGTCTGCGCACCGGTTTCTCGCGTTTTCCGGTGTACCAGGAGGATCTGGACGACGCGAGCGGCGTGGTGCACGTCAAGCAGGCGTTCGGCATCGGCCGGGCGCAGCGCGGCACCACCCGGCTGGCCACGCTGATCCAGCCCGTCCCCAGGGTGCCCGACACGCTGCCGGCCGACGCGCTGTTGGAACGGCTGCGCGAGTCCGGCCTGCAGATCGCGCTGATCGTGGACGAGTACGGCGGCACCGCCGGGCTGGTCACCATGGAGGACGTGGTCGAGGAGCTGGTCGGCGAGGTCACCGACGAGCACGACCGGACCGAGGCGCCGCCGGTGCGCTCGCTGGGGCGCAGCGGCTGGCTGGTGTCGGGCCTGCTGCGCGGCGACGAGGTGTCCGACGCGACCGGTTTCGACATGCCCGAGGGCGAGTACGAGACGCTGGCCGGCTTCGTACTGGCCCAGCTGGGCCGGATTCCCGATGTCGGCGACGAGGTCCGGGTGGACGGCTGGCGGATCACCGTGATGCTGATGGACAAGCACCGGATCGCCGAGCTCCGGCTGGCCCGGGTGGTCGAGGAAGCGGGGGCGGCCGCGTGAACGTCGCACTCGCGTTGTTGCTGACGGTGTTGCTGTTGGCCGGCAACGCTTTTTTCGTCGGCGCCGAGTTCGCGGTGATCACCGCGCGGCGCGACCGACTGGAGACGCTGGCCGACGAGGGCAAGGCACGGGCGCGCACCGCGATGCTGGCCGGCGAGCAGTTGCCGGCGATGATCGCCGGCGCCCAACTCGGCGTCACCGTGTGCTCGCTTGGCCTGGGTGCGCTGGGCGAGCCGGCGATGTCCAGCGTGGTCGAGGCGCCGCTGACCGCGCTCGGCGTGCCGGAGACCGTCGTGCACGTCATCGGCTTCGTGCTCGCTCTGGGCATCGTGACCATGCTGCACACGCTGATGGGCGAGATGGTGCCCAAGAACCTCGCGCTGGCCGGGCCGGAACGCGCGGCCATGTGGCTGGTCCCGGTGCACGTCGCGTTCTGCCGGTTCACCCGACCGTTGCTGGCCGTGTTCACCGCGCTGGCCGGCCTGGTGCTGCGGCTGTTCGGGGTGACCCCGCAGGACGAACTGAACAGCGCCTACACCCGGGACGAGCTGTCCTCGCTGATCGCCGAGTCGCAGCGGGAGGGCCTGCTGGACCGCTCGGAGCACCGGCGGCTGGCGCAGACCCTCTCCTCGACCACCCGGACCGTCGCGGACGTGTTGCTGCCACTGGACAAGGTGACCACGCTGCCGGCCGCGCCGACGCTGGGTCAGGTGGAGGCGAGCGTCGCGGCGACCGGGTACTCCCGGTTCCCGCTGCGGGCCGACGACGGCCGGCTGGTCGGCTACCTGCACGTGAAGGACGTGCTGGACCAGCTCGGCGCGCCGCCCGACCAGCCGGTGCCGGCCAATCGAATCCGCGGCCTGCCCGAGGTGCCGATCGACGCCCGGCCGGACGAGGCGGTCACGGCGCTGCGCCGGGCGCGCAGTCACCTGGCCCGCGCCGTCCGACCGGACGGGACGGTGGTCGGGGTGGTGGCGTTGGAGGATCTGTTCGAGGAGTTCGTCGGCACGGTCCGGGACGCCACCCACGTGGTCGCCGACTAACGGACCGATCAGGCGTAGACGCTCTCCAGCCAGCTCTGCCAGGCGTCGCCGGCCTTCTCCTGGTCGACGCCCACGGCGAACACGTGGTGGGCCAGGTCGACGGTGCCGCCGAAGGCGTTGCGGCCGAAGAACCGGTACAGGGCGTCGCTGCCGCGCAGCCCGACGAACTGCGGGGTGAGGTGGTCGACCACCGCGTCCACCGGCTCGCCGCCGGGCAGGTCGAGCCGGACCTGGTCGCCGGGGGCGGCGTCGGCGCCCAGTCCGAGCGCGGTCCTGAGCTGATCCATCGCGTCGGGTCGAGCGGAGGCGGCCGGGCCGGCCGCGGCCAGGTAGGTCACCGGGCGGGCGTCGAAGTACTTCAGGTACTGGCCCAGGGTGTGCAGGTAGAAGTCGGTGTGCAGGCTGACGCCGTCGTACTGGCTGTCCCAGTCGTCGGCGAAGATGCCGGCGTGCACGTAGCGCAGCACGGCGGTGCCGCCCGCGCGCGCCTCGATGAGGTACTCCAGCGCGTTGAACCAGCCGTCGGGGCCCTCCACCCGGACCGAGAACTCCCCCGGCGGGTTCGCGGTGACCGTGGGCGCGCCCGGACCGCCGCCATCGCCCGCCGCCGGGGGGACCTCGATCGGGAACATCCACCCGGCGGTGCCGGTGGTGACGGCCGCGAAGACCTGTTCCGGCGTGGCCGACAGCTCGACCTCGCGGCTGATCTTGAACTCCTTGCCCATGGCTACTGCTCCTCGCTGAGGTTCGGTTCGGTGATTGTGGGGGTCTTCAGGCTCGGGTGCAGGGCGATGACGAACCGGTGCGGCCGGCCGCCCTCGGCGTGCTCGTCGTGGTACTTGCCGACCAGTTGCGTCACCGCGGTGCGCAACTCCTCGGCGAACGCGGCCCGGTCGGCGGCGGTGGCGAAGCGGATCTCGCTGTCCACCGCGAAGGTGGCCAGCCGCTTGTGCGCGGCCACCGCGCCGGTGATCAGCTCGCCGACCTCCCGCACCAGCCGGGCGGCGAGCGCGAGCAGCCAGTGCGCGGAGAGCTGGTCGGGCGAGCGGTCCGGGTCGGGCGCGACCGCGGCCAGCGCGGCCGGCGAGATCACGTAGGACATCGCGGTCGCCCGCAGCACCCGCTCGGTGACGTTGCCCTTGCGGCGCTCCGCCACGAGTTCGACCAGACCGTGTCGCTCCAGCGCGTGCAGGTGGTAGTTCACCTTCTGTCGAGCCAGGCCGACCTTGGCGGCCAGCGTGGTGGCCGAGCCAGGCTCGACCAACGCGGCGAGCAGTCGGGACCGCACCGGGTCGAGCGAGACCTCGGCCGCGGCCGGGTCGTCGATCACTGCCACTTCCAGCATGTGCCCACGCTCTCACCGACAATTATTTTTGTCAATGCACATCTTGTTGTCGGCGGGTCGACTTGACCTCCACTTAGGTCGAGGTCCGAGGGTGGACTGATGAGCCCCGAAACCACCGACGAGTTGACCCAGTTGCGCGCGCAGGTCCAGGCGCTCACCGACCGCGCCGAGATCACCGCCCTGCTCGACCGGTACGCACATACGCTGGACCAGCGGCGGTTCGACCAGGAATGGGCGCGCTCGCTGTTCACCGACGACGTCGAGCTGCGCTTCCCGGTCGGCGACCACCAGGGCATCGACGGCGTGGCCGACTCGCACCGGCAGACGATGGGCCGGTTCGACCGGACCCAGCACATCCACACCACCTACCTGATCGACCTGGCCGGCGACCACGCGCAAGCCGCCTTCCAACTGCTCGGCACGCACGTCTACGCGGCCCCGGACGAGGCCGGCCGGGGCGAGCGGCCCGGCGCGCACTTCCAGGTGGGCAACCACTACCAGGCCGACCTGGTGCGCACCGCGGCAGGCTGGCGGGTGCGCAGGCTGGTCAACGAGGTGATCTGGACCCGCGGCGAGCCGCCGGTGCTCACTCCGGCACCGCGAAACTGAACTCGCTGCCCAGTCCGGGCGTGCTGCGCAACCAGAGCCGGCCGTGGTGCGCCCGGATGATCTCCTGGCTGATCGCCAGCCCCAGCCCACTGCCGCCGGCCGAGCGGGACCGGGCCGCGTCCACCCGGTAGAACCGGTCGAACACCCGCTCGGTCTCGCCGGCCGGGATGCCGCAACCGGTGTCGGTCACGGTCACGCCGACCTCGCCCGCGCGCCGCCATACCCAGAGGTCCACCTGGCCGGTGCTGGTGTACTTCACCGCGTTGTCGATCAGGTTGCCCAGCACCTGGTCGATCCGCTCCCGGTCCACCGACACCCGCTGCTGCGCACCTCGAACCTGGAGCCGGATGCGCTTGGTGGCGGCCAGTTCGCGGAACCGGGACGCCACCGTCGCGGCCTCCTCGGCGAGGTCGACCGGGCGGCGCAGCAGTTCGAGCCCACCCTGGTCGATCCGGGCCAGGGTCAGCAGGTTGTCCACGATCCGACTCATCCGGTCGACCTCGGCGCCGTTGCGCTCCAGCGCCTCGGCCACCGGTTCGGGCAGCTCCAGCAAGCCGAGCGCGGCATCCAACTCGGCCCGCATGATGGCCAACGGGGTGCGCAGCTCGTGCGAGGTGTCGGCGACCAGCCTGCGCTGCTCGCGCACGCCGTCGCGCAGCCGGTCGAACATCGTGTTGAGCGTGCCGGCCAGGTGGCCGACCTCGTCGGCCGGGTTGCCCACCGGGATGCGTTCGTCCAGGTGGTCGACCCGGATTCGTTCGGCCTGGCGGCTGATCCGGGTGATCGGCAGCAGCGCCAGCCGGGCCAGCCACCACCCACTGGTCGCGGCGAGCAGCACGGCCAGCGTGCCGGCGATCACCACCAGCGCGGTCAGTCGGGCGACCACGTCGTCGATCAGGTCGGTCGAGGTGGCCAGCACCAGCACCCGCGACCGGCCCACCGGCCGGACGACCAGCCGGAACCGCTGCCGGTCGGGCCCCAGCCGGGTGGTCAGCAGGATGGCCTGGCCGGTGCCGGCGGCGGACACCGCGTCGACCATCGCCGGGGTCAACGCCGACCGCCCGTCCAGCCCGTCGCCGGTGGTCTTCACCAACTGTCCGGCCGGGGTGAGCAGTTGGGCCCAGGACTGGCCGCCGGGCAGGCCGGAGACCGCGGCCTCACCGTTCTCGATGAATTCGCCGTCGTCCGCCAACGCGTACTGTCGGGCCAGTTGCGCCGAGCGGTCCAACAATGACTGGTCGCACTGGTTGAGCAGCTCGCCGGCCAATCGCAACGGCACAAAAACACTGACCGTCGTCAGCAACACGAACAGAATCGCCACATACCATGCGGTGAGCCGGACCCGAATAGGAAATCTCACGTGTCCCCCACCTGATAACCAATTCCCCGGACCGTTCTGATGAATGGTTTCTCGCCGGGCCGGTCGTCGAGTTTCCGACGCAGATAGCCGATGTATACGTCGGCGACGTTGGACCGCGGGTCGTGGTCGTGGCCCCAGACGTGCCGGGCGATCCGGGCCCGGTCGACCACCGTGCCGCGGTGCCGCAGCAGGAACTCCAGCAGGCTGAACTCGCGGGTGGACAGCTGGATCGGCCGGCCACTCCTGGTCACCGTCCGGGCGGCCGGGTCGACGAGCACGTCGTCGACGGCGAGCACCGTCGGCCGTTCGGCCTGACCCCGCCGGAGAATGGCCCGGAGCCTGGCCAACAGCTCGGCGAAGGCGAACGGCTTGATCAGGTAGTCGTCCGCGCCCGCGTCGAGGCCGCGCACCCGGTCCCGGACGTCGTCACGCGCGGTCACCATCAGGATCGGCACCCAGCGGGCCTGTTCGCGCAGCTGCCGGCAGACGGCGAACCCGTCCCGGCCGGGCAGCATCAGGTCCAGCAGGACCGCCTCGTACTCCTGCGCGCAGGCCATCCGGATCGCGTCGTCGCCGTTGTCGACGAGGTCGACCCAGTTGCCGTCGCGTTCCAACCGGCGGCGCAACGCCTGCGCCAACTTCACTTCGTCCTCGACCAGCAGAATGCGCACGCCATTCCCCCACCACCAGTAGTGAATGCACTCGAACAGATGACCACGATCGGGTTATCGGCGCGGACCGATGAGAGTTCGATGAGAATGCCCGCCCGACAACACCGTCGCTCACCCACCCGCTGGTACGAATTGAACCATCGGATCGGCACTGTATCCGAAAGCGAATAGAAAACGAATTCACGGAGGTCGGTCATGCAGCCCGGGGAAAAGTTGCGCGCGGACGTCGGCGCCACCGCCATCACCCCGCTGATCGGGGTCTTCGACATGTTCTCCGCGTCGCTGGCGGCGCAGCACTACAACGGCATGTTCGTGTCCGGCTTCGGGTTCGCCGCCTCGCACTACGGGCTGCCCGACATCGGCTTCATCGCGTGGCCGGACATGGTCGCCTTCGTCCAGCGGCTGCGGCTGGCCTTCCCGACCCACCACCTGCTGGTGGACATCGACGACGGCTACGTCGACCCGGAGGTCGCCTGCCACGTGGTCGCGCACCTGGAACGGATCGGCGCGTCCGGGGTGATCCTGGAGGACCAGGCCCGGCCCCGCCGGTGCGGGCACGTGGACGGCAAGCAGATCCTGCCGCTGGAGCAGTACCTGGAGAAGCTGGAACTCGTCCTGGCCACCCGGCAGGACCTGCTGGTGGTGGCGCGTACCGACGCGACCGAGGAGCACGAGATCCTGCGCCGGGCCGAGGCTTTGGCCGCCACCGACGCGGACGTGCTGCTGGTGGACGGCGTGCGCAGCGTGGACCGGATTCGCCGGGTGCGCGCGGTGATCGGCGACAAGCCGCTGCTGTTCAACCAGATCGCCGGCGGCAAGTCGCCGCGGCTGTCGCTGACCGAACTGGAGGACCTGGGGGTGGACGTGGCGATCTACAGCACGCCATGCCTGTTCGCCGCGCACTCGGCCATCGACAACGCGCTGCTGGAACTGCGCGCCAACGACGGCCGGCTGCCCGCGCACGGTCCGGGTGACATCGGCGTGGCCGCCTCGATCGCGCTGCTGGAGCGCAACATCAGCCGCCACCACGGCAGCCGCGAGACCGTCGGGGTGTGATCCGGCGGCGCGGTTATCGTTGACCGGTGTCCAGCGGGTCGTCGGCCATCAGCACCCCGCTCGTGCTCACCGAGCCCGAGTGGCTGCCGCGCCGCGCCGCCCACCGGGCCCGGATGCGTCGGTGGACCGAGCCGCACCGGGACCGCAAGGCCCGCGGCGAGCGGCATCCGGTGCTCGACTTCCTGTTCAGCTACTACTCGCACCGGCCGTCCCGGCTGGAACGCTGGCACCCCGGCTTCGGGGTGACGCTGGCCGGGCCGGCCGCGCGCGAGTACCTGGACCGGCCGGGTTACGTCGAGACCGCGGCCGGAGTGACCGTCGGCCCGGCCGCGGTCACCCCGGCCCGGCGCGGCACCGCCGAGTTCACCCATCGCCTGCTGACCGCCACCGCGAGCCGACCGGCCCGGTTCGGCTGCTTCGGGCTGCACGAATGGGCGATGCTCTACCGGGCGACCGCCGAACAGGTGCGGCACGAGGGCTGGCCGCTGCGGCTGGGCCCGGCCGGCACCGACCAGGTGGTCGAGTCGCTGCCGGTGCGCTGCACCCATTTCGACGCGTTCCGTTTCTTCACCCCGGCCGCCCGCCCGCGCAACGAGCTGACCCCGACCCGACTCCGGCAGGTCGAGCTGGAGCAACCAGGCTGCCTGCATGTCGGCATGGACCTGTTCAAGTGGGCCTACAAGCTCGACCCGTTCCTGCCCTCGGAGCTGATGGCCGACTGCTTCGAGCTGGCTGTGCGCATCCGCGAGCTGGACATGCGGGCCAGCCCCTATGACCTGGTCGAACTGGGTTACCCGCCGGTACGGATCGAGACGCCGGAGGGTCGCGCCGAGTACGCCCGCGCCCAGGCCGCGTTCACCGAGCAGGCCGCGCCGCTGCGCGCCCGGCTGGTCGACGCCTGCGCCACGCTGCTCACCCAGCCCGACGGTGCGGTAACTTAACGCTCTTTACTTGACGTCCACGGTTCCCCTGTTAGCGTGACGGCGGCGCTCGACTTCACGATGAGTGTGAGCTGTACCGGCCCGTTGACTAACTGAGGGACTCGTCCATGGCGCGTCATCGCGCACCCGGCACGACCGCGAGCAAGCGCCGGGTGGCGAGTTGGCCCATAGCGGTGCTGGTGACCGTCGTGCTGGTCGCCGTGGCGTGGGTCGGCTGGGCCTGGGTCGGCAACGAGGCGAGCAAGCGGGCCGCCGCCGCGGCCAGCGGGTGTCCGGGTGGCCTGACCACGATCCAGGTCGCCACCGACCCGAGCATCGCCGACATCATCGGCGCCGAGACCGTCCGCTACCAGGACGGCAAGCCGGTGGTCGGCGACACCTGCGTCAAGATCAAGGTTACCTCGATCAACTCCGCCGCCGCACTGTACGCCCTGGAACACGGCTGGGACACCGCCAAGCTGGGGCCCAAGCCGCAGGCGTGGATTCCGGACTCCTCGCTGTGGACCACCCAGCTGACCACGGCCGAGCCGGCGATCGCCGGCGACACCACCCAGTCGATCGCGAGCAGCCCGGTGGTGCTGGCGATGTCGACCGACGCGGGCAAGGTGATGCAGAGCTCCGGCTCAGTGCCCTGGTCGCAGCTGCCCGGTCTGGTCGGCCAGGACAACGGCTGGGCCACGCTCGGCCAGCCGCTCTGGGGCCGGTTCACCCTCGCGCTGCCCGATCCGGCCAACAACGCGGCCAGCATGCTCGCGCTGATTTCCATGCTCGACCCGGCCACCGCCCAGGGCCAGCAGGCGATCACCCCGGCGATGCTCGGCGCGCCCGCGGTCACCCAGGGCCTGAACAGCTTCGCCGACACCCAGCCCAACCCGGTGCCGACCACCGTCAAGGAAGCGTTGACAACGCTCGGCAGGGCGGCCGGTGTGCAGTCCGCGCCCTACACCGCGGTCGCCACCACCGAACTACAGCTCTACCAGCGCAACCTCGGCAAGGACGGCAGCGCGCCGGCCGCCAACGTGCTGGACGAGGTGCGCCCGTCGAGCACCACCGCGTCGGTGGACTTCCCGTTCCTGCCGCTGGCCGGCGACTGGGTGACCGCCGACCAGGTCGCCGTCGCCCAGCACTTCCGCGACTTCCTGCTCACCCCGCCCGAACAGAACCAGCTGACCCTGTCCGGGCTGCGCACGGGCACCGGCACGCACTATCCGAACTCCTCGCCGGGCATGGACTGGGGCCTGGTGGCCAGGGCGTCCACCCCGACCGACGTGAACAGTTACCGGCAGATGGTGACGGCGTGGACGACGGCGGCAGCGCAGTCTCAGCACTGAGCCGTCGATTGCTGTTGTGGGGTGTCGGGGGGAAATCTGGCGGGTGGGGCTGGTTTTTACAGCGGTCGCTTCGCTCCTGACCCTGGAGCGTCGCTGGCGCTCCAGGGTCGGTCGGGCCAGCCCTACCCCAAAGATGGGGTCTGGCCCGATGGTCCTGGCAGTTCGGGCTGATCACGATGGATAGATGGCTATCGCACAGTTCATCAACCGTCGTCGACGTGCCGGCGTGCTCGCGGCCGCAGCCCTGGCAGTGCTCGCCGCCGCTGTCGACGTGGTCGGCGCAGCCCAGCCCGCGGACGCTGCCGCCGGCCGGCCACCGGTCGGGCTGAGCCTGCCCGCGCCCACCGGCCGATATCAGGTCGGCTCGATCGCCCTGCACCTGGTCGACCACTCACGGGCCGACCCGTGGCAGCCCGACGTGCCCTACCGCGAGCTGATGGTCAGCCTCTACTACCCGACCCGGCACGCGGCCGACCACGCACCGACGCCCTACATGCTGCCCGCCGCCGCGGCGCACTTCGACGCGGTGGACATCAACCAGTACCTCGGCCTGGACCTGCCGACCGGACAGACGAACTGGGCCGCCACGGCGACCCACGTGGCCCAGCGCGCGCCGGTCGCCGGTCGAGGGCTGCCGGTGCTGCTGTACTCCCCCGGACTCGGCGAACCACGCACCTGGGACACCACCCTGGTCACCGACCTGGCCAGCCGGGGCTACCTGGTGGTCACCATCGACAACACCTACGAGTCGCCCGAGGTGCAGTTCCCGCTCTCGGCCACCGATCCCGACGGCCCGCTGCGCACGCTCACGCTGCCCGACATCTCGCAGCCCGACCAGCTGACCGCGTTCCTTGCCAAGACGCTCGCCGTGCGGGCGGCGGACACCAGTTTCGTGCTGGACTCGCTGGCCGCGCTGGACACCGGCCACAACCCGGACGCCGAGCACACCGCGCTGCCCGCCGGCCTGACCGGCGCGTTCAACCTGCGTGCGGTCGGCATGTTCGGCCATTCGGTGGGCGGCTCGGCCGCCGCGGTCGCGATGGACGCCGACCCGAGGATCACCGCCGGGCTCGACTTCGACGGCAACCTGAGCTACCCGGACGGCAGCCTCACCGCGCCCGCCGCACACGGCCTGCGCCGGCCGTTCTTGTTGGTGGGCAAGGACGGCGACACCGACACCGGACCTGGCTGGCAGGCGTTCCTGGCTAACACTCCCGGCTGGGCAAAGGAACTGACCCTGCGCGGCTCGGAACATGCCTCGTTCACCGACGCCGAGGCTCTGCTCCCCCAACTCGGGCTGAGCCCCGACGCGCTGAGCGCCGACATCGGCACCATCGACCCGAGGGTCGCACTCACCACCGAACGCGCCTACGTGGCCGCGTTTTTCGACCGCTGGCTGCGCGGTCGGAACAACCACCTGCTGGACGGCCCCTCCCCGGCCTATCCGGCGATGGAGTTCGTCGGCTGACCGGTCAGTGGTGCAGCAGCAGCACGATCAGCGCGACGATGGACAGCAGTAGGAAGAATCGGAAGAACCTGGCGCCCACCGTGTTCCCCGGGTGGGCGCCGGCGCTGCCGACCCAGTTCGCGGGCGCCCCACCGTGCTGGTGATGGTGGTGGCCACCACCGAAACCGCCGCCGTGATGGCCACCGCCGCCGCCAACATCCCCACCATGCATGAGAACTCTCCCTCTCCCGACCGACGGGCCCGCGTGCTTTCCCGGCCCCTGAACAGAAGACGTGGAGATCGCGGGGAAGGTTCAGTCCCGGCGGGAAGAAAGATCGACTGACCGGAGACCGGCTACGCGTACGCCTCCAGCGGCGGGCAGGAGCAGACCAGGTTGCGGTCGCCGCGGGCGCCGTCGATCCGGCGCACCGGCGGCCAGATCTTCGCCCCCGACGAGCCGGCCGGGAACGCGGCCTCCTCGCGGGTGTAGGGGTGATCCCACTTGGCGGCGATGCTGGCCGCGGTGTGCGGCGCGTTGCACAGCGGATTGTCCTCGGCCGGCCACACGCCGGCCGCGACCTTGTCGATCTCGCCGCGGATGGCGACCATCGCGGTGCAGAACCGGTCCAGCTCGGCCAGGTCCTCGCTCTCGGTCGGTTCCACCATCAGTGTGCCGGCGACCGGGAAGGACATCGTCGGCGCGTGCAGGCCGTAGTCGGCCAGCCGCTTGGCCACGTCGTCCACGGTCACGCCGGTGACCTTGGTGATCGGCCGCAGATCCAGGATGCACTCGTGTGCGACGAAGCCGCCGGCACCCGTGTAGAGCACCGGGAAGTGCTCGTCGAGCCGCCGGGCCACGTAGTTGGCCGCGGCGACCGCGGTCAGGGTGGCCCGGCGCAGCCCGGCCGAGCCCATCATCCGCACGTAGGCCCAGGAGATCGGCAGGATGGACGCGCTGCCCCAGGGCGCCGCGGACACCGGTCCGGGTCCGGTCGCCGGGCCGGCCGCCGGCTGCAACGGGTGGTTGGGCAGGAACGGCGCCAGGTGCGCCCGCACGCCGATCGGCCCGACACCCGGGCCGCCGCCGCCGTGCGGGATGCAGAACGTCTTGTGCAGGTTCAGGTGCGACACGTCCGCGCCGAACCGGCCGAACCGGGCCAGGCCGATCAGCGCGTTGAGGTTGGCGCCGTCGACGTAGACCTGGCCGCCCGCGTCGTGCACCACCGCGCACACCTCGCGCACGGTGTCCTCGTACACCCCGTGGGTGGAGGGGTAGGTGACCATGATCGCGGCCAGGTCGGCGCTGTGCTGCGCGGCGACCTCCCGCAGGTGCGCCAGGTCGATGTTGCCGCTGTCGTCGCAGCGCACCACGACCACCCGCATCCCGGCCATCACCGCGCTGGCCGCGTTGGTGCCGTGCGCGCTGGACGGGATGAGGCACACGTCCCTGGCCTGGTCGCCCCGGCTGTGGTGGTAGGCGCGGATGGCCAGCAGGCCGGCGAACTCGCCCTGGCTGCCGGCGTTGGGCTGCAGGCTGACCGCGTCGTAGCCGGTGATGCCGGCCAGCCAGCGCTGTAGGTCGGCGACGATCGTCAGCAGTCCCTCGGCGTCCTCGACCGGCGCGAACGGGTGCAGCTCGGCGAACTCCGGCCAGGTGATCGGCTCCATCTCGGCGGTGGCGTTGAGCTTCATCGTGCACGAACCCAGCGGGATCATGCTCCGGTCCAGCGCCACGTCCTTGTCCGACAGCGCGCGCAGGTAGCGCAGCAGCGCGGTTTCCGAGCGGTGCGAGTGGAACACCGGGTGGGTCAGGTACTCGCTGGTGCGCGGCAGCGGCAGCCGGTCCTCGGCGTGCAGGTCCAACGCGTCGGGGTCGGCGTCGGTCACGCCGAACGCCTGCCAGACCAGCGTCAGGTGCGCCCGGGTGGTCGTCTCGTCGCAGGAGATGGCGACGTGGTCGGCGTCCACCAGCCGCAGGTTGACGCCCAGCGCCCGGGCCTGTCCGACGACCGCCTCGGCCCGGCCGGGCACCTCGGTCCGCACGGTGTCGAAGAACGCGTCGTGCTCGACGGCGATGCCGGCCGCCCGCAGCCCCTCGGCGAGCACCACGGCCATCCGGTGCACCCGGGTGGCGATCGCCCGCAGCCCGTCGGGACCGTGGTACACGCCGTACATCGCGGCGATCACCGCGAGCAGCACCTGGGCGGTGCAGATGTTGCTGGTCGCCTTCTCCCGGCGGATGTGCTGCTCCCGGGTCTGCAACGCCAGCCGGTAGGCCAGCGAGCCGTCGGCGTCCACGCTCACCCCGACCAGCCGGCCGGGCAGGTTGCGCTCCAGGCCGGCGCGAATGGCCAGGTAGCCGGCGTGCGGGCCACCGAAGCCCATCGGCACACCGAACCGCTGGGTCGAGCCGACCACCGCGTCCGCGCCGATCTCGCCCGGCGGCCGCAGCACGGTCAGCGCGAGCGGGTCGGCCGCGGTCACCACGAGCGCGCCGCGCTCGTGCGCCTGCGCGATGAGCTGCTCGTGGTCCCGCACGGCCCCCGACGCACCCGGATAGGACAGCAGCAGACCGAAGAACTCACCCTCGGGCAGCCCGTCGACGAGGTCGGCCACCAGCACCTCGATGCCCAGCGGCTCGGCCCGGGTCGCCAGCACCGCGATGGTCTGCGGCAGCGAGTCCACGTCCACCACGAACCGCGCCGACTTCGCCCGGCCGGCCCGGCGCAGCAGGGTCATCGCCTCGGCGGCCGCGGTGCCCTCGTCGAGCATGGAGGCGTTGGCCAGCGGCAGCCCCGCCAGGTCGGCGACCATGGTCTGGAAGTTGAGCAGTGCCTCCAGCCGCCCCTGCGAGATCTCCGGCTGGTAGGGCGTGTACGCCGTGTACCAGGCCGGGCTCTCCAGCACGTTGCGGCGGATCACCGGCGGGGTGATGGTGCCGTGGTAGCCCAGGCCGATCATCTGCACCATCGGCCGGTTGCGGTCGGCCAGGGCGCGCAGTTCGGCGAGCACCTCGGTCTCGGTGGCGGGCTCGGGCAGCCCGTCGGGGATGTCGCCGTTGTCCCGGATCGACGCCGGGATCGTGCGGTCGGCCAGTTCGTCCAGCGAGCCGACACCGATCACGTCGAGCATCCGGGCCAGCTCGGCCGGCCGGGGGCCGATGTGCCGGTCGGCGAACGGCGTGCCGTGTTCCAGGGCCGCCAACGGGATTCGGTCGGGAGCGGTCATCGTCGTGCCTCCGGCGTCGGGTTCGGGCGGGTGGTGCCGAAAACCGGCGCCACGAACAGCCCTCCCCCTCTGTCCGTACCCGTGCACACGGGTGCCTGAGAGCTTCAACCGGTCAACTGACCGGCCTTGCACCGTCGGCGGGGCTCCGCGTCATCGCGGAGCCCGCTTTCCAGAGGCGTCTCGCCCGCGCGGTCCCTGCCGCCTGAGAGGTTCCGGGGAGGATTTGCTCCTTCGGCGCCGGCCGGCTGACAATCGGCCGAACTCTCCCGCACGGGTTTGTCGACTACAACGATCAGCCTACCCGGCCGACCTGGTACGGCGATGCCTGGTCAGCTCGTCCTCGACGAGCTCCTCGATCTCCCCGCCGTCGGCGCGCTCGGCGGGGAAGTCGTGGATGGTGCCGCTGATCTCCCGCATGGCGCCGCTGACGGCGATACCGAACACGCCCTGGCCGCCCTGGAGCAGATCAACCACCTCCTCCGGGGAGGTGCACTCGTAGACGGTGGTGCCGTCACTGAACAGGGTGATCCGGGCCAGGTCCTGCACCCCGCGGCGACGCAGGTGCTCCACCGCGGCGCGGATGTTCTGCAACGAGACCCCGGTGTCCAGCAGTCGTTTGACCACCTTGAGCACCAGGATGTCCTTGAACGAGTACAGCCGCTGGCTGCCCGAGCCGTGCGCGGTCCGGATGGTCGGCGCGACCAGTCCGGTGCGGGCCCAGTAGTCCAGCTGCCGATAGGTGATGCCGGCGATCTGGCATGCGGCTGTGCCCCGGTAACCGACGAGTTCGTCGGGCAGCGACACGTCCGGGAACAGGGCTGCCTGTTCCGCGTGCTGCGCACTGTCGGCCTGGTCGGGCACTTCGTGCACCACGCCTGCCTCCCCTCGTCCGGCCAGTGGGAGTTCACCGGCCGGTGCGATTCACTACCTCGACGGTAGGACCGCTCGGCAAGCCGGTCAACGCGACGCGCGGGAGTGACCTAAACCTTCAAGCTCAGGTTGAGGCTGAGGCTGGTGTCGGACTCAGGTGTCCGCGCCGCGAAAGTCCTCCGGTGAGACCGAGTCCAGGAACTCCCGGAACTTCTCGACCTCGTCCTCCTGCTCGTCGGGGATGATCAGGCCGGCCTCGGCCAGCACCGACTCCTCGGCGTGGATCGGGACACCGATCCGAAGTGCCAGCGCGACCGAATCACTGGGTCGGGCCGACACCCGCACGTCGCCGTCGAAAACCAGCTCGGCGTAGAACGTGCCTTCCTGCAGGTCGGTGATCCGGACCTGCTCCAGCTCCCGACCCAACGCGCCGATCACGTCCTTGAGCAGGTCGTGGGTCAGCGGGCGGGGTGGCTTGACGCCCTGTTGCTCCAGCGCGATCGCGGTCGCCTCGACCGAGCCGATCCAGATCGGCAGGTAGCGGTCACCGTCGGTCTCGCGCAGCAGCAGAATCGGTTGGTTCGCCGGCAGCTCTACCCGAACGCCGACAACTCGCATCTCGCTCATCGGGTACCGCCTCCTCCGCTCGCGCAATCACCCTCGGGCGAAAACATGGACCCACGGCAGCGTGAATTCCGCATCCCAACCTTGACGCTACCCGTCGCAGGACCCATATGCTCGCCCCTGTCCGTAATGATCATGCTCACGATCCGAGATCGTGACCAAGAAGCTACACCCGGCCGCCAGCCAAACCGGCCTTCACCAACAGGGTGTGCAGGGTTACCGACAACGCCGCGAGTTCGCGCACGACCTCGTCGGCCCGCTCCTTGGCCTCCGGTGCCCGCTGCCGGTAGAGCGGCGCGACCACCTGCTCCAACAGGCCCACCTCACGGTCGGCCGACGCCCGGAATGCCCGCAGATGTCGTGGTTCGATACCGAATTCGGTCATCGCCCGCGCCGTCGCGGCGACCAGCACGCAGTCCGGATGGTAGTAGCCGGTCGGGCCGCGCCGAATCAGGCCGTACTGCTCGATCTCGGCCAGGAGCGCGGAATCGATCTCCGCCTCGGCGGCCAGTTCCTCGCGGGTGAGCCGGATTTCCTCGCCGGGTGCGAAGTCCCGGGGCGCGGGCAGGCCGTCCCCGGCGTCCAGCGGACGCGGCAGCCGAGCGGTCGGGGTGCCCGGACGCAGGCCGCGGTCGGCCGCCTCCAGCTGTTCCTTGATCACCTTCAGCGGCAGATAGTGATCCCGCTGCGCCGACAGCACGAACCGCAACCGGTCGATATCGGCCCGGGTGAACTGCCGATAGCCCGCAGGTGAGCGGGCCGGCCGCACCAGTCCCTCCGACTCCAGGAACCGGATCTTGGAGATGGTCACCTCGGGGAACTCGGGGCGAAGCTCGGTCAGCACCGCCCCGATGCTCAACCCGTCATGCGTGGACCGGCCGGCCGCGGTCACCCGTGCTACCCCTGGCCCCCGGCTCCCGCACCGGTCAGGAAGACCAACCGGAACTTGCCGATCTGCACCTCGTCGCCGTTGGCCAACACCGCCTGGTCGACCGGCTCGCGGTTGACGTAGGTGCCGTTCAGGCTGCCCACGTCGATCACCACGAACTCGGCGCCCTCGCGGCGGAATTCGGCGTGCCGACGGGAAACCGTGACGTCGTCGAGAAAGATGTCGCTGTCCGGGTGGCGGCCGGCGCTGGTGGTGTCGCGGTCGAGCAGGAAGCGGGAACCCGCGTTGGGACCGCGCTTGACCACCAGCAGTGCGGAGCCGGCCGGCAGTGCGTCGACACCGGAAACGGGGTGTTCCCGTTCCTGGGTCTCGGTACCCTCAACCTCGGCCAGGAAGTCGGCCCGGAAGACGGAGGTCCGCTCCGGGGACTGTTCCGGCGGCACACCGGGACCGTCGTTCGTGCTCACCTGGGCTCTCCTCCTGCTGGTGAATTCCTCGTGACCGTCCCAACCTACCGTGTCCGACCTCTTGCCAAGACGCAGGCTCTCCAAGAGAACACGCAGCCGACGCAAGATCGTGATCACCCCTGTTCCGTGATCGCCTTGTAGGCGGCGGCATCCAACAGTGCGTCGATCGAGTCCGGGTCGGGCACGGTGATCTCCAGCAGCCAGCCCTCCCCGTAGGGATCGGAGTTGACCAGCTCCGGCTGCTGGTCAAGGGCCTCATTACGGCCGATGACCTCGCCGTTCACCGGGGCGTACAGGTCCGAAACGCTCTTGGTCGACTCGATCTCACCGACCGACTCGCCCGCGGTGAGCGCCTCGCCCACCTCCGGCAACTGGACGAAGACCACGTCGCCGAGCTGGGTCTGGGCGAAGTCGGTGATACCGATCCGCACCGAGTCCGCACCGGTGCGCGCCACCCATTCATGCTCCTGGGTGTACTTCAGCTCCTCGGGAACCACCTACGTGCTCTCCTTCAACTCACACCGAATCGATCCGGTGAACCTGTTTCTGCCACCGGCCCACCGGAGGTCAACCTATCCAATGGGCGGTTCGGCCTGCCGGGAGGATCGCACGGCTGCCACCACCTGGGCCACATAGAGCACACCGGACCAGACATACAGCGTGCTGCCCCATACCGCGAACGCGAATCCGATCGGCCAGGCGATCCGGGCCGCGGTCGAGGTGCCCTGGGCCAGCAGCAGCAACGGGAAGGCGTAGAGCAGGGCGAAGGTGGCCGCCTTGCCGACGTAGTGCACCTCGGGCGGGGCGAAGCCGTGCCGACGCAGCACCGGCAGGCACAGGCCGACCACGAGGTCCTTGCCGATCAGGATGACCGCCAGCCACCAGGGCACGATCTGCCGGACCACGAAGGCGATCACGGTGGACACGATGTAGAGCCGGTCGGCGGCCGGGTCGAGCAGGGCGCCCAGCCGGCTGGTCTGGTTGAGCCAGCGGGCCAGCTTGCCGTCCAGCCAGTCGGTGATCGCGCTGGCCACCAGAACCACCAGCGCGAGCAGGTCGAGCTTGGGGCCCAGCAGCAGCCACAGGAACAGCGGCACTCCGGCCAGGCGGAGCACGCTGAGCGCGTTGGGCACGGTGAGCAAGCGGTCGAGGCGAGGGTCCTGCTCGATCCGCGCCCACTCGGCCTGTGTCACCTGAGCCTCCCCCGGTCAGTCCAGACAGGACCTCAGCCTGTCACACCGGGTCGGCGCGTGAACGGTCGGACACGCCTGGGTCGGTTCGTCGGCGGCGCGCTCAGCGCGCCGGACGCCAGCCCCGGCGCTCCAGTTCGGCACAGCTCAGCGCGACGGCCCGGCCCCGGTCGTCCATGCCGACCCACTGGTTGCGGCCGAGTACCCGCTCCAGCACGTACGCGTGCGTCCCGCTCCACACCACGCTGCACGGCGTGGTCGGCAGGGACGGCGCGGGGATCGCGGTCTCGGCTGACTGAACAGTGGGTTCGGTGTCGGTGATGCTCATCGGTGGCCAGTACCTCCACTAGGGGCGTCGCTCGCTGTTGCTGGTTCGTTAACCCCGACAGGAAGATTTTCGGCCATATCCGACACTATTCCGGCATCCGAACGGTCCCGCTCGTTCACCGCACACAGCTGGGCGCCAAAAGGACGGCGCCCGGGCGGCCGACAGTCGCCTGTCAACCCTCCCGGACGCCGTCCGTCGACTCTCATCGACCGTACGTCGCAGCTAACCTCCGGCTAACACGGCGGCGATCAGCTGAAACCGATCACCTGCTGAGCTGGTCGACCACCGGTTCGGTGGTCGGCGAGCTGGCCGAGGCCGCCGAGCGCAGTGCCACGTCGGCGGTGACCGTCTCGCCCGCACCGACCCGCACCTGGGTGGCGGTGGGCTGGTAGAGCGTGGCCACCACGGTGTAGTCGCCGTCAGGCAGGCCGTCGAGGTGGTACCGGCCGTCCTCGCCGGTCACCGCGCTGGCCATCACCTGACCGTCGGCGGTGACCGCGGTGACGGTCGCCTCGGCCAGCGGCAGGCCGGCCACCGAATGCACCGAGCCGCGCACGCCGCCCACCCGGGAGACGACCAGGTCGGCGATCACCGGCTGGCCCACCCGGACCGCGACGAGTTGCGCGGTGGGCTGGTGCCCGGCCGCGTCCGCGGTGACGGTCAGCTGTCCCTCGGGCAGTCCACCGATCCGGTAGGCGCCACCGACGCCACTGGCGGTGGCGCCGCGCACCGAGCCGTCCGCGTCGGTCACGATCACCGTCGCTTCGGCCAACCCGAGCCCGACGTGCCCGTTGTCGGCCGCCCGGACGATGCCGCTGATCAGGCCGCCGCCGACGAGCACGAAGTCGCGCCGGACCAACTGGCGCACCGCAACCGAGGCGACCGCCGCCTGCGGGTCGTAACCCGGTGCCGTGGCGATCACCGTGTAGCCGCCGGGCAGCAGGCCGAGCAGTTCGTACTTGCCGTCCTGACGGACCATCGCGCGGTCGGCCTGCTTGCCGTCCGGTCCGGTCACGGTGACCACGGCGCGCTGCACCGGGCTGCCGTCGGCGGTGAGCACCGAGCCGGCCAGCACCGTGCGATGCCCGGTCCCGTTGCCGTTTCCGTTGACGTGACCGTTGCCGTTGCTGTGGCCGTTGCTGTGGTCGTTTCCGTCGGCCTGGAAGGCTTCCAGGCCCGACAGCGGCTCCTCGACCAGTTCGGTCGGGGCGAACCCGCCGTCGGCCGCGGTCGCGGCCAGTTCGGCCCCGACCGGCTCGGCCACCGCGGCCTTGTGCTTACCGACCAGCACCGAGGCGATGGCGGCGATCACACACGCGGCGATGGCGAACCAGAACGCGATGGCCAGGCCGTCGGAGAACGGCCCGGAGATCAGGTTGGGGAAGAAGCTCCGGCCGGTCAGGAAGTTCGCCTGGTCGGGCGTGACCTGGTGGATGGTCGGGCCGAGCAGCTGCTGGATCGGGTTGTAGCCGAGGAACGCGGCGAACAGCACGGCGACCGCGGGCAGGTGGGCGATCCCGGTGGCCGCCGCGGTCGGCACCCCGTGCGCGGTCAGCCCGGCGGTCATCGCCGAGGGCAGGTTGCGCGACAGCCCGGAGATGATCAGGCTGAAGAAGATGCCGATGGACAGCACCATCGCCGAGTTCTGGAACGTCGCGGTGAGTCCGGCGCCGGCCCCTCGGGCGTTGCCCGGCAGGCTGTTCATGATCTCGGCCCGGTTCGGCGTGGCGAACATGCCCATGCCCAACCCGTTGCACACCAGGATGATCGCGAACACCCAGTAGTTGAAGTTGACCGGGACGAGGATCAGCGCGAAGAACGTGCCCGCGGTGATCACCATGCCGACGGTGGCCAGCACCCGGCTGCCGATGCGGTCGGAGAGCACCCCCGACAGCGGCGCCGAGGCCAGGAAGCCCACGGTCATCGGCAGCATGTAGATACCGGCCCACAGCGGGGTGCGGTCGAAGCTGTAGCCGTGCTGCGGCAGCCAGACGCCCTGCAGCCAGATCAGCAGGATGAACTGGAGCCCACCACGACCCAGCGAGGCCATCAGGTTGGCGATGTTGCCGAAGGCGAACGCGCGGATCTTGAACAACGACAGGTTGAACAGTGGATTGTCCACCTTCGTCTCGATGATCCCGAAGATCACCAGGACGACCACGCCGCCGATCAGGCCGGTCAGCACGTAGGGGTTGGTCCAGCCCATGCTGTGCGTGCGGTAGGGCTGGATGCCGTAGGTGATGGCGACCAGGATCGCGATCAGGCCCACCGCGAAGGTGATGTTGCCCCACCAGTCCATTTTGGCCGGTTGCCGGTGGCCGATGTCGTGCAGCTTGATGTAGGCCCAGATGGTGCCCGCGATGCCGACCGGGACGGACACCAGGAAGACCAGGTGCCAGTTCACCGGGGCCAGCAGGCCGCCGATCAGCAGACCGAGGAACGAACCGGCGATCGCCGCGACGCCGTTGAAGCCCATCGCCAGACCGCGTTGGTTGGCCGGGAACGCGTCGGTGAGGATGGCACTGGAGTTGGCCATCAGGAACGCACCGCCGACACCCTGGATCACTCGCCAGATGATCAGCCACCAGGCGGCGGTACTGCCCTGCATCCAGGTGATGGCGAGGAAAACCGAGGAAATCGTGAACACGGCGAAGCCGAGGTTGTACATCTTGGCCCGGCCGAACATGTCGCCGAGCCGGCCGAAGCTGACCACCAGGACCGCGGTGACGACGAGGAAACCCATCATCATCCACAGCAGATAGCTGGTGTTGCCGGACTCAAGCGGGTTGATCCCGATGCCGCGGAAGATGTCCGGCAGCGCGATCAGCACGATCGACGAGTTGATGGTGGCCAGCAGCATGCCGAGCGTTGTGTTGGAAAGCGCGACCCACTTGTAGTTCGGCCCGAGGTCGGCCAGGGTCCTGTCCGACTTCTTCCGGCCGCGGGAGGGTTCCCCGCCACCCGGTCCCCGTGTGGTCAACGCGTGCTGCGCGGTGGACACCGCACACCTCCCCGAGACGGACAAACGCCGCCCTCGTTTCGATACTTACCTAAACTAAGCTAACAAAATTATTTGTTACATACAACTATGTGGACTCCCTTCGGAACGTGAAGCGCCCCACAGCCCGGGGTGGGCGGCGGGGCGCTGTCGGCCGGCGTTGGCTCACCCCATCGGCAGGGTGTCCCCCTGGACGGCCTCGATGTCGATCTCGACCCGCAGCGTGGTGCCGATCATCGTGATGCCACCGGCGAGCGTCTGGTTGAAGGTGATCGCGAAGTCGCCCTGCTTGAGGTCGGTCACCGCGTGGAAGGACGCCCGGGTGCCGCCCCACGGGTCGGCCCCGACGCCGAGGAAGGTCAGCTCCATCGCCACCGGCTGGGTCACCCCGTTGAGCACCAGATCGCCCTGCAGGCGCCAGTTCTCCCCGCCCACCGGGACGATGCCGGTCCCCTGGTACTCGATCACCGGGTACTGGTCCACGTGCAGGAAGTCGGCCGAGCGCAGGTGGTCGTCGCGCATCTTGTTGCCGGTGTCGATGCTGGCCGCCTGGATCTTCGCGGTCACCGTCGAGCTCTCGGCCGGGCGACCCACCTCCAACTGTCCGCCGAACTCGGCGAACCGGCCGCGCACGCTCGCGATGCCCATGTGCCGCGCGGTGATCAGGATCGCCGAGTGTGCCGGGTCGATCGTCCAGGTGCCGGCCTCGGGCAATTCGGCGCCGCCGCCCACCCTGGTCAGCGCGACCGCGCCCAGCGGGGCCGAGCCGCTCGCCGTCACCATCGCGGTGCGGGCCACCGGCCCGAAGCCCGGCGACGTGATGATCGCGGTGTAGGTGCCGCTGGGCAGCGGTTCGGTGGCCAACTGGCCGTCCGCGTCCGCGCCCGCCCTGGCCACCTGCTGGCCGGTGGCGTCGGTCACGGTGAGCACCGCGGTGGCCACCGGCCAGCCGTCGGTGGTCCGCGCACGCACCGTCACACCGTGGCCCGCCGCGAGCGTGGCCGAGTCGTTCCCCGGAGTCATCCGGTCTCCTCTTTGCTTGCTGGAATCGCTGATGATGAGGTCTCAGGCCTGCGGGTGGCCGAGGCGAACGTCGTGTTCGCCGTACTCCCCGCCGTCCACCCGGAGCGTGCTGGCCACCGGCGGGTAGCCGCTGGCGATCACGGTGTACTCGCCCTCGGGCAGATCCGAGAAGCCGTACTCCCCGGTCGGGTCGGTGGTGGTCATGCCGACCACGTTGCCGGCCCGGTCGAGCAGGGTGATCCGCGCGTCGGGCACCGGCCTGCCGTCGCCGGAGGTGGCGGTGCCGCGCAACCGGGAACCGCCGACCAGCGCGACATCCTGCACGCACTCGCCGGTGCCCGGCACGGACACCGGCAGGGCCGCGGGCTGGTAGCCGTCCGCGCTGACCACCAGGGTGTAGTGCCCGGCTACCAACTCGCCGAACGCGTACCGGCCGTCGGACCCGGTGGGCAGCGAACCGACCACCTCACCGCGTTCGTCGGCCAGCGTCGCGGTGCCGCCGGCGATCGGCGCGCCGGTGCCCACCGACACGACCGTGCCGGCCAGCCCGCTGGTGCCGGTGAGCACCACGTCCAGGCTGACCGGGACACCGCCGACCGGGACCGCGGCGGCCTGCGGCTGATGCGCCGGGGCGGACGCGATCAGCACGTACGTACCCGGCGCCGGGGCGGCCAGCCGGTAGCCGCCGTCGCCGCCGGACACCCCGCGACCGACCTGTCGACCGCTCGGGTCGATCAGGGTCAGCGCGGCCTCGACGATCGCGTGGCCGTCCGAACGCCGGACATGGCCGTGGATCGGTGTGCCGTCCGTCGGTGCCTGGACGTAACCTTCGCTGACACTCGCCATCGATGTAGCTCCTGCTGTGGGTTCCGGTGCCTGGTGCTGTGCTGGCTGGTTCTGCTGCTCCGATTGGACCAGAGCGTGCCTACCGTCCGTGCGCGGCGGTGCCCCATCGCTCCCGCCGCCGTCTTCGGCAAGTCGTGCCTGCAACCCGGACTCGGTGCGTAGCGGCACTTCTTTCATGAACCAGATGAGCACGAACCCGACGGCGACCACGATGGCCGCGGTCAGGAAGACCGGATGCATTGAATCGGCGAAACCCTCCTGGAACGGGAGAGCCAGCCGAGGATCGAGGCGCTGGATGAATGACGAGTCCTGCAACACGCCACCGGCATTGCCGCCGATTCCGGCGCCACCCGACCTGAGCAGATTCAGCACGATCGCGTTGTTCGGATTGTGCACGACAGCGGGGTCGTGCAGGGCGGCCTGAAATGGCACGGTCGGCACGATCCTGGTGAACGCGGCGGCGATCTTCCCACCCACCACACTGAACAGGATCGACAGGAAGACCGCGGTGCCGATGGTGCCGCCGGTCTGCCGGAAGAACACCTGGGAGGACGTGGAAACACCCATGTCCCGGGCTGGCACGGCGTTCTGCACGGCGAGGATCAACGTCTGCATGCACAGGCCGAGCCCGAGACCGAAAATGCCCATCCAGATATCGGTGGTGGACAGCGCGGTCTGCGCGTTGATCGTGTTCAACAACAGCAGACCGGCGGTCATCAACGCGATACCGAAGATGGGGAAAATCTTGTAGCGACCGGTGCGCGAGGTGATCTGACCGGACAGAATCGAGCCGATCATGATGCCAAGAACAATGGGTAGCACCAACAGGCCGGCCTTTGTCGGGGACGCGCCCTTCACGATCTGAAGATACTGCGGAATGACCGCGAGACCGCCGAACATGCCCATTCCGATAATCAGGCCGACCGCGGAGACGACACTGAACACGCCGTTGCGGAACAACCGCAGCGGGATCAGCGCGTCGTCACCCATCAGCCGCTCGACGACCAGGAACAGGACCAACCCGACAATGCCGATTCCGTAACACAAGTAGGCCCGTTCCGACCGCCAACCCCACTGCTCGCCCTGCTCGGCGATGATCAGCAGCGGCACCAGGCAGACGGTGATGGTGAGCGCACCCCACCAGTCGATCCGCTGCTTCACCCGCGCCCGGCGACGCGGCAGGTTGAGCACCTTGGCGACGGTGATCAGCGCGATGATCGCGATCGGCACGTTCACCAGGAAGACCCAGCGCCAGCCGGCGATGTGCAGGATCTCCGAGCGGCCGGCCAGGAACCCGCCCAGCACCGGCCCCAACACGCTCGCGGTGCCGAACACGGCCAGGAAGTAACCCTGGTACTTGGCCCGTTGTCGCGGCGGCACCACGTCACCGATGATGGACAGCGCCAACGACATCAGGCCACCCGCGCCCAGCCCCTGGAAAGCCCGGAACGCGGCGAGCATGTACATCGAGTTGGCGAAGGTGCAGGCCGCCGAGCCGATGATGAAGATCACGATCGCGGCCAGGAAGAACGACTTGCGGCCGTAGATGTCGGACAGCTTGCCGTAGAGCGGCGTGGAGATCGTCGAGGTGATCAGGTAGGCGGTGGTCGCCCACGCCTGCAGGTCCAGTCCGTGCAGGTCGTCGGCGATGGTGCGGATCGCGGTGGCCACGATCATCTGGTCCAGCGCGGCCAGGAACATGCCCAGCATCAGGCCGATGAACACCCACATGATCGCCCGCCGGCTCAGCGCGCCGGCCTGGCCGTCCTCGGGGCTGTTGTCCTTGGCGGACTTGACATCAGTGGGCAGCACGGGTGGCGCGGGCGGCACGGCCTCAGCCGGCGCAACCACCGGCTGCACCGCGGGCTGCGCCAGCTGGGCCTGGTGCGGCCGGGCCTGACCGAGCTGAGTCTCGTCGAGCTGGGCATGGTTGAGCTGGGCCTGGTTGGGCCGAAACGCGTCGAAGTCGGCGCCGGCCATCGCCGGTCGGAAGGCCTCGAAGCCGTCGGTCGCGGGCCCCGCCGGGCGGAACGCGCCACCCGGGACGACGGCCGGAGCGGGCTCGTCGGGGCTGTCCCCGGGCAGACCGGGTTCGGTGGGAGCCGCCGACGGCTGGAAGAAGCCGAAGCTGGCCACCGCGGACTGGGGCTCGACCGCGTCGGCGCCAGCAGCCGGACCCGACCGCCTAGGGCCGGCCGCGGGCTGAGCGGGCTCGGGATCGGAGGTCGGCCAGGCCGGTTCACCCGGTCCCCGCTCCCCCGCGACCTGCTCACCCACAACCTGCTCACCCGCCGACGCGGCAGCCGATGAACCGTCCGCCACCGAATCGGCGGTGGCCGAGTCCGGAGTGCCCTCGGCCGGGTCCGCCGAATCCGGGCGGGCATCCTGGGGTGACTGGCCGTTGCGCCGGGTCTCCGCCTCCGTCACCGCTTTCGCTCCCGTAGCTCGATCACGCTTCCTGCCCGGTCAAAGCCATTGTTCTGGTAGAAGGCGTGCACGTCGCCGTTCGCCCTCGCCAGCAAGCCGGCCAGTTGCTCCACCTCGTCGGTGGACCAACCGGTGAGCATCTCGGCCATCCAGGCACAACTCTGCTTGCGGTTCTCCTCGAACACCCGCTCGCCCTCCGCGGTCGCCGCCAGGATCGACGCCCGCCCGTCCACCGGGTCGGGTCGCCGTTCCAGCAGCCCGTGCCGCACCAGCGCGGCGGTCTGCCGACTGACCGTGGACGGGTCGGCGTGCACCACCTCGGCGAGCACGGTGATCCGCTTCGGACCGTCCACAATCACCTGCGCGAGCAAGGCGAAGGCGGCGTACTCCAAGCCGTCCCGGCGCAGGCCCGGCCCGAGTTGCGCAACGCCGCGCTTCATCAGGCGGATGAACCCACGCAGTTGGTAGAGCAGTTGGTCGACCGCGACAAGTCGATCCTCGCCACCATCCTTGTTGATCGGCGTGACCGCCCGCCTCTCGGCCGCCGTGGTCGGATTCTCGGACACCACGACCGCCACCTCCTTCGCGCCGTTGCATGAGGTACGCAAATAGTTGTTGCGTACAAGCATGGACCTAATCGGCGAGTAAACGCAAGTCAGTCCCTCACTTGCAGGTGGCCGCGCCGTCCGGCAGCTGGTCGGTGCCCTCGGCACCCACCAGCACACCGGCCTCCGCCGGCACCGACTGGCGGTCCCGTCGCAGGTCATAGGGCAGCGCGAACTCCAGCCCGAGCAGTGCGCCGAGCACCGTCGGCAGCGCGAGCCAGGACCCGAGCGCGACGTGCCGCGACACGTAGCCGGGCCGGAACTTGGCGTTGAACAGGTAGAGCGACTCGACCTGGATCAGCGGGTCGAGCAGGTGCAGTAGCCGATAGCCGGTCTGCTCCACCGCCGTGCGCTGCGCGCCCTTGTCCAGCAGCTCGCGGAACGCGGCGAAGTTCAGCGACACCCGGCCCACCCCGTGGGCACGGGCGTACTCGACCATGTCGATGATCATCCGCTCGTTCAGGCCGTTGATCCGGCCCCGGTCGCGGCGCATCACGTCCAACGACAGTGCCGCGTCCGGACCGGTCGAGCCGCAGTCGAGGTAACGCTGGAACCCGACCAGCCGGTGGTCCTCGGCGAAGGCGAGCACGAACACCGCGTCGGGGTGCCGGTCGTCGAACAGCCCGTCCAGGATCATCGAGAAACCGCGTTCCTTGGCCGAACCCAGCCACGCGGTGGACAGCCGGGCCATCTCGGCGCGCAGCTCGTGGGTCAGGTCGCCGGCCCGCGCGACCGTGGTGACCACCCCGGCGTTGCGGGTGCGCGCGACCGCCTGCCGGACGTTGCGCATCCGCCGGGTGGACAGGCTGAACCCGATGGCGTCCAACACCACCTCGTCACCGATGCCGACCGAGCGCAGCCCGTGCTCGCGCCACAGTTCGACCAAGTCACCGCGCGCACCGAGCACCGCGGGCCGCCAGCCGCGCCGGTCGCACAGGGCCAGGAACCGAGCCACCACGTCCCGATAGCCGGCCGGATCACCGACCGGGTCACCGCCGACGACGGCGACCCCGAGCAGCACCCGGTAGCCCACCGCGGCCGAGCCGTCCGAACTGAACAGGTACGTCTTGTCCGAGCGCAGCGCGAACGGCGCGAGCGTGTCGGCGCCCGGTTGGCTGACCAGCCAGCGCACCCGCGCCCGCTCCAGTTCCCCGGAGGGTTGCGGAGCGGGCGCGGCCCGCAACGCGACCAGCAGGACGACCAACACCACGACGAGCAACGAGGTCGACCAGCCAAGACTGGGCGCGAAGCCCATCCGAGCGGTCGCCGCGAACAACCCGGCTGCGACGAGCGTCAGTCCACCGAACCGCGCCGCCGACACGAGGTTGGTCCGGTCGGGCCGGGTGCGGAACGACGCGTGACACAGCACCAGCCCGACCGCGTAGCCGACCAACAGCGCACTCCACCGGGAATGGTCCATCCCCAACGCGGCGGAGCCGAGAAACAGCACCATGCCGGCCATGGCGAGCAGCCGCCGCCGGATCAAACCCCAGCCCAGCACCACCAGGACCACGGCCAGCAGCACGGCGTGCAACCGGCCGGGACCACCCCTGGTGAGCCCGTGACTGGGCGCCGCCGTCCACGGCGGAACCCCACTACGCAGTGCGACCAGCGCGACGAACAAACCGCTCGCCACGGCAATCAGGCCGAATGGCCATACTCGACGATTCACCCACGTGCCTCCTCCCCCAAGCAACGAGCGATCTTACGCCCGCCTTACAGGGGATGCCGCTCACTATCCCCGCCGCAGGTCATCCGACTGCCGCCGGAAGGTCAGCGCGACGAGCAGCGAGCAGCAGGCGAAAACGGTGGAGGCGACGAACGCGGCGGTCATCCCGCTCGTCAGCACGTGTCCGGCCGACACTCCCGGATGCGTAGCGTGGCGAGCTGCGACGCCGAACACTGTGACCAACACCGCAAGCCCGAGCGCGCCGCCGATCTGCTGAGCGGTCTGCAACACCCCACCGGCCGCCCCCGCGTCCCGTGGCGGCACGCTGGACATGATGATCACGTTGAGTGGCGCGAACCCCAGCCCCGCACCGAGCCCGAACAGCATCAGCGGGCCGAGCACGCCGGCGGCATAGCTGGTCGTCTCGGTCAGCTGGGTGAGCCAGACCAGGCCGGCGATCATCAGCGCACTCCCGGTCACCGCGATCGACCGGGGCCCGAACCGGGCGAGCAGCCGGGACATCAGCCGGGTGACGGTGAACAGCAACACCGGCATCGGCATGAAGGCCAGCCCGGTGACCAGCGGGTCGAGCCCGTAGACCTCCTGCATGAACTGCGTCAGGAAGAAGAACATGCCGAGCATCGCCATCGGGCCGAGGAAGAAGTTGAGATAGGCGGCAGCCCGATTGCGGTCGGCCAGCAGCCGCAGCGGCAGCAGCGGCTGTTCGGCCCGCAGCTCGACCAGGACAAAAACACCCAGCACGAGTACGCCGCCGACCAGCGAGACCAGCGCCGCCGGGTCACCCCACCCGGACCCGGCAGCACGGATGAAGGCATAGACGAGCCCGGCCACCCCGACGGTTCCGGTGAACGCGCCGGGCAGGTCGAGGGCCGCCGGGTGCCGCTCGGACTCCCGGACGTAGCGCAGCGCCAGCAGCGCGGCCGCGACGCCGAAGGGCACGTTGATGAACAACACCCAGCGCCAGGACAGCGCGTCGGTGAGCACGCCACCGAGCACCAGCCCAATGGCGAGTCCGGCACTGGACATGCCGGAGAACAGCGCGAGCGCGCGAATCCGTTCGCGGGGCTCGGGGAAACTGGTGACGATCAGCGCGATGGTGCTGGGTCCGGCCATCGCGCCGCCCACACCCTGTAGGACTCGGGCGGCCAGCAGCATGGTCGCCGAGGTGGACAGCCCGCCGACCAGCGAGGCGAGGGTGAACACGGCGATGCCGACGACAAACAGCCGGCGGCGCCCGACCAGGTCACCGACACGGCCGCCGAGCAGCAGCAGGCCACCGAACGCCAGGGTGTAGGCGTCGATCACCCAGGACAGGCCTGCGGTGGAGAAGTGCAGGCCGGCCTGGATGCGCGGCAGTGCAACGTTCATCACGGTGGCGTCGAGGATCAGCATGAGCTGGCAGGTCAGGATGATGGCCAGGGCGAGCTGGGGTCGATGCCGGCGCGGTGGGGACGGGGCCTGGACACGACCAGTGGCCACAGTCCGTTCGGTCACGAGATACTCCAGAGGTCAGTCATACAAACGGAGAAAGTCTCCGGTTGAAGGTGGACCTAGAATATGGACAGAGGCTCCGGTTGCGCAAGTGTAATCGGAGACATAGTCCGTTTGCCGAGACAGGAGAGCTGGCGATGAGCGAGACAACGCAGTCCGCCAAGCCGATGCGCGCGGACGCGCGGCGCAACTGCGAGAAGATCATCGCCGTGGCCAGGGAGGTCTTCGCCGAACACGGCACCGACGCACCCCTGGACGAGATCGCCAAGCGCGCCCAGGTGGGTGCGGGCACCCTCTACCGCCACTTCGCCAACCGCGACGCACTGATCGAGGCGGTGTACCGGAGCGAGATCGTCGGCCTGAGCACCCGAGCCCACGAACTGGCCGAGCAGCATTCCCCGCAGGTGGCGCTGGAGGAGTGGATACGCCTGCAACTGCGGTTCATCACCGAGCAGCACGGGCTGGCCGCAGCCCTGAAGGTGGCGATCGACAAGGACTCGGAGACGTTCGGCTACTGCCGCACGGTGATGCGCGAAGCAGCAGGCGAGATCCTCCAGCCGCTACAGGAGTCCGGCGACATCCGCGCCGACATCACCCCGGCAGACCTGCTCCGCCTGGCCCACGGAATAGGCGTGGTATCGGAGAACCTGCCAAAAGACGAACAGGACCGCCTACTGTCGGTCCTGATCAACGGCCTACAACCAGAGAAGTCATGAACGAGCGCGAAGCAGAGCCGGAGCAGACCGCACTACCCCCTTCTTCGCGATACCAAGCGCCCTGACGATCGCGCGATCGGGAAGAAGGGTCCACCGCAAAAACCGGACCTGACTCGCGGGTGCGCCGATCCGACCAAGCCTGCCGATGGCGCGCCGCGTATCCAGCGGGTAAAAGAGGTCGCTTCGCTCCTGGCCCTGGATCGTCGCTGGCGCGCCAGGGCCTCAGCCGCGAAGATCGGGGAAGTCCTCCTCCAGAAACTCCCCCGCCACCACGACGCCAGGATCGGCGTGGACCTCATGCTCCCGCCCCCGCAACTCAACCCGCCGAATCTTCCCGGAGATGGTCTTGGGCAGTTCAGCAAACTCAAGTCGACGAATCCGCTTGTACGGAGCCAGATTCTCCCGCGCGAACCGGAAGATCGACTTGGCCGTGTCGGCATCGGGCTGATGCCCGGCGGCCAGCACGACGTACGCCTTGGGAACCGACAGCCGCAACGGGTCGGGCGAGGGCACCACCGCGGCCTCCGCAACGGCATCGTGCTCCAGCAGCACACTCTCCAACTCGAACGGCGAGATCCGATAGTCGCTGGCCTTGAACACATCATCGGCCCGGCCGACATAGGTGATGTAGCCGTTCTCGTCCCGAGAACCCACATCGCCGGTGTGGTAGAAACCGGCGCGCATCGCCTCGGCGGTGCGCTCGACGTCCCCGTGGTAGCCGACCATCAGACCGACCGGCGAGGCACTCAGATCCAGGCAGATCTCGCCCTCGGTGCCGACCTCGCCAGTGGCCGGATCGACCAGCGCGACCGTGTAGCCCGGCACCGGCCGGCCCATCGAACCGGACTTCACCCGCTGGCCGGGCGAGTTGGCGATCACCACGGTCGTCTCGGTCTGCCCGAAACCGTCCCGAATGGTCAGCCCCCACCCCTTGCGAACCTGCTCGATCACCTCGGGGTTGAGCGGCTCGCCCGCGCCGACCGCCTCGCGCGGCGGGGTGCGCAGCTGGGAGAGGTCGGCCTGGATGAGCATCCGCCACACCGTCGGCGGCGCACAGAACGTGGTCACCCCACACCGATCCATTGTGGACATCAGCGCGGCCGGGTCGAACCGGTTGTAGTTGTGGATGAAGACACACGCCTCGGCATTCCACGGCGCGAACACGTTGCTCCACGCGTGTTTCGCCCAGCCCGGCGAGGAGATGTTCAGGTGCACGTCGCCCGGCCGCAGCCCGATCCAGTACATTGTGGACAGATGGCCGACCGGATAGGACAGCTGGGTGTGCTCCACCAGCTTCGGCTTGGCCGTGGTGCCGGAGGTGAAGTACAGCAGCAGGGTGTCGTCGGCGCGGGTGACGCCGTCGGGGTCGAACTCCGCACCTGCCTGGTAGGCCTCCGAATAGGACAGCCAGCCGGCCACCGGCTCGCCCACGGCGACCCGGGTGTAGTCGCCGGGTACGTCGACGAACTTGGCTGCGTCGGCCGAGCGGGTCACCACGTGCCGGGCCTGGCCCCGGTCCACCCGGTCGCGGATGTCGGCCGCGGCCAGCAGGGTGGTCGCCGGGATCAGCACGGCGCCCAGCTTGATCGAGGCCAGGATGGTCTCCCACAGCTCGACCTGGTTGCCCAGCATCAACACCAGCCGGTCACCCCGGCGCACGCCCTGCGCGCGCAGCCAGTTGGCCACTTGACTGGACCGCCGGGACATCTCGGCGAAGGTCAGCCGCTGCTCGGAGCCGTCCTCCTCGACGATCCACAGCGCCGGCCGGTTGGCCGTCTCCGGCATGGCCGCGATCGAGTCGAACCAGTCCAGCGCCCAGTTGAACTCGGCCATCCTCGGCCAGCGGAAGCCGGCTCGCGCGGCGTCGTAGTCGTCCCGATGATCGAGCAGGTAGTCCCGTGCGGCCCGAAACTCCGAACCCGACGAAGTACCCACGTCACATCAACTCCTCACGCACACCGGTGGACGATCGAGGGTGACATTACCCGGTACCGCCCGCCTCGCCGGCGACCCTGACCTGGTTGCGGCCGCCCTCCTTGGCCACGTATACCGCCGCGTCGGCGGCCTGGAGCAGGCCGGCCAGCGCGGTGGCGTCCACCGGCATCCCGGCCACGCCGATCGAAGTGGTCCGGTCGGTGATCACCGCGGGGCCGCCGCGTTTGTCCGTGGTGACCACGGTCAGGTCGGCGATCCGCTTGCGGATGCGTTCGGCGGCGGCCGCGCCTGCGGCCGGGTCGGCGTCGGGCAGCAGCACCACGAACTCCTCGCCGCCGAACCGGCCGACCAGGTCAGACGGGCGGGTCTCGGTCCGCAGCACCTCGGCGACCGAGCCGAGCATGTCGTCGCCGGCCGGGTGGCCCCAGGTGTCGTTGATCGTCTTGAAGTAGTCCAGGTCGACCATGAGCAGCGCGGTGGGCGTGCCGGTGCGGTCGGCCCTGGCCAGTTCCTTGGCCGCCGCTTCCTGCCAGCCGCGCATGTTCAGCAGGCCGGTCTTCACGTCGGTGCGCACATCCACCTGCAACTGTCTGATCTCGGCGAACCGGTTGCCGATCACACCGATCAGCACCATCACCACCAGCACGGCCGGGGCGTGCAGCAGCAGCACCGCGGTGACCACGCCGAGCAGCACGGTGAGCGCTTCCAGCCCGTTGTCGTACCAGGTGCCCACGGCGGTGGCCAGCGTCGGCCGGGCGGTGTGCAGCACCACCGCGATCCCGACCAGGCCGGCCTGCACGACGACGTAGGCGGCCGCGGCGGCCAGTGCCACGCCGAGGTCGCGCACCGACCCCAGCACGCCCAGTCCCGACCAGACCGGCTCCCCCGCGAGGGTGAGCACGCCGTGCACCGCCAGGGCACCCACCGCGCAGGCCGCGGTGGCGAAAACGAACCGGTAGAGCGGCCGGCGCGCCACGAACCAGCGCTGGTAGCGCACGGCCAGGATGAGCAGCAGCGCCTGCGGGAGCGGTAACACCAGCGCGGCTGGGAACGTCCAGATGGAGGTGAGGTCGACGTGGACCGTCTCCATCAGATTGCGGCGGGTCTCCTCCTGCCGCCGGGAAAGGAACACGTGCAGGCTGGCGAAGCCGAGCAGGACGGCGAACCGGGCCCAGTCGATCGGCGCCGCCGGGTGCGCGGTGACCACCGCGAAGCCGACACCCACCAGGGTGAGCAGGTCCACCGCGACCATGTAGGCGATCGCCCACCGGGGTGCCGCTCGCAGCGCCCAGGTTCCCGGATGTCGCAGGGTTGCCCAAGTTCCCTGCCAGAAACGCTCGCTTCGGGCCACAATGTCCCCGGTAGGGTGCGTTGCCGCAGTTGACGGGTCGCCACCCGAGCCTTGTTCCCGCGGTAGCCGAGGAGGTGTTGACTGTGTCCGATCGCGACTTCTGATCCGCATCACCTCCCCTGCTCGCACGCACCTCCGTCAAGTGTCCACGTGGTACTAGGCATTCTGCGCTGTCGCGCCGACACCGCGGTACTGCCGGTGCCAGGCCAGGGCGGTGGGCACGGCGAGCAGCACACCGACCACTCCGGCCGCCACGATCGCGCTGTTCGCCGACCCGATGAGGGTGGCGACCACGCCGCCCGCGGCGACCCCGACTCCCTGCGCCACGCGCAGTCCGGTCCTGGCTACCCCCAGTGCGCCGCCCCGGACCTCGTTGGGTACCCAGCTGGTGAACGTCGCGCCGACGGTGATCTGGTAGGCGCCGGCCGCACCGGCCACGGCGAGTAGCGCCAGCGCCGCGGACAGCGACGGGTGCAGCGCGAAGAGCACGAGCACGGCCACCGACCCGGTGGCCAGCACACCCAGCAGCCGCTGGCGGGCGGCCACCGGCACGAAGTGCGACAGCAGGAAGGCCCCCAGCACGTAGCCGAACGGGTCGGCGGCGAGCAGCCAGCCGACCGCACCGGCCGGCGCGTGCAGTTCGGCGGCCAGCGGCGCGGCCAGGCCCTCGGGCACCACGGCGAGGCCGACCAGCCAGGACAGGCCCAGCAGCACGCGCAACTGTGGCCGGGACCACACGAAGTGGATACCGGCCGCCCAGTGCGTGCGCTGCGTGCTGGCCCCTGGTCTGGCTCGGACCTGGAGGCGGACCAGCAGCGCGGCCAGGGCGAAGGTGACCGCGTCGATGAGCAGCGCGGCGCTCGATCCGACCGCGGCGACGAGCAGGCCGGCACCGGCCAGGCCGAGCAGCATGACCGTGTTGGTGGTCATCCCGCGCAGGTCCTGGCTGCGGTAGTACAGCTCGTCGGCGTCGAAGACTTCCCTGGTCAGCGCGTTCTGCGCGGCCAGCGCGGGGGCCTGGGCGATGCCGACGCCGACCAGCAGCGCGCACATCGCGGCCAGCGGCATCCCGGGGATCGCCATCAGCGCCACGAGCAACGCCTGGGTGGCCGCGCAGACCACCATCAGCGTGCGCCGCGGGTAGCGGTCGGCCAGTTGGGACAGACCGAGACCGCCGGCCAGCGCGGGCAGGAAGCTCAGCGCGTAGACGATCGCGGACCACAGCGGCGAGCCGGTCCGGTCGTAGACGACCAGGGCGAGCGCGACCTTGGCGAGTTGGTCGCCGGCGATCGACACGGCTTCGGCGATCCACAGCGGGCGGAACTCGCGCACGACGAGGACCGCGCCCATGCGGGTCCGCGTAGCGGTCATCGTCACCCCCAACGGGCCTGGCCTGCCGGCGCCCTGTGTAAGGACGACGGTAGGTGCTCATTCGACTACAGGCCGCATTCTCGCCCAGGTCCTACCCGAACGAGCGAGAGTGCGCCGCGCCCAAGTACGACCCGGTTAGTGGAAAGTCACGTTCCACCAGCACCACTCCCCTGTCCGAGTGACACTCAGAGTGGTTATCGACCGGACAAAATCGACGGTGCGCGCTCCGCCAACAGTAACTCGCCAGGCCCGAAACGGGTGGCCGAGCACGAATCGCCTGGACGGAGGTGGCACCATCACGGCGCACCTTCACAGCAGCAGGCAAGATCCACATCGGACCGAACGGTCAACCGTGGACGTGTCGCTGGTCGAATGTGACACCCCAAGGCGTCATGATGGGTGCCCAGACCCGCGTGTCAAGCGCGGTATGGACTGTCCTGAATGGAAGGAAACGACGAGTGGCTCTCCCGAACCTGACCCCGGAGCAGCGCCAGGCGGCATTGGCGAAAGCCGCCGAGGCGAGGCAGGCGCGTACCAAGCTGCTGCAGGAGATCAAGGACGGCAAGCAGACCATCCAGGCCGTCCTGGACCGCGCCAAGGAGGACAACGTGGTCGGCAAGACCAAGGTGGCCCAGCTGGTGAAGGCCCTGCCGGGCTACGGCCCGGCCAAGGTCACCGCAGTGATGGAGAAGGCCGGCATCCCGGTCGAGCGCCGCGCCGCCGGCCTCGGCCAGCGGCAGCGCGAGGCGCTGCTGTCCGAAATCGGCTGACTCCACAGCCAGGGGCCCTGGGGACCGGTGGTCTCCAGGGCCCTCAGCCGTGCCCGGACGCCGTGGCGCTCCGACCGGCGGGATTCGGCGGCGGTCGGTCAGCCGATGCCCAGCAGCTGGGTGAGGCTGGTGGTCGCGTCGGCACCCGAGCCCACCGGCGTCGGGGTCGGCTCGGTCCCGGCCGTGGCCACCTGCGGCATCCCACCGAACGGCGCGTTGTTCGCGCCGCGCACATCCACCCCGGTGGACGGCGGCAGCGCACAGTAGGCCTGCTCGTTGGCCGGCCGGGGCGTCACGTCCGACCCGGGCCGCTCCACGGTGCCCTGATAGCCGGTGGTGCACGGCATCGGGTCGAAGAAGTCCAGCACGAACCCCAGGTGGCCGGTCCCGTCCGGGTCGGCACTGGGCGCCGACGCGGTGGCCACCGGGAACTCCACCAGCAGCTGCTCCAGCGCGCTGGTCCGGCTCGACGTGATCCGGGCGGTGGTGAGCAGGTTGGCCAGCACCACGCCCAGGTCGCTGCCCGAGGCCCGCAGCACCGCGTCCACCTGGTCGGCGACCTGCGGCAGCACCCCGATCAGCCGGCGGATGTCGGGGTCGGAGCGCTGGAGCTGAGCGGCCAGCAGGTTGAGGTTGGTGCTGAACGAGGTGATCTGGTTCGCCTCGGCGATCTGCGTGTCCAGCACGGTCCGGCCACTGGCCAGCAGCCCGACCGTCTGCGGCACCTGCTGGCTGGCCGTCGTGGTGAACGAGCCGGCCGCCGAGAGCAGCGTGTGCAGCGCAGGCCCGGTGCCGCTGAACGCGGTGTCCAGCTCGTTGACCACGGTCTGCAACGACCCGGTCGGCACGCTCGTGGCCAGCTGGTCCAGGTCGGTGAGCAGGGTCTGCGGGGCGATCGGCAGCGAGGTGTGCCCGACCGGGATGACCGAGCCGTCGGTGAGCATCGGACCCTGGTCGTTGGGCGGTTCCAGGTCGATGTACTGCTCGCCGATGGCCGAGCGGTCGGCGACCAGGGCGTGTGCGCTGGCCGGGATCGGCGGCGCGGAGGAGTCCATGTCCAGTTCGGCGTCGACGCCGTCGGCGGTGAGGTTCAGCGCGCCGACCCGGCCGACCGGCACGCCGCGGTAGTCGACCTCGGCGTTGCTGAAGATGCCGCCGGAGTCGGCCAGTTGCACGGTCACCACGTAGCCGTGGATGCCGAACAGCGTGCCCAGCCCGGCATACTTGCCGCCGGCGTAGGTGATGCCGGCCACCGCGATGAGCACGAACACGACGAGCTGGACGCGCATCCGCCGGGTGAGCATCAGTGCCCACCCCCCAGCAGCGTGTTGAGCAGTCCGGCCAGCCCGGCGCCACCGCCGGTGACCGGTGCGGGCGTGGTGCCGGGCAGCGGGAGCACACTGCCGGTGCCGGGCTGGGACGTGGTGGGCGCGGCGCTGCCGGCGTCGGGCACCAGGCTGGAGAGTCCGGGGATCGGCAGCACCGGGGTGCTCGCGTTGGAGATGTCGGACAGCACGCTGGACAGGTCGAGGTCCAGCTTCACGTCCACGTTGACGTAGTCCCCCCGGGCGTCGTTGACCGCGTAGTCGGTGAACGGGTAGGTGAGCAGGTCCTGTAGCGAGTTGGGCAGGTCGGTGCCCGCCTTGGCCAGCGAACTGAGCGTCGGCGCGAGCTGCTGAAGGTCGGCCACCAGCTGGCCCTGGCTCTTGTTCACCGTGTCCACCGCGACGCCGGAGAGGTTGTCCAACGCCTGCAACATGGTGACCAGTTCGTCGCGCTGGTTGTTGAGCACGGCCAGGCCGGGGGCGAGGTTCTGCAACGTGTTGTCGATCCGGCCGGTCTGCGCGGCCAGGGTGGCCGAGAGCCGGTTGAGCCCGTCGATGGCGTTGGTGATCGCACCGCGTTGACCGTCCAGATTGGTCACCAGTCCGTCCACATCGGTCAGCAATGAGCGCAGTTCCGGTTCGTTGCCCGACATCGCGTTGTTGAGTTCACGGACGATGTTCTGGATCTGGCCGATGTCCCCGCCGTTGAGCAACAACGACAGCGCGCCGAGCACCTCCTCGATCTCCGGGCTGCGGTTGGTCCGGCTCTCCGGGATCACCGCGCCGCTACGCAGGGTGCCCTGCGGGTCGGTCGGTGCGACGAGTTCGACGTACTTCTCGCCGAGCAGGCTGGACTGGCCAAGGTCCGCGTCGGCGTTGGCCGGCAGCCGCACGTCTCCGTTGACCGACATGTGCACTTCGGCGGTCTTGTTGTCGGCGGCCAGGTCGATGCTGTCCACCCGGCCGACCGGCACGTCGTTGACCTCGACGCTGGCCTGCGGCACCAGGTCGAGCACGTCGGCGAAGTCCGCGGTCACCGTGTAGGGGTGCGGGCCGAGGTCGGCGCCGCCGGGCAGCGGCGCGCCGTAGAGGCCGGAGAACCCGCCGCTGCCGCACGCCGCGACCAGCCCGGCCACCGCGACGGTCACGCCGACCAGGATCACCTTGCGCCGCTTCACGGTCAGCGGCCGCACGCTGGGAAACCGTGCCCTCAGCCCACTCACTGTCCACTCCCCTGGCTGAACAGCGTGCCGGCGATCGGCAGGGGCAGCGGTGGCAACTTGCCCTCCTGGAGAGCCTGGAGGTCCTGGGCGACGGAGGGCAGTTTCAGCGTGCCGTCCAGCACGGGGGCCAGCTTGCCGCAGGCATCGCTGAGGAAGGCCGGCAGGTTGGCCGGGGTGCTGGCCTGGATCAGTTTGCAGATCATCTCGATCGGCGGGTCGGTCAGCTCGTTGAGGTCGCCGCGCACCGCGAACGAGCCGGAGGCCGCGTCGTAGCTGTTCAGGTAGCCCGACAGGCCCAACGGCGCCACGTCGAGCACCTCGGCGAGCGCGGACCGCTGGTCGACCAGGGCCTGGGTGACGCCGGACAGGTTGTGCACGGTGGACTCCAGCGCGCCCTGGTTGTCCTGGATGAAGCCCTGCACCTGGGTGAGCGCGCTGGCCAGGGTGGTCAGCGCGGTGGCCAGGCTGTTGCGGTCGTCGGCGAGATAACCGCTGACGTCGGCGAGGTTGTCGTCGAAACCGCGCATCTGGCTGTCGCTGTCGGCCAGCGCGGTGGTGAACTTCTGGAGGCCGTCGACGGTGTCGAACAGGTTGCCCTTGGCGTTGGACAGCGTGGTCGCGGCCGCGGCGAGCTGGGTGATCGTGTCGGCCAGCTTCTGGCCGTTGCCGTTGAGGTTGGCGGCGGTGGTGTTGAGCAGGTTGGACAGTGCGCCCTTCTGGTTGGCGCCGTTGGGGCCCAGCGCGGTGGCCAGCTTGTCCAGGCTGGCGTAGAGGTCGTCCAGCTCCACCGGGGTCGCGGTGCGGCTGGTCGGGATCACCGCGCCGCCGCCCATGATCGGCCCGTCGGAGTAGGCGGGCACGAGCTGCACGTAGCGGTCGGACACGAGGCTGGGGGCGACGATCACCGCCTGCGCCTTCGCCGGGATCTGCACGCCCTCGTCAACCGTCAGGTCCACCCGCACCAGCGCACCCTGTGGCTCGACATCGTCGATCGTGCCCACCTGGAGACCCAGCACGCGCACCGCCGAACCCGGGTAGACCCCGACGGTTTTGCTGAAGTACGCGGTGATCCGGATGCCGCCCTGGTCGTAGAGAATCCACCACAGGCCGCCGGCCAGCAGCAGCCCCAGCACGCAGGCGATGGCGACCACGCGGCCGAGATCGCGGCCGGCACGAGTCTCGCTGATGCTCATCGCTGTCCTCGCCTCGCTCCGGGCAGCACCGAGGCACGGGGCGCACAGTGTTGATTGATTCGCTCGCTACGCCCGCTCATCCGCCACTCCCGTTGAGGTTGGCCGGGGTGATCGGCGGGGTACAGCCGTTGGAGTTGATGTTGAGCACGCCGGTGAGGATCGGCGGCGGGAACAGCCCGCACAGGTAGCCGTCGAACCAGCGCCCGTTGCCGACGGTGTTGGTGAACAGCCGGGAGAACGGGGCCAGCTCGTTGAGGCCCTTCTCCAGGTTGGCCTGATTCTGTTGCAGGATCGTGGTGACCGCGTTCAGGTCGGTCAGCGCGGGCGTGAGTTTCGCCTGGTCCTCGTCGATCAGCCCGGAGAGCTGGGCGGCGAGGTCCTGGGTGCCGGTGAGCAACTGGCCGACGGCGTCCTTGCGGTCGCGCAGCTCGGCGAGCAACTGGTTGCCATCGGCGAGCAGGCTCTGGAACTGGGCGTCCCGGTTGGCCAGCGTCGTGCTCACCTGACTGGTGTTGGCCAGCAGTTGGGCCAGTTCGGTGTCCCGGGAGGAGATCGTGGTGGACAGCGCCTGCAACCCGGTCAGCGCGTCCTTGACCGGGCCGGGGCTGTTCTTGAAGGTGTCGGCGATGACCTGGAAGCTCTGCGCGAGCTGGTCGGTGTTGATGTTGTCGACCGTCGTCGCGAGCTGGTTGACCGCGTCGGTGATGTCGAACGGGGACAGCGTGCGGGTGCGCGGGATGGTCTGGTCGGGGTTCTGCTGGGCGGGGCCCTCCGGGTCGACCGCGAGGTACTTCTCCCCCAGCAGCGTCTTGATCTGGATGGACGCGGTGCTCTGGTCGCCGATCCAGGTGTGCGACACCCGGAACCGCACCAGGATCTGGTTCTTGGCCAACGACACGTCGGTCACCTCGCCGACCTTCACCCCGGCCACCCGCACCTCGTTGCCCGACACCAGTCCGGCCGACTCGGTGAAGTAGGCGCTGTAGGTGGTGCCGCCGCCGATGATGGGCAGGTCGTCGGAGTAGAACGCGGCGAGCACGAACAGCACGATCACCACCAGGGTGACCGCGCCGACGGTCGCCTGGTCCCGCTCGCGCAGCGGCTTCACGGCCCGCACCGGGCCGGTCGCTGGGTGCCCGGCAGCGGCACCACCGGCAGGTTGATGTCCAGCGCGGACACCCCGACGGTGCCGCTGAGGCTGCACGTGAAGTAGTTGAACCAGCTGCCGTAGCTGACTGCCGGGGTGAGCGCGGCCAGTTTTGTCGGCAGGAACGACACGAAGTGCTGCACCAGTCCGGAACTGTCGTCGAGGGTCTTGCTCAGCACGCCGAGGCTGCTGATGTCGGACTCCAGCGGCGGCCGGGCGTTGGTGAGCAGGCCTGCGGTGGCGGTGGTCAGGTTGCCGAGGCCGGTGATGGCGTCGCCGATGGGTTGGCGTTCCTGGTTGAGCCCGGAGACGAGCTGCTGCAACTGGATGATCAGGTCGGAGAACTGGGCGCTGTGCGCGTTCACCGTGCCCAGCACGGTGTTGAGGTTGTCGATCGTCTCGCCGATCACCTTGTCCCGCCCGGCGATCGCCTCGGTCAGCGACGCGGTGTGGGTGAGCAGGTCGTCGACGGTGCCACCTTCGCCTTGCAACACCTGGATGATCTCCAGTGCGAGCGCGTTCACATCGTCCGGGTTCAACGCCTGGAACAGCGGTTTGAACCCGTTGAACAGCACGGTCAGGTTGAGCGCCGGCGCGGTGCGGTTCAACGGGATGGTCGCGCCGGGGGCGAGCAGGGTGTTCGGGTCGCCCACGTCGGTGCCCAGCGAGACGTAACGCTGGCCGACCAGGTTGCGGTACTTGATCGACGCGGTCACCTCGGCGGGCAGGTGCCGCCCGGCGTCGATCTGGAAACCGACCCGGGCGTACTTCTGTTGCACCACCGCGATCGAGGTCACCGAGCCGATCTTCACCCCGGAGATGCGCACGTCGTCACCGGTGTTCAGGCCGGTCACGTCGGTGAACATCGCCGAGTAACCGGTGGTCGGGCCGAGCTGCACGTTGGCGATGGTCAGCCCGAGCACGGCGGTGAGCAGCACGGTGATCACCGTGAACAGGCTGATCTTGATCAGCGGTGCCCAGAGTCCGCCTCTCATTTCAGCGTCACCTCCGTCCCCCGGTAGAGCGGCCCGAGCAGCATGCTCGACCAGGTCGGCACGTCGGTGCGCAGCACCCCGAGGCTCGGCGCGACCAGCGTGGTGATCAGCTGCTGCTCGGCCGGGGAGTTGGCCAGTTGCGGCACGGTCGAGTTGGTGAGCGCGCCGGAGAGGTCCTGCAGGTTGCCGTCCCAGGTCCCGTTCGGCGGCGCGGGGTGGGTGGAGCCGTCGTTGATCGGACCGCCCGGCGGGTACTGCGGGGACCGGGCCGGCGGCTTGTCCAGCGGGTAGCACATCGGGCCGCGGTTGTCGTCGTAGCGCGGGGTGTCCACGCCGGGCACGTACTTGCCCCGGCTGGCCGCGACGACGATGGTCACCTGCATCGCGTCGGGGTGGCTGGTTCCCTTGCCGTAGGCCAGGTCCGAGGCGGGGATGCGCTGCACGACCTGGTTGAGCAGGCACGGGTATTCCGGCGCGTACCGGGCCAGCACGTTCAGCGTGGGGGTGCTCGTGGCGGCCAGGTCGATGATGTTGTTCTCGTTGACCCGCAGGAAGTCGTCCAGGTCGACCCCGGCGTTGGTCACCTCCGCGTAGAGGCTCTGCAACGCGTTCTGTTGGTCCACAATGGTCTTGCTGGTGGTGGTCAGCTCCGAGAGCGCGGACAGCAGTTGCGGCGCGGCCTGGGTGTAGGTGTTGGCCACCGAGGAGATGTCCTGGATGTCGGCGTCCAGGTTGGGCAGTGCGGGCTGGATCTGCTTGAGGTAGCTGTCCAGCCCGACCAGGGTCTGGCCCAGCGTGGTGCCCTGCCCGGACAGCGCGCCGGAGATCGCGTCCAGGGTGGAGGCGAGTTTCTGCGGCTGCACCGCCTGCAACAGCGGCATGATGTCGCCGAGCACCTTCTCCACCTCGATGGAGGTGGCGCTGCGGTCCTGGCCGATCACGTCCCCGGCGGCCAGCCGGGCCGGCGCGGGGGCCGCGGGCAGTTCCAGCGCCACGTACCGTTCACCGAACAGCGTCTTGGGTAGCAGCTGCGCGGTCACGTTGGCCGGGATCAGGCTCAGCTTGTCCGGCTGCATCGCCAGGTGCAGCACGGCGCCGTCGCCGGTGGAGCTGATCGAACGCACCTCGCCGACGATCACGCCGCGGATCTTCACGTCCGCGCCGGGGCTCAGCTGGTTGCCGGTGTGGTCCACATCGAGGCTGACCGCCGCGATCGGGGTGAACACCTTGCGGTACACGGCAACCGTGACGGTGAAGAACAGCGCGACGATCACCAGCAGCAGCACACCCAGGGCCTGGTAGCGCAGCCTGACCTGCCGCTCGGTGAGTCTCATCCGGCCAACCTCACCGTGGTGGTCGACCCCCAGATCGCCAGGCTCAGGAAGAAGTCCAGCACGGTCTGGATCACGATCGCCGCCCGCACCGCACGGCCGACCGCGATGCCGACGCCGGCCGGGCCGCCGCTGGCCTGGTAGCCGTAGTAGCAGTGCACCAGGATGATCACCACGCTGAACACGATCACCTTGAGGAACGACCAGAGCACGTCCTGCGGTGGCAGGAACAGGTGGAAGTAGTGGTCGTAGGTGCCGGCCGACTGGCCGTAGAACCATACGGTGACCTCGCGGGAGGCCAGGTAGGAGCAGAGCAGCCCGACGATGTAGAGCGGGATCACCGCGGCCACCCCGGCCAGCACCCGGGTGGTGACCAGATAGGGCAGGCTGGGGATGCCCATCACCTCCAGCGCGTCGATCTCCTCGGAGATGCGCATCGCGCCCAGCTGGGCGGTGAATCCGCAGCCCACCGTCGCCGAGAGGGCCAGCCCGGCCGAGAGCGGGGCGACCTCACGGGTGTTGAAGTAGGCGGAGATGAACCCGGTCAGCGCCGAGGTGCCCAGCTGGTTGAGCGAGGCGTAGCCCTGCAGGCCGACGATGGTGCCGGTGAAGAAGGTCATGCCGATCATCACGCCGAGCGTGCCGCCGATGACGGCCAGCGCGCCGGTGCCGAAGCTGACCTCGGTGAGCAGCCGCAGCGTCTCCCGCGAGTAGCGGCGCAGCGTGCGCGGCGCCCAGGCCACCGCCTTGAGGTAGAAGGCCAGCTGCCGGCCGAGTAGTTCCAGGGTCGCCACGGTTCACATCCCCTTGGCCGGCACGATTTGCAGGTACAGGGCGGTGAGCACGACGTTGACCAGGAACAGCAGCAGGAAGGTGACGACGACCGCCTGGTTGACCGCGTCGCCGACGCCCTTGGGGCCGGCCGCCGGGTTGAGCCCTCGGTAGGCGGCCACCACGCCGGCGATGAAGCCGTAGATGATCGCCTTGATCTCGCTGACCCACAGATCGGGGAGTTGGGCCAGGGCGTTGAAGCTGGCCAGGTACGCGCCGGGGGTGCCGCCCTGCATGATCACGTTGAAGAAGTAGCCGCCGAGCACGCCGACCACCGAGACCAGCCCGTTGAGCAGCATCGACACCAGCATCGCGGCCAGCACCCTGGGCACCACGAGGCGCTGGATCGGCGAGATGCCCAGCACCTCCAGCGCGTCGATCTCCTCGCGGATGGTGCGCGCGCCGATGTCGGCGCACACCGCCGAGCCACCCGCGCCGGCCACCAGCAGCGCGGTGACCAGCGGGCTGGCCTGCTGGATGATCGCCAGCGCACCGGCCGCGCCGGTGAAGGACTGGGCACCGATCTGCTCGGTGAGCGACCCCAGCTGCAACGAGATGACCGCGCCGAACGGGATGGCCACGAACGCCGTGGGCAGGATCGTCACGCTGGCGAAGAACCAGGACTGCTGGATGAACTCGCGGAACTGGAAGGGCCGGCGCGGGGTCAGCCGGGCCACCTCCCAGCCCAGGGTGGCCAGCCGGCCGACCTGGCGCAGCGCCCCGACACCGGGAAGGTCTCTGGTGCCCAGCTGGGTCATGCACATCCCCTGTTCCCGGCGATCACTTGCCTGCCAGCGCGTGCGTGGCCGTCGCCCCGCCGTCCGCGACGAACTCGGCCCCCGTGCAGTAGGAGCTCTCGTCGCTGCCCAGGAAGACCACCAGGTTGGCGATCTCCTCGGGGCGACCGACCCGACGCAGGGCCACCTTGCGCCCGACCGGGCTCAGGTCGATCGAGTCCGCCTTGTCTCCGAAGACCTGCCTGACCATATCCGTATCGATCATTCCCGGATGCACCGAGTTGACCCTGATGTTCGCCGCGCCCAGTTCGATCGCGGCGACCTTGGTCATCCCACGGATGGCGAACTTGCTGGCCGTGTACGCGACCAGGAACGGCATCCCGGCCAGACCCTCCACCGAGGACAGGTTCACTATGGACCCGCCGCCGGCCTCCTTCATAGCCGGGATGACCGCGCGCATCCCCAGGAAGGTGCCGATCTGGTTGACCCGGACGACCTGTTCGTAGTCGGCCAGCGTGGTCTGCTCGATCGCCGAGAAGCGCAGGATGCCGGCATTGTTGACCAGCACGGTGACCGGCCCGAAGGTGGTCGCCGCCGCGGCCACCGCGCGCGTCCACTCGTCCTCGTCGGACACGTCGAGGTGCTGGTAGGCGGCGGACGCGCCGAGTTCGTCGGCCAACGCCTTGCCCGGTTCGTCCAGGATGTCGGCGATCAGCACCTGGGCGCCCTCGGCGACGAACCGGCGGGCGGCGGCCGCGCCCTGTCCCCGGGCGGCGCCGGTGATCAGTGCGACCTTGCCGGCCAGCCGGCCGGACCCTTCGGACATGGCCGTCACATCATCTCGTCGGTCAGCGGCATCAGCACGGTCTTGAGTTCGGTGTACGCCTCGAACGCGGTGCGCCCACCCTCCCGACCCAGGCCGGACTGCTTGAACCCGCCGAAGGGAATGTTGGGTTCGAGCTGGAAGCCGTTGATGCCGATCAGCCCGCCGCGCAACGCCTTGGCCACCCGGAACGCCCGGCGGGTGTCGTTGGTGTAGACGCCGGCGCCCAGCCCGTACTCGGTGTCGTTGGCCAGCCGGACCGCCTCGTCCTCGTCGGTGAACGGGACGACCGCGAGCACCGGCCCGAAGATCTCCTGCTGGGCGACGGTGGCCGAGTTGTCCACGTCGGCCAGGATGGTGGGCGCGACGAAGTTGCCGGCCGCGTAGTCGCCGTCGAGCCGGTTGCCGCCGGTCACCAGCCGCGCGCCCTCCTCCTGCCCGGTGCCGATGAAGCCCATCACCCGGTCGGCCTGTTTCGCAGTGATCAGCGGGCAGGCCAGCACGGCCGGGTCGAACGGGTCACCGTAGGTGATGAACGACGCCATGCCCTGGGCGGCGGCGATGAACCCGTCGTAGACGTCGCGGTGCACCAGTGCCCGGGTCTGCGCCACGCACGCCTGCCCGGACAGGCCCATGGTGACCGCGCCCATCACGGTCATCGCGGCCAGGTTCAGGTCGACGGCGTCGGGGAAGACGACCGCGGGGCTCTTGCCGCCCAGTTCCAGGCTGACCCGCTTGAGCGTGCCGGCCGACGCCTCGACGATGCGTTTGCCCACCGCCCGGCTGCCGGTGAAGCTGACCTTGTCCACCCGAGGGTGGGTGATCAGCGCCTCCCCGGTCGGGTCGCCCGGTCCGGTGACGACGTTGAGCACACCGTCGGGCAGCCCGGCCTCCAGCAGCAGCGACACCATTCGCAGCACACAGAAGGTGGCGTGCTCGGAGGGCTTGAGCACGACGGTGCAGCCGGCCGCGAGCGCGGGCGCGATCTTCTGCGCGAACAGCACGAACGGCGCGTTCCACGGCAGGATCGCCGCGACCACCCCGACCGGCTCGCGGAAGGTCAGCGCCAGATGGTCGCCGCCCTGGTAGGGCGGCAGCGTCTCGCCGCCGATCTTGTCCACCCAGCCGGCGTGGTGGTCGAACACGTCGGCGGCCATGTCCACCGAGGTGGCGTAGATGCCGGCGAAGGACAGCGGCACCCCGTTGTCCAACGCCTGGAGGCCACGCAGTTCGTCGGCGTGGCTACGCAGCAGTTCGGCGTAGCGGTGCAGCAGCTTGATCCGCACCCCGGCCCGGGTGCGCGACCAGCTGTCGAACGCGGCGGCGGCCGCGCCGACCGCGTCGTCCACGTCCTGGGCGCCGGCGATCGCGAACTGGCCGACCAGCTCGCCGGTGGCCGGGTGGTGATGGGTCCAGGTGGCACCCTCGGCGCCGGCTCGCCACTGGCCGTTGACCAGCAGTTGACCGTCCTTCAGGCCGAGCGCCTCCCGGTGCGGGGCGACCGTGAGCGTCATCAAGACACCTCCACTGGAGACAGCGAGTACAACTCGGCGCAGGCGAACGTCCGCGCCGGATCACGATCGGCGAAATAGCCGCCGACGGTCTCGGCCAGCCCGGCCGGGGTCCAGCCCGACCCGTCGGCGTCGAACCGCCGTTCCACGGTCGGCGGCGCGAGCAGCGCCACCATTCCGCCGTACACGACGAAAACCTGCGCGCTGATCGAGTCGGCGGCCGGCGAGGCGAGATAGACCACGAACGGCGCGACGTGCTCGGGGCTGAGCGGGTCGACGCCCTGCTCGGGGGCGGCGCCGAACGACGCGCGGGTCATGTCGGTGCGCGCGCGGGGGCAGATCGCGTTGGCCCGCACCCCGTAGCGGGCCAGGCCGCGTGCGGTGGACACGGTCAGCGCGGCGATACCGGCCTTGGCCGCGGCATAGTTGGGCTGCCCGCCCGAGCCCAGCAGGAACGACTCGGACGCGGTGTTCACCACCCGCCCGTACACCGGCCCGCCGGTCGCCTTGGCCTGGTCGCGCCAGTAGGCGGCGGCGTTGCGGGACAACAGGAAGTGCCCGCGCAGGTGCACCCGCACGACCAGGTCCCAGTCCTCGTCGGTCATGTTGAACAGCATCCGGTCGCGCAGCACACCGGCGTTGTTCACCAGCACGTGCAGCCCACCGAGTTGGTCGACCGCGGCCGCGAGCACCGCGTCGGCGGTGGCCCGCTCGCCGATGTCGCCGACCACCGCGACCGCGCGCCGGCCCAACGCCTGGATCTCCTCGGCCACCGACCGCGCGCCGGGACCGAGATCGTTGACCACCACGTCGGCGCCGGCCGCGGCCAGTGCGAGGGCTTCGGCCCGGCCGAGTCCGGCGCCAGCACCGCTGACCACCGCTACCTTTCCGGCCAGGCTCACCGAGTTCACCATGTCGTCCACTCAGGACACCTCAGTCGAGGACGATCATCTGGCGGATCAGGTCGTGCTGGCCCTCACGCAACGCGGCCAGCCCGTCGTTCACGTCCTCCAGCCGCAGCCGCCTGCTGATCATGCCCTCCAGATCCAGCCGGCCGGCCCGCCAGAAGTCGATGAACAGCCCGAAGTCCCGGCGCACGTTGGCCGAGCCGTAGAACGAGCCACGCAGCACCTTGTCGTGCAGGAAGATCTCCTGGGCGCTGAAGGACACCATCGCGTCGGCACGCCCGGCGCCCACGACGGTGACGTGTCCGCCGCGGCGGGCCACGTCCCAGGCCGACCGGATCGTCGCCGGGATGCCGACCACGTCGAAGGTGTGGTCGAACCCCATGCTGCCGGTGAGTTCCTGGTTGAGGGCGGCCAACCCGTCGGGGGTGGTCGCGTGGGTGGCGCCGAAGCGCAGCGCCGCCTCGTGTTTCGCGACGACCGGGTCGACCGCGACGATGGTGGTCGCGCCGGCCAGCCGGGCGCCCTGGATGACCGAGAAGCCCACGCCGCCGCAGCCGATCACCGCGACCGTCGAGCCGGGTTGCACCTTGGCGGTGTTGAGCACGGCGCCGACGCCGGTCATCACCCCGCAGGACACCAGCGCGGCGATCTCGTAGGGCACATCGGGGTCGATCTTGATCGCGCCGTCGGCGGGTACCACCACCTCCTCGGCGAAGGTGCCCAGCCCGGCGTAGCCGAACAGCGGGCTGTCGCCGGCCCGGAACCGGGGCGTGGTGAACGCGGCGATCGTGTGCACCGGACACAGGTGCGGTTCGCCGCGCAGACAGTTGGCGCACCGCCCGCACGGCGGGACGAAGGTGACCGCGACGTGGTCGCCGAGCGCGAGATGCTCGACGGCCGAGCCGACGGTGATGATCTCGCCCGCGCCCTCGTGTCCGATCACCCCCGGCGCGAGCGCGGGCAGCGTGCCGTTCATCGCGGACAGGTCGCTGTGGCAGATACCGCAGGCTTTGACCCGGATGCGTACCTCATGGGGACCTGGGTCCGTTGTAGTGATGTCGTCGCGCAGTTCGAGCTTGTCGTCGCCGACCTGACTGAGTACCGCTGCCTTCACCGGGGACTCCTCGTCGAGCACGCGGATGTGGTCGGACCAACACTAGAATCTGTTCTCGTTTGAGGCAAGACCGTTGGGCCTATCAAACCACTCGACGTGGATCAATCCGGCAACTAGGCTGTGTAGAACACGTTTCAGGTGGAGGCCCGATGCGGATCAGCTACACGGCCGGACAGGAACAGCTGCGCGCCGAACTGCGAGCCTACTTCGCCACGCTGATGACCAGCGAGCGCCGCGCGGCCCTGACCACCGGCGGCGACTACGGCGACGGCCAGGCGTACCGGGAGATCGTCCGGCAGCTGGGCACCGACGGCTGGCTCACGCTGGGCTGGCCCACCGAGCACGGCGGACAGAATCGCCCCATGCTCGACCAGCTGATCTTCACCGACGAGGCGGCCGTGGCCGGGGTGCCGGTGCCGTTCCTGACGCTCAACACGATCGGCCCGACGATCATGCGGTTCGGCACGCCCGAGCAGCAGGCGCACTACCTGCCCCGGATCGCCGCCGGCGACCTGCACTTCTCCATCGGCTACTCCGAGCCCGAGGCCGGCACCGACCTGGCGTCGCTGCGCACCCGGGCGGTCCGCGACGGCACCGACTACGTGATCAACGGCCAGAAGATGTGGACCAGCCTGATCGCCTACGCCGACTACGTCTGGCTGGCCTGCCGCACCGATCCGGACGCGGCCAAGCACAAGGGCCTGTCCATCCTGATCGTGCCGACCACGGCACCCGGCTTCTCCTGGACACCGGTGCACACGATGGCCGGCGTCACCACCAGCGCCACCTACTTCTCCGACGTGCGGGTGCCGGTCACCGCGGTGGTCGGCGAGGAGAACCGGGGCTGGCCGCTGATCACCAACCAGCTCAACCACGAGCGCGTCGCGCTCACCTCGGCCGCACCGGTGCAGACCGCGTTGCGCGAGGTGCGCGCCTGGGCGCAGGCAACCAAACTCCCCGACGGCAACCGGGTGATCGACCAGGAATGGGTGCGCACGCACCTGGCTCGGGTGCACGCCGGCGCGGAGTTCCTGAAGCTGATCAACTGGAAACTCGCCGCGGCCGAGACGGTCTCGCCGGCCGAGGCGTCCTCGACGAAGGTGTTCGGCACCGAGTTCGCCACCGAGGCCTACCGGCTGCTGATGGAGGTACTCGGCCCGGCCGGCTACCTGCGCGCGGGCTCACCGGGCGCGGCGCTGCGCGGGCGAGTGGAACGGATGCACCGCTCGGCGCTGATTCTCACCTTCGGCGGCGGCACCAACGAGATCCAGCGGGACATCGTGGCCGGCGTCGGCCTCGGCCTGCCCCCGGCGAAGCGCTGATCAGGAGTGGTGATGGACTTCTCCCCCACCGAAGCCCAACAGGACCTGGCCGGCCTGACCCGGCGCATCCTCACCGGAACACCCGGCACCGACCGGTTCGACCGGGCCCGCTGGCAGGCCCTGGCCACCGCCGGGGTGCTCGCCGCCGCGCTGCCGGAGTCGGTCGGCGGCAGCGGTTTCGGTGTCCTGGAACAATGTTCGGTGCTGCTCGAACTGGGCCGGGAGACCGCTCGGGTGCCCTATCTCGACTCGATCATGCTCGCCGCGTCGGCGCTCACCCGGTTCGCCCCGGCCGCGCTGCGCGAGCGCTGGGCCGCCCCGGCAGCGACCGGCGAGGTCATCCTGACCGCCGCGCTGGAGGACGAGGGCGCCCACGCCGAGCCCGTCCCGGGGGGCTGGCGGCTGACCGGCGGCAAGACCGCGGTCCCCTTCGCCGCCGAGGCCGACGCCATCCTCGTCCCGGTCACCGGCGACACGGTTTTCCTTGTCACCCCAACCGATCCCGGGGTGCTCATCGAACCGCAGGACACCGTCGACGAAACCAGCGCCGGCCGGCTCACCTTCGAGTCGGTGCTGCTGGGCGAGGACCGGATCGTCGGGCCTGCGGCCGACTGGCTGACCACGACCGCCGCGATCGGGCTGTCCGCGACCCAGCTGGGGGTGGCCGAGCGGGCCTTGGAACTCACCGCCGAACACGCCCGCACCCGTATCCAGTTCGACCGCCCGATCGGCACGTTCCAGGCGGTGGGCCAACGACTGGCCGATGCCTACATCGACGTGGAGGCGATCCGGCTGTCGCTGTGGCAGGCGGCCTGGCGGCGCGCGGCCGACCTGGACTGCGCGGCCGAGGTCGCCACCGCGAAGTTCTGGGCCGCCGAGGCCGGCCACCGGGTCGCGCACACCGCGGTCCATGTGCACGGCGGCATGGGCATCGACACCAGCCACGCCCTGCACCGCTACTTCACCGCGGCCAAGCGCAACGAATTCCAGCAGGGCGGCGCCACCACCCACCTGCGCGACCTCGGCGACCTGCTGGCCCGGGAACCCGTGCCACTTCCCGAGCAGTAACGTCCGCCCGTGCCCTTTCCCGACGAATTCACCACCGGCGTCGCGGTGGTGAATCACGACCCTGCCTGGGCGGAGGATTACGGCGCACTGCGGGCGATCGGCTTCCGCCTGCGTCCCGAACCCTGGCACCGCACAGCAACCGTCGCCGGCCAGGAGTGCCGCAAACTCGTGGGTTCACGCAGCGCCTCGCCCGGACCGTGACCGACCGCTACGACTACGGCCAGCTCACGGCCCAGGCCTACGAGGTACTGATGATCGCGGCCGAGAACTGGGCAGACCTCACAGAATGGGCACCCGGTGGTGCCTCACTCCGCGATCGAGTTCAACCGCCCGACCGTCTCCGCGAACTCCGCCACCAAGCCGGCCACGATCTCCGCCACCGGCCGGACCTCGTTCATCCGCCCCACGATCTGCCCCACCGGCATCGCCACCACCTCCGGGTCGTCGGCGGCCGCGATCCGCAGGTGTGCCTCCCCCACCAACACGTTCTGCAACGGCATCGGCAACGGGTTCGGCGCACCATCGGCCGCCCACGCCTCCGTCCACTTGGTACGCAGCAGCCGCGCCGGTTTGCCGCTGTAGATCCGGGAGCGCACCGTGTCGCTGGAGCTCGCCGCGAGCAGCGCCCGCTGCACCGCGCCGGCACCCAGCGCGTACTCCCGCGCGGTCAGCCAGATCGAACCGGTCCACACCCCGCCCGCGCCCAACGCCAGCGCCGCGGCCACCTGCCGGCCCGAGCCGATGCCACCGGCAGCGAGCACCGGCACGTCCGCGCCGACGGCGTCCACGATCTCCGGGACCAGCACCATCGTGGCGATCTCGCCGGTGTGGCCACCGGCCTCGTGGCCCTGCGCGATCACGATGTCCACCCCGTTGGCGACGTGCCGGCGGGCGTGCTCGGCCTTGCCGGCCAGTGCCGCGACCGGCACCCCGCGCTCGTGCGCCTGGAGGATCACGTCCGGCGGCGGCGAGCCCAGCGCGTTGGCGATCAGCGCGATCCGGTGGTCGAGCGCGACGTCCACGTGCGCGCGGGCCACCGAGTGCAGCCAGCCCAGCACACCGACCGCGGCCTCGTGGTCGCCGGGCAGGGGCGGCACGCCGAGTTCGGCGAGGGTGCGTTCGACGAACGCGCGGTGCTCCGGTGGGATGAGCTTGTCCAGGTCGACCGCGCTGCCCTCGGTGGGGATCGTCGCCGGCATGACCACATCCACGCCGTAGGGGTGGCCGTCGGTGTTGGCGTCCATCCAGTTCAGCACGGCGTCCAGGTCGGCGGCGTCGTTGAACCGGACGCAGCCCAGCACGCCCAGCCCGCCGGCCCGGCTGATCGCCGCGGCCACGTGCTCGGACGGGGTGAAGCCGACGATCGGGTAGCGGACCCCCAGCCGGTCAGCCAACGCGGTGTGCACTGTGGCCCTCCCAGACGTGCGTCGGCGGGTGTTCCCGCGCGTACCGCTGTGCCCATGGATAGTCCGGTTTGCTGCTGGCCGACCTGCTCACCGCGGGGACCTCCCACAGCGTGCGGGGCACCTTGTAGCCGGCGATCTCGGTGCGCACGTGCTTGTCCAGCTCGGCGAAGTTCAGGGTGTGGCCGGGGCGCGGCTGGACCAGCGCGGCCACCCGTTGGCCGAGCCGCTCGTCGGGCACGCCGATCACCAGTGCGTCGAACACGCTGGGGTGCGACTTGAGCGCGCTCTCGACCTCCTCCGGGAAGATCTTCTCGCCGCCACTGTTGACGCAGGTGTTGCCACGGCCCAGCAGGGTGATGGTGCCGTCGGCCTCCAGCCGGGCCAGGTCACCGGGCACGACGTAGCGACGACCGTTGGCCTCGGCGAACAACGCGTCGCTCTTGGCCTTGTCCTTGTGATAGCCCAACGGGATGTTGCCGCCCCGGCCGATCCGGCCGATGGCCCCGGTGCCCGGCGTCAACACCTGGTTGTCGTCGCCGAGCACGACGGTGTCGGGGTCGGCGGTCACTCTGGGGCCACCGGTCGGTTGGGCGTCGCGGCTGACCAGGCCCATGCCGGTGAAACCGGTCTCCGAGGAGCCGATCGAGTCGGTGAGCACGACGTTGGGCAGCGCGTCGAGGTACTGCGCCTTCACGCTCGGCGAGAACAGCGCGGCGCTGCTGGAGATCGCCAGCAGCGAGGACGCGTCATAACCACCCGCGGTGAGCGACTCGATCATCGGACGGGCCATCGCGTCGCCGACGATCAGCATCACGTTGACCTTGTGCCGGACCACGGTCTGCCAGACCGTGTCGGGGTCGAACTGCGGGACGAACACCGTCGTGCCACCGCCGAACAGGCTCTGGAACGCCGCCCACTGCGCGGCCCCGTGGATCAACGGGGGAACCGGGAACCGGATCAGCGGCCCGTTCTCCTTGCCCTGCTTGGACTGTTGCCATTCGTCGGCAAGCTTCGCGCCGCTGATGAAATCGATGCCACCGCCGAGCACCCGCCACACGTCCTCGTGCCGCCAGATCACCCCTTTGGGCTTGCCGGTGGTGCCGCCGGTGTAGAGCAGGTAGCGGTCGTCGGCGGTGCGCGGGCCGAAGTCCCGGTCGGGTGAACCATCGGCCAGCGCGTCGGCGTAGCCGACCGCGCCGTAGCCCGACCAGTCGGTGTCGCTGCCGTCCTCGACGACGATGGTGTGCCGCAGCGCCGGCGCGTCGGGCAGTACCTCGCGCACGAGCGGCGCGTAGGCCCGCTCATGCACCAGCGCGACCAGGTCGGCGTTGTCGAACAGATATCGCAACTCGTTCTGGACGTAGCGGTAGTTGACGTTGATGGCCACCGCGCGCAGCTTGTAGGCGGCGATCATGGTCTCGATCGCCTCGATCGAGTTACGCAGGTACACGCCGACATGTGATCCACTGTGGACACCGTGTTGGGCCAGGTGATGGGCGAGCCGGTTCGACCTGGCCTCCAGTTCGGCATAGGTCACCGCGCGGTCCCCGCAGATCACCGCGACGCGGTCGGGGACCAGATCCACCGCGTGCTCGACCAGGTCGGCAATGTTGATGGCCATGAGCTGAAACTAGAACATGTTATTGTTCTGGGCAATCCCCTGACCGGTTCGACATCCGCAGGAGGCACCAACGTGACCCCGTCAACCCCGCCCGCCGATCAGCCGCACTGCCTCGTCGAGCGCGCCGGACACGTGCTCGTGGTGACGATGAACCGGCCCGCGGCGCGCAACGCGCTGTCCGCCGAAATGATGTCGATCATGCGTGCGGCCTGGGACGAGGTGGACAGTGACCCGGAGATCCGGGTGTGCGTGCTGACCGGCGCGGGCGGCGCGTTCTGCGCCGGGGCCGACCTCAAGGCGATGACCGCCAGTCATCCCGGCGACGCGTTCGCCAGCGGCGACTGGGACCTCTCGGTCATCGACGCACTGCTCAAGGGGCGCAGGCTGACCAAGCCGCTGATCGCCGCCGTCGAGGGACCGGCGATCGCCGGCGGCACCGAGATCCTCCAGGCCACCGACATCCGGGTCGCCGGCGACACGGCGAAGTTCGGCGTGTCCGAGGCCCGCTGGGGCCTGTTCCCGCTGGGCGGCTCCGCGGTCCGCCTCCCCCGGCAGATCCCCTACACGGTGGCCGCCGAGATCCTGCTCACCGGCCGCCACCTGAGCGCCGCCGAGGCCAAGGACATCGGCCTGATCGGCCACGTCGTCCCGGCCGGCACCGCGCTGAGCAAGGCGATGGAGCTCGCCGAGACGGTCGCGGCCAACGGACCCCTTGCCGTGCAGGCGATCCTGCGCACCATGCGGGAAACCGAAGGTATGCCGGAGAACCAGGCGTTCACCGTCGACGCACGGCTGGGCATGGCCGTGTTCGCCAGCGCCGACGCCAAGGAAGGTCCCAGCGCGTTCGCCGCCAAGCGCCGCCCGGAGTTCCACGGCAAGTGACCCGCCGGGCCGGGCCGCCCGATCGGGC